>NZ_BAABHJ010000017.1:0-250260 GCF_039542035.1 Actinoallomurus liliacearum
GCGATCACCCTGGTCTCCGCACTGTTGTGGATCACCACGTGATCCACCGGACAGACCCTAGACGGTCGTCCCGCCTGACACGTCCAAGCGGTGGCCGGTCATGTAGCGGCTGTCGTCGGAGGCCAGGAACGCCACCGTGTCGGCGACATCCTCCGGCGTGCCCAACCGGCCCAGCGGCGACAGAGACTCCAGCCACGTCAGGGCCTCGCCGACCAGCCGCCCCTGGTGCATGTCGGTGTCGATCACCCCCGGTGCCACGATGTTGACCGTGATGCCCCGCGGGCCCAGTTGCTTGGCGAGCGTCGAGGTGAGCACGTCGAGGGCCGCCTTGGACATTGCGTAGTCGATCGCCCGTGGCATGGCCGGGCCCCGGGTCAGCATGGTGCCGACCGTGACGATCCGGCCGCCGTCGCGCAGCCGCGGCAGGGCGAGTTGCGTGATGAAGAACGGGGCCGTGGTGTTGACCGCGAACAGCCGCTCGAAGCCCTCCCGGGTCACGCCGTCGATCTCGGCCTGGTCGCCGAGGATTCCGGCGTTGTTGACCAGGATGTCGAGGCCGTCGGCGTGGGCGTCGAACGCGGCCCACAGCGTTTCGGCGTCTCCGGGTGCGCCCAGCTCGGCGTGGACGGCGAAGGCCTGCCCGCCCGCCGTTTCGATGGCCGACACCGTGTCCTTCGCCGCGGTGTGGTTGCTGCCGTAGTGCACGGCGACCCGAGCCCCCTCCCTCGCGAGCCGGGTGGCGATGGCTCGGCCGATGCCCCTGCTCCCGCCGGTCACCAGCGCCGTCTTTCCGGTCAATGACGTCATGTTCCTGTTCCTGTCTTTCCGTTACGCGTTGTAGGGAGTGGTGGCCTTGGCGTCGCGCAGCACTCGAGCCCACCAGGTCAGCTGGTCGAGCAGCGTCTTGGCGGCCATCGCCGGCCCGTTCGGGTCCTTGGGCCGGCCGTCCTCGCCGAAGGACTCCCACGTGCCGTGGAAGCTGATCGTGTCCCTCGTGGTGACGGCGTGAAGTTCGGCGAAGACCGCGCGCAGATGCTCGACGGCGCGCAGTCCGCCGGATAGGCCGCCGTAGGAGACGAATGCCACCGGTTTGGCGTGGAACTGGGCGTTGTGCCAGTCGATCGCGTTCTTCAATGCCGCCGGGTAGCTGTGGTTGTACTCAGGGGTCACGATCACGAACCCATCGGCCGCTTCCAGCCGCGGTGTCAGATCGCTCAGAGCCGTCAGCACCTGCGGTGGCGGCGAGACGGACGGGGCGGCCGCGCCGATCGGTACGTCCGCCAGATCGATCAGGTCGATCTCGATGTCGGTACGGCGTGCGGCCTCTCCGGCGAACCAGGTGGCCACGGTGGGTCCGAAGCGGCCGTCGCGGATGCTGCCGATGATGACGGCGAGTCTGAGCGGTCTGTCGGTCACGGTTTTGTCCTCTCGTCTGCGCGGCCTCCTTGAGCGCCGCGTACAAGGTGTTCTCGGTCTGGGTTCCGGTCAGTGGTGGCAGGGAGCCGATCAGGAAGACCGGCACGGCTGTGATGCCGAGGGCGCGTACCCGGCGGAGCCGGGCGCGCAGTTCGCCGGGCGGGAAGTCGTCCGAGGTAGGAGTGCGCGCAGATGACGTCCAACACGATGTGGACGTGCACGCTCTGTCGTTCGTACGAAATGCGGGCCCTCATGCCGCCGCCGTGGCGGGTTCGGCGGGCATCCGGTCACGCAAGGGGATCTCGCGGATGAACCAGGCCAGGGTGAAGGCGATGAGGCCCAGAACGGCGGCGCCGATGGCCATGGCATGGATGCCGTCGGAGACGGCGACGCGGGCCGCCTCGCGCACGGGCGCTGGGTACTGCTGGAGCGCCTGTGCCGTCAGCCGGCCGGTGGCGATCCGATCGGCGGTGCGGGTGCCGAGGCGTTGTGCGAGGGTGCCCTGCAGCCGGCCGGTGTACAGGGCGCCGAGCGCGGCCACGCCCAGCGACGCGCCCATGGTGTGCCAGAGGGTGACGGAACCGCTGGCCGCCCCCATGTCTCGCGGCTCGGCGCTGTTGACAGTGATGATCGTGGTGCTCTGCATCAGCAGGCCGACTCCGATGCCCCCGACCAGGGTGAGGCCGGAGGCGAGGACCGGATTGGTGCCCGGCCGGAGCACCAGCAGCAGGAGCATGCCGACGGCGAAGGTGGCGCCGCCAAGGATCGGATAGATCCGGTATCGGCCGGTGCGGCTGATCAGCCGGCCGGTGCCGACCAGCACGGCGACCATGCCCAGCATCGAGGGCAGCACCAGAAGGCCGCTGACGATCGGCGAGGCGCCCTGGACCAGTTGCATGTACTGGGGCAGGAAGTTGGCCGCGATCACCATGCCGACGCCGCCAAGGAAGCGCACGATCTGGGCGAGGGTGAAGTTCCGGTCGGCGAACAGCCGCAAGGGCACGATCGGCTCGACGGCGCGCCGTTCCACCTTCACCAGCGCGGCCAGCGACAACACTCCGGTCAGGGCCAGCGCGAGAATCGGGCCGGACACCCAGGCGTACTGTGTGCCGCCCCAGCTGGCGATCAGGCTCAGTGCCGCCAGGGCGGTCGTCAGCAGCACCGCTCCCAGGTAGTCGATCCGGGCGCGGATCCGTCGCGGCTGCAGCCGTACGGCGCCGCCGATGAGCAGCAGGGCGACGGCTCCGACGGGCAGATTGACGTAGAACGCCCAGCGCCAGTTGAGCTGTTCGGTGAACAGGCCTCCGAGCAGGGGGCCGGCGATGAAGGCGATCGGCATCATCGTCCCGAACAGCCCCATGAGCTTGCCGCTGTGCCTGGGCGGCACCAGCTCGGCGATGAGCGCCAGGGCACCCACCATCAGACCTCCGGCACCCAACCCCTGCACCGCACGGAAGCCGATGAGCTGGAGCATGTCCTGCGACATCCCCGAAAGCCCCGAGCCCAGCAGGAACAGCACGATCGAGGCCATGTAAACGGGCTTTCGCCCGTAGAGGTCACCGAGCTTTCCCCAGATCGGCGTCGCGGCGGCCATGCAGATCAGGTAGGAGGTCGCGACCCAGGAGAAGTACTCCAGACCACCGAGATCTCCCACGATCGTCGGCAGGGCCGGCCCGAGCATCATGCCGTCAAGCGGGGCAGTGATCATGCCGATCATCACGCCGATCACACCCGTACGAAGAGATGAACCCACAGCTTGACCTTCTTTCGCGTACCTCGTACTCGAAATGGGACCATAGCCATTCAGGTACCCTGTACGCAAATGAAAGGAGCGTGTGGATGTCCGACGACCAGCCGACGAGCATCTGGATGCGACCGGAACGCCTGGAGCGCTCCGGGCCCGGACGGCGCCCCGGCTACAGCCGGGACCAGATCACTCGGACGGCCGTCCAGATCGCCGACGCCGAGGGCCTGGAGGCCACGACCATGCGCAGAATCGCCTGCGAACTCGGCACCGGCGCCATGTCGCTCTACCGCTACGTGCCCAAGCGCGACGACCTGTTCGATTTGATGATCGACATGGTGATCCGCGAGATCGAGCTCCCCGACCGGCCCTCTGGCGACTGGCGATCCGACCTGTCCCTGGTCGCCCACCAAACGCGGGCCACAGGACTACGCCACTCCTGGCTCGTCCCACTGCTGTCCGGCCGCCCCACCCTCGGCCCTCAGCTACTGCGCGTACACGAGTTCGCCCTGGCCGCCCTCGACGGGTTCGTCCCCGACATCGACGACGTGACCGGTTACGTCGGCATGCTCAACGACTACATCCACAGCGCGATCCGCCGCGAAATCGGCTGGCAGGAGGAAGCCCGCCGCACCGGTTTGGACCCGGAAACATGGAAGCGCGATTACGTCGGGCCGTACGTCCGACAGGTCGTCGAGTCAGGCACCTATCCGCTGTTCACCCGGTCCATACTGGAATCCCGGATGTCACACCTATCTCTCGCCGCGCGCTTCCAGCATGGGCTCGAACGCGTCCTCAATGGAATCGGCGCGCAAGTCGCTATCTGACACCTCTTGCCGACCAGAGGCCTGCCCTCACCGGCTACGACGGCACGCTTAAGGACGCGCCGGGAGAGCGGCATCGGCGGGCTGTCCTCACCGAAAATGCAAGGTAGGTCTGAACAATATCGGCGCTCGCTGTTCGGACCTACTTTTCAACCCGCAGGTCAGGATGCTGGGCTACGCAAGGTTCGGCCGGAACGGACACCGGCCACCGCCGGCCGACGTTCCTAGGCGACCGTGAGCACGATCTCGCCTTGGATGTGCCCTCGGGCGGCGCGTTCGTGCGCCGCTCGGGCATCCGCGAGCGGAAACCTGCTGTCGATCACGACGCGAACCGCGCCCGCGTCGAGCAGGCGCCCCACTTCGGCGAGCTGCGCATGGGCCGGGCTCATGCGCCATGACCGCCGTCCACGACGTCGTCCACGAAGAATCGTGGCGATCCAGCCGCCGGTCCCAATGCCACCAGCAGCTGTCGCCGTACGTTTCCTCGGGGCCGTTTTCCAGAGCACGGCGCAGATCTGTCCCGTTGCGCGAATCGGCATTTTATGGCCTCTGCCAGGGGTCAGTACGGTCGGATTCATGGAGTGGAACTTTCCGACTGCAGAAGAACTCGCGGCTGCCTTGCGTGCCGGTGAAGTGACATCGGGGGAGCTGACCGACGAGGCGATTGCCCGTATCGAGCGGGACGACAAGACGATCAACGCGATCTGTGTGCCGGACTTCGACCGTGCGCGGGCCGCCGCGCGCGATGCCGACCAGGCGCGCGCCCGCGGCGAGGACCGGCCGCTACTCGGTATTCCGGTGACGGTCAAGGAGTCCTACGACATCGCCGGGCTGCCCACGACCTGGGGCATGCCGATGTACCGGGACTTCGTGCCGGCCGAGGACGCGGTACAGGTGTCGCGGCTCCGGGCCGCCGGCGCGGTGGTGCTCGGTAAGACCAATGTGCCGTTGGGGCTGCAAGACATCCAGAGCTTCAACGAGATCTACGGCACCACCAACAACCCGTGGGATCACGCTCGCACGCCGGGTGGATCCTCCGGCGGATCAGCGGCGGCCCTGGCGGCTGGATTCGGCGCGTTGTCCATCGGCTCCGACATCGCCGGTTCGCTGCGCACCCCCGCGCATTTCTGTGGTGTCTACGCACACAAGCCGACCCTCGGACTGGCGGCGACCCGCGGTATGGTCCCGCCGGCCACTCCGGCATTGCCGGTCGACCTCGACCTCGCCGTCGTCGGCCCGATGGCGCGCACCGCCCGCGACCTCACGCTCCTGCTCGACGTCATGGCCGGACCGGACCCGCTGACGCTCGGTATGGCGTACGACTTGACGCTGCCGCCCGCGCGCCACGAGCGGCTCCACGACTTCCGGGTCCTGGTCCTCGACGAGCATCCGCTCATTCCGACCGGGTCCGCTGTACGGGCGGGTGTGAACCGGGTGGCCGACGCGCTTGTCGACGGCGGCGCCCGCGTCGAACGGCACACTCCGCTGCTGCCCGACCTGGCCGAAGCCGCGATGCTCTACAGGCAGTTGCTGTTCTCGGGCTCCGTTGCGCGTTTTCCCGTCGAAGCGGACGAGCAGCTGCGGACCCGCGCCGCCGGACTGAGCGCGGACGACCAGAGTCTCGATGCGGCGCTGCTGCGCGGGATGGTGCTCAGCCACCGCGACTGGATCGAGGCGAACAACCATCGCGAGCTCCACCGCCACGGCTGGCGGCGACTCTTCGCCGAGTTCGACGCCGTGGTGTCCCCGATCACGCCCACTCCCGCGTTCCCGCACGACCACAACCCCGATCCGAGGGAACGCCGGATCGACATCGACGGCGTCGAGTACCCGTACTTCGACCAGCTCGTCTGGGCCGGTCTGGCCACCATGCCCGGCCTGCCCGCCACCGCCATACCAGCGGGCCGGTCCCCCGAGGGCCTGCCGGTGGGAGTGCAGCTCATCGGTCCGATGTTCGAAGACCGCACCCCGCTGCGGCTGGCCGAACTGCTCGAGCAGAAGATCGGCGGCTTCCAGGCACCGAGGTAGGGCGTACTACCGGGTGTCCGTCGAGGATGAGGTGCGGATGCCGCCGTCTGTGGTGGATCCGCGCCCGTTCTTCAACGGTCGGCGCGCCGGCTGTTCCGCCGAAGACGCGAAGTAATTCTGAACAAGATCAGTGGCCGCTGTTCAGACTCACTCTTCAGCCAACAGCTCAGCACGCCGACCGCCGGCAGGGTTCCGGCGGCACGGGCAACCGGCCACCGCCGGCCGATGTTCCTAGGCGACCGTGAGCACGATCTTGCCTTGGATGTGCCCCCGGGCGGCGCGTTCGTGCGCCGCCCGGGCATCCGCGAGCGGAAACGTGCTGTCGATCGCGACGCGCACCGCGCCCGCGTCGAGCAGGCGTCCCACTTCGGCGAGCTGTGCGCCGTTCGAGCGGACTTGGGTGCCCGAGACGGTGACGCCCAGCTTCGCGGTCTCTTCGTCGTCGTACTCGCCGAAGAACACGGGGAACAGGGCGCCGCCGCGCTTGAGCGTGCGCAGGAAGCGGCCGCTGTCGCGGCCACCGACGGCGTCGAGAACGAGGTCGACGTCGTGCACGAGTTCCTCGGGACGACCCCTGGTGTAGTCGATGAACTCGTCGGCGCCCAGCTCGCGCAGGAACGGTTCATGCGCGCCCGATGCCACCGCGACGACGCGGGCGCCCTTCCACTTCGCCAGCTGTAGTGCGAAGTGCCCCACACCGCCCGCGGCGCCGTTGACGAGCACCGTCGTGTCGGCGTCGAGGGGCATCGGGCGATGCCGCGCCGCCTGGAAGGGCGAGGGGTGATCGTGTCCGAGTTCGATCAGGAACTGCCACGCCGTCAGCAGGGACATGGGCGCCCCGGCGGCGTGCACGTGATCGATGCCGGCCGGCTTGCGTGCGAGGTCCGACGCGGGCGCGGCCACGTACTCGGCATACGCCCTGCCGTCGAAGCTGGGAAAGCGAAGGAGACCGAAGACCTCATCCCCGACGGAGAAGCCCTCCACATCCGCGGCGACGGCCTCGACGACACCCGACACATCCGTCCCCGGGATCACGGGCAGGTCGAACTTCGGCCTCGTCTCCGGAGGTATGTTGCTCAGCCCGTCGCGCAGGTACCAGTCCGGAGGATTGATGCCGACCGCGTGAACGCGAACGAGCACCTCACCCGCCCTCGGCGCGGGAATCGGCACCTCGTCGTAACGCAGAACCTCAGGGCCGCCGTGCTCGTGCAGCCGGATGGCCCTCATCGTGTGTGTCGGCATCGTTTTCTCCTGCCCCTGCCAGGGGATACGCTTATCGGATCAGTGATCCGGATATCCGAACCACTGATCCGAATATATGGACCACCGATCCGGATAGTCAACTGGATCACCGATCCGGATAGTTGAGAGGGACAGATGCGGGCCGACGCCAGGAAGAACCGCGACCACCTGCTCGCAGTAGCGGGCACCGCCATCACCGAGCACGGCGTCGACGTGTCACTGCGCGACATCGCGCGCCGGGCCGATGTCGGGCTCGCGACGCTGCTGCGGCACTTCCCGACGCGCGAGGACCTGCTCGATGCCCTGCTCCGCACGAGCTTCGACGAACTGACGGCAAAGGCGGGCGAGCTCGAGACGTCGAGCTCACCCGAAGACGCTCTCGTTTCGTGGCTACGCGACTGCGTCGCGTGGACAACCGAGTATCGGGGCGTGACCGTGCTGATGGCAGCCGCCATCGAGGACACCGAATCCGCACTCCATGCTTCGTGCGTCACCCTGCGCGCAGCCGGTGCGCGGCTCCTCACCCGCGCCCAGGCCGCGGGCATGGCGCGGAGCGATATCGATGGCGCCGATCTGTTCGCGCTGATATCCATGCTCGCCTGGCTCGGCGATCAACCCTCGCTCGCGCCACGCGCCGACCGCCTCTTCGAGGTCATCGCGAGCGCCGTCCTGACGAGCGCCATCTAGGACAGAGGGCGACCTACATGGCCTCTACCGTCGGTCCCGTCATCGCGACGCATCGGGAGAGACATGAGTACCGAAGTCCGCCCTTTCCAGATTGACATCGCCCAGGCCGACCTGGACGACCTGAACGATCGGCTGGACCGCACCCGTTGGCCTGAACGACTGCCCGGTGACGGATGGAGCCGCGGCGTTCCCGTCGCCTACCTCCGAGAGCTAGCTGGCTACTGGCGCGACGAGTACGACTGGCGCCGGCACGAGGCGCGACTGAACGAGTTCCCGCAGTTCATGACCGAGATCGACGGTCAGGACATCCATTTCCTGCACGTACGCTCGGCCGAGCCCGGTGCCCTACCGCTGATCCTCACGCACGGCTGGCCGAACTCCTTCGTGGAGTTCACCGCAGCACCGGCTTCGGCTGGCCGGAAGGACGGACGGTCGTACCGACCGGCGTTTACAGCGGACCGCCTGGAATCCGCCGGCTCGCCGAACGCCACAACACCATCCTCCACTGGCCGGAGGACAACCCGGGCGGACACCACTTCATCGCCATGGACCAACCGGATCATCTCGCCGCCGACATGCGCGCCTTCTTCGCCAAGGTCCGCTGACCGGCACGGACCGGCCGCGGCGTCCTCACCAGGCGACGCGGCCGCACACTCTCCGCCTGTCGAACTGCCGGCCACGGCGCCCGAGGAGAGATCCCTTATCGTGCGTTGCGCAGCTTGAGGATGTATGTCGCGGTGAGCGCCACGGCACGGTCTTCGTCATGGGACAGATCTGCGAGGGCACGTGACGTCGTGATCCCCGGGATGTCCGCGAGCGCCTCGGCCAGCCGCCGACGCGCGGACGCTTCGATGGTGCCGTGGGTGAGGCGGTCGACGAGCCTGGTGGCGATCTGATCCGCCAACGCGGGATCACTCGCCAGCGCGCTCAGCGCATCGGCCGCATCGGCGTCGTTCGTCCCCTCGACGATCATGTCGATGAGCGTCGGAACCGCGTCGGCCACTCCACGTGCCCCGAGTGCCAGAGCCGCACACCTGCGGACCACGATGTCGGGGTTCGTGAGGGCGTCGTGCAGCAGGGCTGTCGCCGCCCCGTTCGGAATCTCGGCGATGGACTGGACGGCGCGTTTCCGCACCTCGGCTGCTGGTGAGCCGAGGCCCTCCGCCAGCAGCGCCGACGCGCGATCGCCCGATCGCGCCAGAGCCCATCGAAGGGCTCCGGCGACGTTCGGGTCCGTCTCGCTCAACGCCGCCTCGACCAGAACCTCCACTGGCACCGGAACCTCTTCGACTGAGGACAAGGCCGCCCGCTGGCGCTTCCCGGCGCTCTCCGACCCCAAGGCCTGGAGGAGTGCGACGATCTGGAGGACGTCCTCCCAGCCGGCGGGTTCCGCGGCGTCGATCCGACGGAGTCGTGTGAGCAGCTCCGTCTCGTTCGCGATGCGTTCTCGCGTCTGGCGGATGAGGTCGTCGATGAGCTTCGAGGGCTTGAAGCCGGGATCGTCCAGCGCACACCCGACTTCGCGCAGCGACAGCCCCAATGACCGCAGGCTCTCGATATGGAAGATCCGCCGGATGTCCTCGCCGGAATACGCTCGATAGCCGGCCTCGGTACGGCCCTTGGGCCGCACCAGGCCGAGCGACTCGTAATGCCTGAGCATGCGGGCGCTGACTCCGGACCGTCGTGCCACATCGCCGATCAACACCGCCTATCCCCCCTCCTGGCCGGTCGTGCCGAGGGCCATGAGACGCTTCGCCTCCTCGATCGCGGACTCGAATCCGGCATCCGGGTCGCGCAGCAGCCGTTCCGTGGCGATCGCGTGCCGGCGCACGCGAGGGTCGCGATCCGTCATCGCGGCGCGCAGGGTCGGCGTGATCACCTCACCGAGCGCGATCAGCGCCCGGCTGAGGCTCAACTGCGTCTCACGCTCGCCGCGCCCGAACTGTGTCGCCAACACTCCGGCCAGCTCGGATTCTTCCCCTTCGGGCACGAGTACGACCGCTGCTCGCCACGCGCTCCGCGCCACCTCGTCGTCGGCGTCGGTCAGGAGCGCCCGGGTGATCGCCGGCCACGCCTGCCGGTCCCCGATCTTGGACAGCGTGTGCAACGCCTGGCTTCGTGCCTGCGCACGCTCCGAGCGGAGTTCGTCGATGAGCTTCGGGACCGTCGTTGATGATGAGTGGCGGGTGAGTGCCCAGGTGAGCATTTCACGCACGAAGAATTCAGGCTCGATCGCGCATCGTTCGATCAGCTTGTCGACGAACCTCGGGTCCGGGGCGGTGCCGACCGCCATCGCCGCCCGCATCCGCACCGATGAATTGCCGTTCTCCAGCCCCTGGAGAGCCCTCGTCGGGTTCGTGTCCTCTTTCGGCATGGTCATTGGGACCACCTCCTCGGCCACAGTGAAGACCTTGTCACTGTGTCAAGGTCAAGCGGAGCCACGCCGGGAGATGGCCAGGCACCCTCTGCCCGGCACATGACGTACGGCCTTCAGCCGGAACTGTAGGGGGTGAAGCCGTGCGGCCGACCGGTGTACGCGACCGGAGCCGCACCTAAACAAGATGGAGGACGAAATGACCCGAAAGTCGTTACGGGACTCTCTCCGCCCGTTCTTCGTGATGAGGGAGCCCGTCAAGCCGACCGCCGGCGACGGTGACGGTCACCTCGCCCCTGAGCTGGTCCCGTTCTGGAAGCCCAGCGGGGACGCCGATCGGTACCGCGCCTACCAGGCGGCGATGGCCGCACCGTATGTCGGCGGCTCGCTGTTCGACGTCGGCGCGCAGACGGGAGAGGTGTCCGCGCGACTCATCGAGCTGGTGGGCGCCAAGCTCCAGCGCCTGGTGCTGAGCGACCGGACCCAGAGCTGGGTCGAGCACCTGCGGCGACGCTTCGAGGACGCCGAGGTGCTCCGTGTGGACCTGCCGGAGCGACTCGACATCGCACCGGTCGACACCGTGCTCCTGGTCAACGTCCTCGGGTACCTGGAGGACGACGTCAAGGCGCTGGAGGCGTTGGCCAAGGTCACCACGCCGGGCGGCCGGTTCATCGTCTGGGAGGCCGGCTACCCGAGTCTGTACAGCGCCTTCGACCGCGACCGGGCCGGCCGCCGGGTGCGCTACACGCCGGAGAGCCTGGCCGAGAGGCTTCGGCTCGCCGGTCTGGAGGTGGAGGTCTGCCGGCCCATCAACCTCGTGGGCGGGCTGTTCAACCGGGTCATGGTCGGCCGCACGGCCGACTTCGCCGACCCGCGGCTGGTGAGGCTGTACGACCGCCTGGTCGTACCGCTGAGCCGCCGGTTCGACCGGCTGCCCCTCCGCTTCGGACAGAACATCTTCGCGGTCGCGAGGGTGCGGCCCATGTAACCGCCCGGGCTCCGTCCACAGGAACCCGGCGCAACGCCGAGGGCGCGGGTGGATCCACCGGATCCGCCCGCGCCCTTATGCGCTTCGCCGCAGAAGCCGCGTGCGCGGTCGGCGAGTGCAGGGACGCGGCGGGGGGACTCGCCCACCGGGGCATGCCACATCTGTCACATGTCAGTTACGCGAAGTCATGACCTGTGCGCCGGGCGGACAGACGTGACGGGCGGCGCCTGGGGGAAGACAGGTGATCGTTGTCCCAGTCCCAACGTCCCAGTCCCAACGTCCAGGAGGGTCCGTGCGCCCCCGAGGTCACCTGGTGGAAGCAGATCCGCGTCGCCGATCGGCAGGGTTACAACATCCGAGATCAGAAGGACTTCACCCAGGACGCCAAGCACGTCACCAAGGTCCTCGCCATCACCAAGGCCGAAGTCGACGCGTGCGCGTACGTGATGTTCGAGAAGGCCAAGCACTTGGGCCAGCCCACGGACATGTACCAGACCAACGTGAAGGCCTCCGATCTGGGACATCGCATCGACCTGACCTGGGTGAAGGACTAGGCGAGATCCGCCGGGGCGAAGCCGACCGCGACAGCCTGCTCACCGAACAGACCCGGTACGACACCCATTTCGTCACGAGCCCCGTCTGGTAGGACAGGACCGCCACTTCAGACGCCGGTTGTCACCACCGGCGATACTGAAGATCGCTCTGCTCGCCTTGGAGGCCGACCATGCCCGCTGATCCGTCGTCGAGTCACCGGACGATCGAGAACCTGATCGCCCGCTACGCCGAACTCGTGGACGACGGGGACTTCGCCGGGCTGGACGCGCTGTTCGCCGGCGCCACCTTCGTGGGGAGTGCGGCGCCGGTGAGCGGTCGCGGCGAGATCGAGAAGATGTTCCGGGAGACGCTGATCGTCTATGGCGACGGCACGCCGCGGACCCAGCACGTCACCACCAACCTCGCCATCGAGGTCGACGAAGAGGCTGGGACCGCGACCGCGCGATCGTACGTCACCGTGTTGCAGGCACTACCCGATCTGCCGCTGCAGCCCATCGCCGCCGGCCGATACCAGGACCGTTTCGAGCGCCGCGACGGTCGGTGGCGATTCCTGGAGCGCCGGGTCCGTATCAACCTCGTCGGCGATGTCAGTCGCCATCTCCGCCAGGCCGCCGCACCGGCGTAGTCCTCCCGCGAGGCCGCTTCACTCGCCCAGGTTCTCCGCGAAGAAGCCGGCGAGCTTCTCGACGACGAGGTCGACGTACTGCTTCCGGTCGTACAGGTCGACATGGCCGGCGCCGTCGACCCAGTGGATCTCCTTGAGCTCGCCCGGCTCGTCGGCGAACTGTCCGTCCAGGACGCCGACTTCCGCACATGGTGGGCCGAGCACCGTGTCAACAGCGCCGGCTACGGCACCAAGCACTACCGCCACCGGCTGGTCGGTGATCTCACCCTCGACTGTGACACCTGGAGCAGCCCCGATGGCTCCGGGCAGCGCCTCATGGTCCTCACCGCCGAGCCGGGCTCCCCGTCGGACGATGCCCTGCGCATCCTCGGCGCGTGGACGCCCGAACGGGCGGCAGAGGCGCACCGGTAGGGGGCGCGGCGTCGAACGGAACCCCGGCTCGCCGGGGCCGATCGGAGAGACCGGCCAGGTGATCGCCAGAGCGGGCTTATTTACCTCAAGGTACAAAACGTGCTACGGTCCAGACATGGGAAGGCCGAGGCAGTTCGATCCACAGGTCGCCGTCGAGCAGGCCATGCAGGTGTTCTGGCGCAAGGGCTACGCCGCCACCACTCCGCAGGACCTGGTGGACGCCCTGGGCATCGGCAAGGGCAGCCTCTACAACGCCTTCGGCAGCAAGCAGGCCTTGTTCCAGCAGGCACTCCGGCGCTACCGGGACAGCCAGGCGGCACTCCTCATCGAGATGCTCGAGGAGCCCGGGCCCGTAAGGACCCGGCTGCGCAAGGTGCTGAGGTTGCTGACCGAGATGGATCTGGCCGACCCTGATCGCCGTGGCTGTATGGCCGTGAACACGGCCGCGGAGCTCGCGGGGACCGACGAGGTGGCCACCGAACTCGTGCGGCGCATGCTCGACCGCACCGAGGACGCCTTCCGCGCGCTGATCCAAGAGGGACAGCGCTCCGGGGAGATCGCCCCCGACCGTGACGCGCACGCGCTCGGCAGCCTGCTCATGAACACGGTGGTGGGGCTACGACTGGTGGCGCGCGTCGCCGAGGGGCCCGATCGACTGTCCCGCGTGATCGACGCGGTGATCGACTCTCTGTAACCCCTCCTGCCCCCACCGCCCAAGGCGACCGTCTCACTCGCCGACGGATGCCCTTATTTTGTACCTATAGGTAAAGAAGTGGAGTCTCAATGGAACTCAACCTCACCTCCAAGACGGCCGTCGTCACCGGCGCCAGCCGGGGCATCGGACTGGCCACCGTGCGGGCGCTGATCGACGAGGGCGTACGGGTCGTGGGAGCCGCGCGCACCATCACGCCCGAACTGAAAGAGACCGGGGCGGTCCCGATCTCGGTCGACCTGAGCACCGCCGCCGGAGCGACCACGCTCATCGACGGTGCCCTGGCCGAACTGGGCGGCATCGACCTGCTGGTGAACAACGCCGGCGGCGGGGACGCCGTGGAGCTCACGGGATTCCTCGACACCGATGACGCGCAGTGGAACGGGGTACTCGATCTCAACCTGCTCGCCGCGGTCCGCGTCAGCCGCGCCGCGCTCCCCAGCCTCATCGAGCGCCGGGGCGCCATCGTCAACGTCTCGTCCATCAACTCCCGGCTGCCCGCCGCCGGCCCGGTCGCCTACAGCGCCGCCAAGGCCGCCCTGGCCGCGGTGGGCAAGTCGCTGGCCGAGGAGTTCGGACCGCAGGGGGTGCGGGTCAACACCGTCTCACCCGGAGTGGTCCGCACCGCGATCTGGGAGGACCCGGACGGCTTCGGCGGCAAGGTCGCGGCCGCCGCCGGTGCCGAGCACGCCGCGTTCCTGCAGCAGATCCCCGCGGCGTTCGGCATCACCACGGGACGCATCACCGAGCCCGGCGAGGTGGCGGCTCTGATCACCTTCCTGCTCTCCGACGTGGCCGGCAACATCACCGGCGCGGACCACGTCATCGACGGCGGCACCGTCAAGACGCTCTGAGCCCGCCCCGACGGCCAGGGCACACGAGGGATCCTCACCGGACTCGACTCGCGTTCGAGACGGTGAGGATCCCGTCGATCCGTACGCGACATGGAAGACCGGCCGGGGCGACGTCTCAGACGAGGTGATCCGCTCGAAGATCGTGCTTGTCCATCCAGGCGGCGATGGTCGTGGCGATCGCGTCGGGCTGGTCTTCCGGGGTGTGATGGCCCGCGACGAGGTCGTGGTCGGCGATCTCGAGACCGGCCATGGTGGCGGCGCACCATTCGATCAGTTCCGGTCCCAGCATCGTTCCGGGGCCGGGCTGGAAGGTGAGCATCAGCTTGGGCACGTCGGCACTGCCCGCGAGCCAGTCGTCGTACCTGTCGACCCTGGCCACGACGTCGGCCGGCTCCCCGCCGAGGGGCATGGACCGCGCCCATCGAAGGAGCGGCAGGCGGCTGTCGCGCGTGGGGTACGGCCTGCGGTACGCGGCGAGGTCCGCTTCGGCGAGCGGGCCGGCGGTGCTGCCGGGCAGCATCTCGATGAAGGCGTTCTGGTCGAGCATCATGGCCTCGCCGACGCCCGGCGTCTTGATCGACCGGAACAGCTCACGCCCGCCCTCGGGGAACTCCTCCCAGGACATGGATTTCACGATCGTCTCGGTGACCGCGATGCCGCGCACCCGGCCGGGATGGCGGGCGGCCCAGTCGAAGGCGAGCGCGCCGCCCCAGTCGTGTCCGATCAGGACGACGTCGTCGAGCCCGAGAGCGTCGAACCACGCGTCCAGATACCGGGCGTGGTCGTCGAAGGTATAGCCGATGTCCGGCTTGCCCGACTCACCCATCCCGATCAGGTCGGGCGCCAGCCGGCGACCGGGGTCGCCGACGGCCGGCAGGACGCGCCGCCAGAGGTACGAGGAGGTGGGGTTTCCGTGCAGGAAGACCATCGGCACCCCGGTGCCGGTCTCCCGGTAGTAGATCGTCGAGTCCAGAACCTGTGCGACGGGCATGGTGTTCTCTCTCCGTGCTGATCGAAATACGACCGATGAGGTCAGGTGTTGAGGGTCAGGGCGCGGTCCACCGCGATCTCGATGACGACCCGCCCCGGTGGAGCGGGCGGCGGTGACTGGTAGCGCCTGGTGTAGCGGTACGCGCCGTCGGCGACCTTGCGTGGATCGCCGGACACGGTCGCCGTGCCCTCGAGCGTGATCCAACGGAAGCCGGCCACCTGGCACAGGGCGGCGCGGCCGCCCGGGTGCACCGTCAGGTTGCGCGCCTTGCGTGATGACGCGACCGTCATCACCCTGGCCAGCCCCGCGTCACCGTCCCAGGTGAAACGCACGGCCACCACGTGAAGCGATCCGTCCGGCCGGACGGTCGTCAGCGTGGCGAGGTGCGGCTCGGCCAGGAAGGCCTGGGCCGAGGCCGACAATGCGATATGGCGGGTCATCCTCGCTCCCCTGTTCGAGTTTCATGGGCGACTCGGCGAGGCTACTGTCGTGGGGCTAGTAGGTACCTAGAGGAAAGTGAGGGTGGCGTGACCGAGATCACGACGGAGGTCGCCCCGGAGCAGGCCTGCCCGATCGCGCCCGTGGTCGACATCGTCTTCAGCCGGTGGACCACGCCGATTCTGTGGACGCTCAACGCGCACGGGCGGCAACGGTTCGTCGAGCTGCAACGGCGCATCACCACGATCACGCCCAAGGTGCTCACCCAGCGGCTACGACAGCTGGAACGCGACGGGCTCGTCGTGCGCACCTATCACCCCGAGGTCCCGCCCCGGGTGGAGTACGAGATCAGCGACCTGGGGCGCAGCCTGGCACCGCTGTTCGCGACACTCTCCGAATGGTCCGTCAACCTGGAGAAGGTCGACGAGGCCCGCCGGGACTACGACGCGAGGCAGCAGACCAGCGGCCGCCGAGCCTGAGCGGTCACGGGGGACCTCGTCATGTTCACGCTGCTGCCCAGGGTCGGGGTCGAGCTTCCCCACCGAGCGGGGCTGCTCAGGTTCGGGATGACCGAGCGCCGAGCCCAGTGGGCGATCTCGACACTGGCCGACGTCCGCGAGGAGTGGCTCTGCGTCAGGGCACGCGCGACCGGCGTGGCATGGGCGTTCTTCGCCGAGTACGAAGATCTCACCATCAGCGTCCGCGGTGGCCCCGCTGCCGACGATCGGGTCCCCGGCCTCGACGAGATCCGCATCGCCCGGCGAGGCGATCCTCTCCCGACCGCCCCGGCGGCCGTCCCGGTCGTCTACGACGGCATCGACCTCTTCGGATATCCCGACTCCGAGGTGGAGGAGGCACTGCGGACGACGTGTCCCCATGCCGCGGGCGAGCAGATGCCCGCCGAGGAGTTCGGCTTGACGCTCGGCCGTCCCACCGCCGCCGTCCGTTCCCCGGGAACGGCCGGTCGCAGACCACGCCACCCGGCTCATCGTGAATCGGCCGCGACGCGCTACCTGGCCTCCGCCACGCTGACCGGTCCGGAGCGGTACCGGCTCATGACCGGGTAGCGGAGCGGACCGAGGCCGGCCCGCGGGGTCGATCCCTGGCGGTCACCGCCCCAAGAGCTCGGCGAACGCCAGTGATCTCGAGGTCTCATCGCCTCGGGCACGGGCTGTCAGACTCTTCACATGACCGATCGCCGGCTGCGGGAGACCTTCGATCGCGTGGCCTCTCGCTATCAGACCGCGCGCCCCGACTACCCGGCCGACCTGTACGCCGACCTGCTGGCGATGACCGGACTCCGGCCGCCCGCGCACCTCCTGGAGGTCGGCTGCGGGCCGGGGAAGGCCACTCTGCCGCTGGCGCGAATGGGCTTCTCGATCACCGCGATCGAGCTCGGTGCCGCTCTGGCGGCGGAGGCGCGGCGCCACCTCGCGGCGTTTCCGGGCGGCTCGGTGATCACCTCGTCGTTCGAGGAGTGGCGGCCGCCGCCGGGTGCCCGCTTCGACCTCGTCTACGCGGCCACCGCGTGGAAATGGGTGGACCCGGACATCAAGTACGCCAAGGCCGCCGCGCTCCTGCCCCGAGGCGGTCACTTGGCCGTGTGGGATGCCGGGCATGCCTTCCCTGCGGGCTTCGACCCGTTCTTCACCGAGATCCAGCGGGTCTATGACGAGCTCAGTGAGGGCGACGGCTCCCCTTGGCCGCCGCCACCGCCCGGGGGTCTGCCCGAGCCCACCGCCGCCGAGTTCGAGGCCTCCGGGCACTTCACGGTCGCCGGGACACGGCGCCACGTCTGGGCCCGGCGCTACACAGCCGAGGAGTACATCGCCCTCCTCGACACCTTCTCGGGCCACATCGCCATGGAGCCCGCCAAGCGCGAGCACCTCTATCGGGAGGTGCGCCGCCTCCTCGCCGCACGCCCGGACGGGCGGCTGACCCGCCACTGGTCCGCGGTCCTCACGGTCGGCCGGCGGGCGTGACGGCGTGCGCGTCCTCACCGGTCACGGTGTCCGCGGCGCGTCTCCGGATGACGTACACGCGGGCCACGACGGTCAGGACGGCGGCGACGGGCAGCCAGACGGCCGCCACCAGCCAGGGGTTCTCCCCCCTGCCGCCGACGAAGAGCGGGGAGAAGAGCCCGGCGAAGAACAGCCCGACGGCCAGACCCAGTGTGGCGACCATGCCCGGCGTCGGGTCCGGGATGGCGCGGCGCCTCAGCCGCCAGGCGCACGCGGCGGTCACCAGCAGGCCGCTGGGAACCGTGACCAGCGCGAAGATCAGCACCCGCGCGCGCATGTCGGCCGGAGCGTCATCGGTCTGCTGGGTGAATTCCCCGGACGAGATCTCGGTCAGCAGGCCACGCCAGAGGGTGCCGGTGACCCGCTCGCCCTTCTCGAAGACGGGGCCGCCGGAGTCGTAGGTCGTCTCCCGCCTGGTGCCGTCCGCGCCGGTCAGGACCAGGCGGTTCGGCCCGCGCCTGCTGTTGCGCAGGATCATGTCGGCCACGGTGAACTCCTGCGTCCAGCGGCAGTCGGCGGGCGCGGACGGAGCCGCCGGGCAGCGCGCCGCCGTCTCGTAGGCGCGCAGGTCGCGCGCGCCGCCAGGCGCCACGGTCACGGCGAGGAGGACGCCGAACGCCGCCATGCCGACGCCGGCCAGCAGGGTGAGGACGGTGGCGACGGTGCTGCGCAGGAGCCTGGCGCCGGAGACGTGGGCCATGTCCGCATTGTCTCATTTACCGGATCTTGGTGACGCCTGGCGCAGGACGGTTCGCGCCAGGATGGGGCCATGATGCCTCCTGCTCATGATGGGACGTCCCGGCCGGCCGTGCGGCCGCTGAGCCCCGAGGACCTCCCCTGGATGCGCGAACTATTCACCGAGCGGTGGGGAGGGGTCGTCTCCGTCAGCCGGGGCGTCGCGCACGACACGACCGCGCTGCCCGGCTTCGTCGCCCACCTCGATGGCGTACGGGCCGGGGTCGTCACGTACCGCCCCGACGGGCGGGAGCGCGAACTCGTCACCCTGGACTCCGTACGGCAGGGGACGGGCGTGGGCACCGCGCTGGTCGACGCCGTGGCCGAGGCGGCTCGCGCCGCGGACGCCGTACGGCTGTGGCTCGTCACGACCAATGACAACCTGCGGGCGCTGCGCTTCTACCAGCGGTACGGCTTCGACCTCGCCGTCCTGCACCGCGACGCCGTGGCACGGTCGCGAGCGCTGAAGCCGTCGATCCCGGCGACCGGCCTGGACGGCATCCCGATCCGTCATGAACTGGAGCTCGAACTCGACCTGCGCCGGGCCGGCTCCGCCACAGCGGGGTGAACCGGGGCCGGCGCGGTGGTCGCGGTCACGCACGGGCGGGTGACGGCCTCGCCCTACCGGCCGGCGCGTGCCCCGCCGTAGCGGGGCCCACGCGCCGGTCGGATCGGAGGTCTCCCGGGACGGACGGCGCGACCATGGGCTCCGGTCAGGCGCTGGCGCCGCCGTCGAGGACGAGGTCGTGGCCGACGGTGAAGCCCGCTTCGGGCGAGGCCAGCCAGAGGACCGCGGCGGCGGCCTCGGCGAGGGTGCCGGCCCGGCCGATCGGCAGCGCGTCCTTCAACCGTTCGGCGCGGTCGGCCTCGGTCTCGCCGGGCCGCAGGGACATCGAGGTCTCGATCGGACCGGGACTGATCGCGTTGATGCGGACGCCGTCGCCGATGTACTCCTTCGCCGCCGCGCGGGTCAGCGTGCTCACCGCGGCCTTCGAGGCCGCGTACGCGCCGAGGAACGGCAGCCGCAGATGGGCGCCCAGGTTGGACGCGGTGTTGACGATCACGCCACCGCCGTTGGCGCGCATGTGGGCGATCTCGTGTTTCATGCAGAGGAAGACGCCGGTCAGGTTGACGGCGAGCTGACGGTCCCAGGCGGCCTCGTCCAGGTCCGCGAGCGGCCCGGCCTCGAGAACGCCCGCGTTGTTGAACGCGATGTGCAGGCCGCCATGGCGTGCCACGGTGGTCCGGACGAGCCGGGCCACGTCCTCGGAGGAGGACACGTCGGTCGGCACCGCGTCCGCCCGGCCGCCTTCGTCCTCGATCAGTGCCACGGTCCGGTCGAGCGCCTCGGCGTTCCGCCCGGCGACCACGACGGTGGCGCCTTCGCGGGCGAACGCCAGCGCGGTCGCCCGGCCGATGCCGGAACCGCCGCCCGTGACGAGGGCCACCTTGCGGGTGAAACGTACGGACATTCCTTCTCCTTCTCTCATCGGGTACGGCGCGGCAGTGCCGCGCACACGGCAATGGCCACCAGCGCGGCCGCGGCGACGCGCAGGGCGAAGGCGTAGCCGCTCGAGGCGTCCGGGGAGTGGGCGGCGGCGACGGGGATCAGCACGGCGAGGCCGAGTGGCGGGCCGATCTCCATCGCCGTGTTGACCAGGCCGCCGGCCAGTCCGGTCCGGTCGTCCCCCACCCCGTGCAGCGCGGTCAGCAGGGCGGCGGAGAAGGTCATGCCGGCGCCGAGGGGGAAGACGAGGAGCCCGGCGTACGGCGCGTCGAGGAGGCTGAGCAGGCCGAGGCCGGTCGCCGCGACGGCCGGTCCCGCCGCCAGGACGCGGCGCTCCCCCAGCCGGGCGATGAGCCGTCCGGTGAGCGGGCCGGCGGCGAGGAGGGACGGGGTGGACAGCAGGAAGACCGCCGACGTCCGCAGCGGGGACAGGCCGCGTACCTGCTGGAGGTGAAGGGACAGCATGAAGAACGCCGTGGCCATCGCCGCGGCGCAGAGCGTGACGGCCGCCAGGGGCAGCAGGCGCCGGGCCACGAACGGCAGGGGTGTCAGCGGGACCGCGGCACGCCGCTCGGCCAGGGCGAACAGGACGATCAGCAGGACACCGCCGAGGGCGACCCGGCCGGAGCGCTGCAGGCCGTAGATCAGTGCGGCGAGGCCCGTCGTCGCGAGTACCGCGCCCGGCCAGTCGATCCGGTTCCCCCGGGCCGGCCGGTCGGCGGGGAACAGTCCCGGCGCCACGGCCACGGCGACGGCCGCGACGACCACCGGCGCCAGGAGCGCCCAGCGCCACGACACCCAGGTGATCACCACTCCGGACAGCACGGTGCCCGCGGTCGCCCCGGCGCTGCTCAGCACGCCCCAGACCGCCATCGCCCGGCCCCGTCGACGCGGGTCGGGGAACAGCGCGCCCGCCAGCGCCATCGCCGCCGGCGCCGTCAGCGCGGCGCCGGCCCCCTGGACGAACCGGGCGACCACCATGCTCCCCGCGTCCGGGGCCAGACCGGCCGCCGCCGAGCCGAGGCCGAAGACGGCCGCGCCGACGACGAAGATCCTCCTACGCCCGAACGAGTCCGCCAGCCGCCCGCCGGGCAGCAGCAGCCCGCCGAACGCCACACCGTACGCGGACGTGACCAGCACCGTTCCGGCGTCGTCCAGGTGCAGGTCCCGCCGCATGGCCGGCAGCGCCACCGTGATCACCGTGATCGCGGCGATGAGCGTGAGCTGGACGGCCCCGAGCAGAGCGAAAGCGATCTTCAATCTATTCGGATCGATCATTCTGCTTTCGAGCCCCGCGTCACCGACGACACGGAGTTCGATTGCCGCTGACAGTTCGCTGTCTCCAACCTCCTGCACAGCCGAAACCCTAGCCATATCTAGATCGAACGGTCAAATATCGACGAACGCTCGTCGACTGGTGGCCCGCCGGAGGGCTGTGCGACCATTCGCCGATGCCCGAGAACACGCGCCACCGCCGCCAGGCCGCGATGCGCGGCTGTGACCGGATCCTCTCCGGAGCCCGGCCGGCGACGATGCGGGAGTTGCTCGCCGCGATGCAGGCGGCCGAGGACCTGGACGCTCTGCCCGACCTCTACGACGGCGGGCCGGTGACGGCGCTGGAGGAGCGCGTCGCCGGGCTCCTGGGCACGGAGGCCGCGGTGTTCTTCCCGACCGGCACGATGGCCCAGCAGATCGCGCTGCGCTACGGCGCCGACCGGACGGGGAATCCGACGGTCGCGCTGCATCCCCTCGGTCATCAGGAACTGCACGAGCGGTACGCCTACTCCTGGGTGAGCGGCCTGCGCGCCGTCCGGCCGACCACCGCGCCGCGCAACCCGACGGCCGAGGAGATCGGCGCGCTCGCCGAGCCGGTCTCCACCGTCGTCGTCGAACTGCCGCTCCGCGACGCCGGCTTCGTGCTGCCGACCTGGGAGGAGCTGACCGCCGTTGCGGCGGCCGCCGCCGGCATCGGCGCGCGCCTGCACCTGGACGGGGCGCGGATCTGGGAGTCCGCGCCGTACCTCGGGCGCTCGTTCGCGGAGATCGCGGGCCTCGCCGACAGCACGTACGTCTCCTTCTACAAGACGCTGGGCGGGATCAGCGGCGCGGCGCTCGCGGGGAGCCGGGAGCTCGCCGCGTACGCGCGGGTATGGCGGCACCGCCACGGCGGTCAGCTGTTCCAGCAGTGGCCCGCCGCACTCACCGCGATGGCCGGCCTCGACCGCGAACTGCCGCGGGTCCCCGAGTACGTACGGCACGCGCGGACGGTCGCCGCCGCCCTGGCCGAGCTGCCCGGCGCGCGGGTGTTCCCCGAGCCGCCGCACACGCACCAGTTCCGGCTGTGGCTGCCGTACCCGGCCCGGGCGCTCGAGGACGCGGCGTTCGCGCTCGCCGAGGAGGAGAAGGTCTGGTTCGCCAGCGGGTGGCGCGACACGGAGGTCCCGGGCGTGGCGATGACCGAGATCACCGTCGCCGCCCCCGGCCTGGAGTGGACGGCGGCGGACGTCGCCGAGGTCGGCGCGCGCCTCATCGACCGGACCGCCGGCGCCTGACCCGGATCGCCGGACCCGGTCGACCGGGCCACCGGCGACCGGGTCGGACCGACGCACCCCTGGCCGCCGCAGCCCGACGACCGAGGGGACCGACGCACCCCCGGGAGGCCGGGCCACCGGCGACCGAGCGTGGTCGGCGGGCCGGTGACGTGATCTTTGCGCGGCGGGCCCGGCCGCAGATTTCTCGCTTGACCTGTGTTTACGCCCGCGTGGTCAATGGGTACTCACAGTAACGAGATCGCAACGGCACGTAATGGGAATCACGGGGGACACTCCGGGCCCCGCCCATCGTCTGCGATTCGAGGAGGGCCGGCATGACCGTACGACACCGGCGGGTGATTTCCCCCCACTCGTTCCGGGCGAGAGCGTGCGGCACCCGGCCCTCCAGATCCTCCGGCGCCGGTGCGGTACGCCCCCACGGCATCGGCGCCACACCGGCCGGGCCGGCGGTGTTCCCGAGTCTCACCGTCGGCCCGGCGCCCCGATCCGCCTGCACGGCACACGCGAAAGGAGTCCGGATGACCTGACGCCTGAAACCCTCTCGACTCGAACGGTCCCACTGGCCCGCGGCGGACCATACGACGCCGCGGGCCAGTGCCCTGTTCAGAGCTTCAGGCGCCAGGTCTGCTCCTTGAGCGGCGGCCCGAACTCGTCCGACGGCTCCTCCTCGACCAGTTCGAAACCGGCGCGCTCGTAGAGGCGGCGGGCCCCCGCGAGGACGTCGTGAGTCCAGAGCACGAGCTCCTCGTACCCCGACCGGCGGGCGAACCTGACGCACTCCTCCACGAGCCGGCCGCCCACGCCCCGGCCGCGCGCGAACGGCTCCACCAGGAGGAGGCGCAGGCGCGCGACGCGCTCGCTCTCCCGTACGCAGAAGATCGCCCCGGCGGGCCGGCCGTCGATCTCCGCGATCCACGCGTCGTCGCCCGGCCCGCGCCCCTCGCCGTAGTCGGCGACGACGCGGGCGACGAGCGTCTCGAAGGCCGCGTTGTACCCGTACTCGGCCGCGTACAGCGCTCCGTGCCGCTGGACGACCCAGCCGAGGTCGCCGGGACCGAGCGGGCGCAGCAGGTAGGAGTCGGGCCGGGGACTCTCGCTCAGCAGGCCCTCGATGGCGGCCATGGCGCCCAGCAGCCGGCGCTGCCCGTCCTCGGCGAGGCCGACCAGAATGCGCTCGATCTGGGCCGCCGACCGGGAGTCCAGCTCCTGGAACACGTCGCGGCCGCGGTCGGTGAGCCGGGCGAGCTGCCGCCGGGCGTCGTCCTCGGCGCGGCCACGGACGATCAGCCCGTCGGCCTCGAAGCGGGCCAGCATCCGGCTCAGGTACCCGGCGTCCAGGTCGAGGGACCGGCGCAGGTCGGCGACCTCGCGGGCCTCACCACGGGCCAGCTCGAAGATGACCCTGGCCTCGGTGAGCGAGTACGAGGTCTCGACCAGCCCCTCGTTCAGCACGCCGATGACCGAGGTGTAGAAGCGATTGAAAGCACGGACGGCGTCGATCCGGTCCGGCGGCACGGCACTCTTCATTGACCACCTCAAGCATTAAAGTTGACGCAGTCAAAGATAACGACGCGAGGCCGCACGGTCCAGAGGTGATCGTGGATCAGAGTCGCGCCGGCGCTCGGCGCCGGCGCGGTCCGCGGATCAGACCGTGGCGTCGGCGCTCGGGGCCGGGGCGGTCCGCTCGCGCAGCTCGGCGATCACGCGCCGCTCGACGTAGAAGGTCAGGAACGGGATGATCCCCGCCAGCACGACCAGCACCATCTTCCCCAGCGGCCAGCGGACCCGGCGGTACAGGTCGAAGGCGGTCAGGAGGTACAGCGGGTAGCAGATCATGCCGTGCGGGATGCCCACGGCGGTGGACAGCACGCCGTTGTGCGCGAACAGCTTCACCGGCACCGCGACGAAGCACAGCACGATCAGCAGCACGCCCGTCACGTACGCCATGACGCGATAGCGGGTCACCGCTCCTTGCAAGGGTCGTCCCTCCGTGAGGCCCGCGCCGTCAGGGGCGCGCCGCCTCGTCGTTCAGTCGGGCGAGGCGGCGGTTGTAGGCCGCCAGCTCCTCGTCGTCCTCGTCGTCGATGTCAGCGATCACGGGCGACGGCGCGGCTCCCGGCGGGGTCACCGTCCCGGGGTCGGCGTTCGTCTCGCCGCGCAGCTCGTCCCGCACCATCCGGACCCACATGGCGACCACGAAGATCGCGAACATCGGCCACTCGATGACGTACGCCCAGCTTTGCAGATTGCCGCCCTGGGCGCGCTCCAGCTGCCACCAGCCGGCCAGCATGAAGATGCCGATCAGCACGATGGCGATCGAGTGCAGCCCGAGCCAGCCGGGTCTGAAGAACCGTCGCACGTCTTGAGCGTACCCGCCCCCGCGCGGGATCCCGGTCCGGGTCCGCCTCAGGCGGCGACGGCCCTGATCACCGGCCGCGCGGCGGACCCGTGTAGATGGCGCGCGGGCGCAGCGGCGTGCCCCGGGCGTACTCCTCCAGCGCGTGCGCGAGCCAGCCGGCCGTACGGGCGACGGCGAAGATCGCCTCCCCCACTCCCCGGCCCATGCCCGTCGCCGCGCCGAGCGTCGCGAGCGCGAAGTCGATGTTCACGCCGGGCAGGCCGCGGCTCCGCGCCTCGGCCAGGACCGCCTCGGCGACGGCGAGCCGCTCGTGCCCCGGCGCGGCGGCGCGCACGAGGTCGAGCAGGCAGCCGGCCCGGCCGTCGCGGGCCTGGTAGACGACGCCGCCGAAGCCGGGGACGCGCTCGCCCCGGCGCAGGCGTTCGCCGATCACGCGGGCCGCGCGGCCGGGCGCCCCGATCTCGGCCAGCAGCGCCTCCGCGCCGAGCGAGGCGCCGCCGTGCAGGCCGCCCCCGGCCGCGCCCAGTCCGGCGGTCACCACGGCGTACGGATCGGCGCGGACCGAGGCGGCGACCCGGGCGGCGAGAGTGGAGGCGGCCAGTTCGTGGTCGGCCAGCAGCACGAGCGCGGCGTTCAGCGCCCGGATCGCCGGGGGCCGGGGCTCCGCCGAGGTGAGGCGCGGCCACAGCCGGGCCGCGATCGAGCTCTCCGCCGGCCGGTGGGCGACGATCGCCTCCGGCGGCCGGGGGGCGGCGGTCGCCTCCGGCGACTCTCCGCCGCCGGCGACCGCGGGAAGGGCGTCGACCATGCCGGCGATGAGCTGCCGGCCGACGGCGATGACGGCGGGCGGGTCGAGGACGAGTCGCAGCGGGTCGGCCGCAGCGAGGGCGGCGGCGATCACCTGGAGCCGGTCCAGGGGCAGTGTCTCCTCCGGGAGCCCCGACTGCGCCGCCCGCGCCACCGCGACCGCCTCCGGCCGCGACCGCCACCGAGGGCCGTCCGGCGCGGGGTCCGCGCCGGACCACAGCCACTCCGCGACGGCCTCGAAGGCGTGGGAGGAGGCCAGGCCGAGGGCGTCGCGTCCCCGGTAGTACGGACGGTCGTCGCCGAGCGCGGTGATCCGCGACTCGATCACCAGCTCGCTCGCGCCGGGCGGCCGTCGCGGCCGTCCTCGGCGGGCCAGCTCCTCGATCTCGGCCGGGTCGAACAGGCTGCGCCGCCCGTCCGGCGCGCGCCGCCGCCGCAGCACTCCCCGGCTGACATAGGCGTACAGCGTCGCCGGCTTCACGCCCAGGCGCTCGGCCGCCCGTGCCGCGTCGATCCACTCACCCGCCGCCTCCGTCACGACGTCACCGTAGTTGATCGGCCGTCAACATTGATCGACGCGCCGCGCCGGCCGGCGTCTCAACGGAGACGCGATGTCGGATTCTCGCGAGCGTCCGGTGCCCATCGGTTGATAGGAAAGGAGGATGGACGTCGCGATCGGAGCACTGGAGACGCCGCTGGGCCGGCTGGCCTTCGCCTGCACGGCGGAAGGCCTGTGCGGGCTGTCCTTCCGGGACACGCCCCGCGCCCGCGCGCTGCTGCGCGCGAGGCTGCCCCTCATCGACGCCCCGGCGCGGACGGATCCCGTGCGTGAGCAGCTGAGCGCCTACTTCGCGGACGGGCTGCGCGCGTTCGACCTGCCGATCGACTGGCGCCACACGTCCGGCGCCCAGCGCGAGGTGCTGGAGAAGCTGTACGCCGGCGTCGCCTACGGCGAGACCGTCACGTACGGAGGGCTGGCGGACCTCAGCGGCACCGGCGTGCCCGCGCGGGCCATCGGCTCGATCATGGGCTCCAACCCGATCCCGATCGTCGTGCCGTGCCACCGGGTCGTGGCCTCCGACGGTCTCGGCGGCTACAGCGGCGGCTCCGGCGTCGAGGTGAAGCGCTGGCTGCTCACCATGGAGGGCGCGATCCCCGCCACCCTCGACTGGGACCCCTCCGCCGGGCCGCTCTCCTAGGGTCTGCCCCAAAGTCGCCGCTCGCTACGGACGGGGGCTTTGAGACGGGCCCTGAGCCCGCAGCCCGTCACGCCGGTCGCGGCAGCGCGTCATAGGTGACGCCGGTGCGCTCCTCCGAGACCTCCCACAGCCGGCGGCCGAGCCCCGGGTCCTCGGCGCCGCGCAGGGTCGGCACCCGGCGCGGGGCGCCCCGGCTCTGTCCCGGCCCGCGCGGCCCGTAGCACTGCCCGCCGCGCACGTCCGAGGTGGTCGCCGCGTACAGCGTGGGCTGCGCGCCGGCGGCGTCGGACTGGGCGAAGAGCCTGTTGCCCAGGCCTTGGACGACCTCGCCGATCCGGCTGCCGGCCATCCGCGGCCCGGCCTGCTGCAGGTTCGTCGCGGCATAGCCCGGGTGGGCCGCGACGCTGACCAGCCTGCCGCCGGCCCGGCGGTCGAGCTCCTTGGCGAAGACCAGGTTGGCGAGCTTGGACCCGCAGTAGGCCGTCCACTTCCCGTAGCGGCGTTCGCCGTCGAGGTCGTCGAAGTCGATGCGCCCGAGCCAGTGCATCATGCTCGTGACGGTGACGACGCGCGCGCCGGGGCGGTCGAGCAGGGCGGGCAGCAGCAGGCCGGTCAGCGCGAAGTGACCCAGATGGTTCGTGCCGAACTGCAGCTCGAACCCGTCGGCGGTGGTTCGGCGCGGCAGGGCCATCACGCCCGCGTTGTTGATCAGCAGGTCGAGACCGTACGCCCCCTGCTCCTCGGCGAAGGCGCGGACGGACGCGAGATCGGCCAGGTCGAGGGACCCGAGCGCGACGTCGCACCCGGGAACGGCCGCCCGGACGCGGTCGAGCGCCGCCCGGCCCCGGTCGGCGCTCCGGCAGGCGAGGACCACGGTCGCTCCGTGCCGCGCCAGCCCCAGCGCGGTCCGCAGGCCGAGCCCACTGTTCGCGCCCGTCACGATGGCACGTGTCCCGGTGAGGTCCGAGATGTCATCGGTGGTCCACTTGGCCATGTCCGCACCTCCACTGGCCGCCCATACTAGAACGCGTTTCGGTTCCCTTGAACGGGAACGCGGCGCCGTGCCCGTCCGGCGAGCCGGCCCCGTCCGGGGCCGCCGCCGCCCGTTCCGGGACGCTCGGCCCGCTGTCCGTTCCGCGACGCTCGGCCCGGCGTCCGTTTGACGGCGGCCGACCGGGTCGATAATTGGATCATGCCGTCGCAGGTCATCGTCCCGCACCGGCCCGGCCCGCTCATCGACCCGCCGGTGGCGGCGGACGGCCCCGGCCCGGCCGAAGACCAGGAGATGGGGATGGGAATCCCCGAGGTGGTGCTCGCGGCGAGCGGTGCCGTCCTGTTCGTCGCCGTCCTCGCGGTCGGCCTCCCCGCCTGGCTGAGCGTCGTGGCCGTCGCCGGTCTCGCACTCGGACTCGCGCTGCCCGCCCAGGCGGCGACGCTGCGCGCGGTGCGCCGACGCCGGCTCCGGCGGCACGCGAAGGCCCTCGATCGCGGCATTCCCCTGGACGTGTCCCATTCCTCGGTGCGCCGTCTCGTCACCGCGTACGACCGGCTGCGGCGCACCGCGGGGCCCGGCATGGCGGTGGACGCCGGCCATCTCGCGCTCGTCGAGGTCGCGATGCTGCTGGGCGGCCGCGCGCCACGCGAGGAGGAGGTCGACTACGTCCTGCGCCGGGCCGAGGCGGTGTCCGCGCTGGCCGACCGGCTCGCCCACGGGCCGGTCCCGCCGATCGAGCTCGCCGGTCCGGACTCGGTCGCCCGCATCGAGGCGCTGCTGTCCTGAGGCGCCGGGGTCTCCCGCCGGACGGGGAGGCGCCGCCGTCCTGCTCCGGAGCCTCCCGGTCGCTCGCCCGACGGCGAGGCGTGCCGCCCCGAGACCCCGGGGCCTTCCGCCGCTCAGCCGATGGCGAGGCGGACGGCCTCCGCAGGGCCGGCGGCCCGCCTGATGCCCGGCAGTGGCTCGCCGCGCTCGTCCAGGACCTGCCAGCCGCCCAGCTGCACGACCGGGACGTCGCCCCGGCGCATGGCCAGGGCCAGCTCGGACAGAGTTCCCCAGGAACCGCCGACGACGATGACCGCGTCGGCGGAGGCCACGAGCACGGCGTTGCGCGCCTCGCCCAGCCCGGTGGCGATCGCCGCGCTCAGGCCCGCCGTGGCGCCCTCCCGGTCGGGCCGGGACAGGACGCCGACCACCAGGCCGCCGGCGGACCGGGCGCCCTCCGCCACCGCCGCCATGACGCCGGTGTACCCGCCGCACAGCACGACGGCGCCGCGCTCGGCCAGCAGCCTGCCGACCTCGTGCGCGGCGTCGCGCTCCGCGGCGGTGCAGTCGCGGGGACCGCACACGGCCACCTGGATCAGGACAGGGAGCTCTCGATCGCTCCGACGACCTCGTCGGTGTCCGGCTCCATGCGCGGGTCGAACCGCGCCACGACCGCGCCGTCCGGGCCGATGAGGAACTTCTCGAAGTTCCACCGGATGTCGCCGGTGTACCCGCTCGCGTCCGGAACGGTGACGAGCGCGGCGTACAGCGGGTGCCGGTGCTCGCCGTTCACGTCGACCTTCTCGGTGAGCGGGAAGTCGACGCCGTACGTCGTCGAGCAGAACTCGGCGATCTCCTCCGGGCTTCCGGGCTCCTGACCGGCGAACTGGTTGCAGGGCACGCCCAGCACGGTGAACCCGCGGCCGGCGTAGGTCTGCTGCAGTCGCTGAAGTCCCTCGTACTGCGGGGTCAGGCCGCACTTGGAGGCGACGTTGACGATCAGCACGCTCTTCCCGCGGTACTGACCGAGGTCCGCGGGGCCGCCCTCCAGGCGGTCGATGTCCACATCATAGATCGACACGACCCGAATCCTAGTCTGGAAGCATGGGTGAGCTCCTGGTCGGCACGGCGTCGTGGACGGACAAGACCCTCCTGGCGAGCGGCTGGTACCCGCCGGACGTGAAGACGGCCGAGGATCGCCTGAAGTACTACGCCTCCCGGTTTCCGCTGGTCGAGGTCGACTCCACGTACTACTCGCCCCCGGCCGAGCGTACGGTCGGCTACTGGCGGGACCGTACACCGGCGGACTTCACGTTCAACGTGAAGGCGTTCTCGCTGCTCACCCAGCATCCGACCCGCCCGGACGCGCTCTACAAGGAGCTGCGGGAGCGGGTGCCGGACAAGAGGTCGCTGTACCTGCGGGACGTCCCCGGCGACGTGGTGGAGGAGGTCTGGCAGCGGTTCCTCGACGCGCTGTGGCCGCTGCACGAGGCCGGCCGGCTCGGCGCGCTGCTGTTCCAGTTCCCCCAGTGGTTCCCGATCGGCCGGGCGAACAAGGAGTACATCCTGCAGGTGAAGCGCAGATGCGAGCCGATGCGCGTCTGCGTGGAGTTCCGCAACCGGACGTGGATGAGCGAGGACGACCAGGAGGAGACCCTCGACTTCCTGCGCCGGTACGACGTGCCGTACGTCAGCGTGGACATGCCGCAGGGACACCCGAGCTCGATCCCGCCGGTGCTGGCCGCGACGTCCGACCTGGCCGTCGTCCGCTTCCACGGCCATTCGGACAAGTGGACCAGCAAGAACATCTATGAGCGCTTCGGCTACCTGTACTCGGAGCGGGAACTGAAGGAGTGGGCGCCGAAGGTGCGGCGCCTGGCCGAGGACGCCGACACGACGCATGTTCTCCTGAACAACTGTTATCGAGACTACGCACAGCGCAACGCGGCCCAGTTGGCCGCGCTGCTCGTGGCGTCCCCGGGACAGGGCTCAGCGGTTAGGCAGGTCGCTGACGAAGGTGGACAGTGAGTTGGCCGCGCCACTGATGCCGCCCAGCGCCCCGTGCACGACGTTCGCCGCGCTGTGCGGCCGGCTGATGAGGTAGAACGCCAGGAACGCCAGGCCCCCCCACTTGAAGGCTTTCTTCATCGCGAGTCACTCCTCGTATCGAGTGAGATACAAGGAGTAACTTCCCAGCTATGGCGTCGGTCAGCAGCGGCTGCCCGCAAAGCGGTGTCCTCAAACGGCAAAAGTTTCCGGCGAGGACCCGACCCGCCCGGCGCCGAGCCTCCTCGGCGCCGGGCGGCGGCGCGCCACGGGCGCCGCCCGGCCGGTCGGTCCGCTGCCCGGCCGGGACGGTGGACTAGCGGGTGCCGAAGCTCCTCGGCACCGGCTGGTCCTCGCGCAGGTCACGGAACAGGGTGCCGGCCCGCGCGGTGTCCCAGGTGATGTACTCCCCGACGCCGGCCGCGGAGCCGGTGCCGCCGATCGGGACCGTAGTGGTCAGGCCGTCGCCCTGGGTGACCCCGCGCATGGCCCAGGCGAAGCCCGCCAGGTTGTAGAGGTGGTCGTCCTGGTCGACCGCGAAGTTGTCGGTGGAGCGCAGCGCGAACGGGATGATCCGGAAGGGGTTCAGGAGCACACTGGGGCTGGTCGCCTTGTGCACCAGTGCCGCGAGGAACTTGCGCTGGTTCTCGACCCGCTCCAGGTCGGCGCGGGCGAACGCGCGGCTGCGGACGAATCCCAGGGCCTGGCCGCCCTTGAGCGTCTGGCAGCCCGGCTTGAGGTCGATTCCGGCCTTGGGGTCCTTCATCCGCTCGGGAATGCACATCTTCACCCCGCCGACCGCGTCGGTCATTCCGACGAACCCGGCGAAGCCGATCTCGGCGTAGTGGTCGATGTGAATCTTGGTCGCCTGCTCGACCGTGCGGACGAGGAGTTTCGGCCCGCCGAAGGCGAAGGCGGCGTTGAGCTTGTTCGGGCTGTGGCCGGGGATCGGGACGTACGAGTCGCGGGGCAGGCTCACCAGCGTCGTGCCGTGGTCGCCGATGTGCAGCAGCATCATCGTATCCGTCCGGCGCCCCGCCGCCTTGCCGGTCGAGAACTCCTTGCGCTGCGCCGACGACAGTCCCTCACGGCTGTCGGAGCCGACGATGAGCCAGTTGGTGCCCGGCGTGTCCCCCGGGCGTCCGGCGTAGTCCTCGAAGACGTCGATGCGGTGCAGCCGCGAGTCGAGGTAGAAGTAGGAGCCCACGAGCAGCAGCAGGAGAACGAGGAAGGCGATCAGCAGGCGACGCCCCCAGCGAGGCCGCCGTCGCGGCCGCACGCCGTCTCGGTCATGCGATCCCGGGGCGTCGGCGTACGGTGACGCGCCGACCCCTCCGTACTCGGGCCGATTACTCATGGTGGCCACGTTAGAGGGCTGAAACGGGTGCTCGCGTCACCTTCCCGGATGATTCACCCGCCGCGGATCATCATTCTTCCGAGTGCGGTTCAACCTTTCCGCGTCCGCATGCTGTCGGAGGTGGTGTGAACGCGGAAGCCGAAGAGCAGTTCCGGGAGTTCGTCACCGCACGATGGCACGCCCTCATGCGGACGGCGTACCTGCTGACGGGCGACCACGGGCAGGCCGAGGACCTGGTGCAGACGGCACTGGTCCGGACCCATCGCCACTGGACGCTGATCCGGCGATCCGACGCCCCCGAGGTGTACGTGCGGCGGATCCTGGTCAACCTCAACCACAGCCGATGGCGCCGGAAGAGGGTCACCGAGCAGGTGACCGACGTCCTGCCGGAGCCGGCCACCGCCGACGCGCTCGCCGCCTATGACATACGGGACGAACTGTGGTCGGCGGTCCTGACTCTGCCGCCCCGGATGCGCTCCGTTCTCGTGCTGCGCTACTTCGAGGACCTGCCGGAGGCGGAGGTCGCCCGGCTCCTGGGCTGCTCCCTGGGCACGGTGAAGAGCCAGACCTCGCGCGGCCTGGACCGGTTGCGCGTCGCGTTGGAACGCGAACCCGAGACCGCGCGGAGGAACCGATGAGCATGAACCTGGAAGACGAACTGCGGGCGACGTTCGCCGCCCGCGCCGAGAGCGTCCCCACCGGCCCCGACCCCTATCCGGCCACCGCGCGCCGCGTCGCCCGCGCCCGCCGGCGCCGCCGGGCCGTGGCGGCGGGGGCGCTGGCGGTGAGCGCCGTCCTGCTGGTCGGCGCGCCCGCCGGGATCCGACAGCTCGCCGATCGCCCCGGTCCGGCCTCGGGACGGCACGCCGACGCGCTGAGCTGGCCGCTGCGCGGCTCGCTCGCCGGCGACAAGGCGTTCCTGGGGACGCTCAGCGAGGAGGCTCTGCGCCGTCAGCGCTGGGGCGACATGGTGCACATCCTCTACGCACAGGACGACGGACGGCACCGCGTCGCCGTGGTCGTCACCGTACGGGGACGGTCGGCGCGGGGCTCCGTGTGGCATGGCCCCTCGGGCGCCGAGCCGCGCGCCATGAAGGACGACAGCCTCTTCGCGGACGACAGTGTGCCCCTGGATCCCGAGCCGATGGTCTGGTACGCCGGGGGTACGGGCCCGCTCTTGGTCCTCGGCCCGCCGGCGATGACGGACGTCAAGGTCTCACCGGCCATCGCCCAACGCGGGGACGGTACCGCGTACCGCGTCGTGCGCACGGTCCACGCGGACCGCGGTGCCGTGCTGACCGACGTTCCCGGGGTGCGCCCGTGGCAGCTCGCGGTCGAATTCCGCATCGGCGGCCGGTACGGCCCCGCGCAGCAGGTGCCCTACACGACGGACTCGGAGAACTCCTCCGCCTACTGGCCCGCGGTCGGCAGGGCCGCCGCCAAGGCGACCGGTCACGTCGACGCGGAGCAGGCCCGCGGACTCCTGGACGGGACGGCCGGCTACTTCGGGCTGGTCGGCGAGCGGCTCACCTACCGGTTCTGGTGGGGTGATCGGCTGCCCGGCGGCGTCGACGCCCTCGTCGCGACAGTGAGGGTCCCGTCCGGACCCGAGATCCGCGTCGTCCAGGACACCTACACCGAGAAGGACGGCAGCACCAGCCAGGATCGGTACGCGGTGCGGATGCGCGCCGACGCCGACGCCCGGCGCCCGATCGGCTGGGTCACGACCGCGGCCCAGAACTTCCCCGAGGAGGAGGAGCACGCGACGGGTGCGGTGTACGTCCCGGATGGCCCGGGAGTCCGCGTGGAGTTGTGGAACCACGGGACGATGGTGACGGCGGCTCGGATCGGCGCGACCGGCCTCGCGGTGTTCCAGACCCGGCTCCCGGCGGCCGAGCTGGGCGGCTGCGAGTACCGCGTCCTCGACGGCAAGGGCAAGATCGTCGCCAAGGCCCGGCTCGGCCTGCCGGACCTGGGGACCGTCCTCGGCTGGAACCTCAAATGGTGACGCGGTGCCGGGGCGTGGTCGAATAGGGACATGGCGGAAGAGCTGGAGACGCTGTCGACCAAGGAACTGCACGACCGGGCCATCGAGCGCGCGGTGAAGCATCTCGACGTGGGGTTCCTGTGGCGGCTGCTGAAGGCGATCCCCGCGGCCGAGGCGGCCGCGGGTCACCCGGACCAGGCCGAGGCGGACGTCTCCCACCTGTCCGCGATCCTCAACGAGTTCGTGCACGCGGGCGGTGGCGACGTCGCCGAGGCCCTGCGTCCCCTCTACCTCGAGTACCTCAGCCGCTCCTAGTCCTGACCTCGGCCCTGACCGAAGGCTGACCGAATCCGGACACACGGGCTGCATGTGGTCCACATCGCAATTAGCGTCCTTTCCGAAACCTGAGTGACGCGGCGACAGAAGAGCGACCACAGCGGCCGGTGCGCGTGAGGTTCTCGCGCCCGATGCCGGCGTTCGGGCAGGGAGCTGCCCGGGATGGGAGCCCCCATGACGGGCATCGGACGGCGGGATCTCCTGACGGGCGCGGCGGGTGCCGCGGCGGTCGCGGGCATCGGAGTCGGCGCGGCGCCCCCCGCCGAGGGCGCCGCTCCGTCACGGGCACCAGCGGAGGAGCCGTCCGGACGTCCGACGGGCCGCGCCGTACGGCTGCGCGAGGGCACGGATCTGGCCGCCCAGGTCTCGCCCGACGGACGGACCATCGCGATCGACCTCGTCGGTGTGCTGTGGACCCTGCCGATCTCCGGTGGCCCCGCGCGCCGGCTGACCGACGACCTGTTCGACATCGCGCAGCCCGAGTGGTCGCCCGACGGGCGGCGGCTCACCTTCCAGGCGTACCGCGACGGCGTGTTCGACGTGTGGGTGATCGACGCCGACGGATCGAACCCGCGCCGCCTGACCGAGGGACCGTACGACCACCGTGAGCCGCGGTTCTCCCCCGACGGCACCCGGATCGCCTTCTCGTCGGACCTGTCCGGCAGCTACGGCATCCACACGCTGCGCCTGGACACGGGCGTCATCAGCCCGGTGACCGACTCGGCGGCCGAGGAGTACGAGCCGGCGTGGTCGCCGGACGGCGCCCGCATCGCCTTCGTGGTCGCGAACACCCGCATCGACGTCGTCGAGGTGGCGACCGGCGCGCGCCGTACCGCCGTGACGGTGCCGGCGGACCAGGTGATCCATGGCCCGGCCTGGACACCCGACGGTCAGGACCTCGTCTACACCCTCGTCGGGGCCGGCCGCAGCGAGCTGTGGCGCTCGGGGCGCGCGCTGGTGACCGGCGAGGAGGTCTTCCCCTTCCGCGTGTCATGGTCGTCGGCGAAGGAGTTCGTCTACACGGCGGACGGCCGGATCCGCCGCCGATCGCTCACGGGCGGCCCGCCGCGCGACATCGGCTTCACGGCGCCGGTCACCGTCGTCGCCCCGTCCTACCGCAGGCGCAGGCGCGACTTCGACTCCACGGCGCCGAAGCCCGTCATGGGCATCGGCAGCCCGGTTTTGTCCCCCGACGGCGGACAGGTGGCGTTCCGGGCGCTCAACGACATCTACACGATGAGGATCGGGCAGGCACCGCGACCGCTCACCCGTGACCACTGGTGGAAGTGCGACCCGGCCTGGTCGCCCGACGGCCGTCACCTGTCCTACTCCACGGACCGTGGCGGCAAGCTCGACATCTGGATCCGCGACCTGCGCACCGGGCAGGACCGCCGGCTCACGAACCTGCCGGGCGCCGCGGCCCTCTCCGGAACCTGGTCCCATGACGGGTCGCACCTGGCGTTCCTCGACCAGACCGGGGCGCTCTACACCGTCGAGGTGTCGTCCGGGGACGTCCAGCGCGTCTACCCGGCGACGTTCGAGCCCGGCCGCCCCACCTGGTCCCCCGACGGGAACGTCATCGCCCTGGCGGCGATCAAGCCGTACTCGGCGCGATACCGCGAGGGCCTGAGCAAGATCCTCCTCGTCGACCGCCGTACGGGGGCCGGCACCTATGTCGATCCGCTGCCCGACCGCTCGATCCAGACGCGCGGGGACGACGGGCCGGTGTGGTCGCCCGACGGCACGAAAATGGCGTTCGTCGTGGCCAGCGTGCTCTGGGTGGTCGACGTCCACGCCGACGGCACGCCGGCGGGGCCGCCCCGGCAGGTGACGGAGGAGGTCACCGACGCCGTGAGCTGGAGCGGCGACTCGTCCGAGCTGCTGTACCTGGGCAACGGCCGCCTCCGCATCGTCTCCGCGGACGGCCGCCGCACCCGTACCATCCCCGCCCCGCTGACCTGGACGAACACCCGGCCACGTGGCCGCACCGTCGTACGCGCCGGCCGGATGTGGGACGGCAGCGCGCGGTGGCTGCGGCACGACGTGGACATCGTGGTCGAGGGCCACCGCATCGTCGCCGTCGAGGCGCGCGGGCACGGTCACGGCGACCGGATCCTCGACGCCGGGGCCTCCGTGGTCATCCCCGGGCTGGTCGACATGCACAACCACCGGGAGATGCAGGGCTACGCGTACGGCGACCGCCAGGGCCGGCTCTGGCTCTCGCTGGGCGTCACGACGACCCGCTCGCCGGGCAGCCCGGCGTACCACATGGTCGAGGCCCGGGAGTCGTTCCAGTCCGGCGCCCGCGTCGCGCCCCGGTACTTCGCCACCGGCGAGGCGGTCGACGGGCCGCGCGTCTTCTACAACTTCATGCGCCCGACCTTCGACGCCCGCCAGCTCGCCCGCGAACTCGAACGCGCGGGTGCGCTCGACTACGACCTCATGAAGGCGTACGTACGGCTGCCGGCCGCATGGCAGCGGGAGGTGATCGAGTGGGCGCACCGGCACGGCGTCCCCGCCACCTCGCACTACCACTATCCGGCGTTCGCGTTCGGCGGGGACGGCATGGAGCACGTCGGCGCCACGAACCGGCTGGGCTACTCCCGTACGGTCACCGCGCTCGGCACCGGATACGACGACGTCATCGACATCTTCAACGCCTCGGGCGCGGCCCGGACGCCGACGCTGTTCGGAGCCGTGACACTCCTCCGGGAGGACACCTCGCTCGTCACCGACCGCCGGGTGACGACGCTCTACCCGGCGTGGGAGTACGCCTCGCTGCAGGCGACGGCGACGACGGCCAGGACCACCGACCAGACCGTCACCCGGCAGAACCTCGCCCGTCAGGTCGCGCAGGTCGCCGCCATGATCCGGGGCGGCGGACGGGTCATCACCGGTACGGACTCCCCCATCGCCAACACCGCCGTCAGCACCCACCTGAACCTCCGGGCCATGGTGAAGTACGGCCTCACCCCGTACGAGGCGCTGACCACCGCGACGCGGACGCCCGGCGAGGTCCTCGGGGAGCCCCTCGGGCAGATCAAGCCCGGGATGTACGCCGACCTGGTCCTCCTGGGCGGTGACCCGCTGGAGGACATCACACGGGTCGCCGACGTCCGGCAGGTGATGGTCAACGGGGAGGCGCACACCGTCGACGAGCTGCTCGCCCCGTTCGCGACCGCGGAGCGCGCGGCGGCCGCTCCGGTGGGACGGATGCTGCCGCCCGTCCCCGAGCATCCGTCCAACCGGCGGTACTGGTGGCACGACCCGCACTACCTGGAGGAGAGCAAGCGGTCCTGCTGCGTGGATTCCTGACCGATCCGGGGGCCGGCGCGTCAGCGGTACCGCGCCGGCCCCCGGGTCACGGGCCCTGGGTGACAGGTCCGGTCACAGGTACTGGCCGAGCCGTTCGTCGCGGTCGATGGGCGCGTCGGTCTCCGGCAGGTCCTCCTGGCGCAGCAGCCGGATCTCCTCCCGGTCCGGTGCCTCCTGCCCGGTGATGCGCTGCGCCTGCAGGGCGACGGCCCGGTCCAGGATGTTGCGCATGAGCCGGGCGTTGCCGAACGACTCGCCGCGGGCGGCCGAGCGGAGCCGGGAGCGTACGGCGTCGAGCACGCCCTCGGCCACGCCGAAGCCCGCGTCCGCCGCCATCACCTCGAAGATCGCGACGAGTTCGTCGTCGGTGTAGTCCGGGAACCGCAGGACGGTCGGGAAGCGCGACGCGAGACCGGGGTTGAACTCCAGGAACCGCAGCATCGGCCCTTCGTAACCCGCCACGATGACGACGAGGTCGGCGCGGTGCTCCTCCATCAGCTTGAGCAGCTCGGCGATCGCCTCGTGCCCGTAGTCGCGTCCGGAGTCGGCGGGCGTCAGGGCGTACGCCTCGTCGATGAACAGCACGCCGCCCAGCGCCCGCTCCACCGCCGCGCGCACCTTCGGGGCCGTCTGCCCGACGTACTCGCCGACGAGGTCGGCGCGGGACACCTCGACCAGGTGCCCGGACGACAGGAGCCCCAGCTTGGCGTAGACCGCGGCCAGCAGCCGCGCCATCGTGGTCTTGGCCGTTCCCGGATTTCCGGTGAACACCATGTGCCGCGTGGGCGAGGCGATCGGGATGCCGGCGTCGCGGCGGAGCTGCTCGGCCTTGGCCTCGGCGACGAGCAGGCGCACCTCCTGCTTGACCGCGTCCAGCCCGATCAGCCGCTCGATCTCTGCGAGGGGGTCGCCGGGCAGGTCGATGTGGCCGCCGGCGGCCAGCGTGCCGGGGATGTCCTCGGCGAAGATCTCGTCGAGGGACTCGTCGTCGGTGAGCACGCCGTCGTCGAGGACGCGGCGGGACTGCATGGCCACGGCGCGGTCGAGCAGATTGATCATCAGGCGGGCGTTCCCGGCGGCCCGGTCGCGCGCCCCCGCGCGTACGAGGTCGCGGACCTTGTCGAGCACGCCCTCCCGCAGCGCGAAGCCCGCGTCGGTGGCCTTGGCCTGGAAGATCTCGATGAGCTCGTCCTCGGTGAGGTCGGGGAACCGGAGCTGCTTGGGGAAGAACGCCGCCAGCTCCGAGTCGCTCTTGAGCAGGCCGTTCATCGCGCCTTCGGGCCCGCACAGGACGACGATCAGGTCCTCCGGGTGGGACTGCACGGCCGCCAGCAGGACGTCGATCGCCTCCCGGTTGCGCGGCGAGTCGCCCGGCATGAGGTTGTGCGCGTCGTTGATGGCCAGCACGCCGCCGTGCGCGCGCTCGACCGCCCGGCGCACGCGCGGCCCGCTCTCGCTGACGTACTCGCCGACGAGGTCGGAGCGGTCCACCTCGACCAGGTGGCCGGAGGACAGGACGCCCAGGTCGGCGTAGATGCGGCCGAGGATCCGCGCGACCTTGGACTTGCCCGTGCCGGAGTTGCCGGTGAAGACCAGGTGCCGTGGCCGCGCGGCGACGGGCATGCCCGCCTCGCGGCGCATCCGGGCGGCCTCGGCCTCGGCGACGAGCAGACGGACCTCGTTCTTCACCGACTTCAGGCCCACGCACGCGTCCAGCTCGGCCATCGGGTCGGCGTCGGCGGCGCCGCCGGGGATGACCCGCTGCGGCAGATCCGCGACCGCGACCTCCGTCTCGCCGCGGGCGGCGGCCGCCGCCACGCACTGCTCGGCGAGGTACTCCACGAGGCGCGCGCCCCGCAGGTTCAGCAGCGGCGGGGTGCGGGACAGCAGCACCCCGGCGGTGACCGCGGCCTCCCGGGCGGCGGTCAGGCCGCGCCGGGCGACGGCCCGCCGGAACAGTTCCGCGTAGTCGTCCTCGGCGAACTCCCGCGTGCGGGCGACCCGGAAGTGCTGGTGCAGGGCCGGGTTGGCGTCGAAGATCCGCTCATCGCCGCCCGCCCGGCACGCCGCGACGACGTGCAGTTTCTGGTGGCGTTCGAGGACGCGGCGCAGCTCCTCGGCGAACGCGCCGCCGCAGTGCTCGAGGGCGAGGATGCGGTCGAGGCCCTCGATGACGAGGACCCGTCCTTCGAGGCACTCGCGCACGCGTGCCAGCAGGTACAGGATCGTGTCGCTGACGTGCAGGTTGGCGAACACCTGGTCGGAGACCCAGACGGCCTCGCGGACGTCCCCGCGTTCGGCCAGGGTCTGCTCGACGAGCCGGACGGCCGTGCCCTTGCCCGTCGCGTCCGGTCCGCTGAGCAGGAGGCGCACCGGGCGCGGGGTCGCGCCGGCGCGCAGAACCTCGGCGAGCGTCGTCACGAGCTCGGGCTGGCCGACGAGGTCGGCGCCGGTCTCCTCGGCCGCGGTCGCGGTCCGCGCCTCCTCGGCGGGCGGCACACCGGCGAACGCCGCGGTCAGCGGGTTGACGACCGTACGGGCGCGGAAGAGGCGGCGCAGATCCATCTGGAAACCGCGGACCGGCAGCCGGCCCTTCGGGCTCACGGCGCTGTCGGGCAGGCCCTGTACGGAGCCGGTGATCCGCAGGCCCATGTCCAGCCAGGCCCGGCAGGCGTCGGCCTCGCCCGCGACGAGACCGCGGGCCAGCCAGGACCGCACCTCCGCCTGCCACGGATCGGCGCGGAAGCCCTCCCGCAGGTGCTGGAAGCGCTCCTGGACGCTTTCGTACCGCTCGACGCCGATGGCGAACGCGAGGTCCGCGGGCACGGCCTGCGCGTCGGCCTGCAGCAGCAGCCGGGCCAGCCCCGTCACCAGCGGATCGCCGCCCGGGACCGCCGCGAGCAGGCGCTCGTGCGCGGCGATCCAGCCGGCGCACGCCCAGGTGAGATATCCGGTCGGGCCGGCCAGCTCCGGGAGCGCGGACAGGGTCTCGTCCGACAGGTCCGACGCCCAGACCCGCTCGAGGTCGCCGTGCGGCGTGGTCAGGTCGCGGGCCCGCAGCTCCGGGTCCTCCGCGTGCCGGTCGAAGATCGCGTGGAGGGCCTTGCGGCGCTCCTCCAGCGGCGTGATCCCGGCGAACACGTCGAGGGACTCGCGGCCCAGGGCGAACATCGTCTCCCGGAGCTCGACGTCGTCCCCGGCGTTCTCCACCAGCCACAGGCCGGGCGGCCGCAGCCGGCCGCCCTGGCTGAACCAGGCGACCGAGTCGCGGACGGGCGGCTCGGGCTTGGCCAGGAACTGGGTGAGCAGCTCGTAGTCGATGTCGCCGCGCGAGCCCGCCCGGATCGCCGCCGCCCCGAGCAGGAAGGTGAGCAGCGACCACAGCTCCGCGCCCGCCGCGGAGGTGCCCGTCGCGTAGAAGTCGCTGAGCCCGCCGGTCAGCGCCCGGGCGCGCTCGTCGGCGTCGAACTCGCGGGCGCGCTCGCGGACCTCGTCGTACAGCCCGTCGGGGACACGCCAGGGTCCGTACGCGTACACGTCCAGGACGGGTTCTTCGGTCAGTAGCAGTTCAAGGTGTTCCGGTAGGCGTGGGGGGCTCACGACGTAGACCTTACGACCCACCGGACGACGGACGCAGCCCTCTGAAGATCCGCCGGACCGGTCCGGTCTCCCGCCGCGGTCCGCGGCGGGCGCTCCGGTCTCGTCAGCGCTTCCAGTCGGAGCGGCCGGACCGACGTGGGTCCCGGTGCTCCGCCGCGATGCGGAGCGGGCCTGCGGGGCGTGACGGCTGCTCGGGCTCGGGTTCCGCCTCGGCGGGCAGCGGCAGGGTGAAGCCGATCTCCGCGGGCCGCCGCTCGAGCGCCTCGAGATCCTCCACCGGGACGAGGGCCGCGAGGGGCTTGCCGTGCCGGGTCAGGACGATCCGCTCGCCGGTGTAGCCGACACGGTTGACGAGCTCCGCGAGGTCGGCCCGGGCCTGCGTCACTGGGACCTCTCGTGTCATGCAGAGATTCTAGCATTCTGTACGTTCTTGCTATTCTGTACAGAACTCGAGCCGGTGCGCGGCAGGAGCGCGCCGGCGCGTGGACACCCGCCACGCGTACAGGCGCGCGTGGCAGCGAAGGAGCGCTGATGGACTTCCCGACCCTCGAACCGCGCGCCCGGGTCACCGAGATCCCGCCGGACGTGCACTCCCAGCAGCTCTTCCAGCGGCTGCTCGACCAGCGGATCGTCTTCATCGGCTCGGAGATCGACGACGACCTGGCCAACCGGGTGTGCTCGCAACTGCTGCTCCTCGCCGCCCAGGACGGGGAGCGCGACATCAAGATCTTCATCAACTCGCCGGGCGGGTCGATGGACGCGATGTTCGCCATGTTCGACGTGATGCGGTACCTGCCGAACGACGTCTCGACGGTCGCCCTCGGCATGGCCGCCTCGGCCGGGCAGTTCCTGCTCACGGCGGGCACGCGCGGCAAGCGCTACGCGCTGCGCAACACGCGGATCATGATGCACCAGCCGTCCGGCGGCATCCGGGGCACCGCCTCAGACATCCGTATCCAGGCCGAGCAGAGCGTGCACATGAAGCACCGGTTCCTGCAGCTCATCGCCGAGCACACCGGCCGGCCGTACGAGCAGATCGAGCACGACGCCGACCGCGACCGCTACTTCACCGCCGAGGAGGCCCGCGAGTACGGCCTCATCGACCACGTCGTCACCAGCGCCCTCGAGGCCGGAGGCGTCGCCCCATGAGGAACCCCGTCGCCAGGTACATCCTGCCGTCCTACGTCGAGCGCACCTCATACGGGATGAAGGAGAGCAACCCGTACAACAAGCTGTTCGAGGAGCGCATCGTCTTCGTCGGCGCGCCCATCGACGACACGCTCGCCAACGACGTCATCGCGCAGCTCATCGCCCTGGAGGGGATGGACCCGGACCGGGTCATCAGCCTGTACATCAACTCCCCCGGCGGCTCTCTCACCGCGATGACGGCGATCTACGACACGATGCAGTTCGTCAAGCCGCAGATCGAGACGACCTGCATCGGCCAGGCCGCCTCGGCCGCCGCCGTGCTACTCGCGGCGGGCGCGACCGGCAAGCGCGCCGCGCTGCCGCACTCGCGCATCGTGATCCACCAGCCGAGCACCGAGGGCGGCTACGGCCAGACCAGCGACATGGAGATCCAGGCCCAGGAGATCATCCGGCTGCGCGAGCAGCTCGAGACCATCCTGGCCCGGCACTCCGGCCGGCCGGCCGAGCAGGTCCGCTCCGACATCGAACGGGACCGCTACCTCACGGCCGAGGAGGCCCGCGAGTACGGCCTGATCGACGAGATCATCACCAGCCGCAAGCCGGGCTGACGAATCACCGCCGAGGATCTCCGTCGTCAGGGCGACGGAGATCCTCGGCGTAAGGGCCTCAGCTCGGGAGTGCCTGCGCCGTTCGAAGTGGCGAGAAGAACGTCGGCACCCAGACCAGGGCGAACAGCACCGCACCGGCCCACAGTGCCGCCCGGACGCCGACGAACTGACCGAGCAGACCGGCGAGCGCTCCACCGACCGCCAGTGCCCCGGTCAGGACGAAGCGCATGGTGGCGTTCATCCGGCCCAGGAGCCGATCCGGCGTGACCGCCTGCCGGAAGCTCACCTTGATCACGTTGTCCACGCCGACCTTGAACGTGATGAGCAGCCAGGCGGTGGCGGCGAGCCAGAGCGCCGGACCACGGTCGACGAGTGCGACGCAGATTCCGGTCGGCGCGATCGCCAGGCCCACGAGCCACAGGACCCGGCCCGATCCGAGGCGGCGAGCGAGCCGGCGGGCGGACAGCGACCCCAGCAGCGTGCCGGCGCCGCCCACGGCGAAGAAGACGCCGATGGCGCCGCCGGGCAGACCCAGACGGACGAAGACGACGGGAAGCATCGTCTGGCACAGCTGGATGGCGAGGTTCGTGCACGTGCCGGCGAGGGCGATGGGACGCAGGACGGCGTGGCCGAACACGTAACGGACGCCCTCCCCGATGTCGCGCCGGAGCGCCGTGGTGCCGGCGTGCCGCGGCCGCGGCTCGGGCCGCCGGACGCGCAGCAGGAACACCGCCGACCCGAGGTACGTGGCCGCGTCGAGCCCGATCGCGGCGGGCGCGGAGACGAGAGTGACCAGGAGCCCGCCCACACCACGCCCGCCGATCTCCGTGACCGCGCCGAGCGTCACCAGGCGGGCGTTGGCCCGGCCCAGCCGGTCGTGGCCGACCAGGTGAGGCAGATGGCTCTGCGCGGCCACGTCGAAGAAGACGGTGCACACCCCCGTGACCAGCACGACGCCGTAGAGCTGATAGATCTTCAGGACGCGGAGGAGCCAGGCGAGCGGCACCGAGCCGAACACGACGGCGCGGGCCAGATCGGCGGCGATCATCAGCGGACGCTTGCGCATGCGGTCGGTCCAGGCGCCCGCCGGCAGGCCGATGAGGAGGAAGGCCAACGTGCTGAGCGCCGCCGGCAGGCCGACCTGTCCCGGAGACGCGCGCAGGGCCAGCACCGCCGACGTCCACCGGCGAAGCGCTCCTCGCCGCCGCGCAGTGACAGGTGCCTAGAAGACGACGGGCGGCCTGGAACCGGTGTGATCTGCGGGCGAGTAGACGGTCAGCCGGAGCGCCGGATCCTCGTTGGACTGGAAGGTGGCGTACTCGAAGACGAGCGGGCCCTCGGACGGATGGTGCAGTCGCTTCCGTCCGGAACCGGCGGGTAGGACGTCGTGCCGTTCCCACCAGGTGGCGAACTCCGGGCAGCCGCGGCGGAGCCGGTCGGCGAGCGCGGTGAACGCCGGATCCGGTGCCCACAGGTCGTGCGCCGCGCGGAACTGCGCCGTGGCATGCCTGGCCTGGTCGGTCCAGCCGTCGCCGAAGAGACGCCGGGCCTCGGGCGTGAGCAGCAGGTAGACGAGGACGTTGCGGTCGTCCGCGCCGAGGCGGCCGAAGTCGGTGAACAGCCGGGCCGCCTCGGCGTTCCACGCCAGCACGTCCCAGCGGCGGCCGGTGACGTACGCGGGCGCGCCGAGTCCCTCGACCAGGCGCCTGGTCCCCTCCGACACCTGCTCCCGGACGAAGGGCTCACGCGCCGGAGAACATGCCAGTCTCCGCAGGTGGTCCCGGTCGGTGGCGTCCAGGCGGAGCGCCTCGGCGAGGGCGTCGATCGTGGTGGTCGACGGGCTTCCGGCCCGCCCCTGCTCGAGGCGGACGTACCAGTCGATCCCGATGCCGGCCAGTTCGGCGACCTCTTCCCGCCGGAGGCCCGGCGTCCGGCGACGTCGCCGCTCGGGGAGTCCCACCGTCTCGGGACTCAGCCGCTCCCGCCGGGACCGTAGGAAGTCACCGAGTCCGCGACCGGCCGGCTCGCGCATGATCGCCGCCTTCGCTGGGTGGTACTGGCCGATCCCAGGACGATACCGGGCCTGGATACGCCCGCTCGGGTGGCCCACCATCGATCGCGCAATCGGCCGATCGAACGAGAGGAACCACCATGAAGGCCGCGGTGTTGCAGGAATTCGGCCGCCCCCTGTCGGTGGAGGACGTGCCGGACCCGGTCTTGGGGACCGGCGAGGTGATCGTTGATGTCGTCGCGGCGGCCGTGCTGCCGTACGCGGCGGAGGTCTTCAGTGGCGAGCGCAGGTACCTGCTGACCCTGCCGGTGACGCCCGGTGCCGGCGCCGTGGGCCGGGTCCGCGAGGTCGGGCCGGACGCCACCCGCCTCACTCCGGGGCAGTGGGTGCTGTGCGACCCGACCATACGCTCCCGCGACCACGCGCTGACGCCGGACATCACCCTGCAGGGGCTGAGCGGCCGGGGCGAGGGCGGGCTGCGCCTGCAGCGGCACTTCGGTCAGGGCTCGTACGCCGAACGACTCCTGGTGCCCACCGAGAACGCCGTCCCGCTCGGTTCGATCGACCCGGCCGACGCGGCGCGGTGGGCCGCACTCAGCCTGTGCCTCGTCCCGTACGGCGGGCTCCTCGCGGGCGACCTGCAGGCGGGCGAGACGGTCTTGGTCAGCGGCGCGACCGGCAACTTCGGCGGCGCCGCGGTGGCCGTCGCGCTGGCGATGGGCGCCGCCTGCGTCATCGCGCCGGGACGCAACGAGGAGGCGCTGCGCGGGCTCGAGCGCCGGTTCGGCCCGCAGGTCCGGACCGTACGGCTCTCCGGCGCGGAGGACCGGGACCGGGGCCAGATGATGGCCGCGGCGCCCGGGCCGATCGACCTCGTCCTGGATCTGCTGCCTCCCTCCGCCGGGACGACGCCCGTGCGCGCCGCCGCGATGACCGTCCGCGAATACGGCCGGGTGGTGCTGATGGGCGGGGTCGGCATGCTGGGCGGCGCCGACCTCGCCCTCCCCTACCCGTGGCTGATGCGGAACAACGTCACCGTGCGCGGCCAGTGGTTGTACCCGCGCCACGCCCCCGCCCGCTTCATCGAACTGGCCCGCTGCGGACGGCTGGACCTCGGCCTGTTCTGCGTCACCGAGTTCGCCCTCGACGAGGCGGACGAGGCCGTGGCCCACGCCGCCCGGCACGCCGCGCCGTTCAGCCTGACCGTCATCCGGCCCTGACCCGGCTCACCGTCACGGGCGCCTGCGGGCGCGCAGGACGGTGTCGTGGATCGTGACCTCGTTGCCGTCGTGGTCGGTGGCCGGCCGGGGCCTGGCGTCGGCGGCGACGACGTCCCAGCGGCCGGGGTCGAGGACGGCCACGACGTCCTCGGCGGTGAAGAACAGCTCCGGGATGGGCGGCCGCTGGATCGTGGTCTGCAGGTCCAGCGGGTGGTGGCCGACGATGAGCAGTGTGCCGCCCGGCGCGACGGACGCCGCCATCCGGCGGAAGAACGCCTCGCGAGACGCGGCGAGGTGCACGTAGTGGGTGGAGACCAGGTCGAACCGCTCCTCGGGGGGCGCCCACTCGGTCAGGTCGGCCTGCGCCCAGTCGATCCGGCCTGCGGCGTCGGCGTCGAGGGACTCGGCGTGCTCGCGCGCGCGGCGGAGCGCGGCGGTGGCGAAGTCCACCGCCGTGACCCGCCAGCCGCGGGAGGCGAGCCAGATGGCGTCGGCGCCCTCCCCGCAGCCCGCGTCCAGGGCCGTGCCGGGCGCGAGGTCCTCGGCCTCCGCCACGAGCTGTGGATTGGGCCGTCCGCTCCAGACGTGGGTGTGGCCGGCGTACCGCTCTTCCCAGAAGTCCTTGCCGAACTCTTCGGGCACGATGATTCCCTTTCGTCGTTCAGAGAGCGCGTTCAGATGCCGTGGCGACGGTCGCCCATCGCCTGTTCGCAGAGGCGGGATTCGGACTCGGCCGAGAAGGGGTCCCGGCGGGCGGCGACCGCCTGGCGGGTCTCCTCGGCGATGAGGTCGGCGTTGATCTGGGCCCCCGCCATGGTGCCCGCCGCGGCGGCGGCGCCGACCTGGGCTGCCGGATCGGTGACGTTCCCGGCGGCCCACACCCCGGGGACCTCGGTACGGCCGGTCGCGTCCGCGGGGATGTACTGGCCGATCCCTGCCGGGTGTTCCGCCGGCCGCAGCCCGAGTCCGGCCAGGAAGCCCGCGCGCACCACGATCCGGGACGCGACCACGAGCGCCTCGCGCCCGACGACCGTGCCGTCGCGCAGCCGTACGCCCACGAGACGGTCCCCGTCGATCTCCACCGAGGCGACCTCGCCGTGGACGATCCCGACGCCGCGGGCGGTCAGCTCCTCCGTCTGCTCGTCGCCCGGCGGCAGGGTGTGGGCGAAGTACGTGACATCGGCGCTCAGCTGCCGGAACAGCAACGCCTGATGCACCGACATCGGACCGGTGGCCAGCACGCCGACGGCCTGGTCGCGCACCTCCCAGCCGTGACAGTACGGGCAGTGCAGCACGTCCCGGCCCCAGCGGGCGCGCAGGCCCGGGATGTCCGGCAGCTCGTCGACCGCGCCGGCGGCGACCAGCAGCCGGCGCGCGTGCACCGCCCGGCCGTCGGTCAGCGCCACCGCGAACCCGTCCTTCTCGCGGGTCACGGCGCCGACCTCGCCGGGCATCACCTGGCCGCCGTAGCCGCGGACCTCCGCCCGGCCGCGCTCCAGCAGCTCGACCGGTGGAATCCCCTCACGGGCCAGGAGATTGTGCACGCCCGCGGCCGGGACGTTGCGCGGCGAACCCGCGTCGACCACCAGCACCGTACGCCGCGACCGGGCCAGGGCCAGCGCCCCGCTCAACCCCGCCGCGCCGCCGCCGACCACCACCACGTCATAGCCGTCTTTCCGCAGATCGGTCACTTCGACCACCTCCACGGAGAGGATGCGGAGCCGCTGGCCGTTACCGCAAGCTCCGTTGCCGGTCTGGCAAAATGGGGCCATGGACGACGATCTCGACCAGGCGCTCGGCGCGGTCGGCCCCCGGCTGCGCGCGCTGCGGCGGCAGCGCGAGACCACGCTCGCCGAGCTGTCCGCGGCGACCGGCATCTCGGTGAGCACCCTGTCCCGGCTGGAGTCCGGCGCCCGCCGGCCGACCCTGGAGCTCCTGCTCCCGCTGGCCAGGGCCCACGGCGTCACGCTCGACGAGCTCGTCGACGCCCCGCCCACCGGGGACCCGCGCATCCACATACGGCCGATCGAGCGCGACGGCATGACGCTGCTGCCGCTGACCCGCCGGGCCGGCGGCATCCAGGCGTACAAGACCATCATCCCGGCCGGCAGTCGCCGCCGGGAGCCCGAACTGCGGACCCACGAGGGCTACGACTGGGTGTACGTCCTCAACGGACGGCTGCGGGTCGTCCTCGGCGAGCAGGACCTGGTGCTCTCGCCCGGTGAGGCGGCCGAGTTCGACACTCGGGTACCGCACTGGTTCGGCGCCGCCGACGCCGAACCGGTCGAGTTCCTCAGCCTGTTCGGCCGCCAGGGCGAACGCGCCCACCTCCGCGCCCGCCCCAAGACCAGAGACCCGCGTCTCGACTAGGGCGTGTCTCGAAGTCCACGCCGCGCAGTAGGACAGCGGGACTTCGAGACACGCCCTAAGAGCCGTTCTGCTCGACGGCGGGCTTCAGCACCTCCTCGCACCACTGGCGGAAGCCGGTCGGGGTGGTAGACCGCGGGGTGTGCGGCCGCGCGTTGTACAGGCCCCGGTCGATCGCGGCGGTCATGTCGGCCAGACCCTGGGCCCACGGCTCGCTGAGCCCGTTCCGCACCAGAGTGGCCTTGTACGCCGCACCGGAGACCTGCTGGAAGCGGATGGGCCGCCCCAGCACCTCCGACATGATCCGCGCCATGTCGTTCGGCGACAGATCCTCGGGTCCGAGGACCGGGACGCCCTCCTGCCCGCTCCAGGAGTCGTCGAGCAGCAGCTCGGCGGCGACGGCCGCGATGTCGCGGGTGGCGCACGTCGGGTTCTTGTGATCCCCGGACAGCGCCAGGTAGAAGGTGCCCTGGCTCCTGATCGCCCCGACCTGCTGGAGCATGTTCTCCATGAAGCCCGGCATCTGCAGGGCCCGGTAGCCCACGCCGGTCCTCTCGATCAGCTCGTCCATGGCGAGCGCCGCGGAGATCTGCCCGGCGTTCTCGGCCACGCCGCGGCCCAGGGTCGACACGCCGACGACGCGCTGGACGCCCTGCTTCTCGATGGCCTCGCAGAACGGCCGGGTGAAGCCCAGCAGGTGACCTTCGACGCTGTCGGCACGAGGGTCGGGAGGTACGAGCCAGAACACGGCGTCGGCTCCGTCCAATGCCTCGGTGAGGACGTCGAGGCGGTCGTGCGATCCCGGGACGACCTCGACCCGTTCGCGCACCCGCGGTGAGAGCCGGGACGGATCGCGCGCGATCACGCGGATCGGTTCTCCGCCGTCCAGGACCTTGTCGAGGACCTGCCGGCCGATCTGGCCGGTGGGCGTGGTGATGACGATCATTGAACCTCCAGGAGGAGTGGCGATGACACGGCCACATGGGCGTTCGCATCCGGGCCCGCCGAACTCGGCGATGGGGACCGCCGGATGGCACTGAGCAGTCAATCCGGCCGGGGCGAGAACCTGAAGGATCGATCCGGTCCCCGTTGATACTCTGCGGGTATGAATGACCTGGAGTCGCGAGAACTCCGGTACTTCGTCGCGGTCGCCGAAGAGCTGCACTTCGGCCGCGCGGCCGGGCGGCTGGGCATGGCACAGCCCCCGCTCTCCCGGGCGATCCGCGACCTGGAACGCCGGCTGGGCGTGCGGCTGTTCGAGCGCACCACGCGTCAGGTGAGGCTCACGGCGGCCGGGGAGGTCTTCCTGCGGGACGCCCGGACCGCGCTCGACGCGATCGCCGCCGCCGGCCGGCGGGTTCGGAACGCCGGCCGGGCCGCCCCGGTACTGCGAGTCGCCCTCAAGGCCGACAACGACGCCGGGCTGCTGCCGCGGATCCTGTCCGCCTACCAACGCGAGAACGCGGCGATCGACGTCGAACTGGTGCTCGGCGGCCGGGGCGAACAGGCGCCGGCGCTGCGCGACGGGCGAGCCGACGTCGCGCTGCTCGTCAGCCCCTTCGACGACCGCGGACTGGACTTCGAACCACTGCGCACCGAGCCCCGCCTGGCCGTCCTCGCGGCGACCGATCCCCTCGCCGCCCGCTCCTCCCTGCGGCTGGCGGACCTGGCCGGCCGGAGCCTCCCGGACGGAACCCTCGTCGAGGAGGACGGGCCGCCGCGCCCGCACACTGGGGAGAACGGGCCGCCGCGCTCGCACGCTCACCTGGGCGAGAGCGGCCCCACGTGGCCACGGACGGCGCCCCGCGAGCTCACGGCCGGAGCCCGCCGGCCGCCCTCGGACATCACCCAGATCTTCCGGCTGGTCGAGCTGGGGCAGATGATCTGCTTCCTCCCGGCCTGGGTGACGCGTCGTTACCCGCTGTCCGGGATCGCCTACCGGCCGGTCGACGATCTCGAGCCCGCCACACTGGCCGTCGCGTGGCCGCGGGACGCCCGCTCTCCGGCGGTCGCCGCCTTCATCCGCGCAGCCGTCTCGGTGCCGGCGACCGCCGACGCGGAGAACGGCGTACCTCAGGAAGCCCGGTCCTGACGGTCGCCGCCGTCGAGGCGACGGAGGCTCGCGGACCGCGTCGAACGCGGCTGACGGCCGCGGTGACGGGGGTTTACCGTGGGGCGATGCGGACGTTGACCACCGAACGACTCATCCTCCCGCCCTGGGATCCCCGTTTCGAGGAGGACTTCTGCCGGCTCGGCGCCGATCCGCGCGTCAGCCGCTACCTGGGGGACGGCCGGCCGTGGAAGCCGGAGCGTACCGTCGCGCGGCACGGCGAGATCCTGGCGCACTGGCGGGAGCACGGGTTCGGCTGGCGCGGGATCCTCCTCCGCGAGCCGGGCGACGAAGCGCTGATCGGAGTCGCCGCGTTGAGCCGTCTCTCCAAGCCGCTGCCCGGAGTCGATGAGCCGGCCATCGAGATCGGGTGGTGGGTGGATCCGCGGCACTGGGGGAAGGGCATCGCCACCGAGGCGGCGGCCGTCATCCGCGACGAGGCGTTCACCGACCACGGCGCCGCCCGGCTGGTCGCCCGCTACCAGCCCGCCAACCACGCGTCCGGCAACATCATGCGCAAGATCGGCATGCGCCACCACGACGACACCACCGGCCCCTACGGCGAAGCCGTTCGCCTCTACGTCCTCGAGCGCTCGGACTGGGTCACCGCGACGCACTCCTGAGGCGCACGGTCACCGCGGCACGGTGACCGATTTAGACCATCTATTGACGAATCTGATCATTTGGCTTCATAGTCCATTGACGTGAGCCTCCTCCCCCGATTGCGTAATGTCAGAGTTCGTCGGCGGCACATGCGCCGGCGGACCGGCCCCGGATCAAAGACGGTCAGAGCCGGTCTGGCGCTGGCCGGAGTGGCCGGGCTGGTGGTCGCCGGTTCTCCACCCGCCACCGCGTCCCCCGCCGGGCAGCGGGCCGATCGGCACGCGGTCCGGTCGGGCGACGCCCGCTTCGAAGTGCTGTCCCCGACGCTGATCCGGATGGAGTACGCCGGCGACGGCGCGTTCACCGACGCGGCGACGTTCAACGCGGTCGGGCGCGACGGCTTCGGGCGGACGCCGTACACCAAGAAGGTCGAAGACGGCTGGCTGACCATCGACACCGGGCCGGTGAAGCTGCGGTACAAGGTCGGCTCCGGCCCGTTCACCGCGGACAACGTCTCCGTGCAGGTGCGCGCCGCCGACCAGAAGGTGATCGCGCACCCGACCTTCCCCGGAGCGGTCACCTGTGCCACCGACACCCTCTGTGAGGCGGAGCGGGGCCTGCTCCAGGGGGTGAGCGTCGCCTCCGACCACACCGGGTTCACCGGCACCGGGTTCGCCGCCGGGTTCGAGAGCACCGGCGCGTCGCTCGCCTACACACTCGACGTGCCCAAGGACGGCACCTATGACGTGCGCCTGCGCTACGCCAACAGCCAAGGCGGCGACGGGAAGACAACGACCCGTACGCTGAGCGCCGCCGTCGACGGCGGAACGCCCGCGACGCTGACGATGCCGACCACCGCGAACTGGGACACCTGGGCGTTCACCTCCGCGCCGGGCCTGCACCTGTCCGCCGGCCGGCACACACTCGTCATCTCCCGGACCGCGAACGACTCGGGCGACGTGAACATCGACAGCCTGGCGCTGACGGCGCCCGGCGCGCCGTACCCGACGACGGTGCCATCGGCCGTCTGCGACTACGGCACCGTGTGCGAGGCCGAGGCCGGCGTACTCGCCGGCGGCGCGAAGCTCGCCGCCGACCACAACGGCCACTCCGGTGACGGGTTCGTCGCCGGGCTGGAGCGGGCGGGTGCGTCCGACACCGTCACGGTACGGAACGTTCCCGCCGACGGCTCGTACGGGCTGCAGGTCCGCTACTCGAACGGCGGCGGAACCTCGCGGACCATCTCGACGGCGGTGAACGGCGGAACGGCCACGACGGCGAACCTCGCGCCGACGGCCGACTGGGACAGCTGGTCGACGGCCGTCATCCCGGTGACCCTGACCAAGGGCACCGACACGATCGCACTCGGCTGCCCGACGGCGGACAGCTGCCACGTCAACCTCGACACCGTCGCCGTCGCCCCGGCCTCCTCGGCGGTGCTGCCGGCGCACAGCCCTCTCGGCGGGTACCGGCGCGGCCTCGACGGCGTCAACGGCAGCGCGGTCACCACGCCCGGCCTGCTCTACCGCGACGGGTGGTACCTGCTCGACGACACGCCCTCGGCCATCTTCGACCCGGAGACCCGCACGGTCCACGCGCGGCCCGGCCACGACGGCAAGTCCTACCAGGACGGCTACCTCTTCGGCTACGGCCAGGACTACAAGCAGGGCCTCACGGACCTGAAGACGCTGACCGGACCGTCGGAGCTGCTGCCCCGGTGGACGTACGGCATCTGGTTCTCCGAGTACTACGACTTCAGCGCCGCCGACTACCAGAACGACCTCCTGCCGAAGTTCCGCTCGGAGGGCGTCCCACTGGACGTCCTGGTCACCGACACGGACTACAAGGCGCCCACCGACTGGAACGGCTGGCAGATCGACAGCAACAAGTTCCCGGACCCGGCGGCGTTCTTCGCCTGGGAGCACGCGCAGGGACTGCACAGCGCGCTGAACATCCACCCGAGCATCCAGAGCGGTGACCCGGCCTACGCGCAGGCGCAGGCCACGGCCAAGAACAAGCTGACGCCCTCGAACTGCCAGGCGCCCTCCGGGCAGACCTGCTACACGTTCGACTGGGGCGACCCGGACCAGCTCGCGGCCTACTTCGGCGCGCACAAGAAGACGGAGCAGCAGGGCAACGACCTGTGGTGGCTGGACTGGTGCTGTGATGGCTCCCAGTCCTCGCTGGCCGGCGTCACGCCCGACGCGTGGATCAACCAGCAGTACGCCGACGACACCGCCAAGCGCGTCGGGCGCGGGTTCGCCTTCTCCCGGGCGTACAGCTCCCTGCAGGCCTCGGGCTACAGCGGTCAGGCCCCGGTGCCGACCGGCCCGTGGGCGGACAAGCGCACGACGGTGCACTTCACCGGGGACACCGCCTCGAGCTGGGGCACCCTGAAGTACGAGGTCGGCTACACGCCGGGCGAGTCCGCCGCCACCGGCCTGTCGGCGGTCAGCCACGACATCGGCGGGTTCAACGGCCCGTCCAAGCTCGCCGACGACCTGTACGTGCGATGGGTGCAGATGGCGGCGTTCCAGCCGATCCTGCGGCTGCACAGCAACCACAGTGCCCGGCTGCCGTGGCAGTACGGCGACCAGGCCCGCACGGCGGCCGACAAGTTCCTGAACCTCCGCGAGAACCTGGTCCCGTACTCCTACACGCTGGCGAAGGAGACGGCCGACACCGGCGTGCCCGTCGTCCGGGCCACGTACCTGGAGTACCCGGACGAGCAGGGCGCCTACGACGCGGCGGCCCGGGAGTACTTCTACGGCTCCGACGTGCTGGTGGCCCCGGCCACCTCGCCCGGCGCCACCGCCACCACGTCGGTGTGGTTCCCGCCCGGGCAGTGGACCGACTACTTCACCGGGAAGACCTACAGCGGCCCCGGCACGAGGGACGTCACGACCGACTGGAACTCGATGCCGGTCTTCGTCAAGGCGGGCGGGATCCTGCCGACGCGCACGGACGACGTGACCAACGACGTGCAGAACCCGCTGTCCAAGGTCACGGTGAACGTCGCGGGCGGCGCCGACGGCTCGTTCCCGCTGTACGAGGACGACGGGCACTCGACCGGCCCGCACGCCTCGGCGACGACCACGCTCCGGTACACCGAGCGCGGCGGCGACCACGCCCTGCTCATCGGCCCGGCGCGCGGCCGGTTCCCCGGCCAGGTGGCGCGGCGGCAGTGGACGGCCGTCTTCTCCACCGCGGCGCGGCCGACGGCCGTACGGGTCGACGGCAGGCCGGTGGCCCAGGGGAACTGGGCGTACGACGGCGAACAAGGGACGTTGACGGTCACCGTCCCCGCCCGGCCGATCGGCACCGCGACGAGGATCGACTACCGCTGATCCGGGCCCGACCCGTCCGCTCGAACACGTTGATCGTCGGCGCCTGGCGCCTCCCCGGAGGCGGCAGGCGCCGACGATCGGCCTCTTCTCAGATTCGGCCCAACAGGATCACCTCGTCGGGCGGCTGCGGTCCTCGCAGCCGCCGCTGAAGGAGTGAGACGCCCACGGCGACGTCCCAGAACCGTTTCGCCAAAAGGTCGTCCGGCGCCGCCTGCTCGGCCTCGGCGGCCAGCGCGAGAGCCGTCAGCCTGACCGCCGTCGCCAGCGCGGGTGGCAGCGGCCGGCGTTCTTCGAAGACCCGGATCGAGTCGGCCAAGAAGGGCTTCATGGTGCGTTCGGCCCATGGTGACCATTTTTTCAGGGCCACCCGCTCGGAGATCTCCCTCAGAGTCCCTGCGATGTCATCGAATGACCCGACATAGCCTTCCTGCTTCCCGCTCTCGCTCTTCCGGCTCCACTCCTCACTCTTCCGTCTCCACACCTCGACGGCGCGGCGGAATCGCGTCGCCATGGAGGTCAGCGCGTCCGACCCGCTCGAGAGCAGGCGCCTCTCCCCGTCTCCGGCTTTCGTGATCGCCGCAGCGAAGGCCGGCCCCAGGTTCGACTGGCAGACCTCTGCGAGCTCGGCCCGAATACGCCAGCTGTCCGCGTTCCCGGACTGCGGGTCATCGGCCCTCTTCAGACCACGGCCGAAGGACGGATCGATGTGGGGTGTCTCATCGCCCACCAGAGTGAAGCCCAGGTCGGTGAACCGGCCGGCCTCACCCGGGCTGATATCCCGGACGCTCACCAGCCGGTATCCCCCGATCAGCTCTCCGAGCCGCCCGAACTCGGCATAGCGCGGGATGTCCTTCGCGAGGTCCTTGAACAGGAGGCGGGCTCTCGCGAGCCTACGGTTGAGGACGTCGTCGGACTTGACGTTTATCTTCCAATACGCATCGAAGCCCTGCAGCCGCAGCAGGATCTCCTCCACCGCGACCCGCATCAGCGACTTGTCCGCGCCGATCGAGGCCATGCGCTCCAGGTAACGGAGCATCAGGAGGAGAGTCTCGAGGAGGATCTCAGGAAGACAGTCGGCGAGGTCGGCGCTCACATGGTCGCTAAGCTCCTCCGGGCTCAGTTCATCTGCCTTACCGAAGTCACCGTCCCGCCATTGGCGTTGTCTCCCGACGACCGGGTGAAGCCATACGCGAAGATCGTTCACCCCCAGCACATCGCCGATGTTCTTCTCGTTGAGCTCTGCGGCGGCCGGTAGGCGGTACAAGGGTTCGCCGACCAGCTCGTTGACCCACTCCGCGAACGCGGTCGCGTCGCTGCCGCGTATCCCGCGCACGGGACGATCCAGTGCCTCCTCGGCGGGCGGCCACTCGCCATCCGGTGTGCACACCCGCCCGGCGGCCTGCATATCCCGCTCAAAGAGCTGATAGATCCGGTTGGTTATCAGGCTGGTACAGATTCGGCCGCCGCCGCTCGTCCGCATGGTCGATCGGAGGCTGCGCGCCACGAAGACGGCGGTGGCGGCCCGACGGCGAACCGACGGCTCCGGATCGTCCATGTCCAGGAGCAGGCCGTCGAGTCTGTCCCGCAGTTCGACCGCCAGCTCTTTCGCCTCATCGGCACAGTCAAAGGCGAGGACCAGGGCGGGCACCGTGTCGGCCTCGAGACAGGCACGGATGATCGGGCCCGCGTCCGCGTCCGCGACGTACAGGAGAGTGGTCTCCCGCCACCAGTCATCGGAGACCACGCGGGCCAATTCCGCGACCAGTCCTCGATCGCGAATGTACGCCGCGGTCAGATACTCCTGGATGGTCTGGTGACAGAACGCATAAACTCCGTTCTCCCGCTCGACCAGGAGGCCGTTGGATCCGACATCGGCCAGGAATGTCTCTACCGTGATCTCCTTCGATACCCGTCGGATGCTCCGCTCCAGGATTTTCAGCACCTCGAGCTCCGGCAGATCACGGACGCCACGGCACATCATCTCGTGTGCCAGGGACCGAAGGATGTTCTCCTTCTGGTTGCCGCGCGGATTCACTCCGAGCCGTTTCGCCTCCTGCCGCCGCCAGAGCATCACCTGGCATATCTCGCTGTACAGGTCGGCCCGGCTTCCCGGCAGGGCATCGCGGTAACGATGGACGTTGGCGATCATGGTCAACAAGAGCGGATTCACCGTGAGTTCGTATAGCTCAGGTGATTTACGTAGCCGATCGAGCAGGTCGTTGGCGCCCTCCTCCGCCTGCCGTCGGACATGCTCGTCGCCGGAGCCGGTGATCCGCTCCTCCACCGCCTGGTACCAGTTGTGCACGAACCGGGAGACCTGCTCTTCTGTGAAGGGCCGGGTCTGCAGGACGGTGACGCCTTCGATCGGGGAGGACTGGTATCCCTGCGGACGGGAGGTGATGACGAAGTCGTTCATGGGAAACTGCGACTTCTGCCTCTCCACCCACTGCACTATCTTGCGTCGGTCGTCCCGGCGGGCGACTTCGTCGAGACCGTCGAGGAGTATCAGGCATCTTCCGCTGATCAGCCGCTCTTCGAACCATCCCGCCGGCTCGCTCTTCGCCAACTCACCGATCGAGTCGCGAAGTATCTCGCCGATCGTTATGTTCGGCCTGGCGGTGATCACCGAAGCGTGGTCCCGCAGGTACAGCAGAATCGGTATGTTGCGGCGGCGCTTGTCGGCGCATGCCAGACGCGCCGAACGCCTGAGCAGGGTGGTCTTTCCGCTACCGGGGGCGCCGATCACCACGAGCGAACCAGGATCGGGGCGGTGCAGCAGATCGTCGAGGGATTGCCGTTCGGTTATGCCGGCGGGCACGTCGGCGAGGAGATCGCCACGCGCTCGCCACGGCACGCTGACCGCCAGCCCGACATCGACGAAGACGGAGTCGAGCTCCAGCCGGTGGGGACTCAGTGTGGCCAGACCTCGCTGCTCGACGAAGCGCAGGCTGCCGAGCACGTAGTTGCGATACCGCCCCTCGAAGCTGGAGAAGCGCTGATCGAGCCGCTTTATCAGGTGCCGGGTCACACGCGGCCGGTACTCTTTCTTGAGGTCTCCGGCGACTTCGCCGATCCAGCGGACGGTGACGACCGCACACCAATACAGGACGAGAGCCGCAATGGCCAGACCCAGATGCCTGGTCACCAGCTTGTGGAACACAGTGGCGAGCGTCGACGGCGGCAGCAACATCGCCGATAGCCAGCCGAGTGTGGGCAGTAGGCTGCTCTTGGACGAGCTTTTTTCCTCGGCCATTGGGGACCCTCACTCGATCGTACGACACGGCTGGCGCCAGTATGCCCGGGTCGCCATGGAGTTGGACAGATTCCGGTTATCGCGGCAAGCTCATCACCAGGCCGCTGGTTCGCCGGCGATCGCCAGAGAAGGCGGGATATCGGCACGTCAGCGCCTGACTGTTCAATCCCGATAGTGATGTTTGATATGAATAGCCGGAAATGCGGATGCCCGACACTGGACCTCGAGCCCGAATTCCGCCGATCACTGGCGCCTGACACCTGCCCGGAGGCGACCGAGGCCGGACCGACCCTTCAGAGGGAGGACCCCCGTCTCCTCGGGGGAGGCAATCCGGGCGGCATGGACGGGATCGTGAATGTTGTTCATGCCGTTCCCCTATGTCCGGAGAGCCGCCGTTGAAGACGAAGCTGAAGATCAAGCTATTGGCGGTGGCCGCGCTGACGGCCCTGATCGCCGGAGCCATGCTGGCCACGGGGTCGGGCGAGCCCCGGGCCACCGCCGGCCGTCCGACCGCCGGCGGCACGCGATGACCGCCGTCGACGTGCGACGGGCCGGCGCGGCCGCCGGTGGGACCCGAGGGCCGGTGCCGCGCTGGGCCGACCGGGCCGCGCAGGCGACGATGTGGTGCGCGCTGCCGTCGGGGATCTGGCGGATCCTTTTCGGACTCGGCCTGCCCGCCGGGTTCACCGGCTCCCTGGATCCCCGGCACGGGCCGTCGTACATGCTGCCGTACGTCATCGCGCTGACCGTCGCCTCCGAGGCGGTCGCGTTCCTCAGCATGGGCCTGGTCCGGCCGTGGGGCGAGATCTGGCCGCGGTGGGTGCCGTTCCTCCGGGGACGGCGGGTCCATCCGCTCGCGGCGATCGTGCCGGCCGCGCTGGGCTCGGCGGCGCTGATGGTGATCTGGACACGGCTCATCTCCGGCTTCCCGTCGGGCGATCCGGAGATGCCGCACGGTGCCAAGCGCCTGATCCTCGAGCTCTGCTACCTGCCGCTCATCGCCTGGGGGCCACTGCTGGCGGCCGTCACCGTGGCGTACGCCGTCCGCCGCCGACGCCACGGCTGACGGTACGGGAGCGTTGGCGAGCGCCGCGTCGTTGTCCTGGTCGTACGGACTTCGCGGCCGAGCGATGACTCCGCCCCGCCGCGGGGGAAATCATTCACCGGTGACAGCGCACGTTCCGTATCGACCAGGAGGACTCCGTGGATCCCATAACGACCGCGCCCGCCGCCAACGGGACCCTCCGCGCGCCCGACGCGCGGCTGTACTACGAGGTACGGGGCGAGGGCCCGCTGCTGGTGCTCGTCGGAGCCCCGATGGCCGCCGAGGCGTTCGCCCCCCTCGCCGACCTGCTGGCCACCGGCCACACCGTGCTCACCACGGACCCGCGCGGCGTCGGGCGCAGCCCGGCCGACGACCCCGAACAGGACTCCACGCCGGAACTCCGGGCCGCGGACCTCGCCCGGCTCATCACGCACCTGAACGCCGGACCGGCCGCGGTGCTCGGCTCCAGCGGCGGCGCCATCAGCGCGCTGGCGCTCGCGCAGTCCCGTCCCGAGCTGGTGCACACCGTCGTCGCCCACGAGCCGCCGCTCGCCGAACTGCTGGACGACCGCGACGAACACCGGGCCCGGACAGAGGACGTGATCGCCACCTTCACGTCCGGGGATCGGATCGGGGGCCACCGCAAGTTCATGGCCTCGATCGGCATCACGATGCCCGAGGAGATGTTCCAGCAGATGTACGGCGGGCCGCGCGACGAGCGGGAGCTCGCCGAGGAACGCCGGTTCTTCCTGCACGAGCTGCGCCTGACCGTCGGCTGGCGGCCCGACGTCACCGCCCTCCGCGACGGGACGCCCCGCCTCGTCGTCGGCATCGGCGCGGCGTCCGGCGGCCAGCTCTGCGATCGGACCTCCACCGCGCTCGCCGCCGGGCTCGGCGTCGAGCCGGTCATCTTCCCCGGCGGCCACGTCGGCTTCACCGAGGATCCCGCCCGGTTCGCCGCCCGGCTGCGCGAGGTCCTGGACGGCGCCCCGGCGGCCTGACGCCGGGGCGCGACGGCCGGTGCGGCGCCCTGCCCCGTGGCGCAGGGCAGCCGCCCGGAGACCCCCGGCGGTCCGTGCCGGGGGTCTCCTTCGTACCGGCTCTGGTCAGCAGTTCTGCTTGTACAGGTACTTGGCGACGGTGGGCTGGTCCACGTTGTCCTTGGTGACCGCCACGAGCTGAGTCTTGATCTGCTTGGTCACCGGCTTGCCGTTCAGGGCGGCGACGGCCTGGTCGATGCCCTGGCGGCCGATGTCCAGCGGCTCCTGACTGATCAGCGCCTGGATCGTGCCGGCCCGCAGGTCCTCGACCTGCTTGGGGCTGGCGTCGAACTCGATCAGCTTGACCGTGCCGGTCTTCTTGGCCTGCTTGAGCGCGGCCCCGGCGCCCTCCCCCGTGACGAGGTTGGAGGCGAAGATCCCGGCCAGGTCCGGGTTCTTGGACAGCTCACCGTTCATGATCTCCGTGGCCTTGCCCGCGTCGTCGCCGGGGTACTGCTCCGAGACGAGCTTGATGTTCGGATGCTTCGCGATCTCCTCCTTGAACCCCGCGACCCGGTCGTCGGTCGTCGCGATCCCCTTCTTGGGAGCCAGCACGACGACCTTGCCCTTGTCGCCGATCTGCTTGGCCAGCGTCTGGGCGGCCAGTTGCCCGCCGAGCCGGTTGTCCGAGGAGATCCGCGACAGGCCGAGCGACTGGTCGGACAGCTCGGTGTCCACGAAGATCACCTTGCTGCCGTTGCCGGCGAGCTGGCGGACCGGTCCGGCCATCGCGTCCTTGTCGACGGGGGCGATCAGCACCGCCTTGGGCCGGGAGGCGGCGACGGAGGTGACGACCTGCGTCTGCTGGGCGACGTCCCACTGCGCGGGCGCCTGGACGCCGAGCTGGACGCCCTGCTTGGCCGCCTCCTCCTTGGCGCCGCAGTACATGGAGATGTAGAACGGCTCGTTCGCGATGCCCTGGATGAGGGTGATCTTCTTGGGACCGCTCGACGAGCCGCCGGACGAGGAGTCCGAGCAGGCCCCGGTCACGGCCAGCGCGAGCACCGATGCGACGACGATGTACCTGTTCAACGACGTTCCTCCCTCTATTCGCGTTCTCGCGCCCGACGGCGCAACTGGTCGAAGTAGACGGCGACGACCAGTACGGCTCCGACCGCCACGTCGAGCCAGAACCGCTGTGCCCCGAGGATGATGAGACCGTTGCGCAGGACGCCGGGGATCAGTACGCCGATCACCGTCCCGCCGATGCCGCCGACACCGCCGAACAGGCTGGCCCCGCCGATGACGACCGCGGCGATCGCGCCGAGGTTGTCGGAGGTGTGGCTGGCGATCGTGGTGGTGCTGTAGTGCGCCAGGGACAGCACCCCGGCGACTCCGGACAGCAGGCCCGACAGCGCGTACACCTTGATCAGGTGCCGGTCCACCTTGATGCCGACCCGCCGCGACGCCTCGGCGTTGGAGCCGATGGCGTACGTGTGCCGGCCGAACCGCGACAGCGCGAGCACCAGCCCGAACAGCACCGCGATCAGCCCGGCGATGATCACCAGCCAGGGCACTCCGGCCACGAGCCCGAAGCCGATCACGTTGGACAGCCTGGCCGGGATCCGGTTGACGTCGCTGCCGTTGGTGATGACCTGCGCGAGGCCGAGCGAGACGCCCAGCGTGCCGAGCGTCGCGATGAGCGAGGGGATCCTCGCCTTGGCGACCAGGAGGCCGTTGACGATGCCCCAGCCGAGGCCGCAGCCGATGCCCGCGAGCGCCCCGAGGAGGATCCCGCCCCAGCCCGCCGTCGTACCGCCGAGCGCGACCATGGTCTTGGCCGCCACGACGCCCGAGAACACCAGCACCGAGCCGACCGACAGGTCGATCCCGGCGGTGACGATGACGTACGTCATGCCGACCGCGAGCACGAGCAGGATCGCCGACTCGGTGAGGACGTTGCGGATGTTGAACGTCGTCGCGAACTCCGCCGGCCTCAGCACCGCGAAGAACAGGAACAGGACCACCAGGACGGCCAGCGTCCACAGCGTGTTGTTGCGCAGCAGCGCCGCGCCCCGCCCCCGGCCTCCTTCGGCCGGGTCGTACGAATCCGTCATGGAGGTCACGCGGCGTCCTCCTGGTCCAGGCCGCCGGTCATGGCGGAGACGAGTTCCTCCACGGTGGTGTCGGCGGCGGTGAGGCGTGCGACGCGGCGGCCGAGGCGCAGGACCTCGACGCGGTCGGCGACGGCCAGCACCTCCGGCATGTTGTGGCTGATCAGCACGACGGTGACGCCCCGGTCGCGGACCCGGCGGATCAGGTCGAGGACCTGCCCCCGCTGCACGACGCCGAGGGCCGCCGTCGGCTCGTCCATGAACACCACCTTCGACGCCCAGGCGACGGCCCGCGCCACCGCGACGCACTGGCGCTGCCCGCCGGAGAGCTGCCGGACCGGCGCGGACATGTCGGGCAGCCGGATGCCGAGCTCGTCGAACGCCTCGGCGGCCCGCCGGCGCATCACCCCTCGGTCGAGCAGGTGCAGCGGCGGGAATCGGGTCACCTCGCGGCCGAGGAACAGGTTCGCGGCGGCGTCGAGGTCGTGGGCGAGCGCCAGGTCCTGGTAGACCGTCTCGATGCCGCGCCGCTGCGCGTCGACCGGGCCGGCGAACTCCACGGGGCGGCCGTCGAGGAGGATCTCGCCGGCGTCCGGCCGCAGCGCGCCGGACAGCGTCTTGACCAGGGTGCTCTTTCCCGCACCGTTGTCGCCGATCAGGGCGACGACCTCGCCGGGATGGGCGGTGAAGGCGGCCCCGCGCAGGGCCTGGACATGGCCGAAGCGCTTGGTGACGCCCCGTGCCTCCAGTAGTGGATCGGTCAACGGTGCACCTTCCCTTGGGTCAGAGCGGCGGCGACTCCCCCGAGCCACGGACGATGAGGCGGGTCGGCAGCAGCACGCGCTGCGGCGGCAGGTCCTCGCCGTCCATGCGACGGCACAGCAGTTCGGCGGCGCGGCGGCCCATCTCGGCCGGGTAGTGCGCCACGACGGTGACGGGGGTGGCCAGCATGTCGGCGAGCTCGAAGTCGTCGAAGCCGACGAGGGCCGTTCTCGTGCCGGCCGCCTGGATGGCGCGCAGCGCCCCGATGGTCAGCCGGTTGTTGCCGGTGAACACGGCGGTCGGCGGGTCGCCCAGGGCCAGCAGCTCGGCCGTCGCGGCCTCCGCCCCGGCGACGTCGTGCGGACCGAGGCGGACGAGCGACTCGTCGACGGGGATGCCGTGGGCCTGGAGCGCCTCGTCGTATCCCCGGCGGCGCTCCCGTGCGGTGAAGATGCCGTGCAGGTCGGCGAGGCAGGCGATGCGGCGGTGCCCGTGCGCGATGAGGTGCTCGACGGCGGAGCGGGCCCCGCCGACGTTGTCGATCAGGACGACGTCGGCGCGGATGGCCTCCTCGGGCGGGCGGTCCATGAAGACCGCGGCGGTGCCCATGTTCAACTCGGGGATCAGGTAGCGGTGGTCGGCCGCGGACGGCACGACGAGGAGCCCGTCGACGCGGCGCTCGCACAGAGACCGGATGAGGTGCCGCTCGCGGGCCGGATCCTCGTCGGAGCAGCCGGAGATCACGAACAGGTCGTGGAGGCGCGCGACCTCCTCCACGCCGCGGGCGATCTGCGAGTAGAAGGGGTTGGCGACGTCCTTGATCACCAGGCCGAGGCTGCGGGTGCGCTTCCCGCCCCGCAGGGCGCGCGCGATGTCGTTGCGCCGGAAGCCCAGCGCCGAGATGGCCTCGTTGACCTTCTCCGCCGTGTCCGGGCGGACGCCCACCTCGCCGTTGACGACGCGGGAGACGGTCTTGAGACTCACCCCGGCCTGCCGCGCGACGTCACGCATGGTCGGACGCATGCGCCCCCTTCGGTCCGGTCCGGTCGCGACGACCGTCCAGGCTTGGTCCACTAAGACGACAACGTTGTCGTCTCATCCCCGGGAGCGCGCGTCAAGAGTGACGCCCGTTAAAGGGCGGCATGTACGGCTCAGAGCGGCAGCAGGTCCGGCCTCTTGGCGACGACCTCGTCGCCCGACGACCGGCCCCGCAGCCGCCGCTGGATCCAGGGCAGGAGGTAGGCGCGCGCCCACCGCAGGTCGGCCCGGCGCGAGGTCAGCCAGTCGACGGTCGGGGCCGGCGGCCATGGGTCGCGCCAGTCGCCCGTCACCGGTACGCCCAGCGCCTCGCAGGCGGCGAGCCCGACCCGGCGGTGCCCCTCCGGGGACATGTGCAGCCGATCCTCGGCCCACGCCCGGGGGTCGAGGAGCTGGCGCATCGACCACAGGTCCACGAGGTGGCAGTCGTGCCGGTCCGCGATGGCCCGCAGGTGCAGGTTGAACATGGCCGCCCTGCCGCGGATCCGGCGCAGAACCGGCACGTCACGGGTGTCGAAACCGGTGAACACCAGCACCTCGGCGCCGGTGGCGCGCAGGCGGCGCACGGCTCCGTCGAACACCACGGCGAGGGCGTCCGGGTCGGCTCCGGGGCGCAGCAGGTCGTTGCCCCCGCCCGCGAACGTGATCAGGTCGGGCCGCAGTTCGATCGCGCGGGGGACCTGCTCGTCGACGATCTGCCGCAACAGCCTGCCGCGCACGGCCAGGTTGGCGTACTGGAGCCCCGGCCCGGCGGCGGCCAGATGCTCGGCGAGCCGGTCGGCCCAGCCGCGGTAACCCGCGGCCGGGACCCGGTCTTCCAGACCCTCCGTGAAGCTGTCGCCGATGGCGACGTAGGAGGTGTAAGTCGAGATTTCAGTCACGTCCGACCATGATGCAACACGCGGTCATCCGGCCGTCAACCGGGTTCAGTGGTTGATGGGCACGCCGCGCGCGCGCATGGCCAGCGCGTGCTCGACGAGTGTGATCAGCGTGACCTTGGTCGACTCGCGGTTCCGCGCGTCGCACGTGACGATCGGGACGTGCTGCCCGATCGTGAGTGCCTCGCGCACGTCCTCGATGCCGTGGTTGTACACGCCGTCGAAGCCGTTGATGCCGACGACGAACGGCATCCCGGACTCCTCGAAGTAGTCCACCGCCGGGAAGGCGTCGGCCAGCCGACGGGTGTCGACCAGCACGACCGCGCCGATCGCGCCCTTCACGAGGTCGTCCCACATGAACCAGAACCGGTGCTGACCAGGCGTCCCGAACAGGTACAGGATGAGTTCCTGGTCGAGGCTGACCCGGCCGAAGTCCATGGCGACGGTCGTGGTCGTCTTGTCCGGCGTCGCGGACAGGTCGTCGACCCCGGTGCTGGCCGAAGTCATCACGGCCTCGGTCGTCAGCGGCATGATCTCTGAGACCGAGCCGACGAAAGTCGTCTTCCCGACGCCGAAGCCACCTCCCACGATGATCTTTACGGAGGTCATGCCGGGCGAAGCGCCCGGACTAGAGCTTGCGAAGTCCAACGAGAACCCTTTCCAGCAGCTGGAGATCGGGCTGTCCCTCGGTGAAGGGGGACTGGTGCACGCGTACCAGGCCTTCGTGTGCCATGTCAGCGATGAGCACACGCGCGACGCCGAGGGGCAACCTCAGCAGCGCTGACACCTCCGCCACCGAACGCCAGTTCCGGCACAGATCGATGATGGCTTTGTATTCAGGAGTGAGGGTGGTGATGTCCCGGCGGGGATACGGCGCCGCCGAGATCAACGCCTCGATGGGCAGGTCGTACCTTGGCTTGGTACGGCCGCCGGTGACGGCGTACGGCCGCACCAGCGAGCTGCTCTGTCCCGTCTCCGAGGGCTGCGGGGGCGGCCCCGGCGGCGGGTTCTGGTGCGGTCCGGACCCCGGCCCGTGGTACCCGCCGAAGTCCCGGTTTCCGTACCGACCCCCGTCCACGGCTTAACCGATCCCTGGTTCCGCGCGCAGCGCCGGAGTGAGCACCCGGCCGACGCGCTCGACGAGCAGTGCCATTTCGTAGGCCACCAATCCCATGTCGCAGTCGGGCGCGGCCAGGACGCCGAGCACCGAGCCGTCACTGATAGCCATCACGAACAGCAGGCCGCGCTCCATCTCCACCAGGGTCTGGGTGACCGCCCCGCCCTCGAAGATCCGCGCCGCACCCTGCGTGAGGCTGGTCAACCCGGAGGCGATCGCGGCGAGCTGGTCGACGCGGTCGGCCGGGAAGCCTTCGGAATACGCCATCGGCAGGCCGTCGGAGGAGACCACGACCGCGTGCGCGACACGAGGGACGCGCTCCACGAATGTGGTCACCAGCCAACTGAGATCCTGGCGGCTGTTCACTGGTTCTCCCGTTCATCATCTTCGGGCCGGATCGCGGCGCGACCCCTGCGTACGCCCTGCTGGAAGCTGGAGAAACGGTTCCGTACCGCTTCGGCCTCCGGCGGCTGGAAGGCCGGCCGGGGCGGCGGCTGGACCGGTTGCTGGACCGGCTGGACCGGCTGCTGAGGCTGTGGCGCCGGCCGCGCCGAGGCGATCGATCCGGGGATCCGGTTATTGCCCGGCACCCGTTTCGGCAGCCCGGCCGCGGTCTTCCCGCCCACCGAGGGGGCGCGCACCGTCTCCGCAGCCCGGAAGCCGTCGTCTGCGGGCGAGGACCACTCAGGCGGAGGAGCCGACTCAGATCTAGCCATTGATCCCGTCTTGCGGCGTTGGAACCATTCCGACTGCATTGCCTCGAAGATAGGGGAACGTCCTCCGTTCTCGTCGCCCAAACGACTCTCGCCACGGGCCGATCCCGGCGCCGGCGGTCTGCCCGAGGAGTACGGCGCGCTCTGCGGCCGCTGCGGGCGGCCTGCGGGCGGAGCCCCGGCTGGGGGACCCGAACGGCCCGGCGCCGACGGCGCGGCACCACGGCCCGGCGGTGCGGTGTTCGCGGGCCTTCGCTTGGGCAGCGGCGTCCCGGGCTCTTCCGGCGGCTCCATCTGGTTGCGAGCCGGCTCGGCGGACGGGCGCGGGGTCTCTCTCGGGGTCCATACCGGCTCGGCGGACGGGCGCGTGGTCTCTCTCGGGGTCCACACCGGCTCGGCCGGGGCCCGGGGCGACTCGACCGGCTCGCGCGGCGGTTCCATGGACCTTCGCAGCGGCTCCGGCTCGATCGGCTCCGGCTCCACCGGGCCCCGTACCGACTCGTTGAAGTTCCGCGAGGGCTCCCATGGCGTGTCGGGGACCGGCGCGGCGGAGAGTGGCTCCACGCTGCGGGGCAACTGGCCGCGTGCGACAGGGGCCTCCGCCGCGAGCTCCCGCCGGGCCGGCGTCTCCATCGGCGAGTCGAGACGCCGAGGGCTCGGCGGGTTCCCGCCCTGAGAGCTGATCGCGTTCGCGGGAAGGATCACGAACGCGGTGAGACCGCCCGACAGGGCCGCGCGCAGCTCGACCCGGATGCCGTGGCGCTGGGCCAGCCGGCCGACCACGAACAGGCCCATGCGCCGGGAGATCGAGACGTCGATCGTCGGAGGGTTCGCCAGCTTCCAGTTGGCTTCTTCCAGCTCCTCCGGCGACATGCCGACGCCGTTATCGGAGATCTGGAGCATGGCGCCGCCGCCGCTGAGCAGGTGGCCGGACACCGCGACCTTGGTGTGCTCCGGCGAGAAGGTCGTGGAGTTCTCCACGAGCTCGGCCACGAGGTGCACAAGGTCGTTGACGACGCGGCCGACGACCGAGACGTCGTCCTGGATCCGCAGGGTGACCCGTTCGTACTGCTCCACCTCGGACAGCGACGCGCGCACGATGTCGACGAGGGCGACCGGCTTGTTCCACCGCCGGGTCTGCTCCTGGCCGCCGAGAACGAGGAGGTTCTCACCGTTCCGCCGCATACGCGTCGCCAGGTGGTCGAGCTTGAACAGCGCCTCCAGCCGGGCGGAGTCCTGCTCACTCTGCTCCAGGTCCTCGATGAGGCGCAGCTGGCGTTCGATCAGCGACTGGCTGCGCCGGGACAGGTTGACGAACATCGCGTTGACGTTGCCCCGCAGCAGCGCCTCGTTGGACGCCAGCCGCACGGCCTCGCGGTGGACCTCGTCGAAGGACCGCGCGACCTCACCGATCTCGTCCGTGGTGTGCACGTCGATCGGCTCGATCTCGATCGCGTCGTTGTCCGTCTCGGGATCACGGAGTCGCCGCACCAGGTCCGGCAGCCGGCTGCCGGCGACCTCCAGCGCTCCGGCGCGGAGCTTCCGGAGCGGGCGCACCAGGGACTGGGCGACGACGACGGTGGCGATGATGACGGCGATGATGACGAGCAGCAGGAGGCCGGCGATGATCATCGCGGAGCGGTAGGCCTGCTCCTTGAGGTCGCGGCTCTTGCTCACGAGGCCCTTGACGACCGCTTCCTCGACGACGCGCATACGGTCGAGCCGGAAGGTCATGTCGTCGTACCACTGCTTCGCGTCCGCGTCGTGGAAGGTCCGGAGCGACAGGTCCGGCGACTGCTGCAGGCGGTTGACGGCCTGCTGCCGGGTGAACTCGGCACGGTCGACCTGCGGGCCGGTGACCGTGTCGGCGTACAGCTGCCCCTCCACCGATGTCGCCGAGCTCTCGAAGGACACCAGCTCGCTGTCCCGCTGGGCGCGCGCCGCCTGGAACCCGTCGAACCCGCTCGGGAGGAACCGGTGGGCGCGCATCGCCGCGCCGAGGAACGCGCGCTCGCGGGATGACTCCTCCTTCGCGCGGGACAGCGCCCCGAGGGCGCGGGCGTCCTGCGCGAGGTCAGGGTCGGAGCTGCCCAGCGCGATCACGTCGTCGAGGTCGACCAGATCGGAGATGAACTGGCCGTACTTGTCGATCGTCACGTCGGGCGGCATCTTGGTCTTGGCCGTCATCTGGCGCAACGACGGCAGCTTGTCCAGCCGGTTGAGGATGTCCCGCACCTTGTCGCGTGCCCGGACCGGGTAGGAGGCGTCGATGGCGCCGGCCGCCGTCCGTACGGCGCCGACCGCGGCGTCGACCTGCTGCATGGCCTGGCGGACGTTCTGGTCATCCAGTCCCTGGCCCGCCGACACGGACATCGCCACGCTGTCGCGCTCTGCCTCGAGCCCATGTGTCAATCGGCTTACTCTGTCACTTAGAGTAGCCAAATGTTCAATACGCGCGAACGCCGATGCGTTGTCCAGGGCACTCACGACGCGGAGGCCGGCGAGGGCACCGGCCACCAACGTCGGAATGACAATGAGCGCTACGAGGCGTACTGACACGCGCCAATTGCGCAGCCTGATCCGGCGCCACGACGAGCGTTCGCGCTGGCCAGCGTTTCCGCTGTTCGGAGGAGCAGGGACCGCCGACACGAGGTCGCGGTCGTTCTCCGTCGCTGTCCGCACTGCCTTCCGCTGCCTCTCACGGGGGTATAGATGGCTGTGGAGAAGTTGAGCTAGCCACACTCGACAGGCGGCTGTGACACACCAGTCGAGAGCGGTTATTGCAACACAGAGTGGTCGCTAGCACCAAACGAAACTGGGATATTGCATGATAAATTATCTTTCGCCTCGGATGTCCCACTTTGAGACATGGGACGAACTGCCTTGCGGTTCGACCGTAACCCTGGATCACGCGCTCTCGATCGTCCATCATGGCCGGGGCCCGGATTCCCCAGCAAGGGGCCCGAGCCCTGTTCGATATTCGTGATCGACCAGTTTCGGAGAGTCATATGTCCGACGAAAATCCCTCCGCCGTCATGCTGCGCCTTCTCCAAGGCGCATGGGTCACCCAGTCCCTGCACGTTGTCGCCTCCCTCGGCATCGCGGACCGTCTCACCGACGGCCCGCGTACGAGCCAGGAACTGGCCGCCGAGGCGGGGGCGCACGCCGACTCCCTGCACCGGGTACTCCGTTACCTCGTCTCCCTCGGCGTGTTCGCGGGGGACGACACCAGCGGGTTCCGGCTCACGCCGCTGAGCGAGCTGCTGCGGTCGGACGCGCCCAACTCCGCGCGTGATCGGGCCCTGATGTACGGCACGTACAACTACCGCGCCTTCGGCGAACTGCTGCACACCGTCCGGACCGGTGAAACGGCCTTCGATCACCTGTACGGAATGCCGGCCTACGAGTACATCGGCGCGCATCCCGAGATCGCCCGTAGCTTCAACCGGCAGATGCAGACCGGCGCCCCGTTCTTCACCCACCTGGCGGATCAGTACGACTTCTCCGGTGTCCGCACCGTCGTCGACGTCGCCGGCGGGAACGGGACGCTTCTCGCCACGCTTCTCACCGCCGTCCCCGGGCTGCGCGGGATCCTGTTCGACGCCGACCACGTGGTCGAGGCGGCCCAGGACAACCTGCGGACGCGCGGTGTGCTCGACCGCTGCGAACTGGTCGGCGGCAGCTTCCTGGACGGCGTGCCGGAGGGCGGCGAGGTCTACACGCTCTCCAGAATCCTGCACAACTGGAACGACGAGACCTGCGACCGGATCCTCGAACGATGCCACCAGGCCATGGACACCGGAGCGACCCTGCTGATCCTCGAACGCCTGATCCCGGAAGACGGTTCTCCAGGGGTGGCGCTGGCGGGCGACCTCAACATGCTCGCCGTGTTCAGCGGCCGTGAGCGGACCGCGACCGAATTCCGCACTCTGCTGGACAAGGCGGGCTTCGACCTCTCCGGGCAGCGTGAGCTGCCGCCCGACACCAGCCTGCTGATCGCCCGCAAGCGGTAACAAGGATCATTCGACGCCGCGCGCTCCGCGGTGCCAGGCCAGCGCGCGGCGTTCGATCCACAACAACGTGGTGTTGAAGGCGTACCCCAGGAAGCCGAGCAACACGATCCACGCCCACATGTCGGGCAGCAGGAACGACTGCTTGGCCTGATAGAGGCTGTACCCGATCCCATCGAAGCCGCCGATGGTCTCCGAGACCACCATGAGGATCAGTGCCATCGAGAGGCTGACCCGCAACCCGGCGAAGATCTTGGGGCTGGCGGCCGGAAGGATGATTCGCCGGAGACGTTCCGTGGGACCGAGCCGGAAGACCTTCGCCGTCTCCAGCAGCACCGGCTCCACCGACCGGGCTCCCTCGATCGCGTTGAGGACGATGGGCCACGTCACCCCGAAGACGATGACGGCGACCCGCATGGTGTTCGTGAGCTTGAACAGGATGATGAACACCGGGACGAGCGCGGGTGGCGGCAGCGCCCGGAAGAAGTGGATGAGGGGCTCGACGTAGTCGTGCGCGCGTTCGGACCGGCCGAGAAGGAGGCCCACGGCGACGCCGATCACGACCGCCGCCGCCCACCCACCGAGCATCCGCGCGAGGCTCGGGAGGATGTTCCCGGTCGCCATCCGCGTCAGGAACAGGTGATCGGCGGGGCCGCCCAGCCACAGGTGGACGATCCGCCGGCCGATCACCGTCGGGGGCGGGAAGAACTCCTTCTTGTCCTCGGCGATGAACCGGACGGCGAACTGCCACACCACCAGGGCACCGGCGAACACGCCCCATCGCAGGCCGAACGAGGCCAGCCGGGACCGGCTCACCGCCCCTCCTGCCGCGCGTAGTGCCATCGGAAAAGTCTCCGTTCTCCCTGCCGCATGAGGACGTCGATCAGGAATCCGAGCAGGCCGACGGCCGCGACTCCCGCGTAGAGGAGATCGCCGTGCTCCGCGTCGGCGCTCGCGTTGATGATGAACATGCCGAGGCCGTGCTCGCCTCCGCCCGCGATCAGCTCGGTGCTGACGATGACGATCAATGTGATGCCCGACGCGACGCGGACACCCGTCGCGATGAACGGGGCCACGCTGGGCAGCGCGATGCGGAGCAGCATGCCGAAGCGCCCCACGCCGAAGCACTTCGCCATCTCACGGGCGACGGGATCGACCTCGCCCACCGCGTACACGGCGTTGATCATGATCGGCCACATCGACGCGTACACCGCCAGGGTGCGCTCCAGCGCCGCCTGCTCGGGGATCACGAGAAGCGCGAGCGGGATGAGCGCCACACCGGGGATGGGCCGCAGGAACTCCACCAGCACCCGCACGGCGGAGTTGATCCCGGGCACACTGCCGAGGAGCAGTCCCGCGGGAACGGCGATCAGAGTCGCGATGAGGAGACCGGATCCCCACGCGGCCAGCGTCGCCGCGACGTCCTGGAGGAAGCCGCCGTCGCCTGCCAGTGTCACCAGTCGCCGCAGCACGTCCGAGGAAGGCGGCAGGAAGGTCCGGTCCACGATTCCGGCCCTGCCGATGATCTCCCAGAGGACAAGGAAGACCAGGACGCCGATGGCACCCCGGACCACGCGGGCGACCCCCGGCCGGCCCTGACGGGAAGGGCCGGCCGGGGCGGTGTCACCCGGCGAAGCGGTCGGAGCGTCGACGCCGGATTCGACCACTGTGCGCTCCATCGCCTACTGGGACTGCGAGAGCAGCATGGTCTGCATGTCCAGGTGGTTCTGGATCAAGCCGAACTCCTGCATCAGGTCGGGCACCCGCTGGAGCCTCGCCTTGTTGAGCGAGGTCGGGTAGCTGCCGATGGTGATGGTCGAGGCGACCTGCGGGGTGATGGTCTTGATGTAGGTCGGCAGGATCTGCTCGACCTGGGCGCGGTTGGTGGCGAGGGCCTGCGCCTTGGCCATGGCCCGCTGGAACGCCGCGAGAGCCTTCGGGTACTTCTTCGCCCCCGCGCCCGAGGCCACGAAGCCGGCGATCGGCAGCCCGTCGGCGGGACCGGTCGCGGTGTCGATGATCTCGGTGGCTCCCAGCTTCTGGGAGGCCTGGGTGACGAAGGGCTCGGTGATCCACGCGGCGTCGATCGCACCGCTCTGCAGTTGCGCCGGCATCTGCGGGAAGGGGGTCGCGACCATGTGGACGCTCTTGGGGTCGACACCGGCCGTCTTCAGGGCCGAGGAGAGCAGCAGCGGGCCGAGACCCTTCAGGCCGTTGACCGAGACCTTCTTCCCTGCGAGGTCGGCCGGCTTCTTGATCTTCGACTTCGGCATGGCCAGCACGGGGAACAGGTGCTTGGTCGCGGTGTACCCGTCGACGACGATGCGGAGCTGCACCTTGCCGCTGTCCGTCGCCATGATCGCGTTCGGGTAGCTGCTCCAGGCGACGTCCACGCCGCCCGACTGGAGGCGCGTGATGCCTTCTTCACCGTTGGCCAGGGTCATGGGGGTGACCTTCAGGCCCTCCGCCTTGAAATAGCCGTTCTTGAGAGCGAGATAGAAGGGCGCGTCGTCCACGATCGGGAGCGTGCCGACCTTGAGCTCGGTCTTTTCGAGTCCGTTCGCGCTCTTCTCGGTATCGTCCGATCCCCCGCCACATCCAGAGATGACGCTCGCTGCAATCGCGATTCCGAATGCAGCGCAGGCCCATCGACGAATGCCCACTGTAGCTCCTTGATTTAACTGACTGTGCGCCCGCGATCCGTCACACATCGTGACCGGATGGGTCTCCATGACCGGCGGCGAAGGCTTACCGTAGCGACCGCAAGACGGGGCGATGGTATCGATATGGATACAGGAGTTAAGGCTGAGTCAGGAGAATGTGACAAACATCCTTAATGTCCGAATCTGTAACAAGCCCGCAATCGATCACCTAGAGTCACTGTTCCTGACTCGTCAGGTGGTCTTCCGGCATTCCTCACCGCTCCGCACGGCGGGCGCTAACGTAGGGGTGCGGCTCGCTCTGCCGCCGCTGTAGCATGCGACCTCTGCATCTGAATTGGCGGGTTCTCAATCGTGCTCGAGGTATTGAAGGTAAGTCACACCTACGGCCGCGCCGATGAGCTTCATACGGCTCTTGAGGATGTGTCTCTCGAGGTGCCCGCAGGCCAACTGGTCAGCATCGTCGGAACGTCCGGCTGTGGGAAGTCCACATTGCTGCGGGCCGTCGCCGGCCTCGTCGCCCCGACCTCCGGTGAGATCTACCTGTCCGGCGTACCGGTGCGCGGCGTGCCCGACAACCTGGCGGTCGTGTTCCAGGACTACTCCCGCTCGCTCCTGCCCTGGCTGTCCGTACGCGACAACGTGACCTTCGCGCTCCGGAAGCGCGGGATGAACCGCGCGGAACGCCGTGAGGCCGCGCTCGACGCCCTGGAGGCCGTCGGCCTCTCCGGCAGCGCCGGCAAGTATCCCTGGCAGCTGTCGGGGGGAATGCAGCAGCGTGTCGCCATCGCCCGTGCCATCGCCTACGGCCCGGCGCTCCTGCTCATGGACGAGCCCTTCGGGTCGGTCGACGCGCAGACACGCGAGGACCTGGAGGACCTCCTGCTGCGCGTGCGCGGGGACAGCGACATGACCATCCTCGTCGTCACGCACGACATCGACGAGAGCGTCTACATCGGCGACCGGGTCATCGTCATGAGCCCTTCCCCGGGCCGGATCGTCGCCGACCTGGCCATCGGCCTGCCGAAGGACCGCGACCAGATCACCACACGGGAGCTCCCGGAGTTCGTGCATCTGCGCGGGGAGGTCGGCCGTCTCGTCCGCGGCCAGGTACCATCCGGCGCCGACGCGAATTGAGACGGCGCGGCCGGTACGCGGGCGGCACGCGGTTCCAGAGCCCGACCGGCTTCGCCGCCGTGGCCCGCGCGTGCCATGCTCACGGGGAGATCGTGATCGACCGCGCAGACCTGGTGCCGACCCTGCGGCGCGCGATCGAGCCGCTGGAGGCCGGGCGCCCGGCGGTCGTCGACGTACGCCTCGCCCGTAACTGACCACGCGCTCCGCGCCGCGCAGGAGGAGACCATCGTGGACGTGCTCATCGTAGGAGCGGGAATCGCCGGTCTGACGACCGCGCTGGCGCTGGAGAAGGCCGGTATCGGCGCGCGCGTCGTGGAGGCGGCGCCCGTGCTGCGGCCGCTCGGCGTGGGCATCAACCTGCAGCCGCACGCCGTACGGGAGCTGACCGAGCTCGGGCTCGCCGACGCCCTCGAGGCGACCGGGATCGAGACCCGCGAGATGATCACGACGGACCGGTTCGGCAACCGGATCGCCGTTCATCCGCGCGGCCGGTACGCCGGGTACGACTGGCCGCAGTACTCCATCCACCGCGGCGACCTGCAGATGCTGCTGGCCGACGCGGTGCGCGAACGCCTCGGCGACGACGCCGTACGGACGGGGGCGTCCTTCGAGGACTTCGAGGCGGACGCCGATGGGGTGACGGCGCGGCTGCGCGTCCGCGGCGAGGTCGTCACGCAGCGCGCCGACCTGCTCGTGGGCGCGGACGGCATCCACTCCGCCGTACGGCGGCTGCTGCATCCAGGCGAGGGCGCGCCGCTGTGGAACGGCGTCCGCATGTGGCGCGGCGTCACCGAGGTCGACGAGTTCCTGACCGGCGACACCATGCTCGTCATGGGCTCCCACAGTGTGGGGCGCATGGTCCTGTATCCGATCTCCCAGAGGGCGGCCGAGCGCGGCCGCTGCCTGGTCAACTGGGTGGCGGAGGTGCGCGTCTCCGCCGACCCGCGGGACGGGGCGGCCACGGCGAACTGGACGCGCGAGGGGCGGCTGGAGGACGTGCTCCCCCACTTCGCCGACTGGCGGCACGACGGCTTCGACGTGCCGAAGCTGCTGGCCGGCGCCGAATGGATCCTCGACTACCCCATGGTCGACCGCGACCCGCTCCCCTCCTGGGGCCGGGGCCGGGTGACGCTGGCCGGGGACGCCGCCCACCCGATGTACCCCGTGGGCTCCAACGGCGGCTCGCAGGCGATCCTGGACGCGCGGGTCCTCGCCCGGGAGCTGGCCTCCTCGGCGGACCCGATCGCCGGGTCGCGGTCGTACGAGGAGATCCGTCTCCCGGAGGCCAACGCGGTCGTGATGGCCTGCCGGAACATGCCGCTGGACAAGATGCTCGACCTGATCGCCGAACGCGCGCCGGAAGGGTTCGCCCGGATCGAGGACATCCTCGACGCCGACGAGGTCGCCAGTATGCGGGGGATCTGGAAACAGACGACCGACCTGGACGCCGAGGCCCTGAACAAGCGGGAGTCCTGGGATCCCGTCGCCGGCTGACGCGGCGCCACCGGCGCTCCGGCGGCGCTCCGGCGGTCGAGCCGGTGATGAAGCGGACTCTTCATCCCGGAGGCCGGGTCACTTGGCGTCCGCGTAGCACTCGACGGCGACGGCCTCCATCGGGAAGCGGACCGGGGTGTCGCCGAACACCAGGCGGCGCGCCTCCGTCGCGGACTCCCGGATCGCGGCGGTCACCGCCTCGGTCAGCTCCCGGGGGGCGTGCACGATCACCTCGTCGTGCTGGAAGAAGACGAGCCGCGGGGCGGCGTCGCCGGAGCCCAGCGCGGTCAGCCTGCGGCGCAGCGCCGCCAGGAGAACGAGCGCCCAGTCGGCGGCGCTGGCCTGGACGACGAAGTTGCGGGTGAACCGGCCGCGGCTGCGCACCGCCGATCCGCCGCCGTCCTGAACGGCGAGGTCACGCCACTCCTGTGACGGCGGCGGGCACGTGCGGCCCAGCCGCGACCGCACCACGCGGCCCGACTCCCCGGCGCGGGCCGCCGCCTCCACATAGTCGTACGCGGCGGGGAACCGGCGGCGCATCACCGCGAGCAACTGCGGCGCCTCGCCGCTCGTCCCGCCGTACATGGCGGACAGCAGCGCGATCTTGGCCTTGTCGCGGGCGCCGCCGAAAACGCCCGCGAGCGCGGAGTAGAGGTCGCTCTCGCCCGCGGCGGCGGCGAACGCCTCGTCGCCGGCGAGCGCGGCCAGCACCCGCGGCTCCAGTTGGGCGGCGTCGGCGACCACGAGGCTCCATCCCGGATCGGCGACGACCGCGCGGCGCAGCACCTTCGGGATCTGCAGCGCTCCCCCGCCGTTGGTGGCCCAGCGCCCGGAGACGACGCCGCCGACGACGTACTCCGGGCGGAACCGGCCGTCGCGCACCCACGTGTCGAGCCATGACCAGCCGTGCGCGACGTAGAGCCTGGCGAGCTCCTTGTACTCCAGCAGCAGCCGGGCGGCCGGGTGCTCGACCTGCCGCAGCACGTGCGACCGGGTCGACGGGATCCGCACGCCCTCCTGCGCGAACGCCTTGACGATCTGCGACGGCGAGTCGGGGTTGATCCGCCGGCCCAGGGCCTCGCCGATCCGGTCCGCCAGGTGCTGCAGCCCGCGCGGCCGCAGACCGGGTGCCGGACGCGGGCCCATGAGGTCGGTGAGCAGCGCGTCGTGGACGTCCGGGCGCCACGGCAGACCGTCGTGGCCCATCTCCGCGGCGACCAGCGCGCCCGCCGACTCGGCGGCGGCGAGCATCCGCAGCCCGGCCTCGGCGATCCGTCGCTGCTGCTCGGCGTGCACGGCCACGACGGCCTCGACGTCGTCCGACGGGCCCTCGTCGAACAGCGTCGGCAGGTCGTGGGCGACGACCGGATCGTCCGGGACGGGCCGTCCGTGCAGGCGGGCCAGGGCCGCAGCGACGGAGCGCGGCTCGCCGAAGTGGCCCGCGTGGCCCAGCAGGAGCGTCTCGGTCAGCTCGAGGTCATGGCAGCGCGCGACGCGGACCCCGGCCCTGAGCAGGCGCGGGTAGAGGTCCGCGGTCGAGGACCACACCCAGCGGACGCCGCCGGTCCGTGCCGCGGCGTCACCTCGCGCACCGCCGGGCCGTACCGCGGCGTCGCCGCGGGCGTCACCCGGCGCACCGCCGGGCCGGGACCAGGCGGCCTCGCGGCGGGCGATGGCGGAGACGAGGTCGGTGACCGGCTCGGCCGGTCCGGTGGGGGTGCCGTCCTCCGCGACCGGGCGCAGCACCCCGCCGTCCCCCACCGCGCCGACTGCGATCCGCATGGGTCGATTGTGCCCGGCCCCACCGACGAAACGGAGCGGTGGGGCGGGGCGGACGATCTGCGCCGAGGACGGAAAAAGACCCTGTGACCAGGGTCTTCTGGCTGGGTCCGTCAGGCGGCGAGGGGGACCTGGGCGCCGGTCGGCGCGCCCTGGTACCGGTCGACGACCTTGTTGAGCTCGATCTGGTAGTACAGCGTGCCGAAGCCGAAGAGGCCGAGCAGGAAGGCGAGGCCGCCGCTGCAGGTGGGCTGGAGGCCGGCCGCCTGCTGGGCGTTCCGGACGTGCCCGGCCAGCATGATGTAGGTGACGAGCGGCCAGATGCCGAGCGTGATCCACCCGAACAGCAGCGAGCACAGCGCCATGCCGGCGCTGACCTGGCGGCGGCGGTCGAAGTTCGCCAGCTCGCTGTGCACGCTGTAGTACCAGACCAGGTTGTAGATGCCGAGGGTGATCAGCGGGAGGCCCAGCCACACGCCGACCGGGTTGCGGCGCTTCATCTGGATGCCCATGAGGGCCGGCTGCCCGTGCTGCGCGGGCACCATCTGCCCGGGGTTCTGCGCCATGCCCTGGTAGCCGGGCTGCCCCTGGTACTGCGGCGTCGCCCCCGCGTACTGCGGCTGGTGCTGCTGCGGGTAGGGGTTGCTCATTAAGGCCTCTCCTGAGGTCGGGGGTCGCGGCAGATGGGTGCCGCCATATGTGCATCTCTCAGACGCGGCATAGGGCGCCATGGTTCACACGAATGATCCGTTATATCCGGAGATGGATCATCAGTTCGTCTTCGAGCGGAGGGTCGAGCTCGTGCTCCCGGCATCCGGTCGCGGCGAAACAGCGGATCCGCAGGCTCTCCGGCGTGACGTCGAGGCGCAGGAAGCTCTTGAACAGGGGCGGCCGGTTCGAGTCGGACACCGGGGAGAGGAACCGCTGGTAGATGCGCCGGACGGGAAGGCGCAGGCGGGACCGGCGATGCGGCCGCGGCGGCACGCCGAGCAGCGACGCGACGATCCTGGCGCGCCACGTCACCGTCGCCCGCGTCTCCCGGTGCGGCGGTATCCCGAGCCGCTGTTCGATCACCGCGGCCGCCTCGTCCTCGGACAGCTCGAAGAACCGCCGGAGCCGCAGCCTCCTGCCGTACAGCCTGCTGTAGAAGGCGAGGCAGTCGCCGCGCAGGGGGTAACAGCGGAACTCCTCCTCGGAGACGCCGCCCACCGTCACGCGCGGGATCGTGTGCGTCGCGTGCATGAAGGCGCCGCCGCCGCCCGAGACGATGTACTCGATCACGCGGTCCCCGACCCGCACCGGATACCGCTGGTAGTTGTGGATGTCCCCGCCGATCGCCGCGACGTAGTTGCAGGCCGGGTCGCGGACGATCTCGTCGACGGTCCCGCCGCCCGCGATCGGGCAGGGATGCAGCGCGTCGTCCACGTACAGCGGCTTGCCCGTGATCAGGATCTTCGGCTTGGGCCCCTGGGACACGCGGCGCAGCCACGCGCCCTGGTCGGCGTCGATGCCGCCGAGAATGCCCGTGTCGATGCCGATGATGCGGAGCGGGCCGGCGTCCATCACCCAGTACGGTCCCGGCTGCGCCGCCCGTTGCCCCGGCGCGGACCGCAGGGCCTCCGCCGCGGCGAGACGCCCCTCGTCGGCGACCTCGGGTTCCTTCCAGAACAGCCGCCGCCACCAGGCGGCCGACAACCGCTTGGGGCGGCCGTCCGGGGACAGCGGAGGCGCGCCGCAGAAGACGCGCATGAACCCGCCAAGACCGTCGTACCAGTCGTGGTTGCCCGGGACGGCGTAGATCGGGGCGTCATAGCCCTGGTAGGGGCGGAAGAAGTTGGTGGGGTAGTCGTTCACGCTCCCCGTGGGGTAGATCACGTCGCTCGCGATGACCGCGAACCGCGTGCCCGCGCCGATCTTCTCGAAGCCCGGTACCACGGCGTACTGCGAGGCGTCCCCCTCGCCCGTGTCGCCCAGGATCATGAAGGAGAAGGAGTCCGGGTCGTCGCGCTCGATCGCGAAGTCCGGAGAGACTCCCCGCGCCGACTGCTCGCGCACCCAGCGTGCCCGCTCATCGTCGGTCGGGTCGCCGAACCAGCGGGCGAGGACGTCGTTGCGGGCCCGCCAGAGCGTCGCGGGGTTCGTCCACGACAGGGATCGCGCCCGGCTCGGTATCAGGGCGGTGTACGTTCCCGGCTCCCGGCACGTCCAGCCGGCACCGGCCGCGGAGTCGCGAGAAGAGGGGGGCACCCGGGCAACCTAGCAGTGAAGATCAGCCCGTTGCCGCTGTTCGGCACATTCCGGCCAGGTCGCCCGGACGTCCGGACAGGCCCTGGGCGGGTCCCGCCGGCCCCGGCCCGTCAGGGCACGGTCGGTGGGTCCGGCCGCCAGGCGGGACGCGGCTCGAAGTCGCCCGGCGGCTGTGACTCGAACCGCTCGTGCGGCGGCGGTCCGTCGCCCGCCGGACGCGGCTCGGACCGGTCGTACGGCGCGGCGGGCGGCGACTCGTAGCGCCCCGGAGGCGAAGATTCGTACGACGCCGGGGGCCGCTCCCCGCCGCCCGCGGCCGGGTCGTACCGGCCGGCGGGTCGCGGTTCGTACCGCTCGGCGGCCGGGGCCTCGTACCGCTCGGCGGGCGGCGCCTCGTACGGCTCGGCGGGCGGGGGCTCGTACTGGCCGGTCTGTGGCAGCGGCGGCCGGGGCTCCGGCGCCGCGCTCAGCAGCGCCTCCGCCAACGTGGCGATCTGGTCCGACGGCAACCGGAAGGTGCCCTGGCACACCCCGCCGTTCCAGATGCTCAGCACGACGACCCCCGCGTCGGGATGGCGGCTGAGCCGCAGCGCGCGGTCCGCTCCCCGGGAGTCGAAGAACACGTCGCCCTGCTTGGGCAACGGCGTGGCCGCTGACATGGGGCAAGTGTGTCCCGGTGACCAGCGGCTGTCCAGCCCGCGAACAAAGAGGATGATCTTTCTCACCCGAGACTTTGTCCCCCGGAACCCGGCGGTAGAGCGTGGATCGACCCCGGCCCTACCCGCGGCTCAGGCGAAGGCCCGCGGGTCGTCGGTGGAGACGATCTCGCGTCCCAGCGGCACCAGCGAGACCGGGATGAGCTTGAAGTTCGCCAGGCCGAGCGGGATGCCGATGATGGTGACGCACAGCGCGATCCCGGTGACCACGTGACCGATGGCCAGCCAGAGCCCGGCGACGAAGAACCAGATCACGTTGCCGATCGCCGACATCACCCCCGCGTCGCCTCGCCGCACCACCGTCTTGCCGAACGGCCACAGCGCGTACGCCCCGATCCGGAACGCGGCGATCCCGAAGGGGATCGTGATGATGAGGACGCAGCAGACGATCCCGGCCAGGAAGTAGCCGAGTGCCAGCCACAGCCCGGCGAAGATCAGCCAGATGATGTTCAGGATGGTGCGCATGGCCCCTTTTCTTCCCAACCGGTCGCGTCTCGTCCGTACGTTCTGACATACGTTATGACGCGTTCTCGCGGCCGGCGGTTCCCCGGACGCTCCCGGGTTCACCGGGGGCGGACGAGGGTGGAGACCCGGGCCGTGTCGTCGTCGGGCACGGGGTCGGGCACGCCGCCGACCGCGGCGATCCGGCCTCGGGCGACGAGCTCACCGCGGGCGTCCGGCAGCACCCTGACGTCGAACCGCGCGGCGAGCGACCGGCCGGGTTCGAGACGGCGCACCACCAGCGCGGCCTCCCGGTCGCCGTTGTACCCGTCGACGCCCGTCGGCAGCCAGGCCCCGGTCCGTACGGTGCCCGGGGGCAGCACGCTGCGCACCGTGATCGGGCCGGGCGCGCCGGGCCCATGGTTGGTCAGCCGCACCGAGTACGAGAACCGGCCGCCGGGCCGGACGGTGGGCGGCGCGGCGATGGACAGTTCGAGGTCGGCCGGGCGCACCGTGGCGTCGCCGGACGGCCGGTCGAGCGGGTACCGCCAGGGCCGGTCGGCCGGATACCTCGGCGGCGTCTCCGCCGGGTACCGTGCCGGGCTCTCGGCGGGGGACGGCGACGGCGTGCCGGCCGGAGTCCACGCCGGTTCGGGTTCGCGCCCGGCCGTACGGTCCGCGCCACGCGACGCCGCGCGGTCGGGGCCCTGACGCGCGGACCGGTGGTACGGCGCCGGGAGCGGACCGCGGGCCATCGTCTGGGCGGACGGAGCGGGCTGCGGCCGGCCGGGACCGGACGAGGCGGCCCGCCGTGCGGGCCGGTGCTCCGCCGGCCCCTCCGCGAACGTCCTCGGGAACCGGTGCCCGACGCGGGCCCACGGGACGTACCGGGCCGGCAGTCCCCCGGCGGGCCGCCCGTCCGGCCTGGGCGCCAGGGCCGCCAGCACCGGCAGGCCCACCGCGATGCCCGCCACCGCGGCCAGCGCGTGTTTCACAGTGATCGCCCCCGCACACCGGGAACGTACCGCCGTCGTCTTCTGTGACCGGTAAACCTCGCGCCAAGTGTCAGACCGGATCGGCGATCACGTTCAGCGCGCCGGGCAGCACGCGCGCCGTCGCCGGCAGCACCCCGAGCAGCTCGCCGTCGGCGCCGTACGGGATCTCCCGGTCGGCCTCGACCCGCACCTCCCGGCCCCGCAGCACCTCGACCACCGGGCGGTCGACGTGCGTGCCCCGCGGCAGCTCCCGCATGACGGCGAAGAACAGCCGCTTCGGCGCGTGCCGGATGATGACGACGTCGAGGAGCCCGTCGTCGACCGCGGCGTCCGGCGCGATGTGCAGGCCGTAGCCGTAGAACCCGGAGTTCGCGACGACGACCGTGTAGCCGCGCTCCTCGTGGAGCTCGCCGTCCACGGTGACGCGGTAGGAGACCGGGCGCCAGGTCGCGATCGCGCGCAGCGGGCCCAGGTAGTACGCGAGCGGACCGGGCAGCCGGGTGAGCCGGTTGATGTGGACGTTGGCGACCGAGTCCACCCCGGCGTACACACTGCCCGCGACGACGCGGGACTCGCCGTCCGGCGAGGTCACCTCGATCGCGTCGATCCGTCTCGGCTCGGCCTCCAGCAGCAGGGCGGCGAGCCGGTCCGGCTCCTCCGGCAGCCCGAGCTGGCGGGCGAAGTCGTTGCCCCGGCCCGCCGGCAGGATGCCGAGCACGCCGTCCGTGCCGGCGAGGGCGCCGGCCAGCCCGCCGACCATGCCGTCGCCGCCCGCCGCGATCACCACGTGGCCCTTGTCGGCCGCGCTGCGCGCGAGTTCGGCCGCGTGCTCGAGGCTGCGGCTGTACTCCACGGTCATCTCCGCGCCGGCCTCGCGCAGCAGCCGCGCGAGCGGGATGAGCCGGGCGGCCGCGTCGCCGCCCGCGGCCGGGTTCACCACGGCGGTGAACGAACGCATCCTCAGCACCCTTCTTCCAGTACCGCGAGTCCGGCCCCGCCGAGAAACGCGCGCGGGCCGGGCTGCCGGGCTTCCGGCATCCCTTCCGCGCGGCTCCGGCGGTGGCCACGTCCTCCGCCGGATCGTACGGGTCATCCGGTGGCGGGCGGGACGAGCACGCCGGGATTGAGGATGCCGGCCGGGTCGAGCCGGTCCTTGACCGCGCGCAGGACGTCGACGCCGAGCGGGCCGATCTCGTCGGCGAGCCGGTCACGGTGGTCGGTCCCGACGCCGTGGTGGTGGGTGATCGTGCCGCCGGCCTCGACGATCGCGTCGCCGACGGCGGCCTTGGCGTGCCGCCACCGCCCCAAGGGGTCGTCGCCCTGCGCGGTGACGACGGTGAAGTACAGGGAGGCCCCGTCCCGGTAGACGTGGGAGATGTGGCACATCACCAGGGAGGACGGCAGCTCGCGGGACAGCGTCTGCCGCACGCTCTCGGCGAGGCGCGGCAGCACCGACCAGAACCCGGCGGTCTCCAGCGTCTCGGCGAAGGCCCCCACGTCGAGGAGCGCGTCACGGAGGTACGGCGCGGAGAACCGGCCGGCGGCCCAGCTCTCCCCCGGCGCGTCGCCCAGCGGCTCCCCGCCGTGCGCGGTCAGGACGGCGTGCGCGCCGGCGCGGCGCGCCGCCACGTCCTCCCGGTGGCCTTCGTACCCGCAGACCGCCAGGCAGCCGTCGCCGCGCCCCTCGCCGATCTCGTCGGGCCGGGCGAGGCCGATCATCGTCTCGGTCTCGTCGGACAGCCGGAGCACGGTCGGCAGCGGCCCGTCCTGGGCCAGCGCCCGTACGGCGGCGGTGCCCTCGGCGAACGTGGGGAACCGCCAGCCCTCGTACCGGCGCGTCTCCGGCAGCGGGCGGACCCGCGCGGTCACGTCCGTGATGACGCCGAAGGCGCCCTCGGAGCCGAGCACCAGCTCGCGCAGGTCGGGGCCGGCCGCGGACCTCGGGGCCCGGCCGAGCGTCAGGGTGCCGCGCGGCGTGGCGACGGTCAGGCCGGCCACCATCTCGTCGAACCGGCCGTAGCCCGCCGACGCCTGGCCTGAGGACCGCGTCGCGGCGAACCCGCCGATGGTCGCCCACTCGTACGACTGGGGGTAGTGGCCGAGCGTGAACCCGCGCTCGGCCAGCAGCGCCTCGGCACGCGGGGCGCGCAGGCCCGCCTGGAGGGTGGCCGTCCGCGACACGGTGTCGTGCGCGGTGATCCGGTCCAGGCGGCGCAGGTCGAGCGCGACGACGCCGGCGAACCCCTCCCCCGCCGCGGTGAGGCCGCCGACGACCGACGTGCCGCCGCCGAAGGGGACGACCGCGACGCGCTCGCGCGAACACCGCTCCAGGACCGCCAGGACCTGCTCATGGTCGGCGGGGAGCACGACGGCGTCCGGGGCCGCGCTCGCGTCACCCGCGCGGATGCGCAGCAGGTCCGGCGTGGACTTCCCGCGGGTGTGCCGGATCCGCGTCTCGTCGTCGCTGACCACCCAGTCGGGACCGACGACCTCCGCCAGGACGCGTACGGCGGGGTTCGGCGCGGGCGGTGTCATCTCCTCGAGCCGCACCGGCGGCGCGGGATCCGCCCGCACGCCGAGCAGCTCCCGCAGCAGCCCGACGACGGAGGCGGGCAACGGCGTGGCCCGGTCCGGATCGCCCCAGCCGTCCCAGCGCATCCTCGGCACGGCCCCTCCCTTCCTGCGGATGATGACGAGATTTACACTGTTACACATGACGTCTATTCGTCACAAGAAAGACGCGATGCTCGACGCCGCCCGCGACTGTGTCCTCGCCGTCGGAGTGCGGCGCACGACGCTCACCGACGTCGCGCGGCGCGCCGGAGTGTCCCGCATGACGATCTACCGGCGCTGGCCGGACGTGCGCACGCTGGTCGCCGACCTGATGACCCGGGAGTGGGCCGACGTGGTCGCCCGTGTCACCCCGCCCGGCGACGGCGCGCCGGTCCGGCCGCAGGCGGTCGAGGCGCTCGTCGCGGGCGTCGCCGCGCTCCGCGGGCACCCGCTGTTCCACAAGATCCTGGAGGTCGACCCCGAGGTCCTCCTGCCGTACCTCCTCCAGCGGCGCGGCACCACCCAGGACACGATGCTCCGCGCCTTCGAGAAGACTCTGCGCGCCGGCCACCGCGACGGCACGATCCGCGCCGGCGACCCGGCGCGGCAGGCCCGCGCCGTCCTGCTCGTCGTGCAGTCCTTCGCGATGTCCGGGCACATCGTCGCCGACGGCGTCCCGGCCCTGTCGCCGGAGGCCTTCGACGACGAGCTGCGGCAGATCCTCGACCGGTACCTCGCGCCGTGACGCCGCCGGACTCCTCCCTGAACGCCGCCCGGCGGGCCCGTGACCTGGCCGCGCTCGCCGCGGGCGAGGTCGTCGACGTCCTGGTCGTCGGGCTCGGGGCGACCGGCGCGGGCGTCGCGCTCGACGCGGCCTCGCGCGGCCTGTCCGTCGCCGCCGTCGACGCGCACGACCTCGCCTTCGGCACGTCCCGCTGGAGCTCGAAGCTCGTGCACGGCGGCCTGCGCTACCTGGCCTCCGGACAGCTCGGCGTCGCGCACGAGAGCGCGGTCGAGCGGGGGGTGCTCATGGCGCGCACCGCCCCGCACCTCGTACGCGCGCTGCCGTTCGTGCTGCCGCTGACGCCGCTGGTGTCGGGGTCGGCGGCGACCCTGTCGATGGCCGGGGTACGGGCCGGCGACCTGCTCCGGCTCAGCGCCCACACCCGCCGCGCCGTCCTGCCCCGGCCGCGCCGCCTGTCCGCCGTGGAGACGCTCCGGCTGGTGCCGGCGCTGCGCTCGTACGGCCTGCGCGGCGGAATCCTGTCCTGGGACGGTCAGCTCGCCGACGACGCCCGTCTCGTGACGGCGATCGCGCGGACGGCGGCCGCGCACGGCGCCCGGATCATCACCCGCTGCCGGGCCGCCGCCCTGTACGGCGACGGCGCGGACGTCCGGGACGAGCTGACCGGCGCGGAGCACGTCATCCGGGCCCGTGCCGTCATCAACGCGACCGGGGTGTGGGCGGGCGGGCTCGCCGACGGCATCCGGCTGCGGCCCTCGCGCGGTACCCACCTCGTGCTGCGGGCCGACACGCTGGGCGTGCCGCTCGCCGGGCTGCACCTGCCGATTCCGGGGACGACCGGGCGGTTCGCCCTCGTCCTGCCCCAGGACGACGGCCGGGTGTACGTCGGCCTGACGGACGAGCCCGCGGACGGCCCGGTCCCGGACGTGCCGCGGCCGACGGAGGCCGAGATCGGCTTCCTGCTCGACGTCGTCGACTCCGCGCTCGAGGTCCCCGTGCGCCGCGCCGACGTCGTGGGCGCGTTCGCCGGGCTCCGCCCGCTGCTCGACGGCCCCGGCGGCCGGACCGCCGACCTGTCACGGCGGCACGCGGTGCTGACCGGCCCGAACGGCGTGGTCACGGTCGTCGGCGGCAAGCTCACGACCTACCGCCGGATGGCCCAGGACGCGGTCGACGCGGCGATCGAGGGACGCGGGCTCCCGGCCGGACCGTGCCGGACGACCCGGCTGCCGCTGGTCGGCGCCGCGCCGGAGCTCGGCCGGCTGACCGCGCCGCCGCGCCTCGTGCGGCGGTACGGCGCCGAGGCGACCGCCGTGGCGGCCCTCGCGGCGGCGGACCCCTCGCTCGCCGAGCCGGTGGCGCCGGGCTCGGCCACCATCGGCGCCGAACTGGTCTGGGCGGTTCTCCACGAGGGCGCCCTCGACGAGTCCGACCTCCTCGACCGCCGTACCCGCGTCGGTCTCGTCCCCGCCGACCGGCAGGCCGCCCTTCCCGCCGCCCGCGGGGCCCTGGCCCACCTCCCCGCCGCGACCGGCCCCCGCTGACCGCGCGGCCCGGAGGCGGTGCCGGCCCGGTACCGGGCCGGCACCGCACCGAACACGCGGTTGTACCGCTCCAAGGGGTGGTCAGGCGTGCCGAAACGTGGCAACCTAGCGATTGCTTGTTTTGCTGTGCGGGCCACGACGGAGGGCCACCGACATGATCGAATTCCACCCCGTAACACGGCACATCGGCGCCGAGGTGACAGGACTCGACCTGCGAAAACCACCGTCGGAGGAGGAGGTCGCGGAGATCCGCCGGGGCCTGCTCGACCACCTGGTCCTGTTCTTCCGCGACCAGGAGATCACCGACGAGCAGCACCTGGCCTTCGCCGAGCGGTTCGGCACGCTGAACGAGCCGCCGATGAAGACGTCGGCGAGCGCCATCCACATCCTGGACCAGAAGGACCCCAAGGGCGAGGGCGGGGACTCCTGGCACAGTGACAACACCTTCATGACGGTGCCCCCGATGGGGTCGCTGCTGCGCGCGGTGATCCTGCCCGACGTCGGCGGCGACACCAACTGGGCCAACATGTACCTCGCCTACGAGTCGCTGCCCCGGTCGATCCAGCGCCTGTGCGACGAGCTCGAGGCCGAGCACGACCTGACCATGTCGGTGACGAAGGCCATCGCGAAGGGCCACAAGCTGGACCTGGCGGAGATGCAGCGCAAGTGGCCGCCCGTCCGTCATCCGGTCGTGCGCGTCCATCCGGAGACCGGCCGCAAGGCGCTGTACGTCAACCGCAGCTCGACGACCCGCCTCGTCGGCATGGACGACCGGGAGAACGAGGCGCTCCTGCCGCTGCTCCAGGACGTCGTCCGGTCGCCGGAGTTCCAGGTGCGGCTGAAGTGGCGGGTCGGCACGCTGGCCTTCTGGGACAACCGGCCCACCCAGCACTACGCGGTCGCCGACTACACCCAGCGCCGCAAGATGCACCGTGTCACGATCAACGCTCCGGCGGAGATCGACGACGGCGTCCCGAAGGGTCCCCGGCCGGCCTAGGATTCCGGCCGGTCTCGCGGCAGGCCCGGGATCAGGGCTCCACCGCCGTCGCGTGCGTCGCTCCGGTCGCGAACGGCCGGGGCGGCGCGGGCCGGGGCCGCAGCGCGGGCGACAGCTCACCGTCCTCGGCCGCCAGCCGCCGGACCAGCTCGGCCAGGGCGCCGGCCTGGGCCACCGGCGCCCACGCCGCCAGCAGGTTCATCGCGTCGGGGAGGGCCTCGGCGAAGACGTGCTCGACGACGTTCCCGGCGTTCCCCTCCAGCTGCAGCAGGAACTGCAGGGGCGGCTTCTCGCGGGAGTAGACCGTCAGCGTCAACGGCGTCGCGGCGAACCCTTCATCGCCGATCCGGCACCAGGCCTCGAAGCCGAGCCCCGCCATCGCGGCGTCCACGTCGCCGCCCTGCGGGTCGCACGCCGCCATCACCGGGTCCTCGCGCTCGGACCACTCGCCGTTGACCAGGCACCATGCAGGGACGGGCTCCATCGCGATCACAGCGTCACGGTAGGACGCCGCCGGGTGACTGGCGAGGACGCCACGCCATGAGCGTCCGGCCGGCGTGGCCGCGAGATGCGTCGCGATCCGGACGGAGGGGGCGCCTCGGGTGAAGTCACCGCGGCGACGCGGCGGCCGTCCTCGGACCGTCGGGACGGAGGAACCGTCGAACGGCCGGATGCACCTGCCCGTTGTGGGTAGGGCTCCGGAAGAAAGGCCCCTCATCCGTGCGAGGTGGTCGTCGTGGGTTGGAGCCGTCAGGGAGTGCGGCTGCCCTTCACCGACCGGGCCGAGGCCGGGCGCCTGCTCGCGGAGGAGCTCGTGCCGCTGCGGCTCGTCGACCCGCTCGTCCTCGCCCTGCCCCGTGGCGGCGTGCCGGTCGGCCGGGAGATCGCGCGCCGCCTGGACGCGCGGCTCGAGGTGCTCGTGACGCGGAAGATCGGCTGTCCGGGCCAGCCGGAGCTGGGCGTCGGCGCGATCGCCGAGGACGGGGATCCGGTCTTCGATCCCGACCTGATGCACCGCGTGGGACTGACCCGCGCGGACGTCGAGGAGACCGTACGACGTGAGCGGGCCGAACTGGCGCGCCGGGTCACGGCGTACCGGGGGGATCGGGCGCTGCCGTCCGTCAAGGACCGGGACGTCGTGGTGGTCGACGACGGCCTCGCCACGGGAGGGACGGCGCGGGCCGCGCTCGCGGCCGTCCGGGCGGGCGAGCCCCGGCGGGTCGTGCTCGCGGTGCCGGTCGGAGCCGCGCAGACGGTGAAGGCGCTCGCCGCAGACGCCGACGAGATCGTGGTGCTGGCCGCCCCCTGGACGTTCCGCGCGGTGGGCCAGTGGTACGTGCGCTTCGACCAGCTGTCCGATGACGACGTGCAACGGCTGCTGTGAAGGTCCGCCCGCCGAACGTCCTCCCGCGGCCGCCTCGGGGTGGCCGAGAACACGTCCGGGGGCCTGTTCCGGGCCTGCGCCGGGGCGGCCGCGGCGCTGGTCACGCCGGCCGCGCGGCCGGACGGCGCCGCCGCGGTGGTGCTCCGCGGCGGCGCCCGGATCTCGCGGCAGGCTTCAGCGGTCGTACGTGCGCCTACACTGTTCAATCGTGGGCGGACGCGACCTGAGAGCGCTGTCGCCGAACGAGCGGGCGACCGCGCGGACGACGACCGAGACGGCGATCGTGGGGTTGCCCGGCGCGGGGCGGCGATCGCCGAAGCCGGGCGCACTCGATGAGGTCGCCCGGCTCGCGGAAGATCAGATCACCCGCCACGTGAAGGGGTGAACATTCTGGATTGCTCGGCGCTCACGCCGTTCGGCCCGGAATCCCCGGGCCGGGGTCGCGCAGCCGCAGGTAGCGGAGGGAACGCTACGCGGCGTTGGCGCGACGCATGCGACGGCGACGCTCGGACGCGCGCTCGTCTTCGTTCAGGCCGCCCCACGTGCCGTACTTCTCGGGCCGGGAGACGGCGTAGTCAAGACACTCGTTGCGCACGGGGCAGCGCATGCAGACGGCCTTGGCCTTACGCTCGCGGATCTCACGCTCCGGCTGACGCTCTCCGTCGGGGCCGAAGAACAGGATGAGGTCCTCCCCCCGGCACTCGGCAGCGTCCTGCCAGCCCCAGCTGGGACGGGGGAGGTTTGCCTGCCGACGTACCTGAGCCATAGAACTACCACCTCGTAGCTTGCTGGTGAGCAAATTTCGGTCACGGGCGCTACAGCAGTAAGAAGCGCGCAAAATCTTGCAACGTCTTGAAGCGCCGTGATGTTCCCCGAGAGCCGCCGTGTCCTCACGGGAACGGCGAATAGGGCCTCGGAGAGGCTACACGAGGGCCGCCCCGTTGAGAAGGGCCATCCCCCTTTTAACATACGTGGCGAGGTTCTCCGAACATCCCCCGCCGCACGGGCCGGGGTCGGTCCGCTCCACCTGGACGCGGTATCTCTCCTGGCCGGCGCGCACGACGGCGGTGTCGGCGACCATCGACTCCACCGTGACGCCGTCCACCGCGAGGATCCCGGTGTGTGCCCGCACGAAGTGCTCGGCGGCCTGCACCGGCTCGGGCAGGCCGGCTCGGCCACGGTAGCGGTCGAGCACGACCTCCCCTCCGTGGTACGCCGTCACGGCGGCCACCGCGCGCCGTTGGTCCAGGTCGCCGTAGTACAGGCCGTGCGGCAGGCAGACGAGGTTGGCGGCGTAGCGGTCGCCGCCCACATGTGTGGTTTCCCACACTTGTGATCCGAAGCGCTCGCGCAGGGCGCGGGCCAGCGGCGCGCCGGTCCGCGCGCAGCAGGCGTTCCGGCGGCCGTGGGTGCAGACGAGCAGGAGCGGGCCCGCCACCGGCCGGCCGAGGCCGGGTGGCCTGCCGGCCGCCACGGCCGCCAGGTCGAGGCCGGCCAGTTCGGCCGGGTCGGCGAGTTCCCTGCCCTCCAGCCAGGGCGTCACGGGCCGGCCGTCAGGGGCTGTGTCGCCGGAGAAGCCGGTGTAGACCCACAGCGGAGGCGTCCGGCGCCGCCGGCGGGGGGCACGGATGAACTGGGCGCGTACGCCGTGCCGCGCGGCCCGGCGGAGCGCGTCGGCGACCGGTCCCGGCAGGTCGGCGTCCTCGACGTACTCGGCCCACGGGCCGGGATGCTCGATGAGCAGCCACGAGCGCGCCCCGGTGGTGGCGCTGGCCAGGCACGGGCGCTCCCCCGTGTGACTTCCCGGACAGTGTGCGCAGCGGTGGTCCGCCAAGGGGTCCCCTGTCGATCGGCTGGTCGGAAATGGTCGCGCCACATTATTAGGTGAGACTAACCTAACTCCAATCGGCCGGCTCTGTGCGCAATGGATCGAGAAGGCCGTGGTAAAGCCCCGGTTACGCGGACTTGAACAGCTGCGCGGAGCCCGCCGGTGCCCGGGATCCCGGGCGTCGGTGGGTTCCGTGGCGTCTAGAGTGTCGGGGGCCGCCGCCCGACGATCAACGCGCCGGCGCGGCCGGTGACCGCCGACCAGGGACGGCCGTGCGCCGTGCCCTCCGAAGAACCGATGGAGTTCGTGATGCGCTTGCCGGCGCTCGCAGCGGGTGCGACGGGTGCGGCCCTGCTGCTCGCCATGGCCGGCGACGGCACGCCCCCCGCGCCGAAGGCGGCGTCGGAGGCGCCCGCGATCGAGGCCGGCGCCTCCGGCTGCGGCACCGGGCGGGTCCCGCTGCGGCCGGGCCGGCAGGACCTGCCGCTGCGCAACAACGGCAACACGTCGACGAACGTCACCCTCATCGACCCCGGCAACGGCGCGGTCTACGCCGAGCTGGAGGGCGTCGGCCCCGGGACCGTCCGCGTGCTGCGGATCACCCTCGGCCCCGGCTCGTACGCCTTCCGCTGCGCGCAGGACGGGCCCGGCGACCCGGTCACCGGCCCCGTGACGCGGATCAGCGGCCCCGGCGGCGGCACGCCGGGGATCGTCCCGGTCTCCGAGAACGACCTGTACGCGCCGGCGCGCGCCTACCAGGCGTACGTCTCCACCGGCCTCGACCGCCTGGTCGCCCGGACCGACGCCCTGCGGTCCGCCGTCGACGACGGTGATCTCGACGCGGCGCGGGCCGCCTGGACGCCGGCGCACCTGGCCTACGAGCGTCTCGGGGCGGCGTACGGCACGTTCGGCGACTTCGACGGCCGGATCGACGGCCTTCCGGCGGGGTCGCCCGCCGGGGTGCGCGACCCGGGTTTCACCGGGTTCCACCGCGTGGAGTACGGCCTGTGGCACGGCGAGTCCGCCGCCTCGCTGGCCGGCGTCGCCGACCGTCTCGCCCGGGACGTCCGCGCCCTGCGGTCCGCGTGGCCCGACGAGCGCATGGAACCCGGCGACCTGCCGTTGCGCGCGCACGAGATCCTGGAGAACACCCTGCAGTTCCAGCTCACCGGCGAGGCCGACCAGGGCAGCGGCACGACGCTGCGAACCGCCGCCGCCAACCTCGAGGGCACCCGGGAGCTCGTCGACCTGCTCCGCCCGCTGCTGCGTCCCCGTTACGCGGGCCTGGCCGGGGTCGACGCCTCGATGGACCGGATGGCCGCCCTGCTGAAGGGACACTCGTCGGTCGACGCGCTCTCGCGCGCCGACCACGAGCGCCTCAACGGCGTGGTGGGAGAACTGCTCGAACGCCTCGCCCCGATCGCCACGATCTGCGCGCCCCGACGTCGCCCCCAGGGAGCGGGATGATGCCCTCCGACCGCCGATCCTTCCTGCGCGGCGCCCTGGCCGCCGGCGTGGCCGGCGCCGTCGCCGGTCCCTCCGCCGCCGGTGCGGCCGGGACCGCCGCCGGAGCCGCCCCGTCCGGCCGGACCGCGGCGCGCGCCTTTCACGGAGCGCACCAGGCCGGCATCCTCGAACCGGTCAGGCGACGGACCGTCGTCGTGTCGTTCGACGTCGTCGCCGACGGCCGCCGCGAGCTGACCGAACTGTTCCGCGGCCTGACCGACCGCGCCCGCGCGCTCACCGCCGGCGGCACGCCCGTCGACGCCGGGATCAGCGCGCCGCCCGCCGACTCCGGGGTGCTCGGCCCCGACGTGCCCGGAGCCGGGCTCATGATGACCGTCGGCGTCGGCGCGTCCCTGTTCGACGACCGGTACGGGCTGGCGGCCCGGAGGCCGCCCGGCCTGACGCCGATGCGGACCTTCCCCAATGACTCGCTCGACCCCGCCTGGTGCCACGGCGACCTGAGCGTGCAACTGTCCGCGGACGACGAGGACACGGTCGTGCACGCGCTCCGCGACGTCGCCCGGCACACGCGCGGCGCCATGCAGGTGCGGTGGCGGATCAACGGCTTCTCCAGCCCGCCGCGGCCCAGCGGCACGCCGCGCAACCTCATGGGTTTCAAGGACGGCATCGCGAGTCCCGACGTGACGGACGCCCGGGAGATGAACCGTCTGGTCTGGGCCGCCCCCGGTACGACCGGCCACGGCCGGAGCGCCCCGGAGCCCGCGTGGACGGCGGGCGGCTCGTACGTCGTGATCCGGCTCATCCGGATGCTCGTGGAGTTCTGGGACCGGGTGGGACTGACCGAGCAGGAGCAGATGTTCGGCCGGGCGCGGGACACCGGCGCCCCCCTCGACGGGAACCACGAGTTCGACGAACCCCGGTACGCCGACGACCCGATCGGCAAGGTCATCCCGCTGACGAGCCACATCCGGATGGCCAACCCGCGGACGCCGCAGAGCGCCGACAGCCGGATCCTGCGCCGCAGCTTCAACTACGACCGGGGCGTGGACGCGGTCGGCGACCTCGACATGGGGCTGATCTTCAGCTGCTACCAGCAGGACATCGCCCGGCAGTTCGAGGCGGTGCAGGGCCGGCTGGCGGACGAGCCGCTCACCGACTACATCCGGCCGTTCGGCGGCGGCTACTTCTTCGCGCTGCCCGGCGTCCGCGACACGAGTGACTTCTTCGCCCGCGCCCTCCTGAGCTGATCCCCCCACCAGCCCCAGAGTGGTCAAAATCGGTCATTGACGGGACAGACGCCCCCGATATCAGATAAAGATCGTCTAAAGAGATTTGAAGCATCCATGGCGCCCTGTTCACCTGCGCGTCACCGTACGTCAGCGTGATCGTCGTCGCGGCTCGATGGGATCCCGGCTGAGCCGGGACTCCGTCGGAGGACCGGTGTTTCACAACTTCAGGAGGCAACAGGATGGGTCCCGGAAAGTGGAAGGGCCGACGGTCCGCGCTGATCGCCGGATCGGTGGCCGCGGCCGGAGCGCTCGCGCTGGCCACGGTGCCGAGCTGGGCGAGCGGCGGCGGGCGGCAGGAGCCCGCCTCGCTGACCGCGGCCGAGACGCAGGTCCGCACCGCCACGCCGATCCAGCACGTCGTCGTGCTGTTCGACGAGAACATCTCCTTTGACCACTACTTCGGCACTTACCCGAACGCGGCCAACACCGACGGCACGAAGTTCACCGCGAAGCGGCACACGCCTCGCGTCGACGGGCTGACGAAGAAGCTGCTCAAGGACAACCCGAACCAGTACGACCCGAAGCGCCTCACCCACGAACAGGCGCTCACCTGCGACCAGGACCACGGGTACGGGTCCGAGCAGAAGGCCGTCAACGGCGGCAAGATGAACCAGTTCGTCGAGCACACCGAGAAGGACAAGTGCACCGGCCAGCCGGTGCTGTTCGGCGAGCCCGGCCTGGTGATGGACTACTACGACGGCAACACCGTCACCGCGATGTGGAACTACGCGCAGAACTACGCGCTGAGCGACAACTCCTGGGACTCGGTCTTCGGGCCGTCCTCCCCGGGCGCGGTCAACCTCATCTCCGGCCAGACGCACGGCATCTACGCCGTCGACCCGAAGACCCACCAGAAGGTCAGCGACTCCTACGTCGTGCAGTCGCCGGACCAGAACGGCGTGGGCACGATGATCAACGACCCCGACCCGGCGTTCGACGACTGCTCGGGGAGCAACCACACGTCCAAGAACAACCTGGGCGTGATGACCGGCAGGAACATCGGTGACCTGCTCAACGAGAAGAAGGTCACCTGGGGCTGGTTCCAGGGCGGCTTCCGGCCCACCGGCACGGCGAACGGCTACGCCGTCTGCGGCGCGACACACCCGAACATCGGCGGCGTCAACGCCGTCGACTACAGCCCGCACCACGAGCCGTTCCAGTACTACAAGTCGACGGCCAACGAGAAGCACCTGCCGCCGTCCTCGGTCGCCGCGATCGGCCGCACCGACCAGGCCAACCACCAGTACGACCTGAGCGACTTCGACGCGGCGCTCGAGGCGCACAACCTGCCCGCGGTGAGCTTCCTCAAGGCCCCCGAGTATCAGGACGGCCACGCCGGTTACTCCGACCCGCTCGACGAGCAGCAGTTCGTCGTGAACACGATCAACAAGCTGCAGAAGTCGCCCGAGTGGAAGTCCACCGCGGTCGTCATCGCCTACGACGACTCCGACGGCTGGTACGACCACAAGGCCCCGCGGATCCTCAACGGCTCGGCGGACGCCGCCCAGGACTCGACGCTGTGCGGCAAGGCCAAGGTGGCCGGCGGCTACCAGGACCGCTGCGGTCCGAGCCAGCGCCTCCCGCTCCTCGTCATCTCGCCGTTCGCGAAGGTCAACCACGTCGACCACCGCTACACCGAGCAGACGTCGGTGCTGAAGTTCATCGAGGACAACTGGGGCGTCGGCCGGATCGGTGACGCGTCGTTCGACCAGCGGGCCGGGAGCCTGGGCGGCATGTTCGACTTCCACCGCCCCCGCGCGGGCCGTCTGATCCTCGACCCGAAGACCGGCGCCCCGGTCTCCGGCTGAGCCGGCGTCTCGAGTCCACTACCCCGGAAGCCCCCGCCCCGGCGGGGGCTTCCGCCATGTCCGGGCGGAGGCCGTCAGGGCTCGCGGCCGGGGGCGGGGGCCTCGTCCTCCAGGCGGGCGCGCGAGGTGAACTCCCCGGGCCAGAGCTTGTCGACCTCGGCGTTCAGCGCCGCGCCGATCAGGACGGCCAGCGCGGTGACGTACAGCCAGGCGAGTACGGCGATGGCCGCGCCCAGCGACCCGTACACCGACACGGCCGTCGTCGAGCCGTCCAGGTAGAGCCGCAGCACGAGGCTGCCGAGCCCCCAGATGGCCAGGGCGGTGATTCCACCGGGTATCTCCCGCCACCAGGCCGTCCGCACGGGGACGCTCAGGTGGTAGAGCAGCGCCAGGAAGATGACCGCGACGATGACGAGGATCGGCCAGTAGAGGAGACGCACGACCACGGCACCTGCCGGGACCCAGTGCAGCACCAGGGTCGGCCCGGCGACCAGCACGGGGATGACGATCAGCCCGACGCCGAGCCCCCCGATGTAGAGGAAGAACGCCCGCAGGCGAGTACGGATCACGCCGCGCACACCGGACAGGCCGTGCGCGATCGTGATCGTGTCGACATAGACGTTCAGCGCGCGGGAGCCGGCCCACAGCGAGATGAGGAAGCTCAGCGAGACGATCCCGACCTTGCCGCCGCGCAGCACCTCGTCCAGGAGAGGCTCGACGACGGACTTGACGGTCTGCTCGGTGAGCACGGTCTGTGCGCGGTCCAGGACCCAGTCGTGGGTCTCCCTGACCGTCGTGGCGCCGAACAGGTTGCGGAAGTGCCCGATCAGGCCGATCAGGCCGAGCGCCAGGGGCGGCAGCGACAGGAGCGTGAAGAACGCCGCCTCCGCGGCCAGCCCGGTCACCCGGTAGCGGAACGCCGACAGGGTGGTGCCCCGGACGACCTGCCATACGGCGGAGCGCATCCGTGCCACGGCGGACGGCTCGGCAACGCCCGTCGAAGCATCGGAGGCGGTGGTCATGGTGATCTACCGTATTGGCTCGCGCACCCGGTGTGCGGCATGACGCTCATCTCGCCGATCGCCTTCGGCCGGTCGCCCCGGGCCCGAGTCGGGGCCGGAAATCCCCGCCCGGGACGGGAAATCGAAGGCTCCCCAATGGGATGACCCGGTCGGCGCGGCGGACGCATCATGAGGCTGTGACGATCGTCACATCTCGGGCGAACCGGCCGGCGGTCGGCCGGTGCCGGGCGGCCCGGCGAACGCCTGCGCGATCTCCATCCACTCCTCCGCGACCGGCCCGGCGACCGTGAGGTCGACGTCGGCCCGGTTCCGGCGTTGCGTGACGAGCAGGCAGAAGTCGAGCGCCGGGCCGCGTACGACGTCCGCGGCCTCCTCCGGCCCGGCGGCCCAGGCACCGCCGCCGGGGAGGGTGAGCTCCACCCGTACGGGCGCCTGCGGCGCCGGCCGGCCGTGGACGATGAAGCTCCACTGCAGGGTCCGCACGCCGATCTGGGCGACGTGACGGAGCCGGTCGGTCGGCTCGCGCCGGACGCCGACGGCGTCGGCCACGTCCTGGCCGTGCGCCCACGTCTCCATCAGGCGGGCGGTGGTGAACGAGGCCGCCCCCATGTCGGGGCCGTACCAGGGGATCCGCGTCTTCGGATCCAGGGCGGTCAGGGCGCCGGCCAGCCGGCCGCGGGCCGCGCGGAACCAGTCCAGGACCTCGCCGCCGGGCATGGACCGCCGCTCCGCGACGATCCGGTCCGTGTCGAAGCCCTCCTCGACCAGCCGGCGGACCTCCGCGCGGAAGGCCTCGGGGTCGGTAACGGCGCGTACGGCGGCATCGTCGAACCAGGCCAGGTGGGTCACCTGGTCGCGTACGGTCCAGCCCGCCGCGGGGGTCGGCAGGTCCCAGACCTCCGGTCCGAGGAGACGCTCGAGGTCGCCCGTCTCCGCGCGCAGGTCGGTCAGCAGTTGATCCATCGCCACGGCCACGGGCCCCAGCGTACAGAACGATGTTCGGTACAGTCCGTACGCGCGAGCCCCCGGTGGGGCGGTGAACAGGCTCTGAGTGGGCACAATGCACACGTGATCTGCGAAGCGTGTCGTGAGCGGCGGCACGACAAGTGCCGTGGCGGCACGTGGTGCGACTGCCAGCACCTGCCGCCCGAGTTCGACGGCCCCGAGGAGCAGCGGTCCGAACCCGGCGAGGGCTCCGAGCCGGGCATCAACTGGCTCCGGCAGGGCTGAGATCCGACCAATGCGACGCCCGTCCGCATTTCGGACATGGTTGGACAGTCATCGAACCACATGTCATCATCGATACATGGCTGCTGCGGATCCGTTGCTGGTTATGCGCCGGCACGTCGACTTTCTCCGTGTGGGCAGCGCCATCTGTCGCTGACACCTGATCACCGCCACTGCCTCAAGGGCGCGCGGTATGCCGGTGTCATTCCCAAAGCTCAGCGTTGAGCCAGCAGTGCGATCTGCCGGCGTGCTTCGCGTCCCCCACGACCACGGAGGACGCGCACGATGCCATCCCGTCTGCAGCGGAAACGAGGCGAGGGCCAGTGGGCCCTGGGCTACCGTGAACCGCTCAACAAGAACGAAGAGAACAAGAAGAACGACGACGGCCTGAACGTCCGCCGTCGCATCATCGACATCTACGCCAAGGGCGGCTTCGACTCCATCGACCCCGCGGACCTGCGGGGCCGGTTCCGCTGGTACGGCCTGTACACGCAGCGCCGGCCCGGCATCGACGGCGGCAAGACGGCGGTCCTCGAGCCCGAAGAGCTCGACGACCGCTACTTCATGCTGCGCGTCCGCATCGACGGCGGCCAGCTGAACCTCGACCAGCTCCGGACGATCGCCGACGTGTCGTCGAAGTACGCCCGTGGCACCGCGGACATCACCGACCGGCAGAACATCCAGCTGCACTGGGTCGAGATCGAGAACGTCCCGGCCATCTGGGAGGCCCTGGAGTCGGTCGGGCTGCACACGACCGAGGCCTGCGGCGACACGCCGCGGGTCATCCTCGGCTGCCCGCTCGCCGGGATCGACGCGGACGAGGTCATCGACGCGACGCCGCAGCTCCGCGACATCCACGACCGGTACATCGGCCACCCGGACTTCTCCAACCTGCCGCGGAAGTTCAAGACGGCGCTGTCCGGCTGCACGGCCCAGTGCACGATCCACGAGATCAACGACATCGCGTTCGTCGGCGTGGTCAATGCCGAGGGCGAGGCCGGCTACGACCTCTGGGCGGGCGGCGGCCTGTCCACGAACCCGATGTTCGCCAAGCGGCTGGGCGCGTTCGTCCGGCCGGACCAGGTCCACGAGGTCTGGGCGGGCATCACCGGGATCTTCCGCGACTACGGCTACCGCCGGCTCCGGCACCGCGCCCGGCTGAAGTTCCTCATGAACGACTGGGGCCCGGAGCGGTTCCGCGAGGTCCTGGAGAAGGAGTACCTCGGGTACGCCCTCGCGGACGGCCCCGCGCCCGGCGGACCGCGGGACCAGCGCCGGGACCACGTCGGCATCCACCGGCAGCGCGACGGCCGGTACTACGTCGGCTTCGCGCCGAAGGTCGGCCGGGTCGACGGCGACATCCTCCGCGTCATCGCGGACCTGGCCGAGGAGTACGGCTCCGGACGGGTGCGCACGACGACCGAGCAGAAGATGGTCATCCTGGACGTTCCGGAGGAGCGGACCGAGGAGCTGGCCGCCGAGCTGGAGGCCCACGACCTGCGGGTCCGCCCGTCGACGTTCCGCCGCCAGACGATGGCCTGCACCGGCATCGAGTACTGCAAGCTCGCCATCGTCGAGACCAAGCAGCGCGGCATGGACCTGATCGAGGAGCTGGAGCAGCGCCTGCCGGACTTCGCCGAGCCGCTGACGATCAACATCAACGGCTGCCCGAACTCCTGCGCCCGCATCCAGACCGCCGACATCGGACTGAAGGGCCAGTTGGTCACCGATGCGAACGGTGACCAGGTCGAGGGCTTCCAGGTCCACCTGGGCGGCTCGATCGGCGGGGAGTTCGGCAAGAAGATCCGGGGCCTGAAGACCACCGCCGAGGAGCTGCCCGACTACGTGGAGAGGGTGCTGCGCAGGTTCCAGGAGAACAAGGCCGACGGCGAGTCCTTCGCCGCGTGGGTGCAGCGTGCGGAAGAAGGTGACCTGAAGTGACCGAACGAGCCGTCCCCTTCTACTGCCCCTACTGCGGAGACGAGGACCTGGAGCCGTACGAGAGCGACGGCGGCTGGCACTGCCGTGCCTGCACGCGGGCCTTCCGGCTCCGCTTCATCGGGCTCGGCGCGCTCAGCTCGGCGGGTGCTCCCCGAGGGGAGGGCTCGGCATGACGCTCCTGTTCGAACGCCCCACCGCCGCGCTCGACCTCACCGACATCGTCGAGTCGGCGGCGGACGCCCTGGAGGACGCCTCCGCCGAAGAGATCATCCGCTGGTCGATCGCGACGTTCGGCGACCGGATCTGCGTGACGTCGTCCATGAAGGACGCCGTGCTGGTGGACATCGCCTCCAAGGTCCGCCCCGGCATCGACGTGCTCTTCGTCGACACGGGGTACCACTTCGCCGAGACGGTCGGCACCCGCGACGCGGTCGAGGCCGTCTACCCGGTGAACGTCGTGAACGTCACCCCCTCGCGTACCGTCGCCGGGCAGGAGCGCGACCTCGGGCCCCGGCTGTACGGCCGGAACCCGGACCTGTGCTGCCACCTGCGCAAGGTCGAGCCGCTGAACCGCGCCCTCGAGCCGTACCTAGCGTGGATCACGGGGATCCGGCGCGAGGAGACCTCGCACCGGCGCGGCGCGCGCGTGGTCGAGTGGAACGCCGCGCGCGGCAAGGTCAAGGTCAACCCCCTCGCCCGCTGGAGCCAGGCCGACCTGCACGGCTACATCGAGAAGCACGGCATCCTGGTGAACCCGCTGCAGTACGACGGGTACCCCTCCATCGGCTGCGAGCCCTGCACCAAGCGGGTCGCGCCGGGCGAGGACCCGCGCAGCGGACGCTGGGCCGGCACTGGAAAGACCGAATGCGGCATCAACCTGTGAGACCGGTGAGCGGCAGCCGGGCGGTGCCCCTGGTCGCGGTGGCCCACGGGAGCCGTGATCCACGTGCGGCGGCGACGGTCGAGGAACTTCTCGATCTTGTACGTCGTTCCTCGGGGGTGCGGGTCGTGACCTCGTATCTCGACCACGCTCCCCCCGCACCGGGGCAGGCGCTCGGTGGTCTCGTCGGAGAGGGGGCCGACGAGGCCGTCGTGCTCCCCCTCCTGCTCACGGCCGCCTATCACAGCAAGACCGACATCCCCGGCGCGCTGCGGGAGGCTCGGGCGGCCCACCCGCGGCTGGCGCTGCACTACGGCGCCACGCTCGGCCCCCACCCGCTGATGACGGGCGCCCTGGAACGGCGGCTCGCCGAGGTGGGCGTCCGGCCCGACCCGGAGACGGCCGTGGTGCTCGCCGCGGCCGGCTCCAGCGATCCGGCCGCGAACGCGACGATCGGCCGGATGGCGCGCGACTGGGGCGGCTGGCGCGCCGTCGTCCCCGCGTACGCCTCCGCGGCCCGCCCCACGCCCCCCGAGGCCGTACGCGCGCTGTACGCCGCGGGGGCGCGGCGTGTGGTGGTGGCGTCGTACTTCCTGGCCCCGGGCTTCTTCGCGGACAAGGTACGGGACGAGTCCCTGGCGGCGGGCGCCGTGGCCGTCTCACCGGCTCTGGGCGCCGCCCCGGAGCTGGCGGAGATCGCCGCGCAGCGCTATCGCGAGGCCCTCATCCGGGCCGACCTCGTCGCGGCCGCGGGCTGAGCGACCTTCCTCCGGCCGGCCGGACCCCCGCACCGGACCTCTCCTCCTGCCGCGGGAACACCGGGCCGGGCGTCTCCTCCTGCCGCGGGAACACCGGGCCGGGCGTCTCCTCCTGCCGCGGGAACACCGGGCCGGGCGTCTCCTCCTGCCGGCCGGAACGCCGTGTTGAGCGATCTTCTTCGACTGGCCGCGACGCCCTATGCCGTAAGGCTTTTCGGCCCGTCCGCAATTATGATCATTTCCAGGTTTCGTGATTCTTTTTCCTTATCCGGAAATTGATCACGGCAGGCCGCGACGCAATAACGATCACTTATTCCAATGGATCATGTGAGCCATGTCGCAAACCTGGGGTATTTGGTCCGTCGGTATTTGTCTGCTATGTTCGCCTAAGTCCGGCGGACGCCCCCCATGCGCCTCCCGGATGCCCGCCGGTGACGGCCGGCCCACCAGCGCGAACGGCGCGGCGCGAAGAAGCGTGTGAGGGCCTCCGTGAAGACCGGACGGTTCATATCCAATATCACGCCACTCCCGTGGAGAACCCCTTGATCCATATGGAGCGGGAGCGGCAACGTCGAGTCCGTGAAGATCACGGAGCCGGGGACCCACAAGAAGTCCCGGGGTGAATCGGTACACCTGTCGTGCCGTAGGGCGACTTCCACGCCCGAACCCGTCAGCTAACCCGGTAGGCGTCTGGAAGTAAGGAGCTTAGAACCTCGTCCGCGAGTCCTCCCTGATCTGAATATCCGGTCGTTCGTCCCTACCCCTGGGACCGTACGGCCAGACCCTGTCTCTTTGTTCGTGCCGTCCGCGCAAGCGGGCGACCCGCTGAATCCGCACATCGCGGAACCGGGGACCCACCAGAAGTCCCGGGGTGAATCGGCACATCTCTCGTGCCGTAGGGCAGCTTCCACGCCCGAACCCGTCAGCTAACCCGGTAAGCGGCATGGAAGCCGAAGGAGTACCCCCCGTGTCCCCTCGACACGCCAAACCCCTCTTTGCATCGAAGAAGAAGTGCCTCACCGGCCTCGTCGCCGGTGCCGTGACCGCCGGCGCCGCGGCGATGGCCGTCGCCACCGCGGCACCCGCCGTCTCCGCGCAGACCCCCACCGCGTCCCGTCCCGCCGCCCACCAGGCCGGTCAGGTACCCGCACCTCGTACGGGTAAGGCGGCGAAGCACGCCCGCCCGGTGAACGACAACCCGCACATCAAGGTGCACACCGTCGCCGAGCAGAAGGCGAAGAGGGTGCCCACCGCGGCGGACGTCGTGAAGCTCGCCGTGTCCCAGGTCGGCACGAGCGAGAACGCGACCGGCGGCAGCAAGTTCAACCAGTGGTTCATGACCACCCCGTACGCCAAGGCCGGTGCCGCGCGCGACGGCGGGTCGGTCAACGACTACGCCAACGCCTCCTGGTGCGACATGTTCGTCACCTGGGTCGGCGACCAGCTCGGCGTCAAGGGCATGGGCGGCGACGCGTTCACCCCCTCCCACGCCAAGTGGTTCATCTCGCAGGGCCGCTGGGGCACCACTCCCAGGCCCGGCGCGGTCGTCTTCTTCTCCTGGAACGGCAGCGGCGTCGACAACATCGATCACGTGGGCCTGGTCATCAAGGACAACGGCGACGGAACGATCCAGACCGTCGAGGGCAACACGGACGACGCCGTGAAGGTCCGGACGCGTAACACCTCCACCGTCGTGGGCTACGGCTACCCGGAGTACCCCCAGTAATTCACCCGTCGATGCGTGCCGTGCCGCCGTCGGCGACGCGGCACGCGCCGACCTCCCTTCCCGGGTCGCTCCCCGGATCTCTCCTCACCCCTCCCCCGGTACCCCCGTGCCCTCATCCCCCCATGCCCCCGAAAGGAAAGCGATGATCAGGTTCTCGACGAAGGCCATCGCCGGCATCGCCGCAGGCGTCGCTCTGGCCGGCGGCGGTGTGACCACCGCCCTCGCCTACGGCGGCACCTCGGAGGCGGCGGCGTCGCCGCAGGCGCAGAACGCCCCCGCGCAGGCCGAGAAGCGCGTCGACAGCGCCACCCAGGACCGGATGCTCGTGGCGGTCAAGAAGGACAAGGACCCCAAGAAGGAGAAGGACGCCAAGGCGGCGGCGCTGCCGGGCGGCGTCTCCACCGCCACGTCCTTCTGGGACCCGTCGACGGCGTCGGGCAAGCCGATGTCGTACCACACGATCGCCAGCCCGTACTGGCCGCTCGGCACGAAGGTGAAGATCACCTACAACGGCAAGAGCGAGATCGGGGTCGTCGAGGACTTCGGCCCGGCGGAGTGGGCGGTCGCCCAGCACAACCCGCCGGCGCTCATCGACCTGTCGGAGAAGATGATGCAGCACCTCACCGGCACCGCCTCGAACTCGATCACCATCAAGTTCCAGGTGCTCGAGCTGGGCAAGGGTGGCGTGTACCGCCACTCCGGCACCGGCTTCGACACGGCCACCGGCAAGGCGTAACCCGCTCCCCCTCGCCTGCCGGCCGGACGGCGCGGGATCCCCTCTCGGGATCCCGCGCCGTTGTTCTGTCTCCGGTGACGATGCTTGCCGGGAAGGAGTGAACTGAGGTTCAATCCTTGTGTGCCGTACCGCCGTACGCCCCGCGTCGAGGCCCGGCTCAGCGCGTCGCGGGAGCGCATCCGGGCCGCCGCGCTGGCCGTCGTGGCCGAGCGGGGCTACGCCGGATGTTCGATCGCCGCCGTCGCCCGGCGGGCGGGGGTGGCGACCGGCAGCGTCTACCGCCACTTCCCGTCGAAGTCCGAGTTGGTCGCCGAGGTGTTCCGGGTGGCCTCACAGCGCGAGGTGGACGCGTTCGCGCGCGCCGCGTCGCCGGCGCGACCGGCGGCCGAGAGCGTCGCGGCGGTGATCGAGACCTTCGCGGGCCGGGCCCTGCGCGCCCCCCGCATGGCGTACGCGCTCCTCGCCGAGCCGGTGGACCCCGCCGTCGACGCCGAACGGCTGGTCTTCCGCCGGGCGTACGCCGCCGTCCTGGCCGGGCTCATCGGCCGCGGCATCGCCGCCGGCGAACTCCCCGACCAGGACGTCGAGGTCAGCGCCGCCGCGCTCGTCGGCGCCATCGGCGAGGCCCTCGTCGGCCCGCTCGCGGTCGGCGCGACACGGTCTGCCGACCCGTATCCGCCCGCCGCCCCGGCCGTCCCGGCCCGTACGGACGCGGCGGCGCGCGACCGGGTCCGGGCCGACCTGATCTTCAATCTCACCTCCTTCGCCCAGCGCAGCATCGGAGCGGTCAGTGCCAACACATGAGGTCTTCAACCAGGTCCCGCCGCTGATCGGCCACGACGTGGCCGACGATCCGGCTCTTCTCGACGGGATCTTCCGGGAGGGCGGTGGCTGGGCGGCCGAGGCCGTCCACGAGCTGGGCCGGCTGGCCGGCACCGAGCAGGCCCGGGAATGGGGCCGGCTCGCCAACGAGCACCCGCCGGTGCTGCGGACCCACGACCGGTACGGCCGGCGCGTCGACGAGGTGGAGTTCCACCCGGCCTGGCATGAGCTGATGCGGGTCGCCGTCGGCCATGGGCTGCACGCCCGCGCCTGGACGGAACGCTCCGGGGCGCACGTCGCCCGCGCGGCCAAGTTCTACGTCTGGCGGGTCGACGCCGGTCACGGCTGCCCGATCTCGATGACCTACGCCGCCGTACCGGCGCTGCGCCACGCGCCCGAGCTGGCCCGGCAGTACGAACCGCTGCTGACGTCCGACACGTACGACTTCGGATTGCGGACCCCGGCGGACAAGCGCGGCATCCTCGCCGGCATGTCGATGACGGAGAAGCAGGGCGGGTCCGACGTCCGGGCGAACACGACGCGGGCGGTGCCGCAACCCGACGGCACGTACCTGCTGACCGGCCACAAGTGGTTCACGAGCGCGCCGATGTGCGACGTGTTCCTCGTCCTCGCGCAGGCGCCGGAGGGCCTCACCTGTTTCCTGCTGCCCCGCGTGCTGCCCGACGGCACCCGCAACGCCATCCGCCTGCAGCGGCTCAAGGACAAGCTGGGCAACCGCTCGAACGCGTCCGCCGAGGTCGAGTACGAGGAGGCGGTCGCCTGGCGCGTCGGCGACGAGGGGCTGGGCGTCCGCACCATCATCGAGATGGTCAACATGACCCGGCTCGACTGCGTCGTCGGCGCGGCCGCCGGGATGCGCGAGGGCCTCGTCCAGGCCGCCCACCACGCCGCGCACCGGCAGGCCTTCGGCCGGTACCTCGTCGACCAGCCGCTGATGCGCAACGTCCTGGCCGACCTGGCCGTCGAGTCCGAGGCGGCGACCGTCCTGATGCTCCGCCTGGCGGGGGCGACCGACCGGGGTGAGACCGCGTTCAAGCGGCTCGGGCTCGCCGTGAGCAAGTACTGGGTCTGCAAGCGCTGGCCCGCCCACGCCGCGGAGGCCCTGGAGTGCCTCGGCGGCAACGGCTACGTCGAGGACTCCGGCATGCCGCGGCTGTTCCGCGAGTCGCCGCTCAACGGGATCTGGGAGGGCTCGGGGAACGTCTCGGCACTCGACGTGCTCCGCGCCATGGTCAAGGAGCCGGAGACCGTCGAGACGTTCTTCGACGAGGTCGGCCTGGCCTCGGGCGCGGACGCCCGGCTGGACGCCGCCGTGCGGGAGGTCAAGGACTCCCTCGCCGACGTCGCGACGATCGAGTTGCGCGCCCGGCGGATCGTGGAGCGCCTCGCCCTGGTGCTGCAGGGTTCGCTGCTGGTCCGGCACGGTCACCCGGCGGTCGCCGACGCCTTCTGCGCCTCCCGCCTGGACGGCGACTGGGGCCGGGCGTTCGGAACCCTGCCGGCCGGCGTCGACTTCGCCGCGATCATCGAACGAGCCCGCCCGAAGACCGGCTGACTCCGGTCGCCCGCGGCTTCGAAGGCCGGTCCCGCGGATCCCGGAGCCGCTCGCCACGGACGTGTCCCGGAGTCGCTCGTCACGGACGTGCACGGGCCCGCGGCCGGCCGAGGCCGCGGGCCCGTGATCTCACCGGTCTATCCCGCTCAGGCGATGCCGGGCAGCAGCGCCGCCGACCAGCTGAAGTTGGTGGAGTTCAGCGGCTCTCCGGTCAGCGGGTCGTAGTTCTCCATGATCGGACCGTCGCCGAGCAGGCCGCCGGCCGACCGCCACAGCCGGTCCGCCGCCGCCGTGGCGTCCCTGCCGTAGCCGTACCGGCGCAGGCCGGCCAGCGCGAAGTACGCCTGGTCGAGCCAGACCGGCCCGCGCCAGTACTCCTGCGCGGCGAAGTACGGCGAGCTCTTGGCCACCGTCGGGAACGGCACCTTCGTGGCGAACTCCGCCGGGTCGGTCAGCCTGGCCCGGACCCGCGCCGCCTCGGCGCCGTCGGCGACCCCGGCCCAGAGCGGGACGGCGCCCTCGATGCCCCGGCCCCGATCGACGAGCCGCCGGCCGGTGGTCAGGTCGGTGTCGTAGAAGAAGCCGGTCGCCCGGTCGTACATCTTGGCCCGGATGGTCGCGGCCAGCGTCCGTGCCTGCGCGGTGTACCGCGTGGCGTCCGCCCGGTGCCCGAGCCGCGCGGCGATGGCCGCCAGGTAGCCCTTCTCGGCGACGAGGTAGGAGTTCAGGTCGACCGACTCCTGGTTGAGCGAGTAGCCGACCAGGCGGCCGTTCGCGTCACGGTTGTCCACCACGCTCGTGCCGAGCGCGGCGTCGAAGCGCGGGGCGTTGTCCATGCCGCTCTCCCAGGCCGCCGCCTGCCGCCGTTCCTCGGTGCTGTCGTTGGCCGGGTCGACGGTGGCGCCGTACTCGGCCAGGCCGTCGTGGTCGTGGTCCCGGTCGCGGTACCACCAGTCGTGGTAGGCGACCAGCTTCGGGTACATCTCCTTGAGGAACGCGGTGTCGCCGTTCGCCCGGTAGACCTCCCAGACCGCCCAGGCGGCCAGCGGCGGCTTGGAGTTGCGCTCGTTCCAGTTGCCGCCGCCGCGCGCCGGGTCGTTGTAGAACACGCAGTCGGGGATCATCCCGGCGTCCTGCGGGCGGGTCGGCGAGTCGGGGCGGACCTGGTAGTCGAACATCGACCGGATCTGCGACTCGGCGAGCGCGGGGGCGAACCGCGCGGTGCCGACCGCCTGCTTCCAGGTGTCCCAGGCCCAGAGCCCGCCGGTGAACCACTTGTAGGTGATCGACGGGGTGACGCCGTCGTGCTTGAGCATCCCGGCCGCGCCGCGCCAGTTGGTGATCAGCGTCTCGACCGACTTGACCACGGCCCGGCGCCGGTCGGCGGGCACGCCCCGGGTCGCGGCGGTGACGTAGCCGCGCCAGCGCGCGTCGCCCCGGGCGATGGCCTGCTCCGGCCGGCGCAGCAGGTCGCCCACGACCGGCGCCTCCCGGTTCCGCTCCGCGGCGGTGAAGGTGTAGGTCTCGGTCCAGGTCAGCGCGGTGGTGCGGTGCGGCGCGACGGTGCGCGGGCGGGCCAGCTCGGTGACGTACGAGTCGCCGGTGACCGTGGTGCGGACCGGCTCGGCGTGCACGACCTCGAACCGCTCGGTGCCGTCGGTGAGGTAGTCCCAGACCTTCCGGACCTCGGCGAAGTCGACGGCGACGCCCTGGCCGGTGGCGCGCAGCGACGGGGCGCCGCGCATCGGCTCGGTGTCCGGCCGCAGCAGCGCGCCGCTCCAGCCGACCTCCAGCGTGCGCGCGGTGGTGCCGGTGTTCTCCAGGTACGCCCGCACGAGCGCGCTGCGGTCACTGCCGAACCGCAACTCCAGGGTGAGGCGCAGCCCGGGCAGGTCGTACGACTGGCGCAGCAGGCCGGGCAGCGCGGTCAGCACCGGCTTCTTCGCGGCGGCCAGGTCGATGTCCCCGCCGTTCTCCCGCAGCCGGATGCGGGAGAACGCCTTGCTCAGCCACCACGGGTACTCCTGGGCGATGTACATCGGCCCGGAGAACGCGCCGTACGTGGAGGGGTCCTTCGGCAGCGCGTAGGCGTGCCACGCACCCTGGTCGGCGAACACGTTGATGTCGCTGACGTCGGCGGGCAGGGCGTTCGCGGGGACGCCGCGCAGGTCTAGCACGTCGGCGTACCCGGTGGGCCCGGCGGGTGGCGGCGCGGCCTGCGCGGCGGGCAGGGCGGTGATGACGAGGGCCGAGCCGAGCGAGAGCCCGGCCAGGGCGTGCAGCGATCGACGCATGGTCACCTTTCGAGGGGATGGAGCGGCCGCTGGGGCGAGGCCGTCTTGAGCACCGCCGCCCCGAGCGCGGGCAGCCGGAGCGTGCCCCGCACGGCGGTGCCGGTCAGCAGCTCGACCCCGTCGGGCACGGGCACGTCCGTGTCCGCGCCGCCGTGGTTGAGCAGGAAGAGGTAGGAGGCGTCCGGGCCGTCGCGGCGGGTGACCTCGACGCCGTCCGGGACCGCCAGCACGGGCCGGACGCCCGCGTCGGCGAACACCGCGTCCAGCAGGACGCCGACGTCCTCGCCGAGGTGGCAGCCGACGTACCAGGCGCGGCCCGCGCCGTGGTCGTTGCGGGTGATCGCGGGACGGCCGGTCAGGGGGCCGGCGGCGTACGCCCCGACCACCTCGGCCGTCGTCGCGGTCAGCCACTCGCTCCACAGCGTCGCCGTGAGGACGCGGTCGCCGGCCGCGACCTCGGTCGCGTCCCCGTCGGCGATCGGCCAGAACTCCTCGACGGCCACGCCGAGCAGGTCGCGGAGCGGGCCCGGGCAGCCGCCGTCGTGGATGTGGTCGTGCTCGTCGGCGACGCCGCTGAAGCAGCCGCAGACGAGCCGTCCGCCGCGTTCGACGTACGCGGTCAGCCACCGCGCGGTCGCCTCGGTCACCAGGTACAGGTTGGGGGCCAGGACGACGCGGTAGCCGTCGAGCGGCGCGCCGGGCGGCACGAAGTCGACCGTCACGTTGCGGGCGTGCGCCGGGGCGTACCACGAGGCGGTCAGCTCGCGCAGCCGCAGCCGCGACGACGGGTGCTCGTCCAGTTCCAGCGCCCACCAGGAGTCCCAGTCCAAGGCGATGGCGACGTCGGCGATCAGCCGGCTGCCCGCGACCTCGCCGAGCCGGGCCAGCTCCCGGCCGAGCCCCACGGTGCCGGCCCAGCGCGGCGACGCGACGCCCCGGTGCGGCAGCAGCGCGCTGTGGAACTTCTCCGCGCCCGCCCGGGACGCCCGCCACTGGAAGTGCAGGACGCCGTCGGCGCCGCGCGCCACCGTCTGCAGTGACCACAGCCGCTGCAGCGCCGGGGTCTTCGGGACGTTGACGGGCCGCCAGCTCACCCCCGAGGGCGCCTGCTCCATCAGCAGCCACGGCCGGCCGCCCTTGAGCGAGCGCATCAGGTCGTAGTTCAGCGCCGCGCCGATGTGCGCCGCCGGGTCGGCCGGGTCGGGGTAGGCGTCGTCGGACACCAGGTCCTCCTCCGCGGCCCAGGCCCAGTAGTCCAGCGCCTTGAACATCGACATGAAGTTCGTGGTCACCGGCACGTCGCCGCGGACCTCGTCGAGCACCGCCTTCTCGGCCCGGTGGCAGGCCAGCAGCGCGTCGGAGCAGAACCGCCGCCAGTCCAGCACCTGGGTGGGGTTGACGGGGCCGGGCGCGGCGCGCGGCGGCTCGATCTCCTCCCAGGCGCCGTACCGCTGGGACCAGAAGGCGGTGCCCCACGCGGCGTTCAGCGCCGTCAGGTCGGCGTACCGCTCCCGCAGCCAGCGCCGGAAGTCGGCGGCCGAGGTCGGGCAGAAGCACTCGGTGACGTGGTCGCCGTACTCGTTGTGGACATGCCAGAGGGCGAGCGCCGGATGATCGTGGTACCGCTCGGCGAGCGCCCGCGCGAGCCGTACGGCCGCCCGCCGGTAGACCGGCGAGGACGGGCAGTAGTGCTGCCGCGAGCCGAACTCCAGGCGCACGCCCTCGGCGGTGACCGGGAGCACCTCCGGGTGCGCGCGGACCAGCCACGCGGGCGGCGACGCGGTGGCGGTGGCCAGGTCGACGCCGATGCCGCTGCCGGCGAGCAGGTCCAGCAGCCGGTCGAACCAGCCGAAGTCCCAGGTGTCGGGGCCGGGCTGCAGCCGCGCCCAGGAGAACACCCCCACCGTGACCAGGTTGACCCCGGCCTCCTTCATCAGCCGGACGTCCTGCTCCCACACCTCCTCGGGCCACTGCTCGGGGTTGTAGTCGCCGCCGTACAGCAGGCCCGGAATCCGGGTCAGGCGACCGTCGGTCCGTGTCATCCCTTTACCGCCCCTCCGAGCAGCCCGGACACGAACTGCTTCTGGAAGATGAAGAAGACGAGCATCAGCGGCAGCGTCGCCAGGAACGAGCCGAGGATCAGCCCGGAGTAGTCGACGTGGCTCTGCCCGACGAGGGTGTACAGCGCGACCGGCGCGGTGTACTTGTCCTCGGTGTTGAGCATCAGCAGCGGCCACAGGAAGGAGTTCCACTGGCTCATGAACGTGAAGATGGCCAGCGCGCCGAGCTGGGGGCGCACCACCGGCAGCACGATCCGGTAGAAGACGCGCAGGTCGCCGGCGCCGTCCATGCGGGCCGACTCGATCAGCTCGTCGGGGAAGTCCAGGAACGCCTGGCGCATCAGGAAGATGCCGAACGAGTTGGCCAGGAACGGGATGATGACCGCCTGGTACGTGTCGATCCAGCCGAGGTTCGACATCATCTGGAACAGTGGGACGAGCAGCACCTGGAACGGGATCATCATGGTCGCCAGCACCAGGCCGAGCAGCAGCCCGCGGCCGCGGAACCGGTACTTCGCCAGGCCGTACCCGCACATCGCGGAGATCAGCGAGCTGACCACGGTGTAGACGACCGCGACGCCCAGGCTGTTGGCCATCACCCGGGCGAAGCCGATGGAGTGCTGCAGCGACACGAGGTTGTGCAGCAGCCGCCCGCCCGGCAGGAACGGCGGCGGGGAGCGGAACAGCTCGTCGTTGTCCCGGGTGGAGGCCACCACCATCCAGTAGAACGGCACGATGCTGACCACCGCGCCGACGGCGAGGAACAGGTAGCCGACCACGCGGCCGAGCAGGCGCGGGCGCAGGGTGCGGGTCGTCGTGGTCATCGGCCCGACCGGTCCTTTCCGAGGAAGCGGAACTGGACGAACGAGATCAGCCCGATCAGCAGGACGACGACCCAGGCGATCGCGGCCGCGTAGCCGAAGTCGAGCTGCTCGAAGCCGACCTTGTACAGGTAGAGGACGGGCGTCATCGTGGCGTTGCCCGGCCCGCCCTTGGTCAGCACGTAGTTCTCGTCGAACAGCTGCAGGGTGCCGATGGTCGAGGTGACCGAGCAGAACAGGATCACCGGCCGCAGCTGCGGGACGATCACGCGGGTGAACGTCGTGAAGGCGCCCGCGCCGTCGATGGCCGCCGCCTCGTACTGCTCGCGGCCGATGCCCTGCAGCCCGGCCAGGAGGATCACCGCGTTGTAGCCGGTCCACCGCCAGGTGATCGAGCCGATCAGCGCCAGCCGGGCCCAGCCGGGGCTGTTCAGCCAGTCCACCTCGGGCAGGCCCACGGCGTGCAGCGTCTGGTTCACCATTCCGCCGTCGGTCTTCAGCAGCACGCGGAACACCACCGAGTAGGCGACCAGCATGGTCACGGCCGGCAGGAAGTAGGCGATGCGCCAGGTCGACCGGAACCGCAGCCACGAGCGGTTCAGCCCGTACGCCAGCGACAGGCCCAGGCCGATCATGAGGGGGACCTGCACGACGAGGATGAGCCCGGTGTTGCGCAGCGACGCCCAGAAGACCGGGTCGTGCAGCATCCGCCGGTACTGGGCGAGCCCGACCCAGGTCTGCACGCCGTCGCGGTCGGCGGTGAAGCTCTGGTAGACGCTCGCCAGCAGCGGATAGGCGAAGAAGAGGACGAACAGCGCGGCGGCCGGCCCGGCGAAGATCCACGGAGTCAGGCGTGGCAGGCCGCGCCGCCCCTCGCCCCGGCCGGGCCGCCGCCCGGCCGGGGCGGGCGCGCGCACGGCCTCCCGTGTCACGTCCACGGTCACGGCGTCACCCCACCGCGCGGCCGGTCGCGGCGGCGATCTGCTGCGCCGCGGAGTTCAGCGCCTTCTGCGGATCGTCGTGGTGCAGCACGATGCCGGAGATGGTGCCGTTGATGATGTCGGACGCCTTCGACCCGTCCTTGGTGTACTCCACCGGCGGCACGGTCCTCTCCAGGTCGGCGAACGTCTTGAAGACCGGCCGGCCGCCGTAGTAGTCCTGCGGCGCGCTGACGTACGGGTCGTTCAGCGCGGGCAGGAAGGCCGGGAAGAGCCCTTCGGTCTTCAGCATGGACGCCTGGTTGGCGGCGTCGGCCAGCGCGAACTCGACGAACGCCCACGCGGCCTGCGGGTTCTTGGTCTGGCCGGCGACTGCGAGGGTCGAGCCGCCGTCGTTGGACGTGCGCACGCCACCGGCGTCGAAGGCGGGCAGCGGGACGACGCCGAACTTCCCCTTCAGCTCCTTCATCTCGTCGGTGAGCGTGCCGGACCACCAGACGGCGTACGGGGTGGTGGCGACCTTGCCCGCCTTGGTGGCGGCGACCAGGCCGTCCCAGCCCTTCTCGAAGTCGACCAGTCCCTTGTCGGCGAGCGTCTTCAGCAGCGTCGCGGCACGGACGGCCTGCCGGCCGGCGACGGCGACCTTGCCGTCCTTGAAATACCGCTGGCCCTGCTGCTGGAGCATCATCGGGAACATGCTGTCCTCGGCGGGGTCCATGACGAGCAGCTTCTTGCCGGTCTTGGCCTTGATCTGCTCGCCGGCGCGCACGTAGTCGTCCCACGTGTGGATCGAGGCCGGGTCGACGCCGGCCTGCTGGAACAGGTCCGTGCGGTAGAACAGCGCGCACGGGCCGCTGTCCCACGGCAGCGCGAACACCCGGCCCCGTTCATCGGTGACGTTCGCCCAGGTCGCGGGGGCGAAACTCGACTTGTAGCGACCGGCCAGGGACGTCAGGTCGTACAGCCCGCGCGGGAAGTTGCCGATGTAGCTCGGCAGCTTGCTGCCCTCGACGGTGAGGACGTCGGGCAGGCCCTGCCCGGACCGCATGCCGACGGTGATCTTGTCGTACGCGTTGTCGTAGCCGACGTCGACGACCTTGACCTTCACGCCGGGGTGCTGCTGTTCGAAGGCGGGCGCGAGCCGCTTGAGCGCCTTGGCGGCGACGTCCCACGACCACACGGTGACGTCGCCCTTGAGCGCGACGGCCGAGCCGGACTTCAGCGCGGGGCCGGGCCTGCGGGCCGTCCCTCCGGTGGCGCAGCCGCTCACCGCGAGCAGTACCGACATCACGCCGGCGAACCCGGCGGTCAACGCTGACCGCCGTTTCAGGCTCGTCGCCATCTTGCCTCCCAGGACTGGTATGAAGAATGCTGTATACAGCACACTGCATCATGTGCTTTCGTCAAGAGGGTGCGACGAGAAACTCGAAAGCGAGGACGCGTGTGAGCGTTCATCCGTACATCCCCAACTCCGTACCGGCCATCAAAGAGCAGATGCTGGCGGCCGTCGGGGCGGCGAGCACCGAGGAGTTCTACGCCGACGTGCCGGAGAGCATCCGGCTGCGCCGGCCCCTGGACCTGCCCGCCCCGCTGCGCTCGGAGGCGGAGCTGGTCCGGCACGTCGGCGCCCTGCTGACCCGCAACACCGGGACCCACGAGGCGCTCAGCTTCCTCGGCGCCGGCTGCTACCAGCACCACGTGCCGGCGGTGGTCGACGAGGTGATCAACCGCAGTGAGTTCCTCACCGCCTACGCGGGCGAGCCGTACGAGGACCACGGCCGCTTCCAGGCACTGTGGGAGTACCAGTCGCTGATGGGCGAGCTGCTGGAGATGGACGTCGTCAACGTGCCGACCTACGACGGCTTCCAGGCGTCCGCGACCGCGCTGCGGATGGCCGGCCGGATCACCGGGCGCCGCCGTCTGCTGCTGGTCACCGCCCTCGACCCGGACAAGCTGTCGAAGATCGACGACTACGTGCGTCCCGTCCACGACGTGGTCGTCGTCCCCATCGGCGCGGACGGCCGGGCCGACCTGGACGCCGTACGGGCGGAGCTGACCGCCGGCGACGTCGCGGCCGTCTACGCCGAGGCGCCCTCCTACCTGGGCATCGTCGACCCCGCGCTGCCGGAGCTGGGCCGCCTGGCGCACGAGGCCGGCGCGCTGTACGTCGTCGGCTGCAACCCGATCTCCCTCGGCGTGGTCGCGCCGCCCGCCGCCTACGGCGCGGACATCGTCTGCGGCGAGATCCAGCCGCTCGGGCTCCACCTGGCGTACGGCGGGCTGAACGGCGGGTTCGTCGCGACGCGCGACGAGGAGCGGTTCGTCGCCGAGTTCCCCTTCCGGCTGTTCGGCGTGGCGCCCACCGAGGTCGAGGGCGAGTACGGCTTCGGCGACGTCGCCTACGAGCGGACGTCCTTCGCGCTCCGCGAGGAGGGCAAGGAGTGGGTGGGCACCGCCGCCGCGCTGAACGGCATCACCGCCGGGGTGTACCTCGCGCTGATGGGCCCGCAGGGCATGCGCGAGATCGGTCAGACGATCATGGCGAACACGCGGTACGCGATCCGCCGGCTGGCCGAGGTGCCCGGCGTCGAGGTGCCGTACGCCGACGCGCCGCACTTCGCCGACTTCACCGTGCGCTTCACCGGCGCGCGGACGGCGGCCGAGGTGGGCGACGCGCTGCTGGACCGCGGCATCTTCGGTGGCCGCGTGCTGTCCGAGACCGACGCCCTGTACTGCGTCACCGAGGTCCACGGCAAGGACGACATCGACCGCCTGGCCACCGCCCTGCAGGAGATCGCGAAGTGAACACCGAACACGCCACCGTGACGCCCGCCGACGCGAAGATCGGCCCGAAGCCGCCGCTGCGCCGCTTCCACCAGGCCCGCTGGGACGAACCGCTGCTGTTCGAGCTGAGCAGCCCCGGCGAGCGGGGCGTGCTGGTCCCCGAGCCGGAGGTGCCGCTCGACGACAGCCTGCCCGAGGGGCTGCGGCGCGCGGCCCCGCCCGCCCTGCCGGAGCTGTCCCAGCTGCACGTCCTACGGCACTACCTGCGGCTGTCGCAGGAGAACCTCGGCGTCGACCTGAACGTCGACGTCGGCCAGGGCACGTGCACGATGAAGTACAGCCCGAAGGTCAACGACCGGTTCGTCCGCGACCCGAAGATCGCCGAACTGCACCCGCTGCAGGACGAGCGGACCGTACAGGGCGTGCTGGAGATCGTCTACCGGCTGGAGCGGCTGCTGCGGGAGATCTCCGGCATGGACCGGGTGTCCCTGCAGCCGGGCGCCGGTTCGGCGGCGATCTACACGAACGTGGCGATGATCCGGGCGTACTTCGCCGCGCGCGGCGAGCTGGAGCAGCGGGACGAGGTGATCACCACCATCTTCTCGCACCCGTCCAACGCCGCCTGTGCCAAGACGGCCGGGTTCAAGGTGATCACGCTGTACCCGGACGCCGACGGCTACCCCGACATCGAGGCGCTCAAGGCCGCGGTCGGCCCCCGCACGGCGGCCCTGCTGATCACCAACCCGGAGGACACCGGGATCTTCAACCCGCGGATCGAGGAGTTCGTCAAGATCGTCCACGACGCGGGCGGCCTGTGCTCCTACGACCAGGCGAACGCCAACGGCATCCTCGGCATCACCCGGGCCCGCGACGCCGGCTTCGACCTGTGCCATTTCAACCTGCACAAGACCTTCTCGACGCCGCACGCCTGCGGCGGCCCCGCGGCGGGCGCCTCCGGCGTGACCGAGGCGCTGGCGCCGTTCCTGCCCAGGCCGACCGTGGAGTTCGACGGCACCCGCTACCGCCTCGACGACGACCGGCCCGAATCGGTCGGCAAGATCCGGCCGTTCTACGGCGTGGTCCCGAACCTGGTCCGCGCCTACGCCTGGATCATGGCGCTCGGCGCGGAGGGCCTGCGGGAGGCCGCCGAGGTCGCCGTGCTCAACAACAACTACCTGATGAAGAAGGTCCTGGAGATCCGGGGCACGTCCGCCCCGTACGCGGAGGGGCGGCGGCGGATCGAGCAGGTCCGCTACAGCTGGGCGAAGCTGGCCGAGGAGACCGGCGTGCACACCGAGGACATCGGCTACCGCGCCGCCGACTTCGGCACGCACTACTGGACCAGCCATCACCCGTTCCTGGTGCCGGAGCCGATGACGCTCGAACCCACCGAGTCGTACTCCAGGGCCGACCTGGACGAGTACGCCGCGATCCTGGCCGAGGTCGCGCGCGAGGCGTACGAGGAGCCGGAGACGGTGCGGACCGCGCCGCACCGCTCGACCGTGCACCGCATCCGTCAGGACACCCTGGAGGACCCGCAGACCTGGGCGGTCACCTGGCGCGCCTACCGGCGGAAGATCCTGGGCGAATGAGGTTCGGGCTCGTCGTCAACCCGGTCGCCGGCCTCGGCGGCCGGGTCGGCCTCAAGGGCAGCGACGGCGCGGACGTGCAGCGGCGGGCCCGCGCGCTCGGCGCGGAGCCCAGAGCGGCCGAGCGTGCCGCGCTCGCGCTGGCCGAGCTGCGCTCGCGGCTCGGCGCCGGACTGACCGTGCGGACCGCCGCGGGCGCGATGGGCGCCGACGCGGTCGCCGCCGCCGGGCTGCGGCCCGCCGTCGTCCACGAACCGGGCCGCCCCACCACGCCCGCCGACACCAGGGCCGCGGCCGTCGCACTGGCCGCCGAGGTCGACCTGCTGCTGTTCGCGGGCGGGGACGGCACCGCCCGCGACGTCCTCGACGCGGTCGGCCTGTCGGTGCCGGTGCTCGGCGTGCCGACCGGCGTGAAGATGCACTCGGCGGTGTTCGGCGTCAGCCCGCGCGCCGCCGGGGAGGCGGCCGCGCTGATGGCGGCCGGCGGCACGACGCTCCGCGACGCCGAGGTGATGGACCTCGACGAGGACGCGGTGCGCGAGGGACGGGTCTCGGCCCGGCTGTACGGCCACCTGCGGGTGCCGGACGTCCCGGTCCGGATCCAGCAGCGCAAGGTGGGCGGTTCGGTCACCTCGCCGTCGTCCGTCGGCGGGATCGCCGCCGAACTGCGCCGGCGGCTCGGTCCCGGCGAGGCGCTCGTCCTGGGCCCGGGCGGCACGATGCGCGCCGTCGCCGCCGCGCTCGGCGCCGACGTCCCCGTCATGGGCGTGAACGTGCTGGACCGGGACGGGCGGCTCGTCGCCGCGGACGTCGCCGCGGCGAGACTCGAGGAGACCGTCCGGGAGACGCCCGCGTGGGTGGCCGTCACCCCGATCGGCGGGCAGGGCTTCCTGCTGGGCCGGGGCAACCAGCAGATCTCCCCGGCCGTGCTGCGCGCCGTCGGCGCGGACCGCCTGCTGGTCGTGGCGACCGAGACCAAGCTCGCCGCCCTGGGCGGGCGGCCCCTGCTCGTCGACACCGGCGACGAGGACCTGGACCGCGAGCTCACGGGCCACCGGCCCGTGCTGACGGGGCACGGGCGCACCGCCATGTACCCCATCCGTTGAAGGAAGGACCGGAAGAATGATCTCTCTTGCGGGCAAGCGGGCCGTCGTGACCGGCGCCGCGTCCGGCATCGGCCGGGCCACGGCCGAGCTGCTGGCCGAGCTCGGCGCCGCCGTCGTGCTGGCCGACGTCGACGAGACGGGCGGGGCGGAGGCCGAGAAGGCCGTCATCGCCGCCGGTGGCCGGGCGGTGTTCGTCCGCTGCGACGTGTCCGGCGCCGCCGACTGTGAGCGCGTCATCGCGACCGCCCGGGAGGCCTTCGGCGGCGTCGACGTGCTGTTCAACAACGCCGGGATCATCCGGCGGTCCACCGTGTGCGGGATCGCCGAGGACGACTGGGACCGGGTGATGGCCGTCAACGTCAAGTCGATCATGTTGTTGAGCCGGCACGCGATACCGCTGATGCGGGCCGCCGGCGGCGGAAGCATCATCAACACGGGGTCCGGTTGGGGCATCAAGGGCGGCGCGGACGCCGTATCGTACTGCGCGTCCAAAGGCGCGGTCGTGAACATGACGCGTGCGATGGCCATCGACCACGGGCCTGACGGCATCCGGGTCAACTGCGTCTGCCCGGGCGACACGGCCACCGGCATGCTCGCCGAGGAGGCGCGGCAGCTCGGCGGATCGGTGGAGGCCTTCTACGAGGAGGCCGCCGACCGTCCGCTCGGCCGGATCGGCACGCCTGGGGACATCGCGCGGACCGTGGCCTTCCTGGCGAGTGACGCCGCGTCGTTCGTCAGCGGCGCGGTCATCGCCGTCGACGGCGCCGGCACCGCCTGAACGACCTGATCGCCGCCGGAGAAGGGAAGACTGCCAGATGCCGATCGAGCGCCGCCCGTTGCGTGAGCAGATCAAGGACGAGATCCTCGACCGGCTGGGCCGGGGCGAGTTCGACCCCGACCAGCCGATCAACGAGACCGTCCTGGCGACCGATCTGGGGGTGAGCCGCACTCCCCTGCGGGAGGCGCTGATCGGCCTGGAGCGCGAGGGCATCATCGTCAGCGAGCGCGGCCGGGGTTTCCGGTTCGCGCCGATGAGCGCGCAGGAGTTCCGCGACCTGACCACGATCGTGGCCCACATGGAATCACTGGCGCTGGAGGTGTCCGAACCGGAGTACCTCATCTCGATCGCGCCACGCCTGCTCGAGGAGGCGCGGGCGTTCTCGGCGCCGGAGGCGGAGTACGCCGTGCTCGAACGCTACGACGACGCCTGGCACGACCTGCTCCTGTCCGGCTGCCCCAACGAGCGCCTGATGGACCTGATCACCTCGCTCAAGCTCACCATGCGGCGGTACGAACGCGTCATCATCGGCGACCAGCAGGTACTGGAGCGTTCGGCCGAGGAGCACGAACGGATCGCCGAGTGCGTCCAGGCCGGCGACATCGACGGCGCGGTGGCCGCCTTGAAGGTCAACTGGAACAGCGGCATGGAACGCATCCTCGAACGCCTCGACGACTGACGCGCCCCCAGTCGGCAGGCTCGTTCAACCCGCATTTGAGGGTTCTGTCGCTAGACGCGGTGGTCGCAGTGCCGTCCTGCACAAAAAGTCGCTAATAGCACTTCAATGGAAAACTTGAAGGGAGGAAACAGCACGAGATCGGGACGAAAGGACCTCATGACCGAGGACGAGATCATCCAGTTCGCCGCCGGCCTGCCGGGGACCGTCGCCGTCACGGCGGGCGAGGACACCGGTGCTCCGGAGGCGGCCTGGGGCGACACCTTCATCTCCTACGACCCGCGCGGTGACGCGCCCGCCGATCGATGGCAGCCCTTCGCGACGATCGTCACCAAGGACTACGAGGGATTCGACACGGCGTCCGACCTGAACCGCCCCGGCGTGTTCCGGTTGAACATCGCCGTCGGGCGCAAGCGGTTCGAGGAGTTGCTCGGTCACCCGCCCGCCGCGGCCGCGGAGCACCGCGCCGGGATCGACTTCACGGTGACCGACCGGTTCCTCCCTCACCCCGCGTACGCCGTCCAGGGCTGGGTCTGCGTCCTGAACCCCGGCGAGGCGACCGCCCCGCTCGCGCGGGCCCTGCTGGAGGAGGCCCGCGACCGGGCGGCCGAACGATTCGAGCGGACCCGGCCGAACCCGGCCTGACCCGCCCCGTCCGGCCGCCCACGGCGGCCGGACGGGACCCGGAGCCCCGCCGCTCCGGGCCCCGCGTCCATCAGGCGGCCGCGACGGCCGGTGTGTAGTGATGGGCCTCATCGCCCTCGATGACGTGGCTCTCCGCCCCGTCGACGCCCACCGGAACGTCGCCCGCCACGGTCACCCGGTGCAGCCTGCGCGGCTGGTCCCCGTAGTCGTCCGGGGCGTAGTGCTGGGTGATCCGGTTGTCGAACACCACGAGGTCGCCGGGGTTCCACTGCACCCGCAGGATGTTCTCCGGCCGGATGACGTACTCCTGCAGGATGCGCAGGATGTCGCGCGACTCGGTGCTGTTCAACCCGACGATCCGCTGGGCGAACCCGCCGATGAACAGCCCGCGTTCGCCGGTCCGCGGATGCACCCGCACGACCGGGTGCCCGGTCTGGTAGCGCGTGGAGACGAACGTCTCCCGGTACTTCACCGCGTTCTCCGTGTTCGTACGCGGCAGGACGTAGTCGTAGTCGTTGGTGTGCACGGCCCAGAGCCGGTCGGCGAACTCCCGCAACTGCTCCGGCAGGTCCCGGTAGGCCGCCGCGGCGTTCGCGATCAGCGTGTTGCCCCCGTACGGCGGCACGACCAGGGCGCGCAGCGTACTGACCTTGGGCGGCGTGCGCACGAACGTCACGTCCGTGTGCCAGTGGTTGGACCGGATGCCCTCCTCGCCGTCGACCGGCAGGATGTTGGGGCTTCCGTCCACGGACGGCACGGTGGGATGGGCGGCGGTCAGCTCGCCGAACCGCGCGGCGAAGCGGATCTGGCCCTCGTCGTCGAGGCCGGTGTTGCGGAAGACCAGGGCCTTGTGCTCCAGCAGCGCCGCGTCGACCTCGCGGAACTGCTCGTCGTCGAGCCGGCCGAGGTCGGCGCCGGTGACCTCCGCGCCGATGCGCCCGCCGACCTTGCGGATGTCGATGATGGACATGGGGAACTCCTTCTCTCGCAGAGATGTCACGAGTGGCGGACGGTGGGGTCGGCGGCGCGCAGCAGCAGACGCAGCAGGCCGTCGAACGCGAAGCCGAGGACGGCGATGACGATGATCCCGCTGAAGATCAACGGGGTCTGGAGGTAGTTGCCGGCCTGCAGGATCAGGAAGCCGACTCCCCCGGTGGCCGCGATCATCTCGGCCGCGATGATGCTCGTCCAGGCGCCGCCCATGGCGATCCGCATCCCCGTGATCACGCCCGGGACGGCGGCGCGGAGCCGTACGTGCACCATCGTGTGGAAGTGCGAGGCTCCCAGGCTCCGGCTGGCGTGCACCAGCTCGACCGGTACGGCGTCGAGGGCGCCGAGGGTCGCGATCGTGATGACCGGGACCACGCCGAAGAAGAGCAGCGCCACCTTCGACGTCTCGCCGATGCCGAACCAGACGACGAGCAGCGGGATGAACGCGATCGGCGGCAGCGGCCGTACGACCGCGATGAGGGGGTCGGCCAGCTCGCGGATCACGCGGACGCCCGCCATCGCCGCGCCCAGGACGAGGCCCACGACCGTGCCGAGGCCGAACCCGGCGAGGATCCGGCCCGTGCTGATCAGGGCGTCCTCGACCAGGGTCCTGCCCTGGACCTCCGGATACGGATGGGTGACGTAGTGCAGGAACTCACGGACGGTCTGGACGACCGTCGGCAGCGTCACCGGGTCGTCGATGACGACCGCCGCGACCTGCCAGCCGCCGAGGGCCAGCAGCAGCCCGGCGCCGCCGTACGCCACCCGCCGCCACGAACGCCGCCTCCGCCGTCCCCGCGTGCCGCCCGTCCCGGGCGTCTCCGGGGACGGCTCCTTCCCGTCGGGGACCTCGCATACGGCGGTCGCCGACGGGCGCGGATCGGCGTCGAGGGACTTCTCGGTCATGCGGCCTCCTTCGCCGGAGGAGTGACCAGCGGCACTGTGCTCGTGATTCGCTCGCTCCACTCGGTCATTGCTCCAGCACCTCCCTGATGCGCCGCTTGGCGGTGACGAACTCGAGCGTCTCGTTGTCCTCGTAGACCCGGGGGCGCTTGAGGGGGATGTCGACGACCGCCTTCGTCCGGCCGGGCCGCCCGGACAGCACCGCGACCCGGTCGCCCAGGAGCGTCGCCTCCTCGACGTCATGGGTGACGAACACGATCGTCATGCGGTGCCGCTGCCAGAGCTCCAGCAGGAACCGCTGCATCCCGGCGCGGGTGATGGCGTCGAGCGCCCCGAACGGCTCGTCCATGAGGAGCACGCTCGGGTGGTTGATCAGCACGCGGGCGAACGCCGCCCGGTGGCGCATCCCGCCGGAGAGTTCGTGGGGGTAGGCGTCCCGGAAGTCCGCCAGCCCGACCGTCTCCAGGAGCGCGTCGGCCTCCTCCGCCACCTCCGGGGTGAGCGCGCCTCGGGCCTTCGGCCCGTACAGGACGTTCTGGCGGGTGGTGAGCCAGGGGAACAGCGTCGGCGTCTGGAACAGCACACCCCGGTCGGGGCCCGGCCCGGCCACCGGCCGCCCGCCCACGAGCACCTCGCCGGCGTCGGCGGGGACGAACCCGGCGAGGATGCCGAGCAGCGTGGACTTGCCGCATCCGGAGGGGCCGAGCAGGCAGAGGAACTCCCCCGCCTCGATGTCGAGGCTCACGCCTTCCAGCGCCGGGGTCCGTCTGCGTCGTCCGCGGAACGTCTTGCCGACGTCCCGGAGCCGTACGGCGGACGGCCGTTCGGTGATCGGGCGTTCTTCGACGACCGCGTTCATCGGCGGGCCTCCCGGGGTCGCCGGGACGGGAGGCGTGTCACGGTGGGCCGGCTCACGCGCAGCCTCCCGCCTGTGCCTTGTCCCAGAAGCTCGGGTCGATGTGCGCGGCGGCCTGGGCGACGGACGGAGCCGTCTTCGCCCGGCCCTGCGTCACCAGGAACTCCCCGGTGCGCTGGAAGTTCGCGGCCAGCCTGCCGGAGGACGCCTTGCCGTCCGCGCCCTTGAGCCAGCCGGTCTCCTCGGCGGGCGGGATGTAGGGGTAGCTCTTCGTCGCCTCGACGGCGTCGTCGGGCCGCACGCCGAGGAACCGAGCGGCCGGGCGGACGTACTTGGCGGCCTGGTCGCCGTGGACCAGCGTCTGGGCCTTGGAGATCTGGCAGACCAGTCGCTGGACCACGTCGCGGTTCTTCGCCGCGTACGGCCGGCTGACGGCCAGCATGTTGACCGCGGCGTACCCCAGCTTCGCGACGTCCGCCGCCGTCGTGAGCACCCGTCCGCCGTGCTTCTTCAGCTCGAGCAGGAAGGCCTGGCTGATGTACACCGCGTCGATCTTGTGGGCCTTCCAGGCGGCGGCCTCGGCGGCCTCGCTCGCGAAGCTGGCGATCTGCACCCTGCCGGTGAGCCCCTGGCTCTTCAGCCAGCCCCGGAGCTGGAAGTCGAGTGTGGAGCCGACGAGCACGCCGACCTTTCCCAGGTCGGCGTTCGACCTGACCGCGTTGCTCACCACCAGCCCGGACTCGTCGAGGCTCTCGGCGAAGACCACCTCCACGTCCGTGCCGGAGGTGAAGGCGCCCACGAAGGGCGGGTTGCCGACGCCGGAGATCACCGGGAAGGCGCCGGCGCGCAGTTGGGCCATGCCGGCGACGCCGCTGTCGATCGGGCGGAGCTCGATCTTCGCCTTGACGCGGGAGGCCAGGCCGGGGTCGGCGGCCACGACGGCCTCGGGGCCGGCGACGGCCCCCTGGAAGTATCCGATCTTCAGGGTCGGCGAGTCCGAGCGCGCCTGTGCGGCGCAGCCGGTTCCGGCCAGGGTCAGGGCCAGGACGGCCGAAAGGGATCTGTAGGGCATGAGGGAGTGCGCTCCTGTACGGGGGCGGCGCCGCCTTTGGGCACGGAGCACTCGTCGGAGGAGTGCCGTGGGACCCCGTGACGGGTGAACGGGCTGCGGGGATGTGAGGGGACGCGGTCGGGAGAAGGGCCGCGGGAGACGGTGATCGGCGAGGTCGTCAGCCGCGACAGCGGGCTGCGGCGACACGGACCAGGTCGACGTGCCACCGGCGGGTGAGGGCGGGCCGGACGCGCATGCCCTGAATGAAACACGACGAACCGGATGCGGTCAACCTTTCCTACCTGATAACCATGGAATTGATCGTCTCAACTCTGGGTAAAGATCGGCTGGGAGCGACCGACCGGACTAAGGACCGCACATGGGCATCCCCCTGCTCGGCGACATCCGTGACCAGGCCGGTGGCCTGGATCGAGACCAGCGCAACGCCTTCCTCGCCGCGTTCCTCGGCTGGACGATGGACGCGTTCGACTACTTCCTTCTCGTCTTCGTGATCACCGAGGTCGCCAAGGACTTCGGCACGTCGGCCGAGAAGGTCACCGTCGCGACCACGCTGACGCTGATCGCCCGGCCGCTCGGCGCGTACCTGTTCGGACTCTGGGCGGACAAGGTCGGCCGGCGGATCCCGCTCATGGTCGACGTGCTGTTCTACTCCGTCATCGAGATGATCTCCGGCTTCTCGACCTCGCTGACCATGCTGCTCGCGCTGCGGTTCCTGTACGGCCTCGGCATGGGCGGCGAGTGGGGCCTGGGCGTCTCCCTGGCGATGGAGAAGATCCCGCCGGCCAAGCGCGGGTTCTACTCCGGCATGCTCCAGGTCGGCTATCCGGCGGGCTACCTGGTGGCCGCGCTCGCCTACTTCGCCATCACGCCGATCTTCGGCTGGCGGGGCCTGTTCGTCTTCGGGGCGGTGCCCGCGCTTCTGGCGCTGTACGTGCGGTACCGCGTAGGCGAGTCGGAGGTCTGGGAGCGCACGAACGCGCGGCTGCAGATGACGCGCACCCCGCTGCGCAAGGTCTTCTTCGACCGGAAGGTCCTGGTCCGGTTCTTCTACCTCGTGCTGCTCATGACCGCCTTCAACTTCATGAGCCACGGCACGCAGGACGTTTATCCAACCTTCGTGAAGAAGGGCCTGGGGCACTCCCCCCACTACGCGGTCGGCATCGCCGTGATCTACAACGTCGGCGCGATCCTCGGCGGCGTCCTGGTCGGCACGCTGTCGCAGCGCTTCGGCCGGCGGCGCGCCATCGTCGGCGCGTCCCTGCTGGCCCTACTCGTCGTGCCGCTGTTCGCCTACTCCAAGAGCACGGCCATGCTCGCGATCAGTGCGTTCCTCATGCAGTTCTTCGTCCAAGGCGCCTGGGGCGTCATTCCCGCACACCTGACGGAGATGTCACCCGACGCCATCCGCGGCTTCTACCCCGGCGTGACCTACCAGCTCGGCAACCTCCTCGCCGCGGTCAACCTGCCCTTGCAAGAACGCCTCGCGGACGCGCACGGCTACTCGTTCGCGTTCGCAGTCGTGGTGGCACCGACTCTTCTCGCCGTGATCCTGCTGACCGCGTTCGGCCGCGAGGCCCACAGCGTCGAGTTCGGCGGCGCTCCGACAACCCCGCCCGGCCCGGAGGAGCCGGAGCGGACCACCCCGTCTCAGCCCGGCGAGGCGACCGCATGACCCTCGCGGCGGCATGCTCAGCGGAGCTTCCAGAGCCGGAGAGCGCCGTTGTCGTACCCGACGGCCAGTGTCATGGCGTCGGGGCTGAAGGCCTGGGCCTGAACGGCACCGGGCTGGGGCGCGAGGTCGTTCTCGCGGGTGGCATAACGGTGGGTCGTGTCGCTGATCCATACGTGCAGCGTTCCGCCGCAGCCGTCCCCGGTCACCGGGCACTTCAGGCTGGCGAGGGTGGCGCCATCGGTGCTGAAGGCGATCCATTCGCCGCCGTACCCGGGTGACGGGGTGATGGCCTGGCGGGTCGTGGTGTCCCAGAGGCGCACACCGTTCTTCGTGGCGGTGCCGTCACAGCCGCCGGCCAGGGTCTTGCCGTCCACGCTGAAGGACAGTGAGCGTACGCCCTGGTCGCAGGGGCCGCCGTCGGAGCCGGTGTTGATGACGCCGTTGGCGCGGCCGCTGGTGACGTCCCAGAGGCGGATGACCCGCGTGCCGGGTGCCCCGGAGTTGTTGTCGCTGGTGGCAAGGGTCCTGCCGTCGGGGCTGAAGGCCATGCTGAGGATATGGGCGGGCAGGGAGAAACTCGCCGTGACCCGGCCGCTGGTCGTATCCCACAGCTGAACGATGTCCTGGTAGATGTCCTTGGCGTGGGCGTCGTTGGTGGCGCTGGCCAGGGTGCTCCCATCGGGACTGAACAGCAGGGCCGGGAGGGTGATGTACGCCCCGAGGAGTCCGCTGCGGGGGAGGGTGTCGATCAACTTGTCGTTGAACAGGCTCCACAGTTGGATGCGGGTGGCGTAGCCACCGCGGGCATCGGTGGCAGCGGCCAGGGTCGTGCCGCCGGAGCCGAACGCGAGGGCGAAGACGTTCCCCGGAGCGGTGAGCGTGGTCCTGAGCTCGCCGGTGGGCACATCCCACAGCCGGATGACGCGCTGCCGGCGGCTCGCGCTGGCCAGGACCTTGCCGTCCGGGCTGAACACGGTGAAATCGACGCTCGCCCCTTTCGCCATGAGCGTGGCAGGGGACAGCGTGGGGACCGCGCTGCTGCGTATCGCGGTGCTGGTCCGCGACTGTGCCTTTCCCCGTGCGGGCGACGAGAAGTAGCTGAAGGCCCCGACGGTGCCGAGCGTCAACGCCAGGGCCGCGGCGGAGGCCAGTACGGCGCGGGCGCGTCGCGTCAGTCGAGGGGACGAGCGAGGTGGGGCCCAGCCGGGCGGCGGCGGTGCCTGACTCATGGCGGAACCGGCCGGGCCCGGGGGCTCGCCGCCGGGGATCGTCCTGCGTTCGGCGGTCATCGCCGTGACGGCCGGCGGCAGCCACTGGGCCGGCAGGTCGGGCGCCGTGCCGAGACGGTCGAGGATGGCGGCCAGAGTGGGCCGGTCGGCGGGGTTCTTGGCCAGGCACGCGGTGATCAGATCGGCGAGTCGCGCCGGCAGACCGGCCAGACGCGTGAGGTCGGGCCGGTCGTGGACGACGCGGTAGATGATGGCGTGGGCCGCACCGGTCCCGAAAGGGCTGTCGCCGGTGGCGGCGAAGGCCAGCACCGACCCGAGGGAGAACACGTCGCTCTCCGGCCCGAGCGGGTCGCCTCGTCCCTGTTCGGGTGACATGAAGGCCGGGGTCCCGAGGATCGAGGTCGTGTGATGGGTGGCGTCCAGGGCCCGGGCGATACCGAAGTCGATCACGCGAGGCCCGTCGTCGGCCAGGATCACGTTGGCGGGCTTGAGGTCGCGATGCACCAGGCCGCACCCGTGGATCGCGACCAGCCCCTCGGCCAGACCGGCCCCCAGAACGGCCACCGCCGTCGCGGGCAGCGGCCCGTGTGATCGCACCGCCTCGTGCAGGGACGGGCCCGGGACGTAAGCGGTGACCAGCCACGGCGGATCGGCCCGCACGTCGGCGTCGACGACCTGCGCGGTGTAGAAGCCGCCCACCCGGCGGGCCGCCTCCACCTCGACGGCGAACCGCTCCCGGAACCGCTCGTCACCCGCCAGTTCCGGCCGGACCACCTTCACCGCCACCGGCCGGCCGCCCGGCGAACGCCCCAGGAACACCTGGCCCATCCCGCCGCCGCCCAACCGCCCCTCCAGGCGGTACGGCCCCACCTGCCGTGGATCGGCCGCGTCAAGCGGAACCATCGACACCTATCCTCGATTCAGAGGAACACTTCTGTTCATTCGTGACGAATCCTTCCACGAAGCGACTCTCCCGAGAACCGGCCGGACCGTCCTGGCGCCGACCTTTCCTGACCTCACATAGAGTGCATCCCTGGCGAAACGGGAGAAAGCCCTGGTCACCGGCGTGGCCGGCGCCGTCCGCGCGAGTTCCGGGCGCCGATTCCCGGCCGTTCCCGGCCGCGCCATTCGCGTCTTCGGCGAGGTGCGGCAACAATTCGATGAGGCATGTCCGTGGACACCGAGGAGAGCGATGCAGGAGGTCTGGCCCGGCACCCCGTACCCGTTGGGCGCCACTTGGGACGGGACCGGTACGAACTTCGCGCTGTTCTCGGAGGTGGCGCAGCGGGTCGAGCTGTGCCTGTTCGACGAGGACGGTACCGAGACCCGCTACGCCCTGCCCGAGACGGACGGCTTCGTCTGGCACGGCTACCTGCCCGGCGTGGGCCCCGGGCAGCGGTACGGCTACCGGGTGCACGGGCCGTACGCCCCGGAACGGGGACACCGGTGCAACCCCGCCAAGCTGCTGCTGGACCCGTACGGCAAGGCCGTCGACGGTGACGTGCGCTGGCACGAGTCCCTGTTCTCGTACCGGTTCGCGGCGCCGGCGGAGCTCAACACCGAGGACAGCGCGCCGTACATGCCGAAGAACGTCGTGATCAATCCGTTCTTCGACTGGGGTGACGACCGGTCGCCGCGGACGCCGTACCACGAGACGGTGATCTACGAGGCGCACGTCAAGGGGCTGACGCGGCTGCACCCGGCGATCCCGGAAAGCCAGCGCGGCACCTACGCGGGGCTCGCCCATCCGGCGATGATCGAGCACCTCCAGGAGCTCGGCGTCACGGCGATCGAGCTGATGCCGGTGCACCACTTCGTCTCCGAGCACGCCCCGGTGGCGCGCGGGCTGACCAACTACTGGGGCTACAACACGATCGGGTTCCTCGCGCCGCACAACGCCTATTCCTCGTCCGGGCAGCTCGGCGAGCAGGTCCTGGAGTTCAAGGCGATGGTGCGGACCCTGCACGAGGCGGGCATCGAGGTGATCCTCGACGTGGTCTACAACCACACCGCCGAGGGCGACCACCTGGGCCCGACGCTCAGTTTCCGCGGGATCGACAACGCCGCCTACTACCGGCTCCGGGACACCGACAAGCGGTACAACCTGGACTACACCGGCTGCGGCAACAGCCTCAACGCCCGGCACCCCCACGCGCTGCAGCTGATGATGGACTCGCTGCGGTACTGGGTGACCGAGATGCACGTGGACGGGTTCCGGTTCGACCTCGCCTCGGCACTGGCCCGGGAATTCCACGACGTGGACCGGCTGTCGGCGTTCTTCGACCTGGTCCAGCAGGACCCGATCGTCTCGCAGGTCAAGCTGATCGCCGAGCCCTGGGACGTCGGCGAGGGCGGCTACCAGGTCGGCAACTTCCCCCCGCTGTGGACGGAGTGGAACGGCAAGTACCGCGACTCGGTCCGGGACTTCTGGCGCGGCCAGCCGGCGCTGCAGGAGTTCGCCTCCCGCCTGACCGGCTCCAGCGACCTGTACGCCGACGACGGCCGGCGCCCGCTGGCCTCGATCAACTTCGTCACCTGCCACGACGGGTTCACACTGCACGACCTCGTCTCCTACGACCGCAAGCACAACGAGGCCAACGGCGAGAACAACCGCGACGGTACCGACGACAACCGCTCCTGGAACCACGGCGTCGAGGGCGAGACCGACGACCCGGAGATCAACGCGCTGCGCGCCCGCCAGCAACGCAACCTGATCGCCACGCTGTTCCTGTCCCAGGGCGTGCCGATGCTGTCGCACGGCGACGAGCTGAACCGGACGCAGCACGGCAACAACAACGCCTACTGCCAGGACAACGAGCTGGCCTGGGCGTCCTGGGACGGCGACCAGGACCTCGTCGACTTCGTCCGTACGGTGTCGGAGCTGCGCCGGGACCACCCGGTCTTCCGGCGGCGGCGGTTCTTCCAGGGGCGCACGCACGGCGACGAACTGGACGGCGAGCGCGACATCTGCTGGCTCACGCCGTCGGGCACGGAGATGACCGAGGCGGACTGGAACATCGGCTACGCCAAGGCCGTCGCGGTGTACCTCAACGGTGACGCGATCACCGAGCCGGACCCGCGGGGGCGGCGGGTCCGCGACGACTCGTTCCTGCTGCTGTTCAACGCGCACTCCGACGGCATCGTCTTCCGTATCCCGGACGCGCGGTTCGGCGAGCGGTGGGAGGTCGTCCTCGACACGGCGACGCCGAAACCGGCCGACCGCGAGCCGGTCAAGGCCGACGACGACCTGGCGGTCGCCGACCGGGCCCTGGTCCTGCTGCGCCGCGTCCTTCCCGCCTGATCAGGGCTGGCCACGGCTGACCCTGATCGCGGTGAACAGCACGAGCACGAACGTCAGGATGGCGACCGTGCCGTGGGCGAGCACGCCGAGCAGCGGGAAATGCTGCTCGGCCCCGCGCGCGTGCTTTCCGCCGCGTCCGGTCAGCCACCGCGTCAGCAGGGTGAACCCCAGCAGCGCCACGATCACCAGCACCCCGAATGAGCTCCACGCGTACGCGATCCGCGCCGTCAGCAGGAACGCCACCCAGGCCGCCAGCGCCACCACGGCGAGGGCGGGATGGCCGAGGACGACCGTCGCCGGAAAACGGGTGACCTTCGTGCCCTGCCGTCGCAGGCCGCCGTTGGCCAGCCAGACGATCAGCAGGTAGGCGCCCACGGCCGCGGCCAGGACCCACATCACTAATGCGGCGAAGCCCATTCTTTGCCCCCTCTTACCCGTTGTCTCACCACAAGTGTTACTTAGGCAACCTCGCGACAAGAGCGCAATAAAGTCACGAACCGACTGCTGTGCCACCCTGGGTGTCATGCGACGACTCGAACCAGCCGGCCTCGCGGACCTCGCCGAGGCGTACGCCTATCCGGACACCACCCCCTGGCTCCGGGGCAACATGGTCGCCAGCGCGGACGGCGCCGCGACGTTCGAGGGGAAGGCCGGGGGCCTGGGGAACGAGGCCGACCGGCGGCTGCTGTCCCTCCTGCGCGGGCTGGCCGACGTCGTCGTCGTGGGCGCGGCTACGGTCCGCGTCGAGGGGTACGGACCGGTCCACGCCCGCGAGTGGTGGGGGGACATCCGTACGGGCCGGCCGCCGACGCCGCCGCTGGCCATCGTGTCGCGCTCGCTGGAGCTCGACTTCGACGCCCCCGTCTTCACCGAGGCGGCCGACCGCACGATCGTCATCACCTGCGCGTCGGCTCCGGAGGATCGCCGCAGCGGCGCCGAGAAGCACGCCGACGTGATCGTGGCCGGTGAGGAGGCGGTCGACGTGGCCGTCGCACTGGACGCCCTCGCCGAGCGGGGCCTCACCCGGCAGCTGACCGAGGGCGGCCCGCGGCTGCTCGCCCAGTTCGTCGCGGCGGGACGGCTCGACGAGCTGTGCCTCACCGTCAGCCCGCAGCTCACGGCGGGCGACGCGGCCCGGATCATCAACGGCCCGGGACCGGCGTCGACCCCGCTGCGCCTCGGGCACGTCCTGGAGGAGGAGGACTTCCTGTTCCTCCGCTACACCCGCCGCGTGGACGACGGAAGACCGTCGTAGGCGTGTTCTAGTGTGAGGTCATGGACCTGCCTGTGAGCCCGCCTCTGGCGCCGATGCTGGCCAAGGCCGTCAAGGAGCTGCCCCGGGGGGACGTGCTCTACGAGCCGAAGTGGGACGGGTTCCGGGCGGTCGTGTTCCGGGACCGCGACGAGGTGGCGATCTACGGGCGGAACGGCAAGCCGCTCGACCGCTACTTCCCCGAGCTGGTCGAGGGCTTCCGCCGCGAGCTGCCCGAGCGGTCCGTCCTCGACGGGGAGATCGTCCTGCGGAAGGGCCACGTCCTCGACTTCGACGCGCTGCAGCAGCGCATCCACCCCGCCGCGTCCCGGATCAAGCTGCTCTCCGCGGAGACCCCGGCGGGCTTCGTCGCCTTCGACCTGCTCGCGCTCGGCGACGAGTCGCTGCTGGAGACCCCCTTCGGCGACCGGCGCGCCCGGCTCACCGAGGCGCTCGCCGGCGCGAAGGCGCCCGTCCACGTCACGCCCGCCACCGACGCGTACGACGAGGCCCTGCGCTGGTTCGACGAGTTCGAGGGCGCCGGGCTGGACGGCGTGGTCGTCAAGCCGGTGGCCGGCGCGTACGAGCCGGACAAGCGGGCGATGTTCAAGGTCAAGCACGAGCGCACCGCCGACTGTGTGATCGCCGGGTTCCGCTGGCACAAGTCCGGGCCGGTCGTGGGATCGCTGCTGCTCGGCCTGTACGACGGAGACCGGCTGCAGCACGTGGGAGTCTCGGCGTCCTTCCCGATGAAGCGCCGCGAGGAGCTGGTCGCGGAGCTGGAGCCGTACCGGGTCACGGATCTCACCGGGCACCCGTGGGCCGGGTGGGCCGAGCAGACCGAGGCCACGGTGGACCGCATGCCCGGGGCGATCAGCCGGTGGACCGGCAAGAAGGACCTGTCGTGGGTGCCGCTCCGTCCGGAGCTGGTGTGCGAGGTCGCCTACGACCACATGGAGGGCCGCCGGTTCCGGCACACCGCCCGGTTCCGCCGCTGGCGGCCGGACCGCACGCCGGAGTCGTGCGGGTACGACCAGCTCGAGGTGCCCGTCGCCTACGACCTGGACGACATCCTCGGCGGCTGATCCCCTGACCCGGTCCGCACGGCTCGGTGTGGGGGCTCTTCTCTCGACACCCCAACCAAGCGTACGCTTGGCGGAATGCTGAGCGGACGCGGACGGCTCCGTCACGCGTGGGGAGAAGGGATCGCGATGCGGGAGTTCTCCAACCTGATCGGCGGCGAACTGCGCCCCGCCGATCGCATGCTCGACTCGGTCGACCCGGCGACCGGGAAGGTCTGGGCGAGGATCCCCCGCAGCTCCGCCGATGACGCGGACGCGGCCGTCGCGGCGGCCCGCGCGGCGTTCCCCGCCTGGTCCGCGATGCCGGCGGCCGGCCGGGCGCACCTGCTCCGTAAGGTCGCCGGGGTCTTCGCCGCCAACGCGCGGGAACTGGCCGAGATGGAGACCCGCGACAACGGCCGCGTCATCGCCGAGACCGCCAAGCGCGATCTGCCCGGCATGACGTACCTGTGGCAACTGGCCGCCGCCGAGTGCGGTGCCGCCGTCGAGGGCAAGACCGTCATCCTCGGACCGGGCAGCCTGGGATTCACCCGGCGGGTCCCCTACGGGGTGGTCGTCGGGATCATCCCGTGGAACTCCCCGATCTCCACCTTCTCGGCGAAGGCGGCCTTCGCGCTGGCCGCCGGCAACACCGTCGTCATCAAGCCGGCCGAACAGGCGACCGCGTCGACGTTGCGCCTGGGCGAGCTGCTGCGCGAGGTCCTGCCGCCCGGTGTGCTCAACATCGTCTCCGGGCTGGGCGAGGAGGTCGGCGACGCCCTCGTCCGCCACCCCGGTGTGAACCGGATCAGTCTCACCGGCTCCACCGAGACGGCGCGGATCATCACCCGGGCCAGCACGGACGCGCTGAAACCCCTCGCCTTCGAGCTCGGCGGCAAGTCGCCCAACATCGTCTTCGCCGACGCCGACCTGGACCGCGCGGCCCTCGGCGTGTCGACCCAGAGCGTCTTCACCGCCAACGCGGGCCAGGTGTGCGTGGCCGGTTCGCGGATCCTCATCGAGCGGCCGATCTACGCCGAGATGATCGACCGGATCACCGCGATCGCCCGGGAGATCCGGCTCGGTGACCCCCTGTCGGAGGAGACGACGATGGGGCCGATCGTCTCGCAGGAGCAGTTCCAGCGCGTCACGGGCTACCTGGAGATCGGCGCCAAGGAGGGCGCGGAGCTGGTCTTCGGCGGCCGCTCCGGCGGCGAGATCGTGGATGAGGCGTACGCGGGCGGCTACTGGGTCGAGCCGACGCTGTTCGCCACCGAGGACAACGCGCTGCGCGTCTGCCAGGAGGAGATCTTCGGGCCGGTCGCCGTCGCGCTGCCCTTCGACACCGAGGAGGAGGCGGTCGCGATCGCCAACGACTCGGCGTACGGCCTGGCGGCGGGCGTGTGGACGCGGGACCTCGGCCGCGCGCACCGCATGTGCCGGGACGTCGAGGCCGGCACGGTCTGGGTGAACACCTACCGGAAGATGCCGCCGGGCCTGCCCTTCGAGGGCCTCAAGGACAGCGGCTACGGCCACGACTCCGTGCTGGCCAACACCCGGGAGAAGTCCTGCCTGATCGAGACGTGAGGCGCCGGGGGCTCAGTCGCGGCGGGCCTTGCTCGGCTGGACGCGCTTGGGCTCCCCCGCCATCTTCGGGTAGTTCGGCGGGTAGGGCATGTCGCCCAGGCCGCGGTCGCGCTCGTCGCGGTCGGCCCACTCCAGCAGCGTCTCCAGGGAGAACGCCCGCTCATCGATCGCGGCGTGCGGGTCGCCGACCTTGGCGAAGCGCTCCGGCATCGTCGCGATCGTGAAGTCCGCCGGGTCGGCGTCGGGCACCTCCTCCCAGGTCAGCGGCGCGGACACCGGGGCGTACGGCTTCGGGCGGACGCTGTAGGCGGAGGCGATGGTGCGGTCACGGGCGTTCTGGTTGAAGTCGATGAAGACCTTCTCGCCGCGCTCCTCCTTCCACCAGTTGGTGGTCACCAGGTCGGGCATCCGGCGCTCGATCTCCCGTCCGAAGGCCAGCGCGCAGCGGCGGACCTCGGTGAAGGTCCAGCGGGGCTCGATCCGCACGTAGACGTGGAGGCCGCGTCCGCCGGAGGTCTTCGGGAAGCCGACGAACCCCAGCTCGTCCAGGATGTCGCGGACCGCCTCCAGAGCGACCTTCCTCGCCTCCGCGAAGCCGGTGCCGGGCTGAGGGTCGAGGTCGATGCGCAGCTCGTCGGGATGGTCGACGTCCGTGCAGCGCACCGGCCACGGGTGGAAGGTGACGGTGCCGAGGTTGGCGCACCAGGCGACGGCCGCGAGCTCGGTGGGGCAGATCTCGTCGGCGTGGCGCCCGCTGGGGAAGCCGATCCGGGCCGTCTCGAGCCAGTCCGGGGCGTTCTTCGGCACCCGCTTCTGGTAGAACGCGTCGCCCCGGTTGTCGGCGCGCGTGGCGATCTTCGCGCCCTCGAACACTCCGCCCGGCCAGCGCTCCAGCGTCGTCGGCCGGCGGCCCAGCGCGCGCAGGATGCCGTCACCGACGGCCAGGTAATAGTTGACCAGGTCCAGCTTGGTCTCCCCGCGTGCGGGGAAGTAGACCTTGTCCGGATTGGTGATCTTGACGACACGATCTCCGACCTGGATCTCCACGAACGGCGATGCCATAACCGCACCGTACAACCGCGCACCGACAGATCACCGGAATGGCCGCTCCCGCTCCCGGGTTATGCGGGACATGACAGTCATTCGCAAGAGCGAGGAAGAGTGGAAGGTCCAGCTGTCGCCGGAGGAGTACCGCGTCCTGCGTGAGGCGGGCACCGAGGCGCCGTGGTCCGGGGAGTACGTCTCCACCAAGACCGAAGGGGTCTACCGCTGCCGGGCGTGCGGCGCGGAGCTGTTCCGCTCGGACACCAAGTTCGACTCGCACTGCGGCTGGCCGAGCTTCTACCAGCCGACCGAGTCGGACGCGGTCACGCTGCTGCGGGACACCTCGCACGGCATGGTCCGCACCGAGGTCCGCTGCGCCCGGTGCGACTCGCACCTGGGCCACGTCTTCGAGGGCGAGGGCTACCCCACCCCGACCGACCAGCGCTACTGCATCAACAGTGTCTCACTGAACCTCGAACCCGTCGAGTAGACCGCCGCCGTTCCCGGCGCCCGCCGGGGCGGACTCGCGCCGCGCGCGATCACGAATGCGCCGGCACGTCGCGTGCCGGCGCACCTCAGTGGGCCTCATCGGTAGGCGCTGAAGCATGGGTCTGACCCCCGAGATCAACGATCTTGTGCGTCCATGGCGGCCGTGTGATACTCCGCCGAGTGACGGCGTGCACACCGCGGCCGCACGGACCATCGAGGCGAGGGGAAAGAACCAGCATGACGCCCACCTTCTCCACGTCACCGAGAACCGACGCGTTCTTCGCCGGAGCAGCCACGGCGAAGATTCGCGACTGCGAACAGGACCTCGTCGACCACGCACGGCGGTACCCCGGCCTGTTTCCCGACAAGCCGTTCGCCACGGTCCATGGAGAGGTCGCGAAGACCATGGTGTTCAGCGCTCCGTGGTGCGCGCCCGACGATCTGGCGATCAGCTGCCGGACGATTCTGTGGATCTTCGCGCTCGACTGGCTTGTCGATCACGTGGCGGAGTCACGCCACAAGGTGGCCGACCTCACAACCGATTGTCTGGCCGTTCGCGACGGCCGGTCTCCTGGCTCGTCGTTGTCCCGGATGCTGTTCGACATCCGGCAGGACCTACGCGCCGAGCCCATGTTCGCCCATCTGGGCCGCGCCTGGGACCAAGAGCTGACGAAGATGATCGACGCCATGTCCAGAGAATGGGACTGGAAAAGATCATTCAGGGAAGCGAGCCCTTCTGCGGTCCGGCCGACGCTGGAGGAGTACCTGGCGAACTCCGCCAACTTCGGCTGCACATTCACGAACGTCACGTTCTGGATCAGCTCCGGCGACCCCCAGGCGGCCGCCTGCATCGAGGAGCTGAAGGGCGCCAGTGACACCGCGCAGCGGGCGTTGCGCCTCGTGAACGATCTGGCATCGTCTGACCGGGAGAAGGCGTGGGGGGACATCAACGTCTTCGCGCTGGGTCTCGACAGAACCCAAGTGGTCGAGCGAATCGCGCAGGTACGCCGGACCTTCGAGGAGGCGCTGCTCTCGCTGGAACGCTCCAGCCCGGTCCAGGCGGATTTCCTGCGCAGGCAACTCGAATACAGCGCGACCTACTACAGCGACGGCGCGGACTACTGGTACGCGGACTGACCGTCCCCCCGTTTCCCTGCCCGCCCGCTCTCCAGGCGGCTGGTGATGCGGGTGCAGGGGTCGTCCGCCCGGTCGTCGACCGGGCGAGAACACGAATGCGCCGGCACGTCCCGTGCCGGCGCATTCCAGTGAACCTCAGCGGCCTTTCTTCTGAACCTGCCGAAGGTTCTTCACCGGGACCCAGCCGATCCTGCCGTTGCTCGCCTTCACCTCGACGTAGCCGTGGGACGACCTGCCGGTGCCGGTGGTCGTCGCCCCCGCCTTGAGATGGCCGACGGTCCGCGCCGTCGAGCTCGCCGACGCCCGAACCGCGAGCTCACGCCCCTTCCTCACCCCGACGACCTGGTAGGCGATGGTCTTCGCACTCGGGACGTGCGCGGCGGGCGCGGCGACGGGCCGTATGGCGGCGCCGGCCGCCGTCCCCGTGGCCAGGACACCGCCTCCGGCGATGGTCGCGGCCGCAACGGCGGCGATGACCCGATTGCGCAGCTTCATTACTACCCCCTGGTGTTCGTCGTCTTTCAGGTGTTGAACACCGTAGGCGCGCCGGCTGGGAGCCCGGTGAAACGCCATTAGGAGCACCCTAAGATCGGCTTGAGAGCTGGATTAACCGGATTAAGGCGTTCTGAGTACCAGCGGCGACTCGCCGGATCCCAGGCCGTGCGGAATGCTCGGAAACCGTGCCCCGAAAAGGCGACCGAAGCCCACAGACCATCGCCGCAGGCGGGGCTTTCCCGAGCATTCGGTACGGCGCAGGACCACGGTAGGCACTCAGGGAACCCGGCCCAGCCGACAGCTGTCGTTCGGGTCCATCTTGTTGGCGAGGACGGGGTACCCGTCACGTTCGCGCGCGTGCACGAACACCACCGGCGCCCGACCCCGGACCTGAAGGTACGCGGCGCCCGTCTGGCACAGGGCCAGAGCGGCCGGGGAGTTCGCGTCGCTGCCGGGCAGGTCGGTGTAGACGCGCAGGATCGGCGCCGTCCAGATCACCTCGCGCACGTGGCCGGCGACCTCGGGCACCGCGCTGCGGTAGTACGTCACCGCGGCCGCGTCCCGGGCGTCGTCATGCCACCCCGGCGCGGTCGGCGTCGTGCTCGGCGTCGCGACCGGGGTCGGCCGTTCCACCTCGACCACCGGCCGGCCCGGCCGCCGGTGCGGGGCGGCCGGGATGAGCGCGACGGCCACCAGTACGAGACCGGTCGCCCCGCCGAGCAGCAGGCACACCGGGCGTACGGCCGAGGCCGGCAGCAGCCGGACGATCATGTAGGCCACGTCGGCGCGCGGCCGCACGTGTCTGCCCCTCCGGCGCCCTGATCGAGTCACGCGTGGAATACTCCGCCGCGGCACGCCGACCGACCCGCCCGATGGCCAAGTCTTCGACCGCACTTGACCCGCCGATGAGAGACCGACGCCCTGGCAGCGGCGTGAGCCGCTTCCCGATCCCGAGGCATCGTCTCAGCGACCACCGGACCGAAAGTCCTGAACAGCTCGGCAGCCTTGGATCAGAGCCCCACGACAAGCCGCCCTTAGCAAGCTATTTGTCCAAATCCCCGAAATTTCAGTCGACTACCGCCCATATAGCGGACTCAGAAGCGCGCTCACCACGACCGTCCTCCTGCTCACCCGGGAGGCCCGGCTGTCGACGTCGGCAAGCGGCCAGGAACGCCGATTCCACGAAATCCTCGACGAGGAGTACAAGCGGGCACAGCCGACGATCACCACGCGACTCGCCCCCTCTCCCACCGTCAACCGCACGACGGTGACGAGGGAACACCTGTTGTGGATGGGCCTTGGCGCCGTCGTCGCAATGCTCTATCGGATGTCTCGTCGGCGAGGTGATTCGAATGGCGGCCCACGGCGCAGGTGGCGGACCTGGTCTGGCTTCTGCGCCGACTTTCAGCATCGCGCGCCGGGATCGCGCCTCGTTCTCGCAGGGTGTCCCCTCAGACGGACCGTAGGTGTCTTGGACCGGCTGAGGGGACGCGATGGTGGCCGGCGGACGGCCGGTCTGGGATCAGGGCAGGGCGGCGACGAGTTCGGAGACCGGCTTGCGGGCGCCGGTGTAGAACGGGATCTCCTCGCGGACGTGTCGCCGGGCCGCCGCGCCGCGCAGGTGGCGCATCAGGTCGACGATGCGGTGCAGCTCGTCCGCCTCGAAGGCCAGGATCCACTCGTAGTCGCCGAGCGAGAACGACGAGACCGTGTTGGCGCGCACGTCCGGGTAGCCGCGCGCCATCATCCCGTGCTCGGCGAGCATCGCGCGGCGCTCCTCGTCGGGCAGGAGGTACCACTCGTAGGATCGGACGAACGGGTAGACGGAGACGTAGGCGCGCGGCTCCTCGTCGGCGAGGAACGCCGGGACGTGGCTCTTGTTGAACTCCGCCGGGCGGTGCAGGGCCATCACCGACCACACCGGCTCGGAGGCGCGGCCGAGCGCCGTCCGGCGGAAGCGGTGGTAGATCTCCTGCAGGTCGTCGGAGCTCGGCGCGTGCCACCAGAACATGTAGTCGGCGTCGGCGCGCAGCCCGGCGACGTCGTACAGGCCGCGGGTCGTGACGTCCTTGGCCGCCGCCTGCTCGAGCAGGTCCTCGACCTCACGGGCGACCGCCGCGCGGTCGGCCTCGGCGAGGTCGCGAGCCCGGAACACCGACCACATGGTGTACCGGATGACCTGGTTGAGCTCCCGTGCCTTCGGTCGGCCCGTCTCTGCGGCACTCACGGTCGCACTCCTCATCGTTGTTCGGGGGACGCCTGCGGGGGTCACTCGGGCCGGCCGCCACGGTCGCCGACCGGCTCGGCGCCCCGGTTCGATTCTCCCCGACCCTTCAGGTGGTCGAGCACCCGGGCCGCCGCGACCCGGGCGGACGCGACGCACGCGGGGACGCCTACGCCGTCGTAGGCCGCGCCGCACACCGCCACGCCGGGCAGCCCGGCGACCGCCGCGCGGATTCGCGCCACCCGTTCGAGGTGCCCGACGGTGTACTGCGGCAGCCCGCCGCCCCATCGGGTGACCCGCGAGTCGATCGGCAGCTCGTTGACGTCGGCGGTACGGGCCAGCTCCGTCATCGCCGCGGCCTTCAGCTCCTCGTCGGAACGCTGGAGCGCCTGCTCGTCGCCGTACCGGCCGATGGAACAACGGGCGACCACCAGGTCGGGCGAACCGTCGGTGAGGTGCGGCCACTTGGTCGTGCTGAACGTGACGGCCTTGACGTCCCGCGTCTCGATGGCGGGCACCAGGTAGCCGCTGCGGTGTGGCCGCTCGGGGAAGGCCGTGACCGAGTACGCGAGTGTGATGATCGCCATGCTCGCGTACTCGACGCGGTCGAGTTCGGCGGCCGCGACCGGGGACGCGTCCTTCAGGAGGCGTCCAGTGGGCCGGGCGGGCACCGCCAGGACGACGGCGTCGACGTCGAGGGACTCGGGCGCGCGGGTGGGTCCGATCGTGAGGCGCCAGCCATCGGGCGTACGGGCCAGCTCGCGGACCATCGCCTCGGTGCGCACGGTGCCGCCGAGCTCGGCGACCTTGGCGGCCAGCGCGCCCGGCAGCGCGCCCATGCCGTCGATGAGCGTGGTGAACACCGGCCCGGGGTTGGCGGGCGCCGCCTCGACGACGGCGCGGGCGGCGTTGATCAGGGACCGGCGGCTCCGGGAGGCGGCGGCCAGCCCGCCCATCGTCGCCTCGAAGGAGAGCTCCTCGACCCGTCCGGCGTACACCCCGCCGAGCAGCGGCTCGACCAGGCGGTCCACCACCTCGCGGCCGACGCGCGCGCCGACGTAGTCGGCGACCGACACATCCTCGCCCCGGGGGGTCTCGGGGCGGACGAGGTCGAGCGGTACCCGGGCCAGGCCGGCGGGTGAGAGCACCTGGGAGCGGGCGAGGGCGGTCAGGTCGGCGGGCACGCCCATCACCTGTCCGGCGGGCATCGGGTGCAGGGCGCCCCGGCTCCAGATCGCCGACGACGTGGTGCCGGGGTGGACGAGCCGGTCGCCGAGCCCGAGCTCGCGGACGAGATCCAGGCCCTCGGGGCGCCGGGCGAGCATCGCCTCGGCGCCCTCGTCCACGGCGACACCGGCGATCTCGCTCGCCCTCAGCTTCCCCCCGACGTCCGTCGTCCCCTCCAGGAGGGTGACGCGGGCGCCCTGCTTCGCCAGCTCGTACGCGGCGGTCAGCCCGGCGACTCCCCCGCCGACGACGGCGACGTGGCCACGGTGCGACTGATCGGTCATCGAGCTTCCTCCGTCGGCTCCATGACCAAGGTGCTGTGTCGAATGACTCCCTCGCTTCGCTCGGTCATGGGTCCACGATGGCAGACGTTCCGGGCGGCCGGCGTTCAGGGTCGCGGCGCGTCCGTGATCCCGGAGCGCCGGGAACGTGACGGGATCGCGACCACGCCCCGCGAACCGTGACTCACGTCACGACGTCCTCTTTACATGAGGGCTTTTCTCTGGACGTTAGTGACCGTGCTGCTCATCGGAGGCTGCGCCGGCTCGGGCGGTTCGAGCGGCGCCAACGGTGCGGCCCGCTCGGGCGCGGCGGGGGCCGCGGCGCTGCGGGGACCGGGGGGCGGCGGTGCCGCGAAGACCGCCGAGGCGGCGAACCTGGCGCCCGCCCAGGCCATCGTGTACACCGCCTCCGTGACCGTGCGGGCCGGGGACGTCACCGCCGCGGCGTCGCGGGCGAAACAGATCGTCACCGGCGCGGGCGGCTACGTCGGCAGCGAGGACGCCGAAGAGACGTCCTCCGGCTCCCGGCCGGGGACGACGATCACGTTCAAGGTCCCGGCGGCACGGTACACGGAGGTCCTCGACCGGCTGGGATCCGCGCAGATCGGCCGGCGGACGTCGCTGCAGCAGCACGCCGAGGACGTGACGCAGGAGGTCGCGGACGTCGACAGCCGGGTCGCCTCGGCCAAGGCCACGCTTGCCTCGTTCCGCGCTCTCCTGGCCAAGGCGACGACCGTGAGCGAGGTGATCCGGGTGGAGCAGGAGATCTCCCAGCGGGAGGCGGACCTGGAGTCGCTGCAGGCGCGTCAGCGGACGCTGGCCCGGCAGACCGCGTACGCGACCGTGACCCTGCGCGTCGACGGCGGCGGCGCGCCGGCGAAGCGGCGGACGCACGGCTTCACCGGCGGGCTCGCGGCCGGCTGGCGGGCGTTCACCGCGTTCGTCGGCACGCTCACGCTGGCGCTGGGGTGGGCACTGCCGTTCCTCGTCGTCGCCGCGGTGATCGGCCTGCCGGTCTACGGGCTACGGAGGCGCCGGCGTCTCTCGCGGCCCGGAGCCGAACCGCAGGGTCCGGCCTGACCCGCGACGCCGCTCATCCGGCCCGGCGCCCCCTCGAGCCCGCGACGTCGCTCAGCGGGCCGACTCCTCGTGGACGAGGTCGACGAGGCGGGCGAGCTTGTCGGGGTCGGTCGTGGGCAGCACGCCGTGGCCCAGGTTGAAGACGTGCCCCTCGGCGGTACGGCCGCGGGCGAGCACGTCGCGGGTGCGGTCCGCGATGACGTCCCAGGGGGCGAACAGGATCGCCGGGTCGAGGTTGCCCTGCAGCGCCTTGCCGGGGCCGACGCGCAGGACCGCCTCGTCGAGCGGCACCCGCCAGTCGACGCCGACGACGTCGGCGCCGGCCTCGCCCATCAGGCCGAGGAGCTCGCCGGTCCCGACGCCGAAGTGGATGCGCGGCACGTCGTACGGCGCCAGCGCTTCGAAGATCTTGCGGCTGTGCGGCAGCACCGACGTCCGGTAGTCCTCCGGGCCGACGCCGCCCACCCACGAGTCGAACAGCTGGATCGCGCGCGCCCCGGCCTCGACCTGGATCTTCAGGTAGGCCGCGGCGATGTCGGCCAGCCGGTCGAGCAGGCGGGCCCACAGCTCGGGCTCGCCGTACATCATCGCCTTCGTCCGGTCGTGGGTCTTGGACGGGCCGCCCTCGATGAGGTACGACGCGAGCGTGAACGGACCGCCGGCGAACCCGATCAGCGGGGTGCCGCCGAGTTCGCCGGTGAGCGCCTGGACCGCCTCGGTGGCGAAGGGGACGTCGCCGGGCTCCAGCGGGCGCAGCCGGTCGACCGCGGCGGCGTCGCGGATGGGGTCGGCGATCACCGGGCCGACGCCGGGCTTGATGTCGAGGTCGATGCCGATCGCCTTGAGCGGCACGACGATGTCGCTGAAGAAGATCGCCGCGTCGACGGCGTAGCGCCGGACGGGCTGCATCGTGATCTCGACGACGAGGTCGGGCCGGGCGCAGGCCTCGAGCATGGGGATGCCCGCACGCGCCTCGCGGTACTCCGGCAGCGAGCGGCCCGCCTGGCGCATGAACCACACAGGCGTGTGCGGAACCGGCCTGCGGCGGCAGGCGAGCAGGAAGGCGCTCTCCTCGCCCGGCCCGGAGGCGGCCGTGGCGCTGTCTTGCGGCATGACAGTGCTCTCCTGTCTGGCTTCCCGCGAAACGTTGTGGGCTTGAGGCACGCTCTGGATCGTCCCACGAATCGGCGCGCCGGTACGCACCACCCCGCGGACCGGCCGACGGCGACCCCGCTCCGGGACACGCACGGTCGAACGGCCCCGACGGCGACCCCGCTCCGGGACACCCGCGGTCGAACGGCCCCGACGGTGGGCCCCCGCTCCGGACGCGCGCGTTGGAACGGTCCCGCGACGGTTCCGGGTCCCGTACGATGTGGTCCCGACGCGGGCGGGCGGGAACGTCGCCAGGCGCATGGCCCTACGTCCGTTATGAGAATCTTCAGGACACGCCGAGCGATGTCCTGCGATCACGGCGGGGCACATGCGACCGTGTGAACGCTCCCCTGCCGAATCGAGGGAGGTCACCGAGATGGCCCTCACACGTCATTGTTCCGCCTGTGGCGGCGAACGCCGCTTCGAGCAGCCGCCGTGCGCGGACGGCCACGGCGTGGACTGCCCCGAGTGGGCGTGTGTGGACTGCGGCATGGCGATCCTGATCGGCGACACGCCGGAGATCTTGATCACCGTTCGATCCAAGGCCGCCTGAGGCCTCCTGTACTGATGTGTCCGTCAACGCGTTCCGAGGTGTGCCCGGTGGATCGGCCGTACGCCCGATGACCGCCCGGAGTGACCCCGCTCCGGGACCGTTCCAACGCGCGCTCGAGACGTTGCGCGCCGTGGTCGACGCCGAACCGGCGCGACCGGAGCTCCTGATCGAGGACATGCCGGCCCCGCAGCGGCTGGCGCCGTACGCCGCCGCGATCATGGCGACGGTGTACCGCGAGGACGACACCGAGCTCGCCGTCGGCCGCCTGATCGTGCTGTACGACCCCGAGGGGCAGCGCGGCTGGGACGGGGACTTTCGGCTGGTCGCCTACGTACGGGCCGAGCTGGAGCCGGAGATCGCGGCCGACCCGCTGATCGGCCCGGTCGGGTGGAGCTGGCTGACGGAGTCCCTGGAGGGCCATCGGGCCGGCTACAAGGCCGCGTCGGGCACGATCACCCGCGCGGTCTCGGAGAGCTTCGGGGACAAGGGTGCCGATCCGGCCACGACCGAGTTGGAGCTTCGCGCCTCCTGGTCACCGATAAGTGATGATATTGCTGGGCATATCAGTGCGTGGTGCGATGTTCTATGTCAGGCGGCCGGCTTGCCGCCGGCGGGAGTCACCTCACTGCCAAGTCCAGGAGCTTGAACACATACGGTAGGCGCGTGGAAGTGTCGGAAGCAGAAGTCGTACCCCTACTTGAACCACGGGAGGGCATTCCTCCGGTCATCGAGACTCCGGAGGTGCTCCAAGAGGCCATCGAGCGCCTGGCCGCCGGGGACGGCCCGGTCGCGGTGGACGCCGAACGCGCGTCCGGCTACCGCTATGGCCAGCGGGCCTACCTCGTACAGGTGCGCCGCCGCGGCGCCGGAACGTTCCTGATCGACCCGGTCCCCTGCTCCGACCTGACCGCGCTGGACGCCGCGCTCGCCGACGCCGAGATGGTGCTGCACGCGGCCAGCCAGGACCTGCCGTGCCTGTCCGAGCTCGGGCTGGCGCCACGGAGCCTGTTCGACACCGAACTGGCCGGTCGGCTGCTCGGCTACCCGCGCGTCGGCCTCGGCACGATGGTCGAGACCATCCTCGGCTTCACCCTGGAGAAGGGCCACTCCGCGGCCGACTGGTCCAGCCGTCCATTGCCCGCCGACTGGCTCCGCTACGCCGCGCTCGACGTCGAGCTCCTGGTCGAGCTGCGCGACGCGCTGCAGCTGGAGCTGGAGGAGGCGGGCAAGCTCGACTGGGCCATGGAGGAGTTCGCCGCGATCCTGGCCACGCCGCCGAAGGAGCCCCGGCAGGACCCCTGGCGCCGCACCTCCGGCATCCACCGGCTGCGCAGCCGCCGGAGCCTCGCCGTCGTCCGCGAGCTGTGGACGACCCGCGACCGGATCGCTCGCGACCGCGACCTGTCCCCCGGCCGGGTCCTGCCCGACGCCGCGATCGTCGAGGCCGCGCTCGAACTCCCCCGTACCCCGGACGACCTGGCGGCGCTGTCGACGTTCCGCGGGCGCAACACCCGGCGGCACGCGCCGGCGTGGTTCCGCGCGGTGCAGCGGGGGCGCACGCTCCCGGACACCTCGCTGCCCGAGCACAGCGTTCCCGGCGACGGGCCGCCGCCCGCGCACCGCTGGGCCGAACGCGACCCGGCGGCGGCCGAGCGTCTCAGCACTCTGCGGTCCGTGGTCGCCGCCCTGGCCGACGAGCACACGCTGCCCACGGAGAACCTCCTGCAGCCCGATTCCGTACGCCGGCTCGCCTGGTCCCCGCCCGAGGAGGCCACGCCGGAGGCGGTGGGCGCCGCGCTCAGCGGCCTCGGGGCGCGTACCTGGCAGGTCACGCTGACGGCCAAGCCTCTCGCCAAGGCGCTGTTCCGGCTGGCCGCCAAGCGTGAGTCCTGATCGGCGGGCCTCCGGCGCCGACCGGATCGTCACGCGGCGCCTGGTCCTGGACCGGCTGGAGCCTCGCTCCGCCCACGCACTCTCCCAGGGCGACTGCTCGGGGATGGTCCCCGCGCGCGGGTGGCCGACGGACGCGACCGCGATCGTCGCCCACCGGGCGGCCGCGGACGCCGAGGCGCTCACCTGGCTGATCCACCGGGAGGGCGCCGTGATCGGGGAGTGCGGGATCAAGCACGGCCCGGGCGCCGACGGGATGGTCGAGATCGGCTACGGGCTCGGCGCGCCCTGGCGGTCGCAGGGGTACGGCACGGAGGCGATCCGCGGGCTGCTGGGCCGGCTCGAGGAGCTCCCGGCCTGCCGCCGGGTCACCGCCGAGGTCCACGAGGGGAACCTGCCGTCCCGGCGGCTCCTGGAGCGGCTCGGCTTCTCCGTCGACGCCCTCACACCCCCGTACGTCTGGTACGCCCGCACCCTCGGATGAGCGCGGCCGCCCGCCGGCCCGGCGCCTGGACGGACGCGGTGGGCGCGGCGGCGCGGTTTCCGCGCGCCTCGTCAGAGCTGGACGAATGACAGGCCGCGGGCCTGGAGCTTCGGGAGGACCTGCCGTAGCGCCTTGATCGTCTCGGAGCGGTCGCCGCCACCGTCGTGGCACAGGAGGATGTCGCCGCCCTTGGCGGCCAGCATGCTCCGCTTGATGTGCCCGGTGCCCGGGCGGGACCAGTCCCTCGGGTCGATGTCCCAGTCGATCGGCACCATCCCGTGCCGGGCGGCCGAGCCGAAGACCGCGCGCGACCAGGCCCCGCCGGGCGAGCGGAAGAACTTCGGGGCGACTCCGGTGGCGTCGGCGATCCGGTGGTGCGCCTCGGTGATCTCCTTGTCGACCTTGTGGGAGGACATCTCGGCGATCCACAGCGGATGGTTCATCGTGTGGTTGCAGAGCTGGTGGCCCGCCTCGACGATCCGCCGCGCGAGCTTCGGGTACTGCTTCACCTGGATGCCGATCAGCGAGAACGTCGCCTTCACATCGTGCTCGGCGAGCACGTCGAGCATCTTCGGCGTCCACTCCGGATGCGGGCCGTCGTCGATGGTCAGCGCGATCGCGTTGGGCGGCGCCTCCGGAAGGAGGTCATGGACCCGGTGCACGGCCTCCTTGCGGCGCGGCACGGGCGGCAGCGGAGGAGGAGGCACGGGCTTCGGCGTGGGCGACGGGCTGGTGTTCGCGGGCGGGATGACCGCGCGGCCCCGCGCGAGCGGAGGCCGGGGCCCGGCCGGTGCGCCCTTGACTCTGTCTCCGGCAAGGAGAAGAGCGGCGCTCGCGGCGCCGAGGGTCAGCATCCGACGGCGAGTCATCACGTCCCGAAACTCCACATGTCAAACGCTATGCCCTGACGGCGGGCCCCGTGGACGTATTTGATCGGATCGAAACAGATCGGGAACGTGACCCATCAGACACGGAAACCGGCATCTGGGTGATATTCCGGGCTTGCGATCGCGCAGACCCTCCCCCACACTCGGGTTAGGTTAGGTATGCCTAATGTGACCTGACATCTGATTCGTTCGAAGGAGCGCGTCCCTTGTTGCTCGGCAACTTCCTCATCGGCCTGCGCGAAGGGCTGGAAGCCTCGCTCGTCGTCAGCATCCTCATCGCGTACCTGGTCAAGTCGGGCAACCGCCGGGCACTCACTCCCGTCTGGGCCGGCATCGGCGCCGCGATCGCGATCAGCGTGGCGTTCTGCGTGCTGCTCAGCGTCGCCTCGGGCGAGATGCAGTTCAAGACCCAGGAGACGTTCGGCGGGACGCTGTCGATCATCGCCGTCGGACTGGTGACGTGGATGGTGTTCTGGATGCGCCGGGCCGCGCGGTCGATGAAGTCCGAGCTCGAGGGCAAGCTGGAGGGCGCGCTGTCCCTGGGGACCGGGGCGCTCTTCGCCGTCGCGATCCTGGCGGTCGGCCGGGAGGGCCTGGAGACGGCCCTGTTCCTGTGGACCAACATCAACGCCGCCCAGAGCAACAGCGTCCAGCCGATCGTCGGCGCCGTGCTCGGCCTGCTCACCGCCGCCCTGCTGGGATACCTCCTCTACCGCGGCGGGCTCCGGCTCAACCTCAAGCGCTTCTTCACGATCACCGGCGCCGCGCTGATCGTGGTGGCCGCCGGGGTCTTCGGCTACGGCTTCCACGACCTGCAGGAGGCCGGCATCCTGCCCGGACTCAGGTCCTGGGCGTTCGAGCCGAGCACCTGGTTCGACGGCATGGGAACGCCGGGACAGTGGCTGCAGACCGCCCTCCAGGGCGTCTTCAACCTGACGCCCCAGGTGACCACGGTCCAGGCCGTGATGTGGGTCCTCTACGTGGTGCCGGTCATGGCCCTGTTCCTGCGCCCGGCCAAGCCGTCCGCCCCCAAGCCACAGCGGCAGACCGCCACCGCGCAGAGCTGATCACGCGGCCCGTACGGGCACGGTTCCCACCTCGCCGAGCCGGCGGCGCGGCCCCGGGTTACCCGCCAGTCGTTACTGATGAGTAACCTATGGGTAGGAGTACCAGGAGTGCTCCGCAGGCTCTGTCAGAAGGAGAACCGACCGTGCCCCGTACCGCACGTGACGTGGTCTTCGTCGACGGCGTTCGCACGCCGTTCGGCAAGGCGGGCCCCAAGGGGCTCTACGCCGAGACCCGCGCAGATGATCTGGTCGTCCGCGTGATCCGCGAGTTGCGGAGGCGCAACCCCTCCCTGCCTGCCGACCGCATCGACGAGGTCGCGATCGCCGCGACCACCCAGATCGGCGACCAGGGCCTCACCATCGGCCGCTCGGCCGCCGTACTCGCCGGACTGCCCAAGAGCGTCCCCGGATACGCCATCGACCGCATGTGCGCCGGCGCGATGACGGCCGTCACGACCGTGGCCGGCGGCATCGCGTTCGGCGCCTACGACGTCGCGATCGCCGGCGGCGTCGAGCACATGGGCCGGCACCCGATGGGCGAGGGCGTCGACCCGAACCCGCGGTTCCTCGCCGAGAAGCTCGTCGACCCCTCCGCGCTGGTGATGGGGTCGACGGCGGAGAACCTGCACGACCGGTACCCGCACATCACCCGCGAGCGCGCCGACGCGTACGCCCTGCGCAGCCAGCAGAAGGTCGCCGCGGCGTACGAGGCCGGCAAGATCCAGCCGGACCTGGTGCCGATGGCGATCCGCTCGCAGGAGAAGGGCTACGGCCTGGCCACCCGCGACGAGCCGCCGCGTCCCGACACGACGCTGGAAGGCCTGGCCGGCCTGAAGACGCCGTTCCGGCCGCACGGCCACGTCACCGCGGGCAACGCCGCCGGCCTCAACGACGGCGCCACCGGCTGCATCGTCGCGGCCGAGGACGTCGCCGCCGAGCTGGGCCTGCCGGCCAGGATGCGGCTCGTCGACTACTCCTTCGCGGGCGTCGAGCCCGAGGTCATGGGCGTCGGCCCGGTCCCGGCCACCGAGAAGCTCCTGGCCCGCAACTCGATCACGGCGGACGACATCGGCCTGATCGAGATCAACGAGGCGTTCGCCGTCCAGGTCATCGCCTTCCTCGACCACTTCAAGATCGCCGATGACGACCCGCGGGTGAACCCCTGGGGCGGCGCGATCGCGCTCGGCCACCCGCTCGCGTCCTCCGGAGTGCGGCTGATGATGCAGCTGGCCCGCCAGTTCGCCGAGCGGCCCGACGTCCGCTTCGGCCTGACGACGATGTGCGTCGGGATGGGCATGGGCGGCACGGTTCTGTGGGAGAACCCGAGCTTCGAGGGGGGCAAGTGAGCACGGTGCAGACCTGGCGATCGCTGCTGGACGGCGACGGCCCGAGCCACGACGAGGTCGTGACCCACGTGCGCGTCCGCGACGTCGAGCTGCCGTACGGCGCGGGCACCATGGCGCTGATCACGCTCGACAACGGGTTCGACCACACCAAGCCGAACACCTTCGGCCCGCGCGGCCTGCTCGAGCTGAACGACGTCCTCGACCAGGTGGCCGCGCGCGACGACCTCGCGGCCGTCGGCGTGACCGGCAAGCCGTTCATCTTCGCGGTCGGCGCGGACCTCAAGGGCGTCTCGGCGCTGGAGGGCCGCGAGCAGGCCGAGCTGGTCGCCCGGCTCGGGCACGACGTGTTCCGGCGGCTCGGCGAGCTGACCGTCCCGTCGTTCGCGTTCGTGAACGGCGCGGCCATGGGCGGCGGCGTCGAGGTGGCGCTGCACTGCGCGTACCGGACCATCTCCTCGGGCGTGCCGGCCCTGGCGCTGCCCGAGTGCTTCCTGGGCCTGGTGCCCGGCTGGGGCGGGACGTACCTGCTGCCGCGGCTGATCGGCGCGGCGAACGCCCTCAAGGTCATCATCGAGAACCCGCTGAACCAGAACAAGATGCTCCGCGGGCCGCAGGCGTACGAGCTGGGCATCGCGGACGCCATGTTCGAGCCGGCCGACTTCCTGGAGGAGTCGCTGCGCTGGGCCGCCCGGGTGCTGACCGGCGAGACGACGGTCGAGCGCGCCGAGGTCGACACCGGCAAGGCGTGGGACGACGCCGTCGCGCAGGCCCGGTGGTTCGCCGAGGGCAAGCTGCACGGCGCGGCCCCCGCGCCGCTGCGGGCGCTGGACCTCGTGGCCGCGGCCAAGGACCACAGCCGTGACGAGGGGTTCGCCGCCGAGGACGAGGCCCTCGCCGACCTCATCATGAGCCCGGAGTTCCGGTCCGGTCTGTACTCCTTCGACCTGGTGCAGAAGCGCGCGAAGCGGCCCGCCGGCGCCCCTGACAAGGCCCTCGCGCGGCCGGTGACGAAGGTGGGCGTGGTCGGCGCCGGGCTGATGGCCTCGCAGCTGGCCCTGCTGTTCGCCCGGCGGCTGAACGTCCCGGTCGTGCTCACCGACCTGGACCAGGAGCGCCTGGACAAGGGTGTCGGGTACGTCCACGGCGAGGTCGACAAGCTGCTCGGCAGGGGCCGCGTCTCGGCGGACGAGGCGTCGCGGCTCAAGGGCCTCGTCACCGGCTCGCTGACCAAGGACGCGTTCGCCGACGCCGACTTCGTCATCGAGGCCGTCTTCGAGGAGATGGGCGTCAAGCAGAAGGTCTTCGCCGAGGTCGAGGCGGTCGTCTCGCCCGAGTGCGTGCTGGCCACCAACACCTCCTCGCTGTCGGTGTCCGAGATGGCCGCGAAGCTCAAGCACCCCGAGCGGGTCGTCGGCTTCCACTTCTTCAACCCGGTCGCGGTCCTGCCGCTGCTGGAGATCGTCCGTGGCGAGCGGACCGACGACGCCGCGCTGGCGACGGCGTTCGCCACCGGCAAGGCGCTGAAGAAATCCTGCGTGCTGGTCAAGGACGCCCCCGCGTTCGTGGTCAACCGCATCCTGCTGCGGCTGCAGGCGGAGATCCTCAAGACGGTGGAGGAGGGCACGCCGATCGAGGTCGTCGAGCGCTCCACCAACCCGCTCGGCCTGCCGATGTCGCCCTTCGTGCTCATGGGGCTGGTCGGCCCGGCAATCGCGCTGCACGTCGGCGAGACGCTGCACGCGGCGTTCCCCGAGCGCTTCCCGCTCTCGGACGGCCTGGCCAAGCTGGTCGCGGCGGGCAAGCCCGGCGTCTACCGACCGGACTTCAGCCTCGACCCCGAGGCCGTCGCGCTGTTCGAGGGCGGCACGTCCCCGTCCACGGAGGAGCAGGTCCTCGCCCGGGCACTGAACGGGCTCGCCGAGGAGATCAAGATCATGCTGGACGAGGGCGTCGTCGCCGCCCCCGAGGACATCGACCTGTGCCTGATCCTGGGCGCGGGCTGGCCGTTCCACCTGGGCGGCATCACGCCCTACCTCGACCGCACCGGCATCGCGGAGAAGGTCAACGGAGCGCGCTTCCACTCCTGACGCCTGCTCCGCCACGCCGCTTCACCACGCCGCTTCACCACGCCGCTTCACCCCGGGCGCCCCGGCACGTCGTGCCGGGGCGCCCGGTCCCGCTCAGGCCTTGTACATCTTGATCCAGTCGACCTGCATGGTGGCGCCGCTGCCGGCGCCGTCACCGGGGAACCAGTCGAGCTGGATCGTCGGCGCCAGCGTCCCACGCGGGACCGCGGCGCTCCTGGTGGTGTGGAACCACCGCTTGCCGTCGAGGTACCCGTTCACCCGCGTGGACGTGACCTCGACCGCGAACGTGTGCCATTTGGTCAGGTCGACCTTGACGTTCGACTGCAGCTGACTGTCGTTCCCGTAGTGCAGGAAGAAGTTGGCGTTGTTCCGCTTCGGACTCTTGATGACCTCCATGTAGTCGACCTCGGCGGGCCGGCTCTCCCCCCACAGCAGCAGCACCGGGTGGTAGCAGCCGCAGCCCCGGGTCGAACGTACGCGGGTCTCCCAGCGGCCGTACTTGCGGATGCCCTTGTGCCAGGCCATGCCCTCGGACCAGCCGTTCGCCAGGCCGGTGATCGTCAGCACGCCGTTCTTCACGGTCGCCTGCTTCGGACGCCGCTTGGTCTTCTCTCCGCCCGGCTTGTTCTTGCCCGGGTCCTCGTAGAGCTCCCAGTCCTTCTTGTTGACGGCCTTGCCGGAGAAGTTCTCGACCCGGAGCGGCTCGCCCCACTTGTACCGGGCGGCGGCGGTGCCGTCGGCCGCCTGCCCGGTGACGGTCGTGGCCGGGCGCGCGGCGGTGTCCGCGTAGCCGACCCGGGACGCCTTCGGCGAGGACGAGCCGTCCGAGGCCACGACGCCGGTGAGGACCGCTCCGACGGCGACGGCGGTCCCGGCCGCGCAGGCCAGGAGACGACGAGACGGGTGCATGGGGGACTCCTTCTAAGGGGTTCAGGACATGGCGAGGGCCGTACGGCCGCCTCCCCCCGGCGCCGTCGAAGATCATATGGACGATCTCCGGCGGGTGGCCGGGCTTTCGGGATGGGTCGAACCCCTGGCGCGCCGGATTGAGCCCCCGGTCCCCATGCGGGGAGGTCCCGGAGTCCCGATGCGCAGTGGAGTCAGGGAGTGTGCGGGCGGCAGGCGCGGCGGAGGGCGTCCCAGCCGACCAGCTTGACCCGTTCGCCGCGGGAGAGGGAGCGGGCGAGCTCGATCTCCTCGGCGTCGATGCCCAGCCAGTCGTCGTAGGTCACCGCGCGGACGTTGCGCGCCTCCAGCAGCCCCTCGATCGACGGACGCTCGCGGGGCCTGCCGTCCAGGTCCGCGAGCAGGGCGCGGACCGTCTCGGCGGCGTCGGCCTTGTTCGTGCCGATCACCCCGGTGGGGCCCCGTTTGAGCCAGCCGGCGACGTACTCCCCCGGAGTCGGCGCGCCGTCCTCGCCGAGCACCCGCCCGGCCTCGTTCGGGACGACGTACGCCCGCGGGTCGAACGGCACGCCGGGCAGCGGAACGCTCTGGTAGCCGACCGAGCGCAGCACCATCCCGACCGGCAGGGTCTCGTACTCGCCGGTGCCGACGACCCGGCCCTCGGCGTTCAGCGCGGTGCGTTCCAGGCGCAGGCCCTCGACCCGATCGGTGCCGAGGATCTCCACGGGCCGCAGCCAGAACCGCAGGTCGAGCCGGCGCGGCCGGCCCTCGACCGGGCGTCCGACCCAGTCGCGCATGACCGCGACATTGCCCCGCACGTGCCGGTCGGACTCGACGAGCGCGGCGCTCGCCGGGTCGAGCTCCAGGTCCGCGGGCCGGATGTGGACCTCGGTGTGCGGCAGCGCGCCCAGCTCACGCAGCTCCTTCGTGGTGAACTTGGCCTGCGCGGGCCCGCGCCTGCCGATCATGTGGATGTGCCGCACGCCGCTGCCGCCCAGCAGGTCGAGCACCGGCTCGGGCACGTCCGTGGCGCGCAGCTCGTCCGCGGTCTTGGCGAGGATCCGCGCGACGTCGACGGCGACGTTGCCGACCCCGATGACCGCCACCTCGTCGGCGGACAGGTCGACGTCGAGTCCGGAGGCGTCGGGGTGGCCGCAGTACCAGTTGACGAAGTCGGTGGCCGCGACGCTGCCCGGCAGGTCCTCCCCCGGCACGCCGAGGTGCCGGTCGACCATGGCGCCGGTCGCGTAGATCACCGCGTCGTAGCAGGCGAGCAGGTCGTCCCGCGTGACGTCCGAGCCGAACTCCACGCCGCCGAGGAAGCGCACCCCGGGGTGCTCCAGCACCCGCTGCAGGTAGCGCGCGATGGATTTGATCGACGTGTGGTCCGGCGCGACGCCGTACCGTACGAGGCCGTACGGCGTCGGAAGCCGGTCGAAGACGTCGACGAGTACGTTGCCGTCCGCCTGCTTCACCAGGGCCTCGGCGGCGTAGATGCCCGCCGGCCCGGACCCGATGACCGCCACGCGGAGCGGATGTGTGTCCGCCACCTCGCCATTGTGCGCACAGACCCCGCGGGAACATCAGGACCGGCGTGGCCACATCACCGGGATTCGACCGACGGTTTACCGGCCCTGCTGTGGGCGTACCCGTACGAGAAGTAGATGACGAAGCCGACGAGCATCCAGACGACGAACCGGATCCACGTCTCGACGGGCAGGTTCAGCATGAGGTAGAAGCAGGCCAGGACGGACAGGATCGGCACCACCGGCGACGCCGGGACGCGGAACGACCGCGGCAGGTCCGGCCGGGTCCGGCGCAGCAGCACCACCCCGATCGAGACGACCACGAACGCGAACAGGGTGCCGATGTTGACCAGGTCCGCCAGGGCCGACAGCGGGACCAGGCCGGCGATGAGCGCGACGATCACCCCGATGATGACGGTCATCCGGGCGGGCGTGCCGTACTTGGGGTGGACCTCGGCCAGCCACGCCGGGAGCAGCCCGTCCCGGCTCATCGCGAAGAACACCCGGCTCTGGCCCAGGATGAGGATCAGCACGACGGTGGTCAGGCCGGCGAGCGCGCCGACGCTGACGATCGTGGCGAACCCGGAATGGCCGATCGCCTTGAACGCGTCGGCCAGGGGCGCGTCGACGCTCAGCTGCCGGTAGTTCTGAATGCCGACGACGACGAGGGAGACGGCGACGTACAACGCGGTGCAGATGGCGAGCGAGGCGATGATGCCGACCGGCATGTCGCGCTGCGGCTTCTTGGTCTCCTCGGCGGCGGTGGCGACGATGTCGAAGCCGATGAAGGCGAAGAAGACGATCGCGGCGCCCGCGAAGACGCCGGCCCAGCCGTACGTGGACGGCACGAAGCCGAAGATGACCTGGATCAGCGGCGTCTTCCCGCCGTGCGCCTCCGGCGTGGGAACGGCCTTCGGGACGAAGGGGTGGTAGTTGGCGCCCTTGAGGAAGAACAGGCCCGCGACGATCACGAAGAGGACGATCGCGATCTTGATCGCCACGATGACGGCGTTCACCCGTGAGGAGATCTTCACGCCGAAGACCAGGACGGCCGTCACGACCAGCACGATGAGGGCCGCGGGGATGTTGAAGGTCGCGTGCTCGCCGGCGACGGACGTGGGCAGGTCCCAGCCGAGGTCGCTGAGCAGTGTTCTGGCGTAGCCGGACCAGCCCACCGCCACGGTCGCCGCCGCGAGCGCCAGCTCCAGGACAAGGTCCCAGCCGATGATCCAGGCCGGCAGCTCGCCGAGCGTCGCGAACGAGAACGTGTACGCGGAGCCCGCCACCGGAACGGTCGAGGCGAACTCCGCGTAGCACAGCGCGGCGAGGGCGCAGGCGATGCCCGCGGCGACGAAGGACAGCGCCACCGCGGGCCCGGACTTCTCCTTGGCGACCTCTCCGGTGAGCACGAAGATGCCGGTGCCGATGATGACGCCGACGCCGAAGACGGTCAGATCGAGTGCGCTGAGATCCCGACGTAGTCGGTGACCGGGTTCGTCCGTGTCTTGAATGGACCGCTCAACCGATTTGGTTCGGAATACACGCACCGTCACTCCTTTGTGGCCTTTTGGGCCCTCCTTACCCAGCCTTGGGAAAAGTAACGAACGGAGTAGTGATCAGGACTCGGTCGGTGCGAGCACTTCGTCCCTGGCGGTGGCCGCCGTGATCTCCCGGGCGAGCCCCTGCGGGGTCAGTCCCATGTCGGTGAGGAGCTGCGCGCGCTTCGCGTGGTCGAGGAAGCGATCGGGGATGCCGAACGTGCGGACCGGCACGTCGACGTCGGCGTCGCGCAGCGCCCGCGCCACCGCGTCGCCCACCCCGCCGACCCGGCAGTTGTCCTCGACGACCGCGACGACCCGGTGCTCGGCCGCCAGGCCGGGCAGCGCCGCGTCCAGCGGCTTGACCCAGCGCGGGTCCACGACCGTGACGCCGATGCCGTGCGCGTCGATGGTCCGGGCGGCCTCGACCGCCACGCCCGCCATCGGGCCCGCCGCGACGATCAGCACGTCGCGCTCGCCCGACCGGACGAGGACGTCCATCCCCCCGACCCGGTCGATGGCCGGGACCTCCTCGGCGACCGGTCCCTTCGGGAACCGGAGGGCCGTCGGCCCGTCGGCGACGCCCACCGCCTCGCGCAGCAGCTCCGTCAGCCGCACTCCGTCCCGTGGCGCGGCGACGCGCAGGCCCGGCACGACCTGCAGGATCGACATGTCCCACATGCCATTGTGGCTCGGCCCGTCGTCGCCGGTCACCCCGGCCCGGTCGAGGACGACCGTGACCGGCAGCCGGTGCAGCGCGACGTCCATGAGCAACTGGTCGAACGCGCGGTTGAGGAACGTGGCGTACACCGCGACCACCGGGTGCATGCCGCCGAATGCCAGGCCCGCCGCGGACGTCACCGCGTGCTGCTCGGCGATCCCCACGTCGAACGTGCGCTCGGGGTAGGCCTCGGCGAACGCGGCGAGGCCGGTCGGGTGCAGCATCGCCGCGGTGATGGCCACCACGTCCGGGCGCTCGGCGCCCAGCGCCACGAGCTCCTCGCTGAACGCGTTGGTCCAGGTACGCGAGCTCTTGGCGAGCTTACGCCCGGTGGCCGCGTCGAACAGGCCGGGGGCGTGGAACGCCTCCTCCTCGTCGTTCTCCGCGGGCGCGTAGCCGAAGCCCTTGCGGGTGATGCAGTGCACGATCACCGGCTCGCCGAAGTCCTTGGCCTTGCGCAGCGCGTGCTCGACGGCCTCCTCGTCGTGCCCGTCGATCGGTCCGAGGTACTTCAGGCCGAGGTCCTCGAACATCGCCTGCGGCTGCAGGATGTCCTTGATCCCCTTCTTGATGCCGTGCAGCGCCTCGTACGCCATCGGCCCCACGACCGGGGTGCGCGGCACGGTGCGCTTGATGAGGTCCAGCGCGTGCTCGTACCCCCGCGTCATCCGCAGGTCCGCGAGATGGCTGGCCAGCCCGCCGATCGTCGGGGAGTACGACCGGCCGTTGTCGTTGACGACGATGACGACCTTGCGGTCCTTGCCCGCCGCGATGTTGTTCAGCGCCTCCCAGGCCATGCCGCCGGTCAGCGCGCCGTCGCCGATGAACGGCACGACGAACCGGTCGCCCTCGCCGCGCAGCTGGTAGGCCTTGGCCAGCCCGTCGGCGTACGACAGGGCCGTGGAGGCGTGGGAGTTCTCGATCACGTCGTGCTCGGACTCGGCCTGGCTCGGGTAGCCGGACAGGCCGCCGGCCTGCCGCAGCGTGCCGAAGTCCTGCCGCCCGGTGAGCAGCTTGTGGACGTACGCCTGGTGGCCCGTGTCGAAGAGGATGCGGTCGCGCGGCGAGTCGAAGACGCGGTGCAGGGCGATGGTGAGCTCGACCACTCCGAGGTTGGGGCCGAGGTGACCGCCGTTCTTCGACGTCGACACCGCGGTGACGAGGAGGTCTCGTATCTCGCCGGCGAGCTGCGGAAGCTGCTCCGGAGCCAGGCGCTTGAGGTCCTCGGGCCCTCGGATCGACTCAAGAAGGGTCACGCGGGTCATCTCCTCGTTTTCTCTGCGGATGCTGATTTTAGTGGCCGCTCGACTATGAGACGCGAAGCCCCTGAGCCGAGTTCACGTGGCGCAGCGTAGCGATCGGATATAAAGAGAGTGATGGATGACGAACGAATCGTGCTGCTGGGCGCCGATGGCCATGCCATCGGCACGGCCCCGAAGGCGTCGAGTCACCACGGCGCCACGCCCCTGCATCTGGCGTTCTCGTGCTATCTCGTGGACCCGGCCGGGCGCATCCTGATCACTCAACGAGCGCACGGGAAGCGAACGTTCCCATCGGTGTGGACCAACAGCTGCTGCGGTCATCCCGCGCCCGGCGAGGGCCTGCGCGACGCCGTGCGCCGCCGCGTCCGCCTGGAACTGGGGCTGGAGATCGAGAGCATGACGCTCATTCTCCCCGAGTTCCGGTACCGCGCGACCGCCGCGGACGGCGTCGTGGAGTACGAGCTGTGCCCCGTGGTCCGCGCCGTCGCCGACGGCGACCTTCGTCTCCACTCGGAGGAGACCGCCGCGGCCGACTGGCGCGACTGGGAGTCCTGCGTGGCGCTGGTCGACGACCCTTCGGCGTCCCCGTGGTACCGCGAGCAGATGGCCCAGCTGATCCCGCTGGGCAAGCCGGCCGACTGGCCGGCCGCGCCCACCTCCCTGCTGCCGCCCGCCATCGCCTGGTAGCGGCACACGTTCCAGCACCTTCTTCTCATACGGCCTCGCCCGCTCCTTGACCTTCACATCAATGTGAAGGCCTACCCTCCCGTCATCCAGTGATCCCGAAAAGGAGCCAGTGATGCCGGGTGCAGTGATCATCGGAGCGGGTCCGGGCATCGGGCGCGCCGTGGCCCGCCGGTTCGGCCGCGAAGGCCTGCCGGTCGCCCTGGTGGCCAGGACGGACTCGACGCTGAAGGCGTCGGCCGCCACGGTCGCCGCCACCGGGGTACGAGCCCTTCCCCTCACCGCCGACGCGACCGACGAGAGGTCGCTGCATGCGGCCCTCGAGGAGGCCGCCGCCGAGCTCGGCCCGCCGGACGTCGTCGTGTACAACGCCGCGATCATCCGGCCCGACGGTCCGGGCGACCTGACCGTACGCGAGCACCTGGACGCCTGGGCGGTCAACGTGGTCGGCGCGCTCGTCGCCGCCGCCCACGTCGCCCCCGGGATGGCGGCGCGCGGCGGCGGCTCGTTCCTCATCACCGGCGGGATGCCGGAGCCGAAGCGCGAGTACGTCAGCCTCTCCCTCGGCAAGGCGGGAGTACGCACCCTCGTGGAGTTGCTCGACCAGGAGTACGGCCCCTCGGGCGTCCACGTGGCGAGCGTGACCGTGGCCGGCCCGGTCGCCCCGGGCACCGCCTTCGACCCCGACGACATCGCCGAGCACTACTGGCGGCTGCACACCCAGCCCCGCGACGGATGGGACCGGGAGGTTCTGCACGACGGCTCGTGAAAGGGGCCGCCGTCAGTCCCGCAACCGGCGGAACTCCTCGGCCAGCGCCGCCGGCGTGTAGTGGGCGTTGAGGCCGGAGGGGTTCGGCAGGATCCACAGGACCGCCCCGGCCAGCCGCTCCTCCTGCGGGCCGATCTTGGCCTTCGGCCGCCCGAACGCCGTACGGAACGCGGTCACGCCGAGCACCGCGACGATCCGCGGCCGGTGCCGCTCCACGAACTTCTCCAGGATCGCACCGCCCTCCCGCAGCTCGTCGGCGGTCAACTCGGCCGCCTGGGCGGTGGCGCGGGCGGCCAGGTTGGTGATGCCCGCCCCGTACGACGGCAGCAGGTGCTGTTCGCTCGGGTGCAGCAGCCGGTCGGTGAAGCCGGACCGGTGCAGGGCGGGCCAGAACCGGTTGCCCGGCCGCGCGAAGTGCCACCCGGTCGCGGCGGAGTAGAGGCCGGGATTGATCCCGCAGAACAGCACGCCACCCTCGGGCGGCACGACATCCGGGATCGTCCGCTCCCGCGCGGCCTCCAGGTCCGCGGCGGTCGGTCGGATCGTCACCCTCGGACCATACCGGCCGGTCGGCCCGGTCAGGGCAGGACCTCGGCGAGGAACGACCCGATCCGCCCGGCCAGGTCCTCCGGTGCCTCCTCCGCCATGTGGTGGCCGCAGTCAAGGCCGCGACCGCGCAGGTCGGTCGTCCAGGGGCGCCAGACGGCGAGCGGGTCGCCGTACAGCTCCTCCATGTCGTCCTTGACCCCCCACAGCACCAGCGCCGGGCAGGAGACCCGGCGACCGGCGGCCCGGTCGGCGTCGTCGTGCGCGCGGTCCACGCCGAGCCCGGCGCGGTAGTCCTCCATCATCGCGTGCACGGTCGCCGGATCGTGGATGGCGTTCTGGTAGTCCGCCCACGCCTCGGGCTCCATGTACTCGTCCGTCGCGGTGTACCAGGCGTCCGGGTCGGCGTTGATGACCCGCTCCGCCGGCTTCCCGGTCTGCGCGAAGAAGAACCAGTGCCACCAGCTCGCCGCGAACCGCGCGTCACAGCGCGCCAGCGCCTCCCCGATCGGCACCACGTCCATGGCGATCAGCGCCGTGACCGTGTCGGCGTGGTCGAGGGCCGTGCGCAGGGCGACGTAACCGCCCCGATCGTGGCCCGCGACGGCGAATTCCTCATGCCCGAGCGCCCGCATCAGCGCGACGCAGTCACGCGCCATCACCCGCTTGGAATACGGCGTGTGGTCCGGCGTCGTGGGCGGCTTGGAAGACTGCCCGTACCCCCGCAGGTCGGGGCAGACGACGGTGAACCGGTCGGCGAGCAGGGGCGCGACCTTGTGCCAGGTCGCGTGCGTCCGCGGATGCCCGTGCAGCAGCAGAAGCGCCGGCCCGGACCCGCCGTACCGCACCCGCAGCTCGGCCTCCCCGACGTCCACCCGTTCAAGGGCGAATTCCTCGAAGAACATGCCGGCCGATCTGCCCTATCGGGCACGTCGCAAACTGGCCAACATTGATCACTGGCCGTTACTGTCTTTTGTGCGGGATCTTGTTCGTGCTACATACCGGGATCCGGTGGGAGTTCCTGCCCCAGAAGCTAGGGTTCGGGTCTGGCATGACGTGCTGGCGCCGGCTGCGGGACTGGCACGAGGCGGGCGTATGGGACCGGCTGCACCAGGAACTGCTGGCCGAACTGCACGCGGCCGGCCATCTGGACTGGTCGCGGGCGGTGATCGACGGCTCGCACGTGCGGGCGCTCAAGGGCGGCCCCGGCAGCGGCCCGATGAGCTGCTGGCCGACCGGGGCTATGACCATGACAAGTAGGCCTTCGGGGAGGCTGAGTGCAGCGCTTAGCGGTAGGTCGTAGCGCTGTCAGGTTCGTGATCTTGTCCCTTGCCGCGGCGGGGCGCGCGTCTCGCCACCGCGACGGCGTCGGCGCGGGTTCGAATCGACGCGATCTGGTTCTGCGATCAACACCGCCGACGAGGGCATGGGCCGCATCGCCTTTCTCCTGCTGGCGCTTGCGCTGTTCGCCGAGATGAAAATGCACCTCACGGCCGGACGTGCCGCCCCACGCCCGCGCCGCCGAGGCCAAGGGCCGGCAGATCGGCCGCCCCCTCGCGCACCCGGAAGGCAAGATCAAATACGCTCGGCTGCTCAGAGCGCAGGGCGACTCCCTCGGCGTCATCGTCGCCAAGACCGGCATACCGAAGACTTCGCTGCATCGGCACGCTGGCTGTCGTCGGGGCGGCGAGATGAGCCCGGGCCTGTAGTCCAGCCGTTGGAAGCGGGAGAGGCCGCTCCACCGTGGTGCGCGGTGGCTGTCGTCAGGTGAGAGGTCGAGAAAACGTGGACGTGTATGAGGCCGTGGACACTCGCCGGGCGGTGCGGGCGTTCAGCGATAAGCCGGTCCCCACGGAGGTACTCGAACGAGTGCTGGCCGCAGCGATGCGGGCTCCGTCGAGTGGGAACCTCCAGCCCTGGCATGTGTACGTCGTGACCGGCGAGCCTTTGGCCGAACTGAAAAGGCGAGCGACGGCCAGGGCGCTGGCGGGAGACCCGGGTGATGAGCGGGAGTATCCGATGTACCCGGCCGAACTGACCCCGCCGTATCTGGACCGTTTCTCCGCCGCGGCCGCCCAGCGGTACAAGGCGCTGGGGATCGAGCGCGACGACCCGGACAGGCCTAAGAAGATCGCCGCCTTGAACTCGGAGGGGTTCGGGGCGCCTGTCGTGCTGTTCTGCTACCTCGACCAGATGATGGGCCCCGGGCAGTGGGGCGACGCGGGGATGTACCTGCAGACGGTCATGCTGCTGCTGAGGGCGGAAGGGTTGCATAGCTGCCCCCAGGTGATGTGGACGATGTATCGCAAGACTGTCAGCCAGATAGTGGGGGCCGATGACGGGCTCGTGCTGTTCTGCGGTGTATCGGTGGGATTCGAGAAGGAAGGCGTGCCACCGCTGCGCACCGGGCGGGCGGACATGGCAGAAACAGTGAGCTTCATCGGAGTGTGACCGCTAGGTGTATTGATCACGAGCGTTGTTGACGGTCGTAGGGGTTGATCATGGCGAAGACCTCCGGTGTGGTGGAGCTGTCTAGGACTGCACCAACCGGAGGTCTTCGTGTCCCACCGTAATGCCCGGCTGACCGTTCACGGCAGGCGGTTGCTGGTCGAACGTGTCAGCTCTGGCCGCCCTGTCGCGCACGTCGCGGCCGAGATGGGCATCTCGCGTGCCACGGCCCACAAGTGGTTGCGCCGCTGGCGGACAGAAGGCCAGGCCGGGCTCCACGACCGCTCCAGCCGGCCGTTGAGGACGCCGCACCGCACCCCGGCAGCGGTGGAGGAACGGGTCTGCCGTCTGCGACAAGGCCGCAAGCTGGGCCCCGCCCGCATCGGGCCGATCCTGGGCCTGCCCGCCTCGACGGTGCACCGCATCCTGACCCGTCACGGCCTCAACCGCCTGTCCTTCCTGGACCGGCCCACCGGTCAGGTGATCCGCCGCTACACCCACAGCAGCGTTGCCACGGCCAGGCCGAGGCCGGTCGCGCCGGTGAGCAGCCTGCCGGTGTTGTCGACGCCGGCGCCCGCGCGTGCGGTCCTCGGCCGAAAAGGGTCCTCGGAATGGGAAAGGGCCGCCCCGCCTCCGGGTGGAGGCGGGACGGCCCGTTTCGTTCGGGGTTACTTCTTCAGGAGGGAGCGGAGGACGTACTGCATGATGCCGCCGTGGCGGTAGTAGTCCGCCTCGCCCGGCGTGTCGATGCGGACGATCGCCTGGAACTCCTTGTCGCCGGCCTTGACCGTGACCTCGCGCGGGGTCTCGCCGCCGTTCAGCGCCTCGACACCCACGATGTCGTAGGTCTCCTGGCCGGTCAGGCCGAGCGACTCGGCCGACTCGCCGTCCTTGAACTGCAGCGGCAGGACGCCCATGCCGATGAGGTTCGAGCGGTGGATGCGCTCGAACGACTCGGCGAGCACGGCGCGGACGCCGAGCAGCGCGGTGCCCTTGGCCGCCCAGTCGCGCGAGGAGCCGGAGCCGTACTCCTTGCCGCCCAGCACGATCAGCGGCGTGCTCTCGGCGGCGTACGCCTGCGCGGCGTCGTAGATGGACATCTGCTCGCCGTCCTTGACGGTGACGCCGCCCTCGGTGCCGGGCGCGAGCAGGTTGCGCAGCCGGATGTTGGCGAAGGTGCCGCGGATCATCACCTCGTGGTTGCCACGGCGGGAACCGTACGAGTTGAAGTCACGCCGCTCGACGCCGTGCTCGGTCAGGTACCTCCCGGCCGGGCTGTCGGCCTTGATCGCACCGGCCGGCGAGATGTGGTCGGTGGTGACCGAGTCGCCGAGCAGCGCGAGGACCTTGGCGCCGCGGATGTCCTCCACCGGCTCCGGCTTGTCCGTCATGCCGTCGAAGTACGGGGCCTTGCGGACGTAGGTGGAGTCGGCGGCCCACTCGAAGGTGTTGCCGGTCGGCACCGGCAGGGCCTGCCAGCGCTGCTCGCCGGCGAACACGTCGGCGTAGTCGCGGCTGAACATCTCCTGCGCGATCGCCGAGTCGACGACCTCCTGGACCTCCTGGGGCGACGGCCAGATGTCCTTCAGGTACACCGGCTGCCCGTCGGAGCCCGCGCCGATCGGGTCCTTGGCGATGTCCACGTCCATGGAGCCGGCCAGGGCGTACGCGACGACGAGCGGCGGTGAGGCCAGGTAGTTCATCTTGACGTCGGGGTTGATCCGGCCCTCGAAGTTACGGTTGCCGGACAGCACCGAGGTGACGGCCAGGTCGTTCTCGTTGACGGCCGCGCTGATCTCCTCCGGCAGCGGGCCGGAGTTGCCGATGCAGGTCGTGCAGCCGTAGCCGACCAGGTTGAAGCCGAGCTTCTCGAGGTACGGGGTGAGGCCCGCGCGGTCGTAGTAGTCCATGACGACCTTGGAACCCGGGGCGAGGGAGGTCTTCACCCACGGCTTGCGGGACAGGCCCTTCTCGACGGCCTTCTTGGCGAGCAGCGCCGCGCCGATCATGACCGACGGGTTCGAGGTGTTGGTGCAGGAGGTGATCGCGGCGATCACCACCGCGCCGTGGTCGAGCTCGAACTCGGCGCCGTCCAGGCTGACGGTGATCGGGTTGCTCGGCCGGCCGGCCTTCGGGTCGGCGGCGCCGTCGTGGGGCCGGTCGCCGTTGGAGCCGTGGGAGATCGCCGGGGAGTCCGAGGCCGGGAAGGACTCGGCGGAGGCCTCGTCCGTGGGACCCTCGATGCCGTCCGGGACGTAGTCGCGGACGGCGGTGCGCCACGCGGACTTGGCGTCCGACAGCGCGATGCGGTCCTGCGGGCGCTTCGGGCCGGCGATCGAGGGGACGACGGTGGACAGGTCCAGCTCGAGGTACTCGGAGTACTCGGCCTCGCGGGACGGGTCGTGCCAGAGGCCCTGCTCCTTGGCGTACGCCTCGACGAGGTCGACCTGCTCGGCCGGGCGGCCGGTCAGCCGCATGTAGCCCACGGTCTCCTCGTCGATCGGGAAGATCGCGCAGGTGGAGCCGAACTCCGGGCTCATGTTGCCGATGGTGGCGCGGTTGGCCAGCGGCACCGCCGCGACGCCCTCGCCGTAGAACTCGACGAACTTGCCGACCACGCCGTGCTTGCGCAGCATCTCGGTGATCGTGAGCACGAGGTCGGTGGCGGTGGTGCCGGCCGGCAGCTCGCCGGTCAGCTTGAACCCGACGACGCGCGGGATGAGCATCGAGATCGGCTGGCCCAGCATGGCCGCCTCGGCCTCGATGCCGCCGACGCCCCAGCCGAGGACGCCCAGACCGTTCTGCATGGTGGTGTGGGAGTCGGTGCCGACGCAGGTGTCGGGGTACGCCACGCCCTCATTGTCGAAGACCACGCGGGCCAGGTGCTCGATGTTCACCTGGTGCACGATGCCGGTGCCCGGGGGGACGACCTTGAAGTTGTCGAAGGCCTTCTGGCCCCACTTGAGGAACTGGTAGCGCTCCTTGTTGCGGCCGTACTCGAACTCGACGTTCCGCTCGAAGGCGTCCTCCCGGCCGAAGACGTCGACCTGCACGGAGTGGTCGATGACCATCTCGGCGGGGTTCAACGGGTTGATCTTCGCCGGGTCGCCGCCGAGGTCGCGGACGGCCTCCCGCATCGTCGCCAGGTCCACGACGCACGGAACGCCGGTGAAGTCCTGCATGATGACCCGGGCCGGCGTGAACTGGATCTCCTGGTTCGGCTGGGCGTTCGGGTCCCAGGACGCCAGCGCGCGGATGTGCTCGCCGGTGACGTTGGCGCCGTCCTCGGTGCGCAGCAGGTTCTCCAGCAGGACCTTCAGGCTGTACGGGAGGCGCGCCGAACCCTCGACGGCATCCAGCCGGAAGATCTCATAGGACGCCTCGCCGACGCGCAGCGTCTGGCGGCTGCCGAAGCTGTTCAAGTCTTTTCCTCCTCTACGCGCTCCCCGAGCGCGGCTACCGCTCGTTCAGCGTACGCGGGGATTCATGGGTGGATACGTCAGCGATCCTGCCCCAGTAGCCCGCCGGCGCGCGCACCGGGGCTGGCCTAACTTCGCCGCAATTTCTCTCGACATCAAGGTATCACGAATATCTCGACATCAAGGTATCGACCCCTCCCCCTTGACAGCGAGCGGTTCCGATATATCGTTCGAGTATCGCGAACGCTCTCAGATGCTTCTCGGAAGGAAGTACCGAACATGCACAACGCGACATTCGACGCCCCATGGCAGGCGTGGGCCGGCGGTCGCCGTGGCGGCCGGGGTCGAGGCAGGCGTGGCGGACCGTGGGGTCCGCCGTTCGGCCCGTGGGGCGGCCCTCCGCCCTGGGCCGAGGGCCGGGCGAAGGCCCGGCGCGGCGACGTCCGCGCGGCGATCCTGGCGCTGCTCGCCGAGGAGCCGCGCAACGGCTACCAGCTCATCCAGGCGATCGAGGAGCGCAGCAACGGCGAGTGGCGGCCGAGCCCCGGCGCGGTCTACCCGGCGCTGCAGCAGCTCACCGACGAGGGGCTCATCGAGGGCACCGAGGGTGACGGCCGGAAGACCTTCCGGCTCACCGAGGCCGGCCGCGCGTACGTCGAGGAGCACGCCGACGAGGTCGGCGCGCCGTGGGAGGCGATGACCTCCGACGTCCGCGACGACGTGCGGGACCTGTTCAAGACCGCGGCCGGTGCCGGCGGGGCGGTGATGCAGATCGTCCGGACGGGCTCGGAGAGTCAGGTCGCCCAGGCCAAGGAGATCCTGGCCGAGACCCGCCGCCGCCTCTACCACCTCCTCGCCGAAGACGAGTGACCCGGCGCCGGAGCGACTACGGAAGTGGGTGAGGCGATGAACAGCGAGCTGCGGATCGGGGACGCGGAGCGGGACGCGGTCGCGTCGGCCCTGCACGAGCACTTCGCACAGGGGCGGCTGGACCGGGAGGAGCTCGACGAGCGGCTCTCGGCGACGCTGGCCGCCAAGACCGTCGGCGACCTGCGGCAGGTCACCCGCGACCTGCCCGCGAGCCCGGACACGGTCGCACCGCCGTTCGGCGCCGCGGACGAGGCGGACCGGTTCGGGTGGCCGCGTCCGCAGTGGGGCGGCCCGTACCGGGATGGTCCGTACTGGGGCGGGCCCCGGTGGCATGGGCGGTCCTGGGCCGAGCCGCACCTGGGCGGTCCGCCGTGGGCCCGGCACGCGGCGGCGAGGCGAATGGCGTACGGGGGCCGGCATCCGCGGTTCGCGCCGCGCGCCGGCGTGTTCCTCATCGCGCTCATCGCCATCGCGGCCCTGACCCGCGGGTGGTTCCTCTTCCCGCTGTTCGCCGTCGTCTGGTGCGCGATGGCCTTCGCCGGGATCCGGCACGCGCGCCGGCATCGCCTCAGCAGGTGACCGCGCCGCGAGCGGTAAGACGGGTGGCAGGGCCCTCGGTGAAGGGGCCCTGCCACCCGCGCCGTCAGTGGGCCGTGACGGCGAACCGGTCGAACTGCGCGTTGATGTACGAATCCAGCGCCAGACCCGACTGGCCGTGGTCGAAGGTCGCGTCGGTCACGGCGGCGACCTCCTTCCCGTCGATCAGCGCGCTGACGGCCGCGCCCTGGAAGCGCAGCGCCAGGCGGTGCCAGGTGCCGGTGCCGAGGGCATCGACGGTTCCGGACGCGAGGGTCCGGGTCGTGCCGTCGGCCTGGATGACGTACAGGGACCACTCGCCGGTGTCGGACACCTTGAAGTGGTAGCCCTGCCAGAGGACCAGGTTGGGCTTCTTGCGCGGGTCGTGCTGACCGTTGATCCGGCCGAGCAGCTCGGCGGAGCCGGACTGCTCCAGCAGGACGTCCGTGCTCGCCTCGTAGTCGGTCCAGGAGGCGTCACCGACCAGGGTGAGCGGCGCCGGCACCTTCGTCCACTTGTTGGGCTGCTTGGTGATGACCTGGCGCAGGCACTTGCCGCGGTCGGTCCGGCCGGCGCACTTCGCCACCTCGAACGCGCCCTCCATGTCGGAGAAGTAGCGCGGGGTGGCGGCGTACGGGTAGCTCTGGAAGGACTCCTCGAAGGGCAGCGACAGAGGCCGCGACACCGGTGTCGCCGGTGAGGTCGCCGCTCCCTTACGGTCGACGGCGAGGGACGTCAGCGTGTAGACGCGGCCGGGCTGCACGGTGATCTGGTACGAGCCGTCGGCGGCGGGCCGCAGGTCGTCGCCGCGGGCGAACCAGGTCGCCGGGTCGGTCGACGAGACCTCGGTGGACACCACGCGCAGCGGCCCGCCGGGCAGTCCCGCGCCGGGACGCAGGCTGATCGTCTGCGGTCCCGTGGCCTCCGTCGTCTCGATGACCGTGCTGTAGTCGGGACGGCCGCCCGGCGACCGCAGGCTCACGTACGTGCCGCCGCCGTTCAGGTAGCCGCTCGCCGAGTCGATGTACTGCCAGCCGGGACGGGCGAACTGCCCGGTCTGGGCGACGGTCCACAGCGTCGGGCCGAGCTCGTAGTGGCCCGTCCACGGCTCATTGGCCTTCAGGAACCCGCTGCCCGCGTACTGGATGGTCGGGTACCAGCCGTACGCCGCCGGCCAGTCGATGAACGCCGTCATGCGCCCGTCGACGTACTCGTGGTTGATCTCGGCCGCGAGGCGCGTGCCGCCGGTCATGTAGTCGTTCCAGCCGGACTCGCTGGCGAAGATCGGCTTGCCGAGGCTCAGGGCGTCGGCGGAGCTCGAGCAATGAATCGCGGTGCACGGGTAGTGGATGCCGACGACGTCGACGGCCGCGTTGAAGGCCGGGTCGTTCTTCAGGTCGGTGGCGACCTGCCAGCCCGCGTTATCGGCCGCGATGAGCTTGACCTTGTCGTACCCCTCCCGCCGCAGCGCGGCCTTCAGGTCGACGTACCACTGGGCGTCCCAGCCCTTCTCGTTCCAGCCGCCGAGGTAGTCGATGTCCAGGTGGTGCTTGCGGGCGCAGCCGAGCCAGTCGGTCAGGTAGCCGATGTTGTCCTGGGACCAGAAGCCGCCCTGGAACCAGCCGGGCACACCCCACTCGAGGCCGTACAGCTTGATGGCGGGGTTGCGCTTCTTCGCCTCCTCCATCAGCCACCACTCGTACCCACGGTCGCAGTTCACCTCCCCGCGGGCGCGTTCGTGGCTGGGCTCGGCCCCGTTGCTGGAGTCGGTGTCGCTACCGATCTCGACCTTGAGGATGTTCAGCGAGGCGCCGTAGCCGGGCTTGAACAGGTAGTCGAGGATCTGGCTGCGTTCCGGCTCGGGATAGTCGACGATCAGGCGGGACGTCCCTCCACCGCCGCTGATCGCGCCGACTCCCTCGTACACGCGGCCGGTGCCGTTGGGGTCGACGGTGATCGTCTGCGGCTGGGCCTGTGTGTCGTCCGCGGTCGCGGGCACGGCCAGGCCGGTCAGCAGTGCCGCCGATAGGGCGAACGCCGCCAGCGGCCCTCGCCATATCGATCTCCAGAGTCTCATCGGACTCCTTCCTCATCGTCCCCCGAGCATGGGTTTGGAACGACACGGACGCACCGGCCAAGGTGTTCGATATTTCGAACCACGTCCGAAATGTGCCGGGACAATGGAAGCGGGAGACGACGACCCCGTCAAGATCCTGCACGGAGAGTGAGACGGAGAAGGGTCAGGCGGCGAGGCTGGTGAGGACGCCGATCGGGTCCTCCAGGAGCGGCGCGAAGGCCAGCTCGGCGGCGCCGACCAGCTGGGCGTCCGGGCCCAGCACGGAGGCCGCCATCCGCACCTGCTCGCGCGGCGCGACGAGGGACGACCGGGCGACGGTGTTCCGTACGACGTCCTCGGTCAGGACGAACAGCTCACCGAGCGGCCCGCCGAGCACGACGATGTCCGGGTTGAACGTGTTGATCAGCATGCCGACGCCGATCCCGAGCCAGCGGGCGACCCGCGCGGCCGCCGCCACCGCCTTCGGCTCTCCGGCGGCGACCTGGGCCAGCACCGCGCGGTAGACCTCGAGCCCGCTGTCGGCCGACAGTCCCGCGGCGGTCAGCAGTGACTCCACGCCGGTCTCGGTCTCCAGGCAGCCGACGGACCCGCACCGGCAGAGCCGTCCGTCCGGGTTGACGCGCAGGTGCCCGATCTCGCCCGCGTACCCGCCACGGCCGCGCAGCGGCCGCCCGCCGACGAGGATGCCGCCGCCGAGGCCGATCTCCCCGGAGATCACCACGACATGGTCGTACCCGACGGCGGCGCCGCGCCAGTGCTCGGCGAGCGCGCCGAGGTCGGCGTCGTTGGCGAGGAAGGCCGGCAGGTCGAGCCGCTCCCCCAGCCGCGCTCCGAGGGGCAGGTCGATCCAGCCGAGGTTCGGGGCGAACCGCAGCAGCCCGTCCCCCTGGCCGACCACGCCGGGCACGGACAGGCCGACGCCGACGCAACGGGCGCCCTGCGGCGCTCCGTCACGCAGGCGGCGGCAGTTGTCGACGATCGCGTCGATCGTCGCGTCGAGCTCGCTCCAGTCCCGCCCGGAGTCGACCTCGACCCGGTCCAGCACCCGCCCGCCGAGCCCGACCCTCGCCATCACCAGGTGCCGGACGCCGAGGTCGACCGCGAGCACGTACGCGGCCTGCGGCGACGGCAGCACCTCGAGTGAGGGACGGCCGGCCCGTCCTCGAGCGCTCGCGGAGCGCTCGAGGACGAGACCCGCGTCGACGAGCTCGCTGACCAGATCCCCGATGGTGCTCCGGTTGAGCCCCATCTCCGCGGTCAGCTCGGCCCGGGACCGGCAGCCGTGCCGGTGCACCTCGGTCAGGATCGCGCCCAGGTTGTGCCGACGTACGTCGTCCTGGGTCGATCCGCGGATGCGCCGACGTGTCACCGGTCGCCCCCGTTGTTCAGCGACCGGTCGCGGAGCGCCGGCGCCGGGCCAGGGCGTCGATGCTCGCGGCGAGCAGCAGGAACCCACCTGTGATCAGGTAGTTGGCGTACGCCTTCGCCCCCAGCAGGCCGAGGCCGTTGTCGATGATCGCGATGACCAGACCACCCAGGATCGCGTCCCGGGCCTTGCCCTTGCCGCCGAACAGGCTGGTGCCGCCGATGACGGCCGCGCCGACGGCGTACAGCAGCGTGTTGCCGGCACCGGCGTCCGGGGTCACCGAGTTCAGCCGGGACGCGGCCACGATGCCGCTGACCGCGGCGAGCAGCGAACCGATCATGAACACGGACATCCGGATGCGGTTGACGTTGATGCCGGCCCGTCGCGCCGCCTCGGCGTTGCCGCCGACCGCGTACACGTGGCGGCCGTACGCGGTACGGCTGAGCACGAAGGTGCAGACGATCAGGAGCACCGCGACCAGGGGCACGCCCCAGGGGATGCCGCCGAAGAACGGCGCCAGCGGGGTGCGCGCCCGGTTCAGGTTGAGGATGTACGCGCCGCCCAGCAGGGCGATCGCGACCAGGACGACCTGAACGACGACGAGGACGAGGGGCTGCCGGGACAGGCTCTTGGCGTTCTGCCGCTGCCAGCGCAGCAGCTTGACGGCGGCGAACAGGAGAACGCCGACGGCCGCCACCGTCCAGCCCAGCCAGACCGGCATGTACTTGTTGGCCAGCGCGTAGACGACCTTGTCGTGGACGGGAACGGTCCCGCCCTCGCCGATCAGCTTCAGCGCGATGCCCTGCAGGCCGAGGAACAACGCCAGCGTCACGACGAACGACGGGATGCGCACGATCGCCACCAGCGCGCCGATGGCGGCGCCGATGACCAGGCCGGTCACGGCCGCGGCGAGCACCGCGACGATCCAGTTCTGGCCTCCGTCGACCATGAGCTTGGCCATCACCGCGGCGCACGCGCCGCTGGCGACACCCGCCGACAGGTCGATCTCGCCGAGGAGCAGGACGAAGACCAGGCCCATCGCGAGGATCGTGACGGGCAGCGCCTGCGTGAGCAGGTTGGCGATGTTGCCCTTGCTGAGGAAGGTCTCCGGGCGCAGCCCGTAGAAGAGGATGATCAGGACGACGAGACCGAACACCGCCGGCAGCGCGCCGAGGTCTCCGGAGCGGAGCTTGATGACATAGCCGTTGATCGCCGACGAGACCGTCTGCTCGCGGGTGTCGGCGGAGAAGTCCGAGTCCGCGAGGGTCGCCGTCGCCGCCCGCTTCTCGGGCACCGGGTCGACCACGTTCGGCTCGGGGGTTTCGGTGGACATGTAAAACCTCAGATGCTTTCTGCCGCGGTCGAGGGGGCGAGGCCCAGGTCACCCGAGCGCCCGGTGGTGATCAGCTCGACCACCTGGCTGTGGGTGACGTCGGACCGTTTGACGTCGGCGGCGACGCGGCCGAGGTAGAGGCAGGTGATCCGGTCCGCCACCTCGAAGACGTCGTTCATGTTGTGCGAGATCAGCACGACGCCGTGGCCGGTCTCCGCGAGGCGGCGCACCAGGTCCAGGACCTGCCGGGTCTGCGCGACGCCGAGCGCGGCGGTGGGCTCGTCCAGGATGACGACCTTGGACTCCCACAGCACGGCCTTGGCGATCGCCACGGTCTGCCGCTGGCCGCCGGACAGGCTCGCCACCTGCTGGCGGACCGACTTGACGGTGCGCACCGAGAGCTTGGCCAGCGTCTCGCGGGCGGCCTGCTCCATGGCGCCCTCATCCAGGACGATGCCCTTCTTGCGCTCCCGGCCGAGGAACATGTTCTGGGCGATGTCCAGGTTGTCGGCCAGGGCGAGGTCCTGGTAGACGATCTCGATGCCGAGGTCGGCCGCGTCGCGGGGGCCGTGGATGCTCACCGGCCTGCCCTCGAAGCTCACCTGGCCCGAGTCGGTGGGGTGGATGCCGGCGATGCACTTGATCAGCGTGGACTTACCGGCACCGTTGTCGCCGACGAGCGCGGTCACCTGTCCGGGGTAGACCGCGAAGTCGATGTCGTGGAGCACATGAATGGCTCCGAAGCTCTTGTTGATCCCCGCCAGTTCGAGGGTCGGGGTTCCGTTGTCAGACAACGCTGCGCACTCCCTAAAAGGCGCGATGGGGCGCCCGGTGACCCGGGCGCCCCTCGTTCCTTACTGAATTCCGGCGGTCTTGCACTTGGCGGCGTAGGCGCCCTTGCAGATGTCGGCGGCGGTGATGCCGCTGCCGCCGTCGGTGACGACCTGCTTGACGTTGTCCTTGGTGATCAGGACCGGGTTCAGCAGGATGGACGGCACCTGACGGTGGCCCTGCGGGTCGTTGGAGGTGGCGTTGGTCTGCGGCTTCTGGCCCTTGGCCAGCGCGGTGACGACCGAGACCAGGCTGTCGGCCTCCAGCTTGTTCGGCTTGTAGACCGTCATGCACTGGGTGCCGTCGAGGATGTTCTGCAGGCCCTGGACGGTCGCGTCCTGACCGGTCACGGGGACCTTGCCGGCCTCGTTGTTCTTCTTGAGGATGGAGATCGCGGCGTTGCCGAGGCCGTCGTTGGCGGCGAGCACGCCGTCGACCTTGCCCTTCTGCTGCGTGTAGATCTGCTCGAAGATCGTGGCGGCCTGCTGGTTGTCCCAGTCGGGCACGGCCTGCTCGGCGACCTTGGTGTAGTCGGTCACCTTGTCCAGGACCTCGTGCGCGCCCTGCTTGAAGAGGGTCGCGTTGTTGTCCGTGGGCGAGCCGTCCAGGTAGACGATGTTCGACTTCTTGGCCCCGAGGCACTTCTGCAGGCCCTGGCCCTGGACCCGGCCGACCTGGACGCCGTCGAACGACACGTAGTAGTCGGCGGACCCACCGAGGGTCAGCCGGTCGTAGTCGATCGTCTGGACGCCCTGGGCCTTGGCCTTCTGCTCGATCGCCGCGCCGGAGTTGGAGTCGAGGTTCACGATCGCCAGCATGGTCACGCCGCTGGTGATCATCTGGTCGGCGATGGTCTGCATCCGCTGCTTGTCGCCCTCGGCGTTCTGGATGTCGGCGGGGATGCCGGCCGCCGCGAACGCCTTCTTGAGCACCGGGAGGTCGAAGTTCTCCCAGCGGACGGACGACTTCGTGTCGGGCAGGATGATGCCGACCTTGGCCTTCGCCTTGGCCGAGCCGCCACCCTTCTTGTCGTCACTGCCGCCGCAGCCGGTGAGGGCGGCGGTCGCCATGGCCGCGATCGCGGCGAGACATGCCGTGCGCTTGAAGATCAAGTCGACACCTTCTTCGGGGTCCCCAGGAACGGTTTGTTTGGCCGCACAACGTATTCCGCCGTTACGGGTTCGTATAGAGGGAGAAAGCCGGAGAAATCCGACGGTTACGACATCGAAACAAACCCGTCACATAACGCCCTGCGTCCATGAGGTCACCCTCAGCGGCCGGCCGTCCGGGGGCGCTGCGTGAAAGCGATTTCCCCAGGCGTCGCCCTCCAACGCGAGCCGCGCCGTGCCCCGCGAGGCGCGGAGGTTAGTGTCGGCATCATGGGTAGCCAGATCGGTGTCACCGGGCTCGCCGTCATGGGCCAGAACCTCGCGCGGAACATCGCGCGCCACGGGTTCCCGGTGGCCGTGCACAATCGAAGCGAGAGCCGCACCAAGCAGCTCATCGAGCACCATGGTGACGAGGGCGACTTCACGCCCGCGTACTCCCTCGAGGAGTTCGTCGCCGCGCTGGACCGGCCCCGCCGGATCATCATCATGGTCAAGGCGGGCGCGCCCGTCGACGCCGTGATCAAGGACCTGCTGCCGCTGCTCGACGCCGGCGACATCATCATCGACGGCGGCAACTCCCACTACGAGGACACCCGGCGGCGCGTCGCCGAGCTCGCCGAGCACGACATCCACTTCGTCGGCGCCGGCATCTCCGGCGGCGAGGAGGGCGCGCTGCACGGCCCGAGCATCATGCCGGGCGGCCCGCGCGAGGCGTACGACCCCGTCGAGCCGGTCCTCACCGCCATCGCGGCACAGGTGGACGGCACGCCGTGCTGCGCCTACATCGGCCCGGACGGCGCCGGCCACTACGTCAAGATGGCGCACAACGGCATCGAGTACGCCGACATGCAGCTCATCGCGGAGGCGTACGACCTGCTCACGCACGCCGCCGGGCTGAGCGCCCCGGAGATCGCACGCGTCTTCGAACAGTGGAACGAAGGCGATCTGGAGTCGTTCCTCATCGAGATCACCGCCAAGGTGCTCGCGCACACCGACGACACGACCGGTGAGCCGCTCGTCGACGTGATCCTCGACGAGGCCGAGCAGAAGGGCACCGGCCGCTGGACCGCCCAGTCGGCGCTGGAGCTCGGCGTTCCGGTGACCGCGATCACCGAGGCGGTGTTCGCACGGGCGCTGTCCGCGCGCAAGGACGAGCGGACCAAGGCGTCGAAGATCCTGCCGGGCCCGCCCGCCGGGCAGGCGGGAGGCGACTTCGTCGACGCGGTGCGCGACGCGCTGTACGCCTCGAAGGTCGTCGCCTACGCGCAGGGGTTCGAGCAGATCCGCGCCGCGTCCAACGAGTACGGCTGGGACGTCCAGCCCGGCACGCTCGCGACGATCTGGCGCGGCGGCTGCATCATCCGCGCCCGGTTCCTCAACCGGATCAAGGACGCCTACGACCGCGACCCGGAGCTGTCCAACCTCCTCCTGGACGACTACTTCCGGGACGCCGTCGCGGGCGCCCAGGACGCCTGGCGCAAGGTCGTGCGCACGGCGATCGAGCTGGGCGTGCCCACTCCCGCGTTCTCCTCGGCGCTGGCCTACTACGACGGCTTCCGCCGGGAGCGCGGCCCCGCCTCGCTCATCCAGGGCCTGCGGGACCTCTTCGGCGCGCACACCTACCGTCGCACCGACCGGGAGGGCGTCTTCCACACGCTCTGGTCCGAGGACGGCCGCGAGGTGTCCGCGGACTGAACGGGTCCGACCGGACGGGCGCCACCGGCCGCCGGCGCCCGTCCGCACGAGACGGCGCGCCCACCGCCGGCACCCGTCGGCACGAGGCGGTGCTCCCGGCCGCCCGCGTCCGGACGGACGTCGGCTGCCGGGAGTGCGTCAGCGGCCGGGAGTGCGTCAGCGGCCGGGAGTGCGTCAGCGGGCGAACGGGCCGCCCGCGGCGAAGGCGTACGCGGCGAAGCGCTCCCCCATCCGGCGGTATCCGGCGGCGTTCGGGTGCAGTGCGTCGGGCAGGTCCGCGACGTCCGACTCGCCGAACAGCTCCCGTCCGTCCAGGTAGTGCAGGTTCGGGTCCGTGGCCGACCGCACGCCCACGATCCGGTGCAGGGACTCCCGGATCACCGAGAGGCTCAGGGCGCCCGCGGCGAGCCCCGCCGGGTCGCCGATCGAGCGGAAGCGCACGACCCCGTCCTCGATGTCGTCGAACGTCGGGCCGGGCCGGTCCTCCACGATCGGGCACAGGATCGGCGAGATGACCAGCAGCGGCGTCTCCGGGTGGCCCTCGCGCACGGTGTCGAGGAAGCCGTGCACCGCGGGTTCGAAGGCCCGCACCCGCATCGTGTCGCCGTTGACGACGTTGATGCCGAGCTTGAGGCTGATGAAGTCGGCGGGCAGGTCGCGGATGGTCCGGGCGGTGAACGGATCGAGCATGGCGTTCCCCGCCAGCCCGAGGTTGAGGACGTTCACGTCGGCGGCCCGCGCCGCGACGACGGGCCAGGTGCCGAGCGGGTTGTCGGCCTCCATGCAGTGGCTGATCGAGCTGCCGTGGTGCACCCAGCGCGGCCGGGGGTCGGGCTGCGGCGGACGCACCGGCCCGTCGGCGCGCAACGCGATCAGCTCCACCGGGGCGCTCTGCGGGAGCCAGATCTCGACCTCCTTGCGCCCGGGCGGCAGCGGCCCGAAGCGCACGGTGGCGGGCTCACCCGGCGTGATCTCCGGGGGCTTGACGCCGGACGTGTCCAGGGCGAGCACATTGCCGTCGGGCGTGGCGACCCGCTCGCCCGGTACGCCGTCCACCACCAGCTCGAACACACCGCCGGAATTGGGCTCGCCCGTGGAGTCCAGCGTCTTGGTGGTCAGCACGTCGAGTTCCAGCCCCGTCGCCTCGGTGGCGAACACCATCCGGACACCGGACGGCATGGCCACCACGAGCTCGCAGAACGGGCTCGGGATCTGCGGCCTCGTCCAGCTCGGCAGACGCCGGGGGCGAAGCCCGGCCTCGGTGCGCTCCAGATCCAGCGCGCCTCGGATCACGACCGGGCCGTCGAGCAGGGGGACGTCGGCGAATGCCATTCGATCGACCTTTCGTTCCGGGCCGCGACGGCGGCCACCACCGAACGTACGGCCCCCGGCGCGCCGTGCGGAAGGTCGCGGATGCGTCCTCCGCACGGCGCCCGGAGATCACAGCCCGGAGTTCGAGGCCCGTGAACCACAGCCCGAAGGGCAGGGGCCGGGCTCAGAGGCGGGGGTCGACGGGCTCGGACTCGAGCGCGAGCACGCCGAACACCGCCTGGTGGACCCGCCAGAGCGGCTCTCCGGCCGCCAGCCGGTCCAGGGCCTCCAGGCCCAGGGCGTGCTCCCGCATGGCGAGGGACCGCTTACGGCCCAGCGACCGCTGCCGCAGCCGTTCGAGGTGCTCCGGCTCGGTGTAGTCCGGCCCGTAGATGATCCGCAGGTACTCCCGGCCCCGGCACTTCAGGCCGGGCTGTACGAGGCGGCGCTCACCGTCCGGCCCGGCCGGCGCCGGTCCGCCGCCCTCGGCCGGGGACAGCGGCTTGACGACCATGCCCTCGCCGCCGGCCGCGGTCAGCTCCGTCCACCACGCGACCGCGGCGGACTCGTCGCCGTTCAGGTCCAGGACGTGCGACCGGGTCGGCGCGAACAGCTCCTCGTCGGCGGCGGCCAGCCGGTCGGCGACCGCCAGGTGCCACAGGTGGTCCCGCTCGGCGTACGAGCGGCCCTCCCCGGCGAGCACCTGGAACGGGGCCAGCCGCAGTCCCTTCAGCCCTTCCGTCGGCCAGCAGTAGCGCGCGTAGGCGTCCCGGAACAGCTCCGCGTTGGCCCACCGGCGGGTCACGCGGTCGCGCAGCGCGGCCACGTCGAGGCCGCGGGCGGCGGCGCGGTCGAGGACGTCCGCGGCCATCGGCAGCGCGGCGCGGGCCGCCGCGCCGGTCGCGGCGTACTGGGTGCGCAGCAGCTCGACGGCCTTGGCCGACCACGGCATCAGCTCGCAGTCCAGCGCCAGCCACCCCGTCTCGAGCTCCGCGAACAGCCCGCCCGCGGCCGCCCGGACCCGTGCCAGGAACTCCTCCGTCGTCGCCGGGTCCGGGAAGAACGGCCGGCCGGTCCGCGTGTAGACCGCCCCGGTCGTGCCGTCGTCCACCCCGAACCTGCCGGCGGCGGCGCGCTCGTCGCGGGCGACGACCACGATGGCGCGCGAGCCCATGTGCTTCTCCTCGCACACGACCCGCGCGACGCCCTGCCGCCGGTACTCCTCGAACGCCTCGGCCGGGTGCTCCAGGTACCCCTCCAGCGCGGACGTGGGCGCGGGGGCCATCGTCGGCGGCAGGTACACCAGCCAGCGCGGGTCGACGCCGAACCGGCTCATGACCTCCAGGGCCGGCCAGACGTTCTCGTCGCGGACGCTGACGCGGCCCATCAGCCGCGTCCGGACCGCCTCCCGTACGTCGGCGATGCGCAACACGCCGGACTCCCGGTGCGAGCCGGGCGCGGTCGCGGCCTCCGGGACGAGCGGCCGGACCGGCTCGTACCAGACCTCGTGCGCGGGGACCGAGACGAGCCTCTTCTCCGGGTAGCGCAGCGCGGTCAGCCGGCCGCCGAAGACGCACCCGGTGTCGACGCACAGCGTGTTGTTGACCCACTCCGGCTCGGGCACCGGGGTGTGGCCGTACACGACCATGGCCTCGCCCCGGTAGTCGTTCGCCCAGGGGTACCGCACCGGCAGCCCGTACTCGTCCGTCTCCCCGGTCGTCTCGCCGTACAGCGCGAACGACCGTACGCGGCCCGACGCCCGCCCGTGGTAGGCCTCCTTGAGCCCCGCGTGCGCGACGACGAGACGCCCACCGTCGAGGACCAGGTGACTGACGAGCCCGTCCATGAAGGCCAGCGCCGCCGCGCGGAACTCCTCGGGCTCGTTCTCGAGCTGTTCGAGCGACTGGGCGAGTCCGTGGCCGACCGTGACCCGGCGGCCCCTGAGCGCGCGTCCGAGCTTGTTCTCGTGGTTGCCTGGGACGCACAGCGCGGTCCCGGCGGCGACCATGCCCATGGCGAGACGGAGCACGCCGGGGGTGTCCGGCCCCCGGTCGACCAGGTCGCCCAGGAAGACGGCGGTCCGGCCCTCGGGGTGCGCGGCGCCCACCGGGCGGCCGAGCGGGTCGCGCTCGATCGCGTACCCGAGCTCGGTGAGCAGGTCCTCCAGCTCGGCCCGGCAGCCGTGCACGTCGCCGATCAGGTCGAACGGACCGGTGATGTGCCGTTTGTCCGACCATGCCTTGTCGTACGTGACGACGGCCCGGTCGATCTCCTCGCCGCGCAGCACGTACGCGCGCTTGAACTCCCGGTGCAGGCCGCGCAGCCCGCGCCGCAGCTCGCGGCGCTGCCGGGGAACGACGTGGTCGGGCAGGTCGCGGTCGGTCCGGGCAGCGTTGCGCTCCATCGCGACCGACTCGGGCACGTCGAGGACGATCGCGACGGCGAGCACGTCGTGCTCCTTCGCGATCCGCACCAGCTGCTCGCGCGAGCGCGGCTGCACGTTGGTGGCGTCCACGACCGTGAGCAGACCGCGTCGCAGGCGCGTGCGCACGATGTAGTGCAGCAGGTCGAAGGCGTCGGTGGTGGCCGACTGGTCGTTCTCGTCGTCCGACACGACGCCCCGGCAGTAGTCCGAGGACACCACCTGGGTCGGGGCGAAGTGCCGGCGGGCGAAGTGCGACTTGCCGGAGCCCGACACGCCGACCAGCACGACGAGCGCCATCTCCGGGATCTTGAGCTCCGGGGCTTCGGTCTCCGGGCTCTCCAGCTCCGTCATCGGGTGAACACCCCCATCTGGGTCGGCGCGCCGACCTCGGTGTCGTCGTCGCCGACCGGGACGTACCGGACCTGGTAGCCGTACGCTCCGGCGACCCGCGCGGCCCACTCCCGGAACTCCGCGCGGGTCCACTCGAACCGGTGGTCCGGGTGCCGGAAGCCGGTGAGGCCCTCGTAGCGGACGTTGTACTCGGCGTTCGGCGTCGTGACGACCACGACTCGGTGCCTGGCGTCGCCGAACACGACGCGTTCGACGGCGGGCAGCCGCGGCACGTCCACGTGCTCGATGACCTCCATCAGCACCGCCGCGTCGTACCCGTGGAACCGGTCGTCGGCGTAGGTGAGCGCCGCCGTGAAGAGGTTCAGCCGTTCCTCCTGCGCACGCGTGAGGCGCGCGGGTTTGAGCCGCCGCTGGGCGATCATGATGGCCCGCGGCGAGACGTCGGTGCCCGCGACGGAGCGGAAGTACGGGTCCTGCAGCAGCCGGGTCAGCAGCTTCCCGGAGCCGCAGCCGAGGTCGATGACCCGCTGCGCCTCTTCGGCCCGCAGCACGTCGAGCACCGCCTGGACGCGGCGTTCGGCGAGCGGGACCGGCGGGGCCGCCGCCTCGGTGCCGGTCTCCGCGTCGCCCGGCTCGGCGGCCGTCGGGTCGGACGCGGCCGGCTCCTCGTCGATCGGGTCCCGGTCGAGAGCGTCCTCCGGACGGTCGTCGGCCTCGGCGAGACGGGCCAGCGCCGTACGGACCAGGCCGCGGCGGTTCGCCAGGTAACGGCGGGTGATGCGGCCGCGTTCGGGGTGGGCCGCCAGCCAGCCCGTGCCCGCCCGGATCAGCTTGTCCACCTCGTCCGAGGCGATCCAGTAATGCTTCGAATCATCGAGGACGGGCAGCAGGACGTACACCTGGTTCAGCGCGTCGGCCAGCTTCAGCTCACCCTCGAGCGTGAGCGTGACGTACCGGGAGTCGCCCCACTGCGGGAACTCCGGGTCGAGCGGGACCGGCCGGGCCGTCACCCGCCAGCCGAGCGGCTCGAACAGCCGCCGGGCCGCCTCCGCGCCGCCCCGGCACGGCAGCGCGGGCAGCGTGACCGTCAGCGGGATCGGCGTCGCCGCCAGCTCGGCGCGGTCCCGGCTCGCGCCGCGCATCGCGGTGCGGAAGACGTTCGCCATCGCCGAGGCCAGCAGGGACGACGCGGCGTACGGCCGGTCGTTGACGTACTGCCCGAGGGACAGGTCCGGTGTCTTCCGCGCCTTCGCCAGCTTGATCGGGTCGACGTCGAGGAGCAGCGCCGCGGTGCACCGGTCGGGTGACGCGTCGGGGTAGAAGACGTGCGCGGTGCCGAAGGACTGCTCGAACGTCTGCACCCGCTCGGGGTGCTTGACCAGCAGGTACCCGAGGTCGGTGGCCGGGCGCACGGTCGTGGTGATCGTCAGCAGCACACGGCACAGTGTTCCGGATGCCCGGCTCCTCCCCCACTGGTTTTCGCCAGGCGGAGACCTCGCGATCGAGGTTCAGCGCGTGCGCCGGCACCCGCATTGTGCAGGGAAGCCCGCCGTTCCGGCTAATGCCAATACGCCTTGGAAAGAACATCCGGAAGGTCGGGATTTGAGGTCACATCGACGATGAGGACTTGCCGGTCGGCGATATACCATTCACGCTCGGTGTAACCGGTCGTGGTCCGGTGAGCACCGCCCTGCTCGGCGCAACTGACGGCGTATTCGCTGTACGTGGCGGGACGCCCGCCGATCCGGCGCTGCTCCGTCACCACCGGTTTCTTCGGCGCGACGATGAAGTCCTCCGGAAAATTCGGGCACGGCTCGACGTCGGAGGCCGGATAGTACATCTGCCTCCCCGCCAGGTAAGTGCCGAAGCCGTGCGCCGCGGTGCTGATCTGTTTCGGCCCCATCACCCAGAATCCGATGCACGGCGTCCTGAAGAATTCGGCCTTCGGGTCCGTGCACCGATCGGTCAGCACGTGCTTCCCGGACGCCCCGGTGTCGACGACGGTCCAGCCGGCGCGCAGCGGCAGGCCCAGCGTGTCGAACCACGTGAGGTTCGCCGGGGGTGTGGGCGTCGGCGTGGGCGTCGGCTTCCGTGTACGGCCGGCCCCGGCGTTCCAGGGAACGAGTGTCACGGCGAGGGCCACCAGCGCCGCGACGACCACCGCCCCCGCTCCCACGAGCAACGCCGTCCGTCCTCCGGACCGTGACCGCGGGGCGGTGGGACCGCCGGGTCCGTACGGCTCCCTGGTGGTGTCGTACGGATGCGCCGAGGGCGTGGTGACGGACGGCGCCGCACCGGGAGCCCCGGGGACCGGTCCGGGGTTCCCGCGAAGGGCCGGTCCGGCCGCCCCCTGGCCGGGGGACGGCAGCGGCTCCTCGCCGAGCAGCCAGGCCAGGGCCTGCCGCGCCGACGGTCGCCGGGCCGGATCCTTGTCCAGGCAGGCCGCCGCGATCACCCGCAGGGGGCCCTGGAGGTCGCCGAGGTCCGGCGGCGCGTGCTGGATCCGGCTCACCACCGCGCCGATGTGGTCCTGCCCGAACGGGGGCCGGCCCGTCGCCGCGTACACGATCGTCCCGCCCCAGGCGAACATGTCCGCCGCCCGCCCCGGCGGCTCGTTGCGCAACTGCTCCGGCGCCATGAACGCCGGAGTCCCGGTGATGTGCCCGCTGAGCGTGGCGTCGACGACATGCGCCACCCCGAAGTCGATCACGCGCGCCCCATCGGGGCCCATCATCACGTTGGCCGGTTTGAAATCACGGTGGACGACCTCCGCCTGGTGGATGGCGACCAGGGCGGTGGCCGTGCCGATCGCCAGCCGATGGAGCGCCGGCCCGCGCAACGGCCCGTTCTCCCCCACCACCTGACGCAGCGAGGGTCCGTCGATGAACTCGCTGACGATGTAGGGCACCTCGCCCTCGACGTCGGCCGCGAGGATCCGCGCCGTGCAGAACGGGTCGACCTTCCGCGCGGCGGCCAGTTCCTTGGCGAAGTACCGCCGCTCGCGCGCGTCGCCGGCGGACCGCAGCAGCTTGACGGCCACCCGCTCGCCGGACCGCGACTCACCGAGGCAGACGACTCCCTGACCGCCCTCGCCCAGCCGGCCGAGCAGTCGATAGCCGGCGACCTCCGGCGGGTCCTGAGACGTCAACGGCCGTAGAGAGGGCATGCCGGGATTCTGCCGCAAAGGGGCGATCGCCCGGCGTCTTCCGACACCGGGCGATCAATCTGGCATGGCCGTCACACCTGGGGGAGCACCTCGCTCGCGATGAGCTCGAGGTGGTCCAGATCGTCGAGGTCGAGCACCTGGAGATACATCCGCTCGGCGCCGAGCTCACGGAACCGGCCGATCTTCTCCACCACTTCGGCCGGGGTGCCGGCCAGGCCGTTCTCGCGCAGCTCGTCGACCTTCCGGCCGATCGCTTCGGCCCGGCGTGCGATCTCCGCCTCGTCCCGCCCGCAGCACACGACCTGCGCGGCGGAGAAGGTCATCGACTGGCAGGACCGGCCGCCCTGCTCGCAGGCCGCCCGCACGCGCTCGTACGCCGCCCCGGTCTCCCGCAGCCCGTTGAAGGGCACGTTGTACTCGTCGGCGTACCGCGCCGCCAGCCGGGGCGTCCGCTTCGCGCCGACGCCCCCGATGATCAGGGGTGGCCGCGGCTGCTGCGCGGGCTTCGGCAGCGCGGGCGAGTCCGTCACCCGGTAGTACTCGCCCTCGAAGGAGAACGTCTTACCGGTCGGCGTCTCCCACAGCCCCGTCACGATCTGCAACTGCTCCTGCAGCCGGTCGAAACGCTCGCTCAGGCTCGGGAACGGGATGCCGTACGCGGTGTGCTCCTCCTCGAACCATCCCGTGCCCAGCCCGAGCTCGACGCGTCCTCCGCTCATCTGGTCGACGTTGGCCACGGAGATGGCCAGCGGACCGGGCAACCGGAAGGTCGCGGCGGTCACCAGCGTGCCGAGACGGATCCGCCGGGTCTCCCGGGCCAGTCCGGCCAGGGTGATCCAGGCGTCGGACGGACCCGGCAGGCCGCTGACGTCTCCCATCTTCAGGTAATGGTCGGAGCGGAAGAACGCGTCGAAGCCGCACTCCTCGGTGGCCTTGGCGACGCGGAGCAGGGTGTCGTAGCTCGCCCCCTGCTGGGGCTCTGTGAAGATCCGCAGAAGCATGGCTCCCATCCTGCTACCCCGCCGCCGTCTAATGCACTATTTGGTCTAGACCTCTTCGCCGCGCCGCGCGCGACCGATCCACACCAGGAGGAGGCCGACGGCCGCCAGTCCCATCCCCGACAGCGCCACGGTCGCGTACGGGAAGCCGGTGTGCGGCAGGCGGTGGACGCCCGGGGCCGGCCGCACCGGCATCGGCCGGGCGTTGCGGGTGTGACACGCGACACTGTTGTTGGCCGGGTTCTCGTCCGGCGTTCCGGACGCGACCGTGCTGAGGCAGCGGAGCCTGCCCGGGTGGGCGTGCGGCCGCGCCCGCACGGCCAGCCGGAGCTTACGGGTCCTGCCCGGCGGGATGGCGCCGAGCGGGCAGACGAAGCCCGGCCCCTGCGTCAGGCAGTGGCGGTCCTTACCGATCACGATCGGCGTGTCCTCGTTCGGAGCGGGCCGCTCCGGCCCGATGCCGGGCCCGATCGGCGCCTCGGCCGAACCGCCGCGGTGGATTCCGCTGTCGACTCCGGACGCGGCCGCCTTGCCGGGCTCGGCCGCGACGCGCGCCGGCGACGAGGCGCACGGGGCACCGACCGGGCGATCGGCGACGTTCCCGGCCGGCCCGTTCAGCGCGGAGCCGCACGCGGGGACACCCTGGTGTCCCGCGCAGGCACCGCACGCCGGCACGCTCTGCTGACCCGCGCAGGCACCGCACGCCTGCCCGGCCGCCGGAGCCTCCGCCGCCGGGTGGCGCACTGCGCACGCGCCGCACGCCGGGGCGCCCTGCTGTCCCGCGCAGGCGCCGCACGCCGACCCGGCCGCCGGGACCTCCGCCGCCGGATGACGCACCTCCGGCCGGTCCGCCGCGACTCCCCCGGCCGCCGGCTGCCGCACCGCGCACGCGCCGCACGCCGGCTGCCGTCCCTCAGCTCCGCAGCGGGGAGCGGCCGGCTGTGCCTGAGCCGCCGCGCACGGCGGGACTGCCGGCGCCTGCCCCGCCGAGGTCGCCGGCCTGTCCAGCGGGGCCGCGCAGGGCGGGTCGGCGGGCCCCCGCGGGGTGTTCTGCCCGGCGAGCGGCCGCGCGGGATCCGCCGTGGTGCCGCAGGGCGACGTGCCCGTGTCCTTCGTGAGGGGCCGCGTGCCCGGATCGTTCGCGGCCGGCCACGCGTCCGGGTCGTTCGCCACCGAGCTGCGGACGACGACCGCCTCCGCGGTCACCGGCCCCTCGTTGGTCACGGAGATCTCGTAGGGGACCTCTCCCCCCGGCCGTACGGTCTCCGGCAGCACGTCCCCGGAGACCGCCAGGTCGGTGGGCTGCGACGCCGTGACCGGAGGGAAGGCCATCTCCCGCGTCGTAGAGCCCGGCCGGCCCGCCCAGGAGACCTTGGCCGGGCCGGCGAGCGTCCGCCCGGTCGGGGTCTTCGGGTCCACCGTCGCGGTGAGGGCGCCGTGCCTGGTCTGCCGGGCGGGGAGGACGCCGATCTGGCAGACGAGGTCCCGGCCGCCGCGCCACCTGCACTTCGGCGGCATGGCGACGATCTTGAGGTCGCGGTTCGGTCTGGTGGTGAGGGTGACGTTCCGCACCGGGGCCGCGCCGGTGTTCGTCACCGAGTACGGCCAGGTGTACGTCCTGCCGGGCACGACGGCACCGCGCGGGCCCTGCGTGTCGAGGATGACCCGCGAGCGCGGCGGGACGTGCCCGTCCCGGTGATCCCGGTCCGTGGTCTCGTGGTCGCCTCCCGGCCACGCCGAACGGTCGCCGTACCCCCAGGCGGCCGGACCGCGGTCCCAGCCCGCGAGCCCGTGCTCCGAACCGGCGGGCGCCTGCTCCCGCCCGCCGGGCCGTACGTCGTGATCCCGTCCGGTGGGCCGGTGGTCGTGTGCGCGCCCCGATGAGCCGCCCGGCCCGTCGGCGTGCGCGGATTCATGCGACGCGAGTAGCGGCATGATCGTGAAGCACGAAACGGCCGCCGCCGCCGCGATGCCCCGGGTTCCGGCACGCGTGGCGCGGCCAGAGAAGTCGATCATCGTTGTCCCCCGTGACGTGCTCGGATGCTTTCGACAACGACCCGTTGTAACCGACCCCCGGATGACCTCCTAGCAGCGTGTCGGCGTGTCGTCACAAAGCGTGATGGTAAAAACCTGGGCGATCATGGCGAGATCAGAAACACGGCGATAGTTTCGATCACCCCGACCTAGGAGCCGACCGTGCCCGAGAAGAAGGTCACCGCGGCCGCGATCGCCGGTGCCGTCGTGACCATCGTCGTCTGGATCCTGCGCCTGTCCCACATCTCCGTGCCGGCCGAGGTCGCGGCGGCGGCGACCACTCTGCTGTCCGCCGCGGCCGGTTACCTCGCCCCGCACACTCATCGTCCGGACCTGGAAGGCCCGGCGACCGCCCCCCGGACCCCGCCCGCCGCGCCCTGACGAGCGGGCCCGGCCGGACCGGGGACGTCGGGACGTCGGGACGTCCCCAGCGCCTCCGGTCCGGCCTCACAGCCCCATGCGGTCCTCACAGGCCGGACAGGACGCTTCGAGGTAGCGCACGGGGATCTGCTCCTCGCTCCACTCGATCGACGCCAGGACCCCACAGCCGAAGCACACCGGGCACAGGCCGACGCCCGAGAGGGCCTGCCGCACCGCGATCAGCAGCCGGCTGGGCGGCAGGCCACGGATGACCTCGTCCACCTCGTCGCGCGTGCAACGGATGCGGATGTGCCCCGTCCCCTCGCACTGCGGGCAGTCCCCCATGCGCAGCAGAGGGGGGTCCTTCTGGAGGGTGACCAGCTCGCCGCTGCCGATGCACATCTGGCAGGGCATCACGATCCCCTGGAACGCCCCGTCGCCGATGGTCTCATCGCTCATGCGCCGTCCCCCCTCACGGCCACCCGGATCGACCGGACCGAACCCTCACCTGCCAGCTTCCTCCACCAGGAGCCGCAGCACCGCACTTTTTCCGAGGTCGCCCACAGCCGGAACTGCGCAAACCCCCTCGTATGGGAAAAGCCGGCTAGCCGAGCAGGGCGTAGACGGTAGTGGCGTGGGCCGCGACGGCACCGTCGGCGGCCATCTCGATGTCCGCGAAGGCCAGCGTGCGGCCGATCTTGGTGAGCCGCGCCGTGACGACCACGTCGGCGTCCACCACCGGGCGCTGGAAGGTGCTGGACTGCTGCACGGTCGTCATCGGCACGTACGCGCCGCGAGCCGCGGACACGGCGATCACCGTGGCCGTGTCGGCGGCCGCCATCAGGGCCTGGCCGGACAGCGCCCCGCCCTCCCTGGCCAGCCTCGGCGACCAGGGCAGGCGCAGCACCGCGCTCCGGTCGCCGACCTCCTCGACGACCAGGCCCAGGTCCTGCACCCAGGGCGCGAAGTTCTCCTTCAGGATCGCGTTGCCGTCTGCGGCGCTCAGCGTCATGCCGCCATCATCCCCGAACGTAAGACTCGGCCAAGCCCCTCATCGAGGCGGACATGCCGGGCATATCCGCAGCCCCACCACGGCTTCCCCGAGCCTTCGCGCCCCAGGCGGCGCAACACGCTCAGACCCCAGCGTCTGACCGCAGGTGGCGAGGCCCCTTACCGAGCGTTCGGCGCTCCGCTACGCCCACGAGCCGCTCCGAACCGCACCGCCGCGCCCGGTTCCGGGCGGGGCGGCACGCGATGTCGGGGGGTCCGGTGGGGGGTCAGCCTCTGACCAGGGTGGCGACGCACTCCACGTGCTGGGTCATGGGGAAGGCGTCGAAGGCGCGCAGCCCGGACAGCGTCCAGCCGTACTCGGAGAAGAACGCCAGGTCGCGGGCCAGGGTGGCCGGGTCGCAGGAGACGTAGGCGACGCGGCGGCCGGCGAGTTCGGCGACGCGCTTGACGACGTCCCGGCCGGCGCCGGCCCGCGGCGGGTCGAGGACGACGAGGTCGGCCTGGTGCAGGGTGGACTTGCCACGGCCGAACTGGATCTCGTCGAGGACCTTCTCGACCTCCCCGCGTTCGACCGACACGTGCGGAAGGTCGCGGAGGTTGAAGCGGGCGTCGCGGACGGCCTGCCCCTCCGACTCGATCCCGACCACGAGGCCGTCCGGGCCGACCGCCTCACCGAGCACACCGGCGAACAGGCCCGCGCCGCAGTACAGGTCGACGGCGATGTCGCCCTTCCGGGGCTCCAGCGCGTCCAGGACGGCCGCGGCGAGCGTCTCGGCGGCGCCGGGGTGGACCTGCCAGAACCCGCTGCCGCTGACCTGCCACAGCCGCCCGGCGGCCTCCTCGCGGACGAAGGGCGGCTTCTCCTCCCGTTTGCCGCTGACGAGGCGTACGGGCGCGTCCATGCGGGGGACGCGGGCGCGGCCCCGGCTGGACAGGACGGCCAGGCGGTCGCCGGTGGCCGCCGACGCGATGGCCTCGACGCCGGTCGCGCCGGACCAGCGCTTGCGCTCGATGCCGAGCGCCTCGACCTGCGGATGGGCGATCAGGCACTCGTCGATCGGCTCGATCTGGTGGGAGCGGTGCTTGCGCAGGCCGATCACGCCGTCGCGGCGGACCGCGAACTGCACGCGGGTCCGCCAGCCGAGGCCGTCCGGGGCGCCCGGCACCTCCTCGACGACGACGTCGCGGTCGATGCCGGCCAGCCGGCTGAGCTGCTCCTTGACGACCTCGGCCTTCAGCCGGCGCTGGGCGGGCAGGGACGCGTGCTGCCAGTCGCAGCCGCCGCAGCGGCCGGGACCGGCGAACGGGCAGGGCGCCTGGACCCGGTCGGGTGACGGCTCCAGGATCTCCACGGCGTCCGCGCGCAGGAAGTTCTTGGTCTCCTGGGTGACCTGGGCCCGTACGCGCTCGCCCGGCAGCGTGTGCCGGACGAACACGACACGTCCTTCGTGCCGGGCCACGCACCAGCCGCCGTTGGCGACCGCTCCGATCTGGAGTTCGATCAGCTCAGACGATTCCACCGGCGGCACGGGTTCCCTCCGATTCGACTTCTTGCTCTGGGCCGTACGGGCGGCGCACGGAACCGGGGGCCGGCGGCTCCTGCCGGCCCTTGAGGCGGTCGGACGAGGCGAGCTGCCAGGGCACGCTCACGACCATCACACCGGGCTGGAACAGCAGGCGCGTCTTGAGCCGCAGCGCGCTCTGGTTGTGCAGCAGGTGCTCCCACCAGCGTCCCACGACGTACTCGGGCAGGAACACGGTGACCACGTCGCGGGGGCTGCGCCGCCGGACGCTCTTGACGTACTCCAGGATCGGCCGGGTGATCTCGCGGTACGGCGAGTCGAGGATCTTCAGCGGCACGGGCAGCTCGCGCGCGTCCCACTCCTCCTGGAGCTTCTGCGACTCCTCGGGGTCGACCCCGACGGTGACCGCCTCCAGCGTCGAGGGGCGGGTGGCCCGCGCGTACGCCAGCGCCCGCATCGTCGGACGGTGAAGCTTGGAGACGAGGACGATCGCGTGGTTGCGGGAGGGCAGGGCGACGTCCTCTCCGGTGACCGCCAGCTCGGCGGCGACCCGGTCGTAGTGCCGCCGGATGCCCCGCATCATGAGGAACAGCAACGACATCGCGACGCAGGCGATCCACGCGCCGAGCAGGAACTTCGTGATCAGCACCACGATCAGCACGATCGCGGTGACGATGCCGCCGAAGGTGTTGATGGCCCGCGACATCTTCATCCGCCGGCGGGCGGCCGGGTCGGTCTCGGTCCGCAGCAGGCGGTTCCAGTGCCGGACCATGCCGGTCTGGCTCACCGTGAAGGACACGAACACGCCGACGATGTAGAGCTGGATCAGCGACGTCACCGAGGCGTCGTACGCGTAGATCAGCACACCGGCCAGCGCGCCCAGGATGATGATGCCGTTGCTGAACGCCAGCCGGTCGCCGCGGGTGTGCAGCTGGCGGGGCAGGTAGCGGTTCTGCGCGAGCACCGAGCCGAGCACGGGGAAGCCGTTGAAGGCGGTGTTGGCGGCCAGCACGAGGATCAGCGCCGTCATCGTCGTCAGGTACGCGAAGCCCACCGGGAAGTTGCTGAACACGCTGTGCGCGACCTGCGCGATCACCGGGTCCGGCGACACCTCCTTGCCGGCCCGGTCCAGGATGTGGGTGCCCATCGCCGGGTCGCCGAACTTGGTCTTCGTGATGTACGCCAGCGCGACGATGCCGCCGAACATGGAGGCGGCGATCAGCCCGAGGGCCAGCAGCGTGGCCGCGGCGTTCTTCCCCTTGGGCTTCCGGAAGGCGGGCACCCCGTTGCTGATCGCCTCGACGCCGGTCAGCGCGGCGCAGCCGGAGGAGAAGGCCCGCAGCAGCAGGAAGACGAGCGCGAACCCGCTGACGCCGACCGCCGTGCCGTGGACCGTCATGTCGGCGGTCGCGGCGCGCAGGTGCGCGCCGAACGCCATGCGGGTGAAGCCCCAGACCAGCATCAGGAAGACGCCGAACATGAACAGGTAGGTCGGAATGGCGAACGCGACGCCGGACTCCCGGATCCCCCGGAGGTTCATGATCGTCAAGATGGCGACGATGAGGAGTGCGGCGAGGACCTTGTGCGGCTGCAGGAAGTGCAGGAGGGCGGCGAGGTTCTCGATCCCCGAGGACACCGACACCGCGACCGTCAGGACGTAGTCGACCATGAGGGCGCTGGCCACCACGATGCCGGCGTTGCCGCCCAGGTTGGTGGTGGCGACCTCGAAGTCGCCGCCGCCGCTGGTGTAGGCACGGACGTTCTGCCGATAGGACGCGACCACGGTGAGCATGATCACGACGACCGCCCCGGCCACCCAGGGCGTGAAGTGGTACGTCGCGAGCCCCGCGAGGCCGAGGGCGATCAGGATCTCCTGAGGGGCGTACGCCACCGACGACAGCGCGTCACTGGCGAACACCGGGAGGGCGATCGTCTTGGGAAGTGTCTGCTCGTGCTGCTGGGCGCTGCGAAGCGCCCGGCCGAGCAGAAGCCTCTTGACGAGGTCTGGAGCCTTCGACACGACAGGTAAGGCTAGTCGTTCCGGCGACTGTGAGTTCCACCTCGCCCGGGGGATGAATGCAAGTGCCGTCCTTAAGACGGGTCAGGAAGTGCTCCGCACACCTCCGGCTGTGTAGGTTTCATCAGGTCAAGCGGAGCCAAGCGGACGGCACCGGCGCCGGGAAGGACGACCGTGCATATCGTGATCATGGGTTGCGGGCGAGTGGGATCCACTCTCGCCCACATCCTGGAGGACAAAGGCCATACCGTGGCCATCATCGATCAGAGCCCCGAGGCTTTCCGCCGGCTGCGCGGCGGCTTCAAGGGGCGCCGGATCACCGGGTTCGGTTTCGACCGCGACGTGCTCGTCGAGGCCGGGATCGAGCAGGCCTCCGCTTTCGTCGCCGTCAGCAGCGGTGACAACTCCAACATCATCTCGGCCCGGGTCGCCCGTGAGACCTTCGGCGTGGAGAACGTCGTGGCGCGGATCTACGACCCCCGGCGGGCCGAGGTCTACCAGCGGCTCGGCATCCCGACGGTCGCGACCGTCCGCTGGACCGCCGACCAGATGATCCGGCGGCTGCTGCCCGAGGGCGTGTCGTCGCTGTGGCGCGACCCGACCGGCGAGGTGGTGCTGGCCGAGGTGCAGACGGATCCGAAGTGGATCGGCGCCAAGGTGTCGGCGCTGGAGGAGGCCGCCAAGACCCGCGTCGCGTACCTGTCCCGCATGGGCGAGGCGCTGGTGCCCACGGGCGACACCGTCATCCAGGACGGCGACGTCGTCCACGTGATGGCGGCGTCCTCCGACATCCAACGCATCAACGACGCCGTGTCCCAGCGGCCCGAGGAGAAGGTGGAGTAATGCGGGTCGCCATCGCCGGAGCGGGCGCCGTCGGCCGCTCCATCGCGCAGGAGCTCCTGGAGAACGGCCACGAGGTCCTGCTCATCGACAAGAACCCCCGCTCGATCAAGGTCGAGGCGGTGCCGCGCGCCGAGTGGCTGCTCGCCGACGCCTGCGAGATCGCCTCGCTCGACGACGCCGGCCTGGAGCGCTGCCACGTCGTCGTGGCCGCCAGCGGCGACGACAAGGTCAACCTGGTGGTCTCGCTGCTCGCCAAGACCGAGTACGGCGTCCCCCGCGTCGTCGCGCGGATCAACCATCCCAAGAACGAGTGGCTCTTCAACGAGTCCTGGGGCGTCGACGTCGCGGTCTCCACGCCGCGCCTGCTGTCCGCGCTGGTCGAGGAGGCGGTCAGCGTCGGCGACCTGGTCCGGCTGATGACCTTCCGGCAGGGTGAGGCGAACCTCGTCGAGCTGACCCTGCCCGAGGACGCCCCGCTGGCCGGCCAGCTGGTCGGCTCGGTGACCTGGCCGCGCGACACCGCGCTGGTGGCGATCCTGCGGGAGGGCCGGGTGCTGGTGCCCAGCCCGGACGACACCCTCGAGGCCGGGGACGAGCTGATGTTCGTCGCCAGCCAGGACGTCGAGGACGAGCTCGGCGACCTGCTGTCGGCGCACTGACCCAGGGCCTGTCTCGAAGTCCCCAGGACATCGGGGCTTTGAGACAGGGGCCCCGAGGTCGGAGTCAGGACTTCGAGGCGCCCGTGGCCGTCTCCATCGGTGTACGGCCACGGGCCAGCAGCCAGACCATGGCGGCCAGCGCCGCCACCTGCAGCGGCCAGCCCAGCGCGACCTTGGCCGCGCCGAGCCAGCCGACGTGCCCCGCCAGGTAGAGGGGGTACTGCACGGCGACCCGCACCAGGCACGGGATCAGCAGCAGCCAGGTGAGCCGGGAGCACAGCCGGACGATGTCGCGGTCGCGGTGCCAGGCGGTGGGGTCGCCGGTGACCGATCCGATCAGGAACCCGACGACGGGCCAGCGCACGACGATCGACAGCAGCATCCCCGCGGCGTAGGCCGCGTTGTAGAGGATGCCGGGCAGGAACGCGTCGGCGGCCTTGCCCGAGCGCAGCGCGAAGAACGCCGCGATGGCGATGCCGAAGATGCTGTTGAGCACGAACTGGACGGTCGAGCGCTGCACCAGGCGCACGACCAGCAGGACGACGGCGAGCCCGGCGCCGATGACCAGGGACAGCCGGAGCTGGTGGCCGACGATCCAGGAGACGGTGAAGCCGATCGTGGGGATCGCCGCCTCCACGACGCCGCGCGGGCCGCCGAGCGCCTTGCCCAGCTGCTTGCGGACGGCCTCCTCGACGGTGTCGTACGCGTCCCGCCGCGCCTCGCCGGAACCCGCCGTCTCCCCGTCCGCGTCGCCCAGCGCCTCGGCGGGGACCTCCGCCGCACCATTCGCATCGCGCCGCGCCTCGGCGGGCGTCTCCGCCGTACCGTGCGCGTCGCGCCGCGCTCCGGCAGGGGTCTCCGCCTCGCCGCCCGCGGCCGGCCGGGCCTCGGCGGGGGCCTTCGCGCCCTCGCCGTCCGCGGTCTCCGGTCGGCGCCGATCGCTCATGATCCTCCCCGCAGTTCGTACCGCGGGTTGAACATCACCTTGCGGCCGTCCTGGACGCTCACCAGGCCCTCCGCGCGCACCAGCCGACCGGGCTCGATCCCGGCGATGCGCCGCCGGCCGAGCCACACCAGACTGATCATGTCCGAGCCGTCGTACAGCTCGGCCTCCAGAGAGGGCGCACCGCCGCGCGGTCGGAGAGTCACGGTACGTAGCGTACCCGCCACGCAGGCGCGTCGGCGCACGGCGCACTTCTTGATCGGAGTGGCGCCCTCCTCGCCGGTGGTCTTCTGCAGCTCTTCGGCCTCGAGCTCCGCCTTACTCGACGTCAGACGGCGCAGGAAGCCGCGCAGTCCCCGAGCACCTTGTGCGCTCTCCTGCGCCGTACCGGCCGGCACTTCCTCCATGATTCGCAAGCGTAGGCCATCACCTGACGTAACAGACCACCGCACAAGGTTTGAATCATCCGATATCGGAGCGAACCCTGGTACGTGCGGCGAATTCCGCACCCTCCGTATGCCGTGCGAGGGCCGCCTCCGCCGAGCCGAGCTGCCACGGGACGCTGGTCATCATCACGCCGGGCCGGAACAGCAGGCGCGCCTTGAGGCGCAGGGCACTGTGGTTGTGCAGGAGGTGCTCCCACCAGCGGCCCACGACGTACTCGGGGATGAACACGCAGACGACGTCGCGCGGGCTCCGGACCCGGATCCGGGCGACGTAGTCGAGCACCGGCCCGGTGATGTCGCGATAGGGAGAATCGAGGATCGTCAGGGGTACGGGGATGTCACGCTCGCCCCACTCTCGCTCGAGCCGGTCGGCCTCCTCCGGGCTCGTGGCCACGCTCAGCGCGGTCAGCGTGTGCGGTCGCGTCGCCCGGGCGAACGCCAGCGCCCGCAAGGTCGGGGTGTGCACCTTCGACACCAGCACGACCGCGTGGATGCGGCTGGGCAGCGGCACGCCCTCCTCCCCCGGCTCGAGCTCTTCCGCGACCCGCCGGTAGTGCCGCTGGATCCCCTTCATCATCAGGAAGACCAGCGGCATCGTCACCACGACGATCCACGCGCCGTGCGCGAACTTGGTGAGCAGCACGATGACCAGCACGAGCCCGGTGAGCACGGCTCCGACCAGGTTGATCGCGCGGGACCGGTGGACGGAGCGGCGTCGTGCCGGATCGGCGAGCCGGCGCAGCTCGTCGCCCCAGTGCCTGACCATGCCGATCTGGCTCAGAGTGAAGGAGACGAACACCCCGAGGATGTAGAGCTGGATGAGTCTCGTCGTGCTGGCGTCGAACGCCCAGATCAGCGCGCCGGCCAGCAGGGACAGGATCACGATGCCGTTGCTGAACACCAGCCGGTCGCCGCGCCGCGCGAACTGCCGGGGCAGGTACCCGTCGCCGCCCAGGATCGAGGCCAGGATCGGGAACCCGTTGAACGCGGTGTTGGCCGCCAGCACGAGGACCGCCGCGGTGAACGCCTGCACCAGGAAGAACAGGATCGACCCGTGTCCGAAGACGGCGGCGCCGAGCTGGGCGATGACCGTCCTCTGCTGATAGCCGTGCGGCGCGCCGACGAGCTGGGCCGGATCGTCGGCCAGGTGCACGTGCGCGGCGCTCGCGAGGATCGTGATCCCGCCGAACATCGTGACGGCCAGCAGGCCCATGATCGTCAGCGTGGAGGCGGCGTTCCGGCTCTTTGGCGGCTTGAAGTTCGGCACGCCGTTGCTCACCGCCTCGACACCGGTCAGCGCCGTGCAGCCCTGGGCGAACGCGCGCATGACGAGCAGGACGGCCGCTGCCCCGGCCGTGCCGTGCACGGCCCGCACCCCGACGGCGGCCGACTCGGCGGTCGGCGGGTGCCCGGTCGCCACGTGGAGCAGCCCGACGACCAGCATGAGGAGGATGCTCGCGACGAAGCCGTACGTCGGGATCGCGAACGTCGTGCCCGACTCCTTGACCCCGCGCAGGTTCATCACGGCGAGCACCGCGATCAGCGCCAGTGAGATCGGGACCGCGTACGGGTCCAGCGAAGGGAACGCGGAGATGACGTTGGCCACGCCCGCCGCGACCGACACCGCGACGGTCATGACGTAGTCGATCAGCAGCGCGCTGGCCGCGACGAGGGAGGCGTTCTCCCCGAGGTTGGCCCGGCTGACCGCGTACGCCCCGCCGCCGTTGGGATAGGCGTGACAGGTCTGCCGGTACGAGGTGGTGACCACCAGGAGCAGGAAGACGACGCCCGCCCCCACCCACCAGGAGAGCGCGAGCATCGCCAGGCCGCCGAGGCTGAGCGCGAGCAGGATCTCCTCGGTCGCGTACGCGACGGAGGAGAGGGGGTCACTGCAGAAGACGGGGAGCGCCAGTTTCTTGGGCAGCAGCGTCTCGCCCATCTGCCCGGTACGCAGCGGCCGGCCGACGAGGAAGCGCTTGGGCAGCTGCAGCACGGCTTGCTTCACGATTGCCAGCAAACCGGCCCGAGCCCCCTGAATCCGCGTCCCCTAACACCCTTCTTACGCGCGCGGGCCGCTTCTTAACGCTTCCCTTACACGCCCCGTCCGGGGCGGACGCGCGATAACCGGGCGGGCGGCGGGACGGCCGCGCCCGCCCCGGGCCGCGGCCACCCCGCGCCGCGGCGGCCGCCGGACTCACCCGGCGCCACGCCGCGCCCATCGACGTGTCGTATGACACATTCTGACTACCTTTGTCGGTGTATATACCTCTCAAGGGCACGTCTCCGCGCGGCTCCGCGCCCGACTTCCGCACGGGAGATGAAGCGTGACCGTGAACCTCGGCCCGAGCGTCACGCGATCCGATCGAGAGTGGCCGGCCGGCCTCGACGTCGCCGCCCTGCGCTCCGGAGGATGGCGGCCCACCCCGTTCCGGGAGTTCGTCCTCAAAATCCACAGCCGCTGCAATCTGGCCTGCGACTACTGCTACATGTACGAGATGGCGGACCAGAGCTGGCGGGCACGCCCGCGCCGGATGGAACGCGCCATCCTCGACCGGACGGCCCGGCGCATCGCCGAGCACGTCCACGCCCACGGACTCGACCGGGTCAAGCTCGTCCTCCACGGCGGCGAGCCCCTCCTCGCCGGGGCCGAGCGGCTCGCGTACGCCGTACGGACCGTCCGTACGGCGGTCGGCCCGGACACCCGCGTCGACGTGCGCGTCCAGACCAACGCCGTCCGGCTGAACGCCGGCTTCCTCCGGCTGTTCGACGAACTGGACGTCGCCGTGTCGGTGAGCCTGGACGGGGACGAGGAGGCGCACGACCGGCACCGCCGCCGCGCCGACGGACGCGGCAGCCACGCCGCCGTGAAGGCGGGGCTCGCGCTGCTGACCGACGGGCTCTATCGCCACCTCTTCGCCGGGCTGCTGAGCACCATCGACCTGCGCAACCCGCCGGTACGGACCTACGAGGCGCTCCTGGCCTGGGGTCCACCGCAGATCGACTTCCTGCTGCCGCACGGCAACTGGAGCACGCCGCCACCCGGTCGGGTGCCCGATGGTCCGGACACCCCGTACGCGGACTGGCTCATCGCCGTCTTCGACCGGTGGTACGACGCCCCTCGCCAGGAGACGCGGGTGCGGACCTTCGGCGAGATCATGCAGCTGCTGCTCGGCGGGGCCAGTACGACGGAGAGCATCGGGCTGTCCCCGGTCGCGGTGATCGTCATCGAGACAGACGGCGCGATGGAGCAGATCTCCTCGCTCAAGTCGGCGTTCGCGGGCGCCCCGGCCACCGGCCTGCACGTGGAGCGGGACTCGTTCGACGCGGCCCTCCTCCTGCCCTCGGTCGCGGCCCGGCAGATCGGGCTCGACGCGCTGGCGCCCACCTGCCGCTCCTGCGCGCTACGGCGGGTCTGCGGGGCCGGGCTGTACGCCCACCGGTACCGCGCCGGAACCGGCTTCGCCAATCCGTCGGTGTACTGTCCGGACCTGTTCCGCCTCATCACGCACATCCGCAGTCGCGTCCAGGCCGGGCTGACCGCCCGCTTCCCCGGGCGGTCCTGAGCCGATGGAGTTCGCCCGCCGCCGGCTCTCCCCGCACGATCTGAACGTGCTCGCGCACGGGTCCGGCGGCGCTCCCGTGGCGCGCTGGCTGGCCGACACCCAGCTCGGGAGAGGGCTGCTCCTGGTCTGGGGGGTGATGGACACCGCCCGCCGGGTGGGACACGTCGAGGCCGAGCGGACGCGGCAGGCGTACCGCCTCCTGGCCGAGCTGCAGCGGCGCCATCCGGAAGAGGCCGAGGCCGTCCTGGGCCACCCCGCGACGGGGGCCTGGGCGCTGGGGGCGCTGCGCGCGCTGCAGGGCGCCGAGGCTCCGGGCCGCCCGCGCACCGACCCCGCCGGGCTGAGCGCGCTCGCGGCCGCGGTCATGATCAGGGCGGGCGTACGAGGCGCCGTCCGCGTGCCGGCGGCGGATGGCGCGGTCATGCTTCCGTCGCTGGGTCGCGCGGACGTCCCCGGCGATGAGGTCCTGGTCCGGTCGTCGGGTCGCGGCGCCGAGGTGACCGCGCCCGGTGTCCGGGTGGCGATTCCGGCCGACCCGCGCACGGACGCGCCGGGCTGGCACGGCCTGCGGACGGTGACCGCCTCCGCGCACGGATTCACGATCCGCGCCGTACTCGACGACCTGGACGCCTGGCGCCTGCCGGGCGCCATGGTCGGCGCCCGGCTCGGCGGAGCCGAGGTCGCCGAGTGGCGGTCCCTGCTCGAGGAGGCGTGGGAGGTCCTGACCTGTCACCACTGGACGACCGCGACGGAGTGCCAGACGATCGTCCGGGCCCTCGTGCCCCTCCTCGCGCCGTCGAGCGGTCAGCGCAGCGCGTCGTCCCGGGAGACCTTCGGCGCCGTCGGGACCTCCCGGCCCGTCGACGCCCTGGGCCTGGCGGTCACTTTCGCGCACGAGGTCCAGCACGCGAAGCTCGCGGCCGTCCTGGACACCGTCTCGTTGATCCGGTCGGATTCCGGGCGGCGTTACTACGCGCCGTGGCGGGAGGATCCACGGCCCGTCGAGGGTCTGCTGCAGGGGGCCTACGCCCATCTCGGGGTCAGCGGTTTCTGGCGGCGGCAACGCCACCATGAGCGGGGCATGGCCGCCATGCGGGCCCACGCGCAGTTCGCGCGCTGGCGGACCGCGGCACTGCGGGTGACCAGGACGCTCCTCGCCAGCGGCGAGCTCACCGACGAGGGGATGGCCTTCGCGACCGGTATGCGGCGCACGCTCGAGGCATGGGAGGCCGAACACGTGCCCGCCCCGGCGCTTCTGCGGGCTCGCCGCGAGGCGGAACAGCACCGGACCCGCTGGCGCCTGCGCAACTGCGCCGCCTCCGAGTCCGGCTGAGCGCGGCGCGCGGGCCGGCGGCTCAGATCGGCGGCGCGTCGAAGTCGAAGTCGAGCCGGTTACCGATCGCGGCGACCTGCGTGTCGGGGTGCTCGGGGCCGAGGGTCCGGTTGTACCCGAGGATCGTGGCCGCCGCGAGCGCCTCGGCCTCCTCGTCGGCGCCGGCGGCGCGCAGGTCGACCACGAGGTTCGCCGCGCAGCCCAGGGTCACGGGGTGCTCCTCGCCCAGCACGGTCTTCAGCCGGGCGAGGCTGTCGGCGCCGAGCTCACGGGCACTGTCGAACTCCCCGAGCGCGTGACGGTCGCTGGCGAGGTTGATGGCGACCGTCAGCGGATAGTGATGGTCCTTCCCGAGCTGGGCGTGCAGGCCGGCGAGAGCCCGTTCGTTCAGCGCGCGTGCCTCCTCGGCCCTGCCGCGGACGCGGTACAGCAGCGCGAGGTTGCCGAGGCAGCCCATGTTGTAGGGATGGTCTTCGCCGTAGACCTTCGGATAGCGGTCCACGGTGTCCTGGGCCAGCGTGAGCGCGTCGTCGATCCGCCCGATCGTCCGCAGGATGTTCGACAGGCACATCGCCGCGGCCAGGGTGTCGGGGCGGTCGGCGCCCAGCTGCCGGTTGCACTTGGTGAAGATGTCCTGCGCGAGGTCGAGGGCGTCGTCGTACGCCCCGGCCCGCCGCATGGCGATCGACAGGTCCTTCCCGGTGCGCAGCGTCCAGAGGTTCTCCGCGCTGAGCTCCTGGCGCCCGAAGTCGTAGGCGTCCTCGCCGAGGAAGCGCGCCTCGACGTAGTCGCCGCACAGCCGGACCACGCGGGCGAGGCCGTTCCAGGAGGACAGGACGTTCGACTTGCTGACGCCCGTGCTGGCCTCGCTCTGCGCGTTGAACGCCGCCTCGTGCAGGTCGCGGGCCGTCTTGTAGTCGCTCAACAGGGCGTAGTCGAGCGCCAGGTTGTTCACCGTCGCGAGGGTCCGGCCGTCGCGCTCGCCGTACACCGACCGGTGCAGGTCCCGCGAGGTCTCGTCGTGGCGCAACGCCTCGGCGAACTCACCGCGAGCCCGGAGGTCGGCGCCGAACCCGTTGATGAGGCCGACGGTGGTCTCGTCCTCGGGGCCCAGCACCCGGCGCGCCTGATCCAGGGTGTCCCTGACCAGGTCGTAGGCCAGGCGGTACTCGCCCAGCTCGCGGAGGATCGTGCCGAGCCGGCGCTTGGCCACGATGGTCTCGCGGGCGTCGGGATCGGAGTCGGCCTGCCAGGTCTCGAGGAACTCCTCGACGAAGGCCCGGGCGTTCGCCAGGTCGCCGTAGGTGGTCAGGTAACGCACGATGTTGGTGGCGAACCTGCGGACCCGCGGATCGGCCGACTCCGCGATGCGCGCCGGCCGGACGTGCGGGACGAGTTCGGCGTAGCGCGGCCAGTCGGTCTCGTTGTCCGGGTTGGCCGGCGCGGCACCCGCCAGGAGCCGCTGGACCTCCACCCGGAACTCCTGCTGCTCGTCGGCCGGCAGGGACTCGCGCAGCAGCGCCTGGATCAGCCGGTGCACCTGGATGGTCCGGCTGTCGGAGTCGATCCGGACGAGGGCGAACCGGCCGAGCATCCGGATCGCCTGGGAGCGGCGGATGGCGTTGCCCAGCACCGGGTTCAGCGCGGACTCACCGGTGAAGGTGTTGCGCCGGAAGACGTCGAGCGGAATCGGCTCGGGGCCGAAGAAGGCGCACGCCCGCAGGAGTTGCATGGCCTCGGGAAGCTGTTGTTCGAGCTTGCTCACCGACAGCTGCCAGGCGGCGGTCATCGACGCGGGGTATTCGGACGCGCGGATCTGGTTGAGCAGCTCGGTGGGCTGTTTGCTGAGCAGGTCGAGGTATTCGTCGGGCGCCATTCCGGTGACCGACTGCAGCGCGCCCGCCTGTTCCAGAGCGAGCGGCAGGTCGCCCAGGCTCTCGGCGAGCATCCGGGCGTCGGTCTCGCTGATCGACCGGGGCGCCCGGCGGTTGAGGAACTCGATGCTCTCGCTGCGGGTGAACACGTCGACCGCGACGGTGTCCACGACGCTCTCCCACTCCTGGTTCCGGGAGGTGATGAGCACGTGGCCGGGCCCGTCCGCGGGAACGAGCCGCAGGATGCTCTCCGGGTCGCCGGCGTTGTCGAAGATGAGCAGCCAGCGGTCGTAGGGATCGCCCCGGCGGAGGGCGTCCAGCACCGCGGCCGCGGAGTCCTCGATCCCCGCCGCCTGCGCCGACTCCAGCCCGAGCCGGGGCGCGAGGCCGGCGAGCGAGGAGGGGACCAGGTCGGGCTGGTCGGCGGAGATCCACCAGACCAGGTCGTATTCGGCCTGGAAGCGGTGGGCGTACTCGATGACGACCTGGGTCTTCCCGACGCCGCCCATGCCGTGCAGCGCCTGCGGGATGACGGCGGTGACGCGGTTCGTCAGGCCCTTGTGCAGGTTGTCCAGCATCCCCTGGCGACCGGTGAAGTTCTTGTTGCGCGGCGGGATCTTGCCCCACACCTGGGGCACGCGTCCGGCCGTACGCCGCCTGCCCACGTTCTCGGATTCCACGCGCCGCCTCCGCCGCCACTGTGCACTTCGAATTACGGGGTCATCTAAACACTCATTACCCCGAGACGCACGAGGCCAATGCCGGAAGCTCGGAGATGATGTCCACTTTTGCAGTCAACGTTCCCTAACACCCATTGCGCACGCAGCGCGCAGTTGATCACCATTCCGCCAATATTGGGCATCCTAAAAAAGCGAATGGTCACGGCCCCGTCCCGCGAGAACCGATCGACATCCCCGCGCCCGGGGTGTAAGAGTTAAGCGACAGGAAGAGACATGAACCCCGGGAGCCGGATTGCGGGCGCGCCTTCGGGGAATGCCTCAGTTGCGACTGCCAGGGACGGGCCAGGGAGCGCCGCATGCGCGACGACACGACGACGCCGAGTCATGATCCGGCTCCCGACGAGGGATTGATCGACCTCACCGGCTTCGACCTCGGCGATCTGGACACCGCCGACGGTTCGTGCCTGGCCGAGGCGCTCCGGCACCTGGTCGACGCACAGTCGCGAGGGACCGAGGCCGTCGCCGGATTCCAGGACTGAGGCGTGTCCGCCGCGAACGCCTTTCGGCTGCCCGCCGCCCAGGCGCCGTCGCCGGGCGACGTGTTCCGTGACCATCGGTGACGGCAGGGGGATCACCGTGAGACCGCCCTCGCATCCGATCGGCCGGGCCTCATGATGATCGAGACGATGACGCCCCAGGTGAGCGAGCCTCCCTACGTGGGACCGCGCGCGTTCACCACGGCCGACGCGCCCAGATTCTTCGGCCGTGAGGCGGCGTCCCACCGGCTGGCCGAGCTGTGGCGGGAGCACCGGCTGACCGTCCTGCACGGGCCGTCCGGATCCGGCCGGACCTCGTTGATCGAGGCCGGGGCGCGGCCCCTGCTGCCCTCCGCCGAGGCCGAGATCCTGCCGACCGGGCGGCTGTCCTACGGTTCGGTCTTCCCTGCGGCGGCCCTGCCCGAGCACAACCCCTACACCCTGGCGCTCCTGTCGTCCTGGTCGCCGGCCGAGCCGGCCAGCCGCCTCGCGGGATGGTCGGTCGCCGACTTCCTGACCCGGCGGCCGCAGCGCACCGACGTCCTCGGCCGCCGGATGCCCCTCCTCGCCGTCATCGACCAGGCCGAGGAACTCGTCGCCGGCCCGCCGCACGCGCCCGACCGGGAGCGCGCCCGGCGCTCCTTCGCGGACGAACTGGCGGAGGCGCTGGACGAACACCGCCACCTGCGGCTGCTGCTGTCCGTCCGCGAAGGATCCCTGCCCGACCTGGAACCGTACGAGCGCACCCTCGGCGGCGGCGAGGTCGCCCGGCTCCGGCTGGCACCGTTCGACGCCGGGACCGCGCTGGACGCCGTTCGCGGACCGCTCAGGAGGACGGCGCGGTCGTTCGCCCCCGGCGCCGCCGAGGCGCTCATCGACGATCTGCGTGCGGGAACTCCCGTCGTGGAGCCCGCGTTCGCGCAGATCGTGTGCGAGCGGCTCTGGCGATCGCTGCCGCCGCAGGCCGGGGCCATCACCGCCGAGGCGGTTCAGGCGCACGGCAACGCCGCGCTGACCGGTTACGTCGCGCGGGCCCTCGCCGACGTCGCCGAGCAGTACGACGTGCCGGTCGGCGGCCTCCGATCCTGGATGCAGCGCACCTTCGCCGGCACGGACCGGGATCCCGCCACGAACCCGCCGCAGATGCCCCCGGCGGTGCTGCGCGCGCTCGAGGATCTCCACCTGATCAGGTCGGAGCGCTCGGGCGGAGAGCTCCGTTACGAGCTTCAGCATCCCCGGCTGATCGCACCACTCGGTCAGATGATCGACACTCGCCCGAGCGCCTCCGGACCGGCCGAGCGGCTGCGCGCCGCGACGCGCGCCCTGGCGAGCGGCGAGTTCGCTCGGGCCGAGCGCCAGGCGGTGACCGCCGTACGCCTCGGGGCCAAGTCCGACCTGCGGCTGCGCGCGGAGGCCGAGTCCCTGCTCGGCAACGTCGCGCACGGCAGGGGGCTGCGGAAGGAGGCGGAGACGCACTACCAGACGGCCGCCTCCCTGTTCGAGGCCCGCCAGGACCGCACCGCCGTCGGCCGGCTGCTCGCCGCCATCGGCCAGATCCGGCTGGCGGACGGCCGTGGCGCGGAGGCCCTCGAAGAGCTGCACGCCGCCGCCGAGCGCCTTCCCACGGACCTCACCGTGCAGGCCGAACTCGCCCGGGCGCTGTGGGAGCTCGGGCAGACCCGGGCGGCGATCACCGTCCTGGACGCCGTCCTGTCGGCCGAGGGCGACGCGCCGGAGATCCTCCGGACGCGGGGCGAGTTCCTGGCCGACCTCGGCGACGCCGACGCGGCCCTGCGCGACCTCGACCGCCTGCGGCGCCTTCCGCCGGGCACGCGCGCGGCCCGTGCGCTCGCACTCGCCACGCTGGGACGGTTCGACGCGGCGCGACACGAGATCGACGCCGCCCTGGACGAGGCCCCCGACAGCGGCCCGGTGCTGCTGTACGCCGCGCGGATCGCGGGCCTGCGCGGGGCCGGCGACTCGGCCGCCGACCTCGCCCGGCGCGCGGAGGCCGCACAGGACCCCGCCCTGCCACGGCATCAGCGGCGGGTCGTCCGCCGTATCCTCGCCCACCGGCCGGACGATCCGCGCTCGGCCGGGTGACGATCGCCGAGCTCGGCGTCGATCGCCTGGTACATCTCCGCGAGCCTCGCGTCGAACGCGGCGAAGTCGAACGGCGCCCTGATCTCCCCGATCAGGAACCTCTTCTCGGGCCCGGGGTCGTACTTCAACTCGGCGTGCCTGGCGGCGAACGCCGCGAGGGCGGTCGCGGCGGCGGCGAGCGCGCGGGCGGCCTCGGCCGTTTCGCCCGGAGCGAGCACCGCCACCTGCGCGGCCCGCTGCCCGACCGTGCGCGCGTGCTCATCGATGGCGGCGAGCTTGACGTCGAGGTCGCGCCAGGACCGCTGACCGGCCAGCTCGAGCTGGACGCGGAGCTGTGTCGCCGGCCCGAGGAGCTCGCCGTACGCGGACTGCCGTGCCTCCAGCGCATGCCGCATGCGGTCCCGCTCGGCCTGGACGGACTCCCGCCGGACCGTGCCCCACAGCGTCACCGCGACTCCTCCGACCGTGCCCGCGGTCGTGATCAACGCGGTCAGCAGGGAACCGTCGGGCATGACGGCAGTCTGACACCTCACCGGCCCGCCGTTGACCCCTTATGTCACACAGGAGCCGTTCCTCCCCAGCCGCTCGCGTCGCTCGTCGCCCGCGCCGGGGTCAGTGTTCGAAGCGGTAGCCCATGCCGGGTTCGGTGATCAGGTGGCGGGGGCGGGACGGGTCCGGCTCCAGCTTGCGGCGGAGCTGGGCGAGGTAGACGCGCAGGTAGCCGGTCTCGTTCTCGTACGCCGGACCCCAGACCTCGCGGAGCAGCTGCTGCTGGCTGACCAGGCGTCCCGCGTTGCGCACGAGCACCTCCAGGACATGCCACTCGGTCGGGGTGAGGCGGACGTCCGCGCCGTCGCGGCCGACCTTCTTGGCGGCCAGGTCGACGGTGAAGTCGTCGGTGACGATGACGGCCGCCTCCTCTGCGGGGGCGGCCCGGCGCACGGCGGCGCGCAGCCGGGCCAGCAGCTCGTCCATGCCGAACGGCTTGGTCACATAGTCGTCCGCGCCGACGTCGAGCGTCTCGACCTTCTCCTCGGACGCGTGCCGCGCGGACAGCACGATGATCGGCACGCTCGTCCAGCCGCGCAGGCCCTTGATCACCTCGGCGCCCTCCATGTCGGGCAGGCCGAGGTCGAGGACGACGACGTCGGGATGGCGGCGTGCCGCCATGTCCAGCGCGGTACGCCCATCGGGCGCGGAGTCGACCTCATAGCCCCGGGCCCGCAGGTTGATCCGCAGCGCGCGGACGATCTGCGGCTCGTCGTCCACGACGAGTACTCGTGTCACGTTTCCCCCTTGCCTGCCCCGACCGCGGGGCTCCCCCCGGTCGGCAGTGCGAACACCATGGTCAGCCCACCGCCGGGGGTGTCCTCGGCGTGCAGATCGCCGCCGACGGCCTCGGCGAAGCCGCGCGCGACCGCGAGTCCCAGCCCGACCCCGCTGCCGCGCGGCCGGTCGCCGAGTCGCTGGAAGGGTTCGAACATCCGGCTCTTGGCGGAGTCGGGGACACCCGGCCCCCGGTCGGTCACCCGCAGTTCCACCATCCCGCCGTGCTCGCTCGCCGTCACCCGGACCGGGTCGGGGCCGCCATGCCGTACCGCGTTCTCGATGACGTTGGCCAGGGAACGCTCCAGAAGCCCGGGGTCGGCCACGACGGGCGGCAGGTCGTCCGGCACCTCGATCTTGACCTGGTCGCCCGGAACGTTCGCCAGCGCAGGCTGGATCACCTCGTCCAAAGCGACGGTGCGGGCGAGCGGGTTGACGACGCCGGTCTGCAGGCGGCTCATGTCGAGCAGGTTGGCGACCAGGCCGTCGAGGCGGTCCGCGGACTCCTCGATCGTGGCCAGCAACTCTGCCTCGTCTTCGGGATCCCAGCGCACCTCCGGCGAGCGGAGGCTGCTCACGCCCGCCTTGATCGACGCGAGGGGGGTCCTCAGGTCGTGCGAGACGGCGGCGAGCAGCGCCGTGCGGATCCGGTTGCCCTCCGCGAGCCGCCGAGCCTCCTTCGCCTCCTCGGCCAGGCGCTGGCGGTCCAGGGCCGCCGCCGCCTGGTAGGCGAAGGCGGCGAGCACACGGCGGTCGGCGGCCGGCAGCACCCGGCCGTCGAGCGCCAGTGTCAAAGTGTCGCTGACCTGAACGGTGACGTCCGCGTCCCCGGGTCGCGCGCAGGTCTCCGGACCCGCCGACGCCACGGGCGCCCAACCGTCGCCGGAGCGTTCGAGCAGCGTGACCGAGGACAGCCCGAACGTCTCCCGGACGCGTTCGAGCAGCTCGGGCAGGGCGTCCTCGCCGCGCAGCACACTCGTCGCGAGCATGCTGAGCGTGGTCGCCTCCGAACGCGCCCGCGCCGCCTGGGAACTGCGCCGCGCCGCGAGATCCACGACGGTCGACACGGCGACGGCCACGGTCACGAACACGAGGAGTGCCAAGGCGTTCTCCAGGTGGGCCACGGTGAGGGTGTGCACCGGGGGCGTGAAGAACCAGTTGACGAGCAGGAACCCGGCGACGGCGGCGACGATCGCGGGCCACAGCCCGCCGACCAGCGCCACGCCGACGGCCAACGCGAGGAAGAAGAGCAGCTCGGTCGGAAGCCCGAGGTGACGGACGGCTGCCGACAGCACACCGGTCAGCGCCGGCGGGCCGAACAGCGCGAGCAGCCAGCCGGCCGTCCGTCGTCCGCGCCCCAGCGACGTGGGCGGAACGGCCGCCGGTCCCCTGCCCTTGCCCGCGTAGTCGTGGGTGACGATGTGCACGTCCACGTCATCGGACGCGCGGGCGACGGTCGTGCCGACGCCGGGGCCGAAGGCGTACTGCCAACGGCTCCGCCGGCTCGACCCGAGCACGATCTGCGTGGCGTTCGCGGCGCGGGCGAACTCGAGCAGTGCCTTGGGCACGTCATCACCGGTGACCTGGTGGTAGGAGCCGCCCAGGCTCTCCACCAGGGCGCGCTGCCGGGCGAGCGCCTCCGGAGACCCGTCCCTTAGGCCCTTCCCCCGCGCGACGTGCACCGCCACGAGGCCGGCACGGCCGGCGCGGGCGGCGATCCGGGCGGCGCGGCGGATCAACGCGTCGCCCTCCGGACCGCCGGTCAGCGCGACCACGATCCGCTCCCGGGCCTCCCAGGTGTCGGTGATGCCCTTCTCGTCGCGGTAACGGGCGAGCGCGTCGTCGACCCGGTCGGCCAGCCAGAGCAGCGCGAGTTCCCGCAGCGCGGTGAGGTTGCCGACGCGGAAGTAGCTGGCCAGCGCCGCGTCGATCATGTCCGGCGCGTACAGAGTGCCGTGGGCCAGGCGGCGACGCAGGGACTCCGGCGCCATGTCGACCAGTTCGATCTGGTCGGCGCGCCGGACGACCTCGTCGGGGACCGTCTCTTGGGGCCGTACCTCGGTGATGCGCTCGACGACATCGGTGAGCGACTCCAGGTGCTGGACGTTGACGGTGGAGACCACGTCGATGCCCGCCTCGAGGAGCTCCTCGACGTCCTGCCAGCGCTTCTCGTTGCGGGACCCTGGGACGTTGGTGTGCGCCAGCTCGTCGACCAGCACCCCTTCGGGGCGGCGCGCGAGGATCGCGTCGACATCCATCTCGGTGACCACCCGGTCGCGGTGGGCGGTCTCGCGGCCGGGCACGGTCTCCAGGCCGTCGAGCAGCGCGGCGGTGCGGGCGCGGCCGTACGTCTCGACGTGGCCCACGACGAGGTCGGCGCCGCGTTCCAGCCGCCGGTGCGCCTCGTCGAGCATGGCGTACGTCTTGCCCACCCCGGGCGCCGCCCCGAGATAGATCTTGAGCCTGCCCCGCGTCGCTATCTGCCTCACCCCCTTTCCTGAATTGTGTCCCTAGATGACGGTATTCGAGACGGACAGATCAGTACGCAGGCAGTCAACGCCCGAAGAAGGCGACATCCGCCGCCTTTGACGGATCCTTCGCGGCGGTCGGCACCGCCTTAACGCCGTTCTAACGGGCGAAGCCGGGCGTGCCGATCAGGAGCGGGCGACGCGCAGGAGGTGGAGGGCGGGCTCAGGAAGCGCTCGGCCCCGTGGCCACGCCGCCCGCAGGACCCGGTCGAACCGCAGCTCGCTGGGCACCTCGACGAGCCGTCCCGTCGCGATCTCGTCGGCGACCACAAGGGCACTGAGCACGGCCGGCGCCGTGCCCGCGACGGCGGCGGCGCGCAACGGGGCGGTCGCGCCGAGCTCGAGAGCCGGCTCGGCCGGTCCTCCGTACGGAGCGAGCGCGGCCTCGAACGTCTCGCGGGTCCCCGATCCGGCCTCTCGTAGCAGCAACGGCGTGGCCGCCAGTTCGACCGGGCGCAGCGGCCGGCGTTTGCGGGCCCACGGATGTTCCGGGGCGACGGCGATCACGAGGCGGTCCCGGCCGACGGCTCGGCTGTGCAGGTCGCGCGGCGCGCCACGCCCCTCGATGAACCCAAGATCGGCCTCGTCCGCCCGGAGCCGCTCGATCACGTGGGTGCTGTTGGCGACGTTCAATTCGACGTGGACGCCGGGCGCGGCCTCCCGTAGGGCCACGAGCCAGCCGGGGACGAGGTGCTCGGCGATCGTGAGACTGGCCGAGACCCGGAGGCGGTCTGCCTGCCGGGAGCGCAGCGCGGCGACGCCTTCGACGAGCGCGTTCGCCTGGACGAGGACGGCGCGCGCCCAGTCGGTGACCACCGAACCGGCCGGAGTGAGCCGGGAACCGCTGGTCGACCGCACGAGGAGCCGCACGCCCAGCCGCCGCTCCAGTGTGCGCATCCGGGCGCTCGCCGAGGGCTGGCTGATCCCCTGTCGAGCGGCGGCCTGGCCGAGGCTTCCGGTCTCGGCGACGGCGACCAGCAGTTGCAGTGCCTCCAGGTCGGGCAGCCGAGTGCTCATAGGGCAACCCTATGACCTGCCAGGAGAATGCCTGCTACTGGAAGGGCCACGCGGCACCGATGCTGGAGATCATGTCGATCTCGATCCGCTCCGTCGCTCAGCACGCGGGAGACGGCGCGCTGCCACCCGTGCCGCTCTCCGGCCCGGCCCGGGTCCGGCGCGGACGGGCGCTCGCGCCCGGCGTGGCCGCCGCCGCCCTCGCCGTCGCGGCGTCATACGCCGTGCACCGCGTCGCCGGGACGGTGCCGATGCTCACCGCCGCGCTGATCATCGGCGTACTGGCCGCGAACCTGGGACTGCTGCCCGCGGCGACGCGGCCGGGCCTCCGCTTCGCCGCGACCAGATTCATGCGCGCGGGAGTGGTGCTCCTAGGGCTGCAGGTGTCGTTCGGCGACATCCTCGCGCTGGGGGCGCGCACGATCGTCATGGTGGTCACCGTGCTGGCGGTGACGTTCACCGGAACACGGTGGCTGGGCCGTCGGCTGGGCCTGTCCGAACGTCTCTCCCTGCTCGTGGCGGCCGGATTCTCCATCTGCGGCGCGTCGGCCGTCGCCGCGGTCGACGGCGCGCTCGGCACCCGTCCGGGCGACCCGGACGCGGAGCGCGAAACGGCGACCGCCGTCGGACTCGTCACGCTGTGCGGCAGCTTGGCCATCGTCGTGATGCCACCCGTCGCCCGCCTGCTCGGCCTGCCGGCGTACGACGCGGGCCGCTGGATCGGGGCGAGCGTGCACGACGTGGGCCAGGTCGTCGCCACGGCCACCCTCGCCGGTTCGGCGGCGCTCGTCCCGGCGGTCGCGGTGAAGCTCGTCCGGGTGGTCATGCTCGCGCCGATCGCCGCCGGAGTCGCATTGCGGACCCGCCGGCGTTCCCTGGCGGCCGGGCACCGCCGGCCCGCGCTGCTGCCGGTGTTCGTGCTCGGGTTCCTGGGCATGATGGCGCTCCGCTCGGCGGTGAGCGTCCCGCCGGGCGCCCTGGCCGCCGCGAGCACCGCGCGGGACGTGCTGTTCGCGGCGGCGCTGTTCGGCCTGGGCAGCGCCGTGCGCCTGCGGGAGCTCATGCGGACCGGTCGCCGCGCCCTCCTGCTCGGCCTGACCTCCTGGGCGCTGATCGCCGGGATCTCCTACGCGGGCGTCCTGCTCACCTCTCGCTAGGGGAAGGCGGCTCCCGCTCCGGCACGCGATCACACCGCGCGGCGTCTCGGCGAGGGATCGGCGGGAGTGCCCGTCGACGATCCGGGAGGCGTGGGCGCCGGCGCGGATCCGGGCGGCGGGGCCGGGACCGGACAGACGATGTCCGGCGAGTCAAGCTTCCCGCGGACCTCCCCGAAGACGCTCGACAGCAGCCAGGACACCGTCCCGATGGCCCCCAGGATCTCCGCGGTGACCGTGGCCGTGTGCGTGGACATCGCGGTGATCCCGACGACGATCGACGTCCCGCCGGACTGGAGGGCCGTGGCGACCATGATGGCCAGGATCGCCGCCACGATGAGCGTCAGGATGGCTATCGCCAGGGTGATCCACACGGCCAGGTCCCACATGGTGATCTTTGAGTAGGACTGGCATTGAACGGTGTCCTGGGCGGCCGCCGCCGTCCGGCGAAGTGAGGTGACCGTCTCGGCGTTCCTGCGGTGGAAACGCGAGGCCGCGTCCCCCTGCCATCGAAGGCTTCCGGCGGAGTCCTCGATGTCGTCGGCCAGGCGCGTGAGGTGGTCCCGCAGGCGGGTCAGGTGCCCGGAGGAGACGTCGACGGTCTCCAGCCGGTTCTTCAGCTCCGGGAGGACCGTCAGCGGATTCGGCAGTCCGAACCGCTCGATGATCTGTGGAAGGTCCGGGACGAGGCCGGTGAACTGCTCGCGGTCGCCCGGTATCGTCCCCGGCCCGGCGTACGGGTACGGCGGCTCACGCCCGGGACGATCGACACCCGCAGTGTGGCGATGGAGTTCTCCGCCGCCGACGGGACTCCGCTGTTCACGGTCGCCCGGTCCGCCCGGAACCTGTTGTCCGTGACCGGCTCCGACGGCGTCACCCATGGATCCGTGCACCACACTCGCCGGCCGAGCGCCCGCCGCGGCGGCGTCCTGTACGACCTGTCGGACGCGGACGGCCGGCAGGTCGGGCGCATGGCTCTTCGCCCGTTCGCGGAGTTCGACCCCCGGCTGACCGCGGCTCCCGGTCCGAGCAACAGCGTCATCTTCGACCAGGAGGGTGTCGATGTGGGCCGCGCCTTCCGGTACGCCAACCACCACGCACGGCACCGGGAGCTACGTTTCGCGGCGCCGGTGAGCGCCGGGCTCGTCGGGCTCTGCATCGCCGCCGAAGTGGTGGCCGAGCCAGACCTTTGATCCCTCTCCGGCGAACGGGCGGCGAGCGTTCTCAGCCGACGTCGCGACAGAGCAGATCCGCTTCGGTCTCACGGCGGATCAGCAACCGGCTCTCCCCTCCCCGCACGGCGACGACCGGCGGCCTGGGGACCAGGTTGTAATCGGACGCCATGGAGTGGTGGTACGCGCCGGTGCAGGCGATCGCGAGCAGGTCTCCGGGGCGCAGGTCCGCCGGCAACTGCACGTCCTCGACGAGCACGTCGCCGGCCTCACAGTGCCGTCCCGCGACGGTCACGGACCGGTGTCCGGGGACCGGGCGCCGGCCGACCAGCCGTATCGAGTAGCGGGCGCCGTACAGGCTCGGCCGTGGGTTGTCGCTCATGCCGCCATTGACGGTGACGAAGACGCGGCCGGTCGCCGTGTGCTTGATCCCGAGGACCCGGTAGAGGGTGACGCCGGCGCGGGCGCTGATCGCGCGGCCCGGTTCCAAGGTGACCCGCGGCATCGGGAACCGGTGGGCATCGCAGGCCGACCCGAGCTCGGTGATCAGTGGCACGGCCAGGGCGAGGGGGTCGAGGCCCTGTTGGTCCCGAAGGTAGGGCACGGCGAAGCCGCCGCCCAGATCGAGCCGGGGAAGGGCCAGGCCGTGTTCGTCTCTTACCGCCGCGAGCAGGTCCACCATCCGGCGGGCGGCCTGCTGATAGGCGGCGACGCGGGTGATCTGCGACCCGAGGTGACAGTGCAGGCCGGCCAGGACGAGTCCGGGCTGGGCGAGGACCCGGCGTACGGCCTCGGCAGCCGCGCCGGAGGTCAGCGAGAAGCCGAATTCCTGGTCCTCCCCACCGGTCGCCACGGCAGGGTGGGTACGCCCGTCCACGCCAGGGGTCACGCGGATCAGCACCTGCTGGGCGGGCCCGTCACCACCGACGAGGGCGGCCACCCGGGTGATCTCGGAGGGGCAATCCACGACGATCCGGCTCACACCGTAGGAGAGGGCGGCTCGCAGGTCCTCAGGGGTCTTGCCGTTGCCGTGCATGAGGATCCGCTCGGCCGGGAACCGTACCGACCGCGCCACGGCCAGCTCGCCGGCGGAGCAGACATCGAGGGTGAGCCCTTCTTCGGCGATCAACCGGGCCATGGCGCGGCACAGGAACGCCTTGCCGGCGTAGGCGATCTCGGCGTCCGGGAACGCACGGCGAAAGTCCCTGCAGCGTTGCCTCACGTCGCGTTCGTCCATGGGTGGACGGGGGTGCCGTATCGCTCGGCGAGGTCGGTCAGCCGCACGCCGCCGACCAGGATGTCACCGCCGGGGGTGGTCTGTGCCGTCGCCGGCCAGACCGCGTGGGCCAGTGTGTTCTTCTCCCTGGCCAGAACCATGGGGTCACTCCTTTACAAGATCTCGCGCAGCAGCAGGCAGGTGTTGGTCTGCTCGACGCCGTGGTGGCGCAGGGCGCGGAGTTCCGCCGTGAGTTCGTCGAGGCTCGCGGCGGCCACGCGGATCTCGTAATCGCAGTCGCCGCTGAGCGACCACACGCCGCGTACGACCGGGCGGTCGCGCAGCCACGACTCGAACGGCTCCGGCGGCACCTGGTCCGTCATACGGACCCGGACGAACGCCTCCACCGCGGCCAGGCCATCGGCCTTCACACGGTGCGGCGGCATTCAGCGCACCCCCTCCGTCAGGCGAACCGGAACGAAGAGGGGATCCGGAGGCTCACCTGGCTCTTCCATGAGACCTTGTGCTTCCTTTCACAAGCAGCCGTTGACTCAACGTTATGCCTGATCAGGAAGGGATCCGGAGTTCGCTACGGCATCCGAACGTCATGGCCGTCATTCCTAACAGGGCCTTAATGTCCGAGCGGACGGGTCACGTGAGCGCGAGGATGGAAACGGTCGCTCCGGCGTACAGACCGGTCCAGCAACCGATGAGCGGCCCGGAGAAGCGGCCGGTACGCCGTACGGCGATCACGGCGAGGACCGCGCCGGTGAGCGCGGCGATCACGGCCACTCGTGCGGGTGCGGTCAGGTGCCAGTCGGTGCAGGTCGCGGCTCATCGCGTGCCGATCGAGCCGGAGGCCGGCTCCCTCCCGCCGCACGCGGTAGATCATTGCCGCGATGCCGCACAGCGCCATCGCCAGGGTCCCGAGGAGGAAGGGCGCGCCGACGATCGCCCCGATCGCGATCGGGTCCCCCTGCTCGCCGCGGACGATCGCGACGACGGGAACCAGGGACTCGGGCATCGCCGTCGCCACGGCGGCCAGCACACTGCCGACCGCTCCATGACCGAGGTCGAGACGTATCCCCGCCCATTCCACCGCGTTGGTGAAGACGAGCGCACCGGCCACCAGCATGAAGAACGGCCACGAGCAGCGCACTGTCGAGCATGAAAGATCCTTCCACCGTCGGTACGTGAAGTGAGCCAGAACCCGTCGCCGGTCAGGGCGCGGCGTTGCGGAGGTGGGTGATCGGGCTGAGGCGGAAGCGCAGTCGGCAGACCACGGCGTCGGTGTCGCGGCGCAGCGCGTGCGCGAGGACGGCACCACGCTGGTTCTGCAGGACCCGCTGCCAGGCGTGCGCCGGTTCCACCTCGGGGATCAGGACGAACACGTGCGGCTCGTCGACGCTCCGAACGTAGTCGACGATCGGTTCGACCAGGCGCCGGTGGGCGTCGCTGATCAAGGTCAGGTTGACGTCCGGGGCCCAGCGTTCCCACGCCTCGATGAACTCCTTGACGTCCTCCGGGTCGTCGGGATGGGTGACGCGCAGCGCGACGACGCGCTCGCCGATGGACAGCGCCGCCGACGTCGCCTCCTGGGCGAGCCGGTTGACCGCCCCGATGGGCACGATCACGAGGGCACGCCTCGGGCGCGGACGGTCCGGGACCCGGTTCATCTCCAGGCGGTCCGCGATGCGGCCGTACGCACGGTTGATGGCCGCCATGAGCGCGACCAGCAGCGGCATCGCGACGGCGATCAGCCAGCCGCCCTCGGTGAACTTGGTGGCGGTCACGATGATCGCGGCGAACCCCGTGAGCAGGGCACCGAGGCCGTTCAGCGCGGCACGCGGGCGCCACCCGGCCGGCCGCTCGGTCCACCACCGCCGCACCATGCCCGCCTGGGACAGGGTGAAGCCGACGAAGACGCCGATGGCGAACAGCGGCACGAGCGTGTTCATGTCGCCGTCCGTGCCGATGAGCAGCAGGGCGGCGGTGGCGGTCAGGAAGTAGATGCCGTAGCGGTGGACCTGCCGTTCGGCACGCAGGGCGAACAGGTGCGGCAGGTTGTTGTCGTTGGCCAGGAGCTGCGCCAGGACGGGCATGCCGCCGAAAGAGGTGTTGGCGGCCAGGGCCAGGAGCAGCACCGTGGCGAACTGGACGACGTAGTACCCGATCCCGTGCCCGAAGGAGCCGGCGGTGACCTGGGAGAGGACCGTGACGCCGTGGACCGGGTGGATATGGAACTTCACGATCAGCGTGGCGATGCCGATCAGCATGAGCCCGAGGGTCGCGCCGAGCGCGACCTCGGCGCGCTGGGCCCGCCTGACCCGGGGAGCGCGGAAGCTGGGCACGGCGTTGGCGATCGCCTCGACGCCCGTCAGCGCCGCGCATCCGTTGGAGAAGGCCCGCAGCAGCAGGAGCAGACCGACTGCGCGCAGCGTGTGCGCCTGCGCGGTGGCGTGCTCGACCGACACGGGGTGGTCGCGGAACATCCCGACGACGATCACCGCGGCGATGGAGAAGACGAAGACCGCGGTGGGCGCGACGAAGAGCCGGGCGCTGTGCGCGATGCCCCGCAGGTTGACGGCGGTGACGAGCGCCAGGACCGCCAGGCACAGCCAGACGGTGTACGGCAGCAGGCCGGGCAGCGCGGAGGTGAGGGCCGCCACGCCCGCGGCGATCGACACCGCCACGTTCAGCACGTAGTCGACGACCAGCGAGGCGGCCGCCACCAGCGACGATCTCCGACCGAGATGGGTCTTCGCCACGCCGTACGCCCCGCCTCCCTCCGGGAAGGCCGCGATCACCTGGCGGTACGACAGGGTCAGGACGCCCAGCAGCCCGGCGATGGCCAGAGTGACGGGCAGGGTGTAGCCCAGCCCGCTCGCGCCGGCGGCGGCCAGGACGACGACGATGGCCTCCGGGCCGTACGCCACGGACGCCATGGCGTCGAGCGACAGCGCGGCGAGCCCTCCGATGACCGACAACTTGTGTCGATCGGCCTCGCCGGCCGACCGGGACCGGTGAGTTCTCTCACGTTCGAACAGCAGTGGCATGAGCGCCTTCAGGGCTGGAAGCGGTAGCCCATTCCGGGCTCGGTGAGCAGATGCCGCGGATGCGCCGGATCGGCCTCCAGCTTGCGGCGGAGCTGGGCCATGTACTGGCGCAGGTAGTTCGTCCTGCGCTCGTAGGAGGGCCCCCAGACCTCGGTGAGGAGCCAGCGCTGGCTCACCAGCCTGCCCGGGTTGCGCAGCAGGATCTCGATCAGGCGCCACTGGGTGGGCGTGAGATGGACGTCGGGATGACGGTCTTGGCCGCGAGGTCGACGAGGTGATCACCGATCTGGACGGTGGGCGACAATTTCGACGAACCGGTACGACGACTCACGGCGCGGATGCGGGCCAACAACTCGTCCACGCCGAAGGGCTTGGTGACATAGTCGTCGGCGCCGGCGTCCAGTGCCGTGATCTTGTCTTCGGCGCCGATACGTCCCGACAGCACGATGATCGGCACCTGGCTCCAGCCGCGCAGTCCGTGAATGACGTCGAGACCGTCCAGGTCCGGCAGCCCCAGGTCGAGGATGACGACGTCGGGATGCCAGTCGCCGGCGCGCCGCAGCGCCTCGCTGCCGTCGGCGGCGACGGTCACGTCGTACTGACGGGCCCGCAGGTTGAGGGAGATCGCGCGGGTGATCTGCGGTTCGTCGTCGACGACGAGGACGCGTGTCATCGAGTCCGCCTCTCCCGCAGCGCGTCGACATGTGAGGTCAGCGCCGGATCGGCCATGTCGGACGGAGCGACGGGAAGGGTGATGATCATCGTGAGCCCTCCACCCGGGGTCTCTTCGGGGATCAAGGTGCCGTCCATGGCCTCGACGAGCCCACGTGACAGGGCCAGGCCGAGCCCGACGCCGGTCTCGTTGTCCCGGTCGCCGAGGCGCTGGAAGGGCTGGAAGACACGGTCCCGGTCGGCCGGCGGGATGCCGGGACCGCGGTCGATGACCCGCAGTTCGAGATGGCCGGCGTGGGCGCTGGCCGTGACCAGCACCGGTTCGCCGGGCGGGCTGTGGTGCACCGCGTTGGAGATCAGATTGACCAGGACGCGTTCCAGCAGGATCGGGTCGGCCAGCACATCGGTCAGGTCGTCGGGAATCCGGAGCCGCGCCTCGGGCGCGCCGAGCTCGTCGACGGCGTACGGGACGATCTCCTGGACCGCGACGGGCTGGGCCGAGACGCCGAGGGCCCCTGCCTGCAGACGGCTCATGTCGAGCAGGTTGGCGACGAGACGGTCGAGCCGTACGAGGGACTCGTCGGCGGTGGCGAGCAGTTCGCCGCGCTCCTGCTCGGACCAGTGGACGTCGTCGGTGCGCAGGCTCTCCACCGCCGCCTTGGCGGAGGCCAGTGGGGACCGCAGGTCGTGGCTGACCGCGGTCAGCAACGCGGTGCGGAGCCGGTCGGCCTGGGCCAACGGCCGGGCCTGCTCGGCCTCCTCGGCGAGGCGCTGCTGGCGCAGCGTGACGGCGGCCTGGGCGGCGAACGCCTCCAGCACCCGCCGGTCGGCGGCCGAGGGCGTACGTCCGCGCAGGACCAGCGCCAGATCATCGTCGACGGGGACGTCGGCGTCGCCTTCGTCGGGGGTGCACGCCGGTTCTCCGCCGACGGTGGCGATGATCCGCCAGCAGCCCGGGTCGCGCTGGCGATTCGGGGTCAGCGGCGCCTCCGGGCGGCGTTCCAGCAGCGTCACCGCGCTGAGGGCGAAGGTGACCCGGAGGCGCTCCAGCAGATCGTTCAGCGCGCCCTGGTGCCGTCCGTCCACGTTCCAGCCCCTGAGCACGCTGCCTGCGAGGTCGGACAGCAGTTCGGCGTCCGCGCCCGCGCGGGCCGCCTCACGGGTGCGCCGCGCGGCGATCTCCACCACGGCGCTGACCGCGACCCCCACGAGGACGTAGGCGACGAGCGCGAGGACGTTCTCGTGCTGATTGATCGTGAACTCGTAGAACGGCGGAGTGAAGTAGTAGTTGAGCAACAAGGAGCCGACGACCGCGGCGAACAGCGCCGGGTAGATCCCGCCGGCCAAGGCGACTCCGACCACGGCGACGATGAAGAGCAGGATGTCGCTGGGCATGGACAGCTGCCCGCGCAGGTTGGCCAGCAGCACGGTGAGGAGAGGCAGGCCGACGGCGGCCAGGACGAATCCTGCGGCCTGGCGGCGGCGTGTGATCGCGCCGCCGCGGCGGGTGCGCAGCCGGCTCTTGCTCGCCTCTTCATGGGTGACCATGTGGACGTCGATCGGCCCGGACAGCGCGGTGGTGGTGACGCCGACGCCGCGGGAGAACAGCTGGGCGAACCGGCCGCGCCGGGACGCGCCGAGGACGAGCTGGGTGGCGTTGACCCCCCGGGCGAAGTCCAGTAGCGCCTGCGGGATGTCGTCGCCGACGACCTGATGGTAGGTGCCGCCGAGGCTCTCGACCAGCGCACGCTGGCGGGCCAGGTTCGCCGGGCTGGCGCCGGTCAGCCCGGCGCCGGCGGTGACGTGCACGGCGAACAGGTCCGCGCCCTTCGCCCGGTCGGCGATGCGCGCCGCCCGGCGGATGAGCGTGTCGCCCTCGGGTCCGCCGGTCAGGGCCACGACGACACGTTCGCGTGCCTCCCAGGTGGTGTGGATGTCGTGGTCGGCGCGGTAACGGTCGAGCTGGTCGTCGACCTTGTCCGCCAGCCACAACAGGGCGAGTTCGCGGAGCGCGGTGAGGTTTCCGACGCGGAAGTAGTTCGCCAGCGCAGCGTCGATCTTCTCCGGGGCGTACACGTTGCCGTGCGCCAGCCGGCGGCGCAACGCCTCCGGCGCCATGTCGACCAACTCGACCTGGTCGGCCCGGCGGACGACCTCATCGGGCACGGTCTCCCGCTGCGGGATGCCCGTGATCTGCTCGACCACGTCGTTGACCGAGTCGAGGTGCTGGACGTTGACGGTGGTGATCACGTCGATGCCGGCCTCGAGGATCTCCTCGATGTCCTGCCAGCGCTTCTCGTTACGCGACCCTGGGATGTTCGTGTGCGCGAGCTCGTCGATCAGCGCGACCCTGGGGGCACGGGCGATGACGGCGTCGGCGTCCAGCTCCGTGAACGTCGTCCCCCGGTACGCCATGGTCTTGCGGTGGACGGCCTCCAGCCCGTCCAGCAGGTCGATCGTTCGAGGCCGATCGTGGCATTCGACGTAGCCGATGACCACGTCGGTACCCCGGTCCCGGCGCCGATGGCCCTCGGCCAGCATGGCGTAGGTCTTGCCGACGCCCGGCGCGGCGCCGAGATAGACGCGCAGACGCCCCCGGGTCATGTCACCTCGCCTCCTTCTCATCCGGTGGGGCGGCCCGCCGCGCTCTTCCGAACGCGGCAGGCCGTCCGGTCAGCCGTGGAACGGGTACTTCTTGTCGAGTTCAAGGTTGAGCTGCACGACGTTGACGCGCGGCTCGCCGATGAAGCCGAGCGTCCGGCCGGCCTCGTTGTCCTTCATCACGGCCAGGACCTGCGCCACGGCGACACCACGGGCCCTCGCGACGCGGGGAGCCTGCAGCCGGGCGTACGCCGGGGAGATGTGGGGGTCCAGGCCGCTTCCGCTGGCGGTCACCGCGTCCGCGGGCACCCGCGGCACGGCCGGAGCCGTGCCGCGGATCGGCACGATCTCGCCGGCGGAGTAGTCCTCGCCCGCCTTGGCGCATTCGACGGCGACGCCCCGGTATGTGGCGAGGAACGGCTTGGCGACCACGCCGCACTGCTCGTTGACGCTCACGACGCGGGTGGGCCGGGTCACGTGGCCCGCGCGGTCACGGGGACCGATGACCGACAGGACCGCCCCGACTCCGCCCGGCGTGCAGAACGGTCGCGCGCCGCTGACGCCCTCGAGCGCACCGACCGCATTGCTGCGTGAGCAGACCTGCGTGAGCAGACTGTCCCGGGCGGTCTTGGCGGTGATCTCCGCCGCCTTCTTGGCAGGGTTCTTCGGGAGAGTGTCGACGATGTCCTCCGGGCCGAGGTTGCCCGCGGCCGTGGAGGTCGGGTCGTAGCCGGTGCCCGCGTTGGACGGGCGGCTCTGGACGTACTGCTTGAGCGGATTGCCGTCCTTGTCGGTGAACGCCTGTCCGATGAGGCGGCTACCGACGACCTTGCCGTCCGCGCCCTTGATCAACGAGCCTTCGGCCCGGTCGTGCAGGCCGGGGATCAGCGTGACGCCCCAGACGGCGAGCGGATAGATCACTCCGAGCACCACGGTCAGGACGAGCAGGGCGCGGACCGCGGCGAGATGCTGGCGGATCCAGATGGGCAGACGCATGTCAGGACATCCCCGGAAGGAACTGGATGAACAAATCGATGATCTTGATGCCGATGAACGGCGCGATGATGCCGCCGAGCCCATAGACGTACAGGTTCCGCGACAGCAACTTCGACGCGCTGCTCGGGCGGTACTTCACGCCCCGCAGGGCAAGCGGGATCAGCGCGACGATGACGATCGCGTTGAAGATGACGGCCGACAGAATCGCCGACTGCGGACTGTGCAGCCGCATGATGTTGAGCTTGTCGAGACCGGGGTATACCGCCGCGAACATCGCGGGGATGATCGCGAAGTATTTGGCGATGTCGTTGGCGATCGAGAAGGTCGTCAGCGCACCGCGGGTGATCAGCAACTGCTTGCCGATCTCCACGATCTCGATGAGCTTCGTCGGGTTGGAGTCGAGGTCGACCATGTTGCCGGCCTCCTTGGCGGCCGACGTGCCGGTGTTCATGGCCACGCCGACGTCGGCCTGGGCGAGCGCGGGCGCGTCGTTGGTGCCGTCGCCGGTCATGGCCACGAGCTTGCCGCCCTGCTGCTCCTTCTTGATCAGCGCCATCTTGTCCTCGGGCTTGGCCTCGGCGAGGAAGTCGTCCACGCCGGCCTCGTCCGCGATGGCCTTGGCCGTCAGCGGGTTGTCCCCTGTGATCATCACGGTGCGGATGCCCATCCGGCGCATCTCGTCGAAACGCTCGCGCATGCCGGCCTTGACCACGTCCTTCAGGTGAATGACGCCGAGCACGTGCGCTCTCGTCGTCGCACCGTTCTCGCGGACGACCTCGCCGACCACAAGGGGTGTGCCGCCGCTGGCCGAGATCCCGTCCACGATGTGGCCGATCTCGCCGGTGGGATGGCCGCCGTTGTCGCGGACCCACTTCATCACCGCGGTCGCCGCGCCCTTGCGCAGCATCCGGGTCGTCTCACCCCCGTGGCTACGCCCCACCACCCCTGTCTCACCCCCGTGGCTACGCCCCACCACCCCTGTCTCACCCCCATGGCTGCGCCCCACCGCCCCCCGCTCCGGCACGCCGTCTCCGTCCAGGTCGACGCCGGACATGCGCGTCTGGGCGGTGAACTCGATCCATTCGGCGTGGTTCAGCTCGCCGGGCGTGCGCTCGCGCAGGCCGTACGTGGTCTTGGCGAAGACCACGATCGAACGGCCCTCAGGGGTCTCGTCGGCGAGGCTGGACAACTGCGCCGCGTCGGCGAGCACCTGCTCGCTCACCCCGTACACCGGAGTGAACGCTGCGGCCTGCCGGTTGCCCAGCGTGATGGTGCCGGTCTTGTCCAGCAGCAGCGTGTTGACGTCGCCGGCCGCCTCGACGGCACGGCCGCTCATCGCGAGGACGTTGCGCTGCACGAGCCGATCCATCCCGGCGATGCCGATCGCGCTCAGCAGCGCGCCGATCGTCGTCGGGATGAGGCAGACCAGCAGGGAGACCATGACGATTCCGGTGACGCCGTGCGCGTTCAGCGCGAGCGAGTCCGCCACGCCCGGCTGGTTCGTCTTGGAGAAGATCGCCAGCGGCTGCAGGGTCGCGACCGCCATCACGAAGATGATCGTCAGCGATACCAGCAGGATGTTGAGGGCGATCTCATTCGGGGTCTTCTGCCGGTTCGCGCCCTCGACCAGGGCGATCATCTTGTCGATGAAGCTCTCGCCCGGTCTCTGGGTGATCTTGACGATGATCTGGTCGGACAGCACCCTGGTGCCGCCCGTGACCGCGGACCGGTCACCGCCGGACTCGCGGATGACCGGCGCCGACTCGCCGGTGATCGCCGACTCGTCGACGCTGGCGATGCCCTCGACGACGTCCCCGTCGCCGGGGATGATCTGCCCGGCCTCGACGACCACGTGGTCGCCCTGCTGGAGCTGCGGCGCGGGCACCGGCTCCTCTTGGAGCCGCCGTCCGGGCGCCCAGTCGATCAGGCGACGCGCCATCGTGTCGGTCTTGGCCTTGCGCAGCGTGTCGGCCTGCGCCTTTCCCCGGCCCTCGGCCACCGCCTCGGCGAGGTTCGCGAAGACGACGGTCAGCCAGAGCCAGACCACGATCAGCCAGGCGAACCAGTCGGGCTTCGCGACCGCCAGGATCGTCGACCACACGGCGCCGATCTCGACGATGAACATGACCGGGTTGCGCCACATCGTGCGCGGATCCAGCTTCTTGACGGCGTTCGGCAGCGACGTGAGCAGTTGCTTGGGATCGAGGAGGCCGCCCTGGACACGCCCGCCTGACGGCTTCGACGGCTCCGGCGCCTCGGTGGGAGCTTCAGTGACCTGTGTGGACATCAGTGAATTCCTTCGGCCAACGGCCCGAGCGCGAGCGCCGGGAGGAACGTCAGGGCGACAAGGACGACCGTCACGCCGGCGACCATGCCGACGAACTGCGGACGGTGAGTGGGAAGGGTGCCCTCCGACGCCGGGGTGTGCCCCTGCCGGGCGAGAGACCCGGCCAGACCGAGTACGAAGATCATCGGCAGGAAGCGCCCGAAGACCATCGCCAGGCCAAGCGCGGTGTCGTACCAGGTCGTGTTCACCGTGATCCCGGCGAACGCCGATCCATTGTTGTTCGACGCCGAGGTGAAGGCGTACAGCACCTCCGACAGCCCGTGCGGACCGCTGTTGGCCATACCGGCCCGCTCGCCGGGCAGCGCCATCGCGAACGCGGTACCGACGAGCACGCAGATCGGGGTGATCAGGAAGTAGGTCGCCGCAAACTTGATCTCGCGGCTGCTGATCTTCTTACCGAGGTACTCGGGGGTGCGGCCGACCATCAGCCCGGCCACGAACACCGTGATCACCGCGAGGATCAGCATGCCGTACAGGCCCGAACCCGTGCCGCCCGGCGCGACCTCGCCCAGCATCATGTTGAACATCGTCATCATGCCGCCGAGGCTGGTGTAGGAGTCGTGGAAGGAATCCACCGCGCCGGTCGAGGTCAGCGTGGTGGCGTCCGCGAACGTCGCGGAGTTCGCCACCCCGAACCGCGCCTCCACGCCCTCCATGGATGAGCCGATCGCGGTCGGGACCGTGCCGTGGTGAGAGAGCTGGAAGTACGACAGGAGCGTCATGCTGATGATCGCGAGAGTGGCCATCACCGACACGATCGCGTAACCCTGCTTGTTGCTGCCGACCATGCGCCCGAACGTCCGGGGCAGGCTGAAGCTGATGATCAGCATCAGGAAGATCTCCAGCCAGTTGGTCCACGTCGTCGGGTTCTCGAACGGGTGGGCGGAGTTCGCGTTGTAGAACCCGCCGCCGTTGGTGCCGAGTTCCTTGATGACCTCCTGGCTCGCCACCGGGCCCCCGGTGATCGACTGCTTGGCGCCCGCGAGGGTCTGGATCGTGTGCGGGTCGTGGAAGTTCTGCACCGCGCCGCCGATCACGAGGATGACCGCGCCGATGAACGCGATCGGCAGCAGGATCCGCAGCGTGCCGCGGACCAGGTCGACCCAGAAGTTGCCGAGGCACTCGGTCCTCTTGCGCGCGAAGCCGCGGACCAGGGCGATCGCCACCGCCATGCCGACGGCGGCGGACACGAAGTTCTGCACCGCCAGGCCGGCCATCTGCACGAGGTGGCCCATGGTCGACTCACCGGAGTACGACTGCCAGTTGGTGTTCGTGGTGAAGCTGATGGCGGTGTTCCACGCCTGGTGCGTCATCACCGGCTTGAACCCCAGACTCAGCATCAGATGGTTCTGCAACCGCTGGAGACCATAGAGGAACAGCACCGACACCACCGAGAACGCCAGCACGCTCCGGGCGTAGGTGGCCCAGGTCTGCTCGGCCTCCGGATGCGCCCCGATCAACCGGTAGGTCAACCGCTCGACCCGGGAGTGTCGCGTACCGGTGTAGACCCGGTACATGTAGTCGCCCAGCGGCCGATAGACCAGGGCCAGAGCGAGCACCAGGGATCCCGTGAAGAGGATCCCGGCGACCGTCATGCTCATCAGAAACGCTCCGGGAAAAGTAGGGCGGCCACCAGGAAGACCGACAGGAGCACGGCCAGGATCAGCCCGACCACGTTCTCCACGCTCACAGTCGCTCGACCGCCCTCACGATGAGGCTGAACAGGGCGAAGATCGCCACTGTCAGCAGGATGTAGACCAGGTCAGCCATTTCTCTCGGTTCCTCTATTCGCTTCACGGGGATGACCGCCGTGCCGCCGAGCGCCGTCAAGGGTCGCGGCCTCGATCGGACCGCCGGTCCCCGTGGTCGGATCTGCCCGAAGGGCGGGCTCGTGGAAGTGGAAGTCGACCCACACCGGATCGGCTCGCCGGTAACGGCGTAGGGCATCGATCACCGTGTGCACCGAGGCCGCCAAGGCCCCGCCGAGGACGTACACCGCCGCGCGAACGATGTCGTCACTCCCTGTGATCCGGATGTACCCGAAGCGGTGCACGTCGAAGCCGGTGACGCACATCCACGCGACTCCGCCGAGCGCGGCACCGTCCACGATCCGGCTCTGCCATGCCCAGGCCACGACGGCCGCCGCGACGACCGCGAACGCGGCCTGCCACGGTAGCCCGGCCATTACGACGGCCAGAGCGAAGACGCAGCCGCTACCGCCGGCCAAAGACCATGCGGAGATGTCCAGGCGCGTCATCGCATCCTCCTTGAGCATGCCGACGGCATGCCCCGCCGGCCCCCACGTCGGGGCTACGGCAGGAGTAAACGCCCGATTTCCGGGGTTTCGGTCGCTATTGACGGAGTCTTAGCGCGCGCCCTCCGGGCCTTAACGGACTTCTAACGACCCCACCGGTACACGGCTTACGGCTCCGGCGTGACGAAAGCCGTAGGGCGATCAGTGCGACTCGCGGGCCACCTCGTCGCCCGAGGAACCGACCAGGAAGTCCTGGTCCGCGCCGGTGTCCGCGCCCATGACGGTGTCGACGTACAGCCGCTCCCAGCCGCGGAGCGGGCGGGCCACGCTCTCCAGCATGGCCCGCGAGGGTTCCCGGCGGTCCAGCTCCTCCTGCGGGATGTCCACGTCGATCCTGCGGTTCTCGACGTCCAGGACGATCGGATCGCCGGTCCGGACCCGGCCCAGCGGGCCGCCCGCCGCGGCCTCCGGCGAGACGTGCAGGACGACCGTGCCGTACGCCGTGCCGCTCATGCGGCCGTCGCAGACCCGGACCATGTCGCGGACGCCCTGCTTGAGGAGCTTCTCCGGCAGCGGCATGTTCGAGACCTCCGGCATGCCCGGGTAGCCCTTCGGGCCGCAGCCCCGCAGGACGAGCACGGAGTCCTCGTCGACGTCGAGGTCCGGGTCGTCCAGGCGGGCGTGCAGGTCCTCGATCGAGTCGAACACCACGGCGCGGCCCCGGTGGCGCATCAGGCGTGGGGAGGCCGCCGCGGGCTTGATGATGGCGCCGTCGGGCGCGAGGTTGCCGCGCAGCACGGCGATCCCGGCGGCGGGCCGCAGCGGCGACTCCCGGCCGCGGATGACCTCCGGGTCCCAGATCTCCGCGTCGCCGAGGTGGTCCACGAGCGGCCGCCCCGTGACGGTGAGCGCGGCGGGGTCGAGGAGGTCCTGAACCTGGCGGAGCACCGCGTGCAGGCCGCCCGCCCGGTGGAGGTCCTCCATCAGGAAACGGCCGGCGGGCTGCAGGTTCACGAGCAGCGGGACGTCCGCGCCGATCCGGTCGAAGTCGTCCAGGGTGAGGGGGACGCCGAGCCGGCCGGCGATGGCGAGCAGGTGGACGACCGCGTTGGTCGAGCCGCCGAGCGCCGCCAGCGCGACGATCGCGTTCCGGAACGATCCGATCGACAGCACGTCGCCGGGTCTGCGGCCCTCGTGCACCATCTCGACGGCCAGCCGGCCGGTATCGTGCGCCCGGGCGAGCAGGCGGCTGTCCGGCGCGGGCAGACCCGCGGTGCCGGGGAGCGTGGTGCCGAGCACCTCGGCGAGCAGGCCCATCGTGGAGGCCGTGCCCATCGTGTTGCAGTGGCCACGGCTACGGATCATGCAGGACTCGGACTCCAGGAAGTCGCGCTCGGACAGTTCGCCGGCGCGTACCTCCTCGCTGAGGCGCCAGACGTCGGTGCCACACCCGAGCGGCACGCCGCGGAACGTGCCGGACAGCATCGGCCCGCCGGGCACGACGACCGCGGGCAGGTTCACCGAGGCCGCCGCCATCAGCAGGGACGGGATCGTCTTGTCGCAACCGCCGAGCAGGACGACGCCGTCGACGGGATTGCCGCGCAGCATCTCCTCGGTCGCCATCGCGGCCATGTTGCGCCACAGCATCGCGGTCGGGCGCAACTGCGTCTCGCCCAGGGACACGACGGGCAGGTTCAGCGGGACGCCGCCGGCCTCCCACACGCCCTGCTTGACGCTCTCCGCCACCTCGTCCAGGTGGCTGTTGCAGGGGGTCAGGTCCGAGGCGGTGTTGGCGATGGCGATCTGCGGTCGCCCGTCGAAGGCGTGACCGGGCAGGCCCCGGCGCATCCACGCCCGGTGGATGTACGCGTTACGGTCCTGCCCCGAGTACCACTGTGAGCTGCGCAGAACAGACATGTTCCATCTCCTCGAACGGCAACCCAGTGCATGGAATCACATGGGGCCGCTCGGCGTCACCCACGGTCCGCCGCCCGTACGATCAGGAGCCCTCGCCCCACAGCCGGCGTACGGTCTCAAAGACCTTCTGGTTGTGGGAGATCTCGACGACGTTGCCGTCCGGGTCCTTCAGGGCGCAGATGTAGCCGACCGGGCCGGGCATGTCGCGCGGCTCCCAGTGCAGGCACCCGAGCTCCCGGGCGCGGTCGGCGAGCGCGTCGACGTCCTCCCGCCGCGGCACCTCGATGCCGAGGTGCGCGAACGGGGCGAGCAGCCCCAGCCTGCCGCCCCTGTCCTCGTTGAACGACACGAGGACCAGCACGAACGGCGTCTCGACCTGCTTGTCGTTGGACAACCACGCGCTCTCGCCGGCGGCGTCCGCGAAGCGTTCGACGACCACCAGGGGCGTGAGCGCCGTGTAGAACTCGATCGCCTTGTCGAGGTCCCCGGTCGGCAGCGCGACATGCGTCCAGCGGGCCTGCGTCAGAGCCGTCCCCATGGCGTCCTCCCGAGCACCGTCGCGAACCTGGCCGTCCCCCCAGGCTACGAATCCGCCTGTCGCGGGTCCACGCCCGCGCGCCCTCAGCGCGCCCCGACGAGCTCGGCCGGGTCGAAACTCAGCTCGAACGGTTCCGCCGACTTCAGGATCTCCCCCGCGTGCGCCGCGGCGATCTTCGCGTATCCCCGCCCGCGCAGTTCGTAGACGGTGACCTGTACGACGCCGGACAGCTCCACCTCGACGAAGAAGGGAATGCCGCCTTCCGCGTAGCGCTGAGACTTCCACGCGCGTCCGAACGCGGTGTTACCGGGACTGAGGATTTCGGCCACCATCGTCACGTCCGCGGCGTTCATACACGGGCCCGCGTCGGAGAGCGCGTCGGCCGATCCGACCATGACGTCCGGGATCAGAAGATCGGCCCCGAGTTGGAGGTTGACCTCGCGGTTCGCCTCAAGGCCGAGCGGCGCCGCGTCGTCGAAGAGCCTCTCCAGCCGTTTGGCGGCCCACTGATGCGGTTTCGGAGGCACGGGGGATACCACCAGTCTTCCTTCGAGGAGCTCCTGGCGCATGCCGTTCTCCGGCAGGGCCAGCACCTCCTCGATCGTCCAGCTCGTTCGGTAATGATCGGGCGGCACGGCAAACGCCTTCGTCATCGGTGGATCACCTCCGTACACGTCGCCAGTCTCGCACGCCGGCGAATCACTGTAAGCAACGACTCGGTTACAGACATCGAAAACGCGAAATCCCGCCCCCGGCCGGTGCCGGGGGCGGGATTCGGGGTCGGGTCAGCGGACCTCGGTGATCTCCGGGCCGCGCTCAAAAGGGTTGAACGGGGACCCGCCGTCCTCGCCGCCCTCCTGTTCCTGCTGGCCCATCGCCTGCTGGGCGCCGTCCGGCAGGGACAGCTCCAGCAGCTCACGGGGCGGCATCGGGGCGTCGCCACGGTTGACCACGATGTTGGCGAAGATCTCCTCGACGGCCCGCGCCTGCTCCGGGTCCTGCAGGGCGGCGCCCTGCACCACGCCGCGCAGGAACCAGCGGGGGCCGTCGACGCCGAGGAAGCGGACCGGCTGCCAGCCGAAGCCCTGCTCGGCGATCTCCGGCGGCACCTGATCCTTGAGCTCTTCCGGGATGGCGACCGGGACCATGGCGTGCAGCTCGGTGCCGAACGGCCCCTCGGCCTCCTGGGTCTCCCCCTGCGCCTGCTTGATCTCCTCGGCGATCTCCTGACGGAGCTCGTCCCACAGACCGCTCTTCTTCGGCGCGGCGAAGGCCTGAAGCTGCAGGCCGCTCTCACCGATCACGACGGTGACGGCGACGAAGTGCCCGCCTACGAGGTTGCCCTGCGCGTCCTGCTCGGCGTCCTCGATGTTGAGCTGGTGCTCGATCCCCTCGGCGATGGGCACCTGGAACGCGCCGAAGTCGACGCGCTCCACCTCTGGGATCGAGTCGGCCTCGGCGTCCCAAGGGCCGCCGTGGGACACTGCCGCGCTCTCCTGCTTCCCCTCGGACCCGGGCTCCTCGGCCTCGGATTCCTCGGCCGCGACGGTCTCCTCGTCGGTCGGCTCGAGGTTCTTCTCGGGCTCCTCGTCCCGACGACGGCGTCGAAACACGACTCACGCTCCTTCGTTGTGCTGTACGGCCACGTCCGCGGCGCGGCCCCCCACGGCTCCTGCGTACCCGCCCGTGGATCCGAAACCACCGTCTCCCCGGGCCGAGCCTGGCAGGACCTGGACCTCGTGGAAGACGGCCCGCTCGACGCGCTGGATGACCAGTTGCGCGATACGGTCGCCGCGCGTCAGCCGCACGGTGTGCTCGGTGTCGGTGTTCAGCAGGGTGACCTTGATCTCTCCCCGGTAGCCCGCGTCGACGGTGCCGGGCGCGTTCACGATCGTCACTCCCAATTTAGCCGCCAGCCCGGAGCGCGGGTGCACGAAGGCGGCGTAGCCGTCGGGGATGGCGATCGCGATCCCGGTCGGCACGAGTGCGCGGGCCCCGGGCGGCAGCTCGACGTCCACGGTGGTGACCAGGTCGGCCCCGGCGTCGCCCGGGTGGGCGTACGACGGCGCGGGCAGGCCGGGATCCAGCCGCTGGATGAGAACTTCCACAGTCAAGGGCTCCACCTCGTCGCGATCTTGATGGCGGCGCTCGCCTCGGCGCGCGTCACAGGCCGTGACACTACCGCCTGTGCGGCCCCGCGCCGATGAGCGCGGCGTGGCCGGTCACGGCTCCGCCGCGCGGTGCGGGACGCCGACGCCGCTACCGGCGCGGGGACGGTCCCCGCCCGGCTTCGCCCCGGCGCGCGGACGGGTCCGGCGCGGCGCCGCTCAGGAGGCGTCCGAGGACCGGTCGTCCGCCGCCCGATCCGCTGGTGGGTCGGACGATGACGCCTCGTCCGGCGCGATCGTCCCGGTACCCGCCCGCGCGTCACCGGACGGCGCGGTGTTCTTCCGGCTCCGGCCCAGCAGGGGGGCGCGGGCGGGGTGTTCCGTCGGGGACGCCCGGTCGTCGGCACCGCGCAGCGCGGGCCACGCCCGGTAGATGACCGCCGCCGTGGGGACCGCCACCGCCGCGCCGGGGATGCCGCCGACGACCGCGCCGACCGAGATCGCGATGATGATCCCCAGCGGGTGGAAGCGCACCCAGCGGCCGACGACGAGCGGCTGCAGGACGTGGCCCTCGAGCTGCTGCTCGAGGATCAGGATGCCGAGGAAGACCAGGGCGGCGACGAAGCCCTTGAAGCTGAAGACGACGAGAAAGGCCAGCGCCCCGGCGACCAGGATGCCGACGATCGGGATGAAGCTCCCGAAGAACACGATCACCGCCAGCGGCGCCACGAGCGGCACACCCATGATAATCAGCGTCACGGCGATGACGATCGCGTGGATGAGCGCGACGATCACCGTGCCGTGGACGTACTGCGACAGCGTCTCCCAGGCCGCGCGGCCCGCCCGGTCGATGCGGTCCCGGTACCGCCCCGTCCCGCTGATGAGCCAGCGCCAGATCCCCGGCCCGTCCTTCAGCAGGAAGAAGGTGACGAAGAACAGGAAGACGATGGCCGCGAGCACCTCGCCGGCGACGGTGGCGCCGGTGAAGGCCGTGCTGACCAGCTTGCCGCGCTGCTGCTGGATCTGGTTGAGCAACTGGTCCACGGCCGACTGGAGCTGGGAGTTCTTGAGGTGCAGCGGCCCGGTCACCAGCCAGTGCTGGAACTGGGTCGCCGTCCGCTGTATCCGCGTGACCAGGTGGGGGAACTGGTCGTTGGCCTGGATCCCGACGAACGTGCCCACGCCGCCGAGCACCCCGAGGGCGAGCAGCATCGTCAGCCAGGTCGCGGCGAGCGAGGGCATCCGGCGGCGCAGCCGGGCGGTGACGGGGTACAGCAGCGCGCACAGCAGCAGCGCGATGGCGCACGGCAGAACGACGAGCCGCAGCTTGTCCAGAATGCGCGCGACCGCGTAGATCACGATTCCGACGACGATCAGCCGCCAGCAGAACGCGGCCACGGTCGCCAGCGTCCGTGGCACTCCCGGATCCCGATCGCTCACTGTTCTCCTCCGGACCACGCCCTACCCGGACCACCGTCATCGACTCATTACCGAGCCGACGTCTTCGTGACCTGTCGTGTTCACACTGATGCACGATTGGCCACATTCGGGCATCCGTGCTCTGGTATCTCGCCAACAAGCCGAAATGCTCTTACGTTGTGTTAACCAAGACCCTCGCTAGGCGGGTCGGTCGAACGGGGAAGGGCTGCGTCATGGCGCACGGGGTGATACATAGGGCATTGGACGGCTATCGATTCCAGATCTCCGGCGATCTTGATCTTACTCTTCCTTTCACCTCCGTGACGCGGTACGCCGTGGACGGGAGGATCTACGAGCTGACCTCCGGCGACCACCAGGCGGCGTCCGCGTGGGCCGAGGATCTCGGCATTCGCCACTTCGACGATGAATTCTCGGTTCAGGGCGGCACACTTCGGACGACACGGGTGACCCATTATGACCAACGCGTCGGCCTGGAAGACCATCTCCTCGCCGTGATGTGGCAGGGTCGGAATTATTCACTGTTCGTCCCCATGTACAGCGCCAAGGCCGCCGACGCCGTACGCCTTTTCCAGCTTCTGCGGGTCACCGAGCATCAGGACGGCATCACGGCCGCCTCCCGGAATCCCAAGCGGGCGGGCATCGCCGAGCCGGCCGACGTGGCCAAGGAGATTCCAGGGATCGGCCTGCTCGAGATCACCGCGCTCACCAAGACGACCGCGCGGAGGCTCCCGGCGTGGTCGGGCGCGCAGGTGCACAGCGGGGAGTTGTTCCGCGACACGCTCGACGACGACACGACGTACTTCCTGCTCGCCACGTCGTCCGCGATGGTCACCGTGCTGCCGCACGAGTCCCGCCAGGCCGCCGCGGTGGCGAACCGGATCGGCGGGCTGCGCGTCGAGACCGTCGCCTGATGGCGGCGATGCTGACCGGTGTGTCGGCCGGGACGGTGGCGTTGATCCTGCTCGCGGGCTTCGCGGGCCATCTGCTGCATCCGCGTGTCCTGCCCGCCGCCCTGACCGCGCACCGCACGGTTCCCGCTCCGCTGATCTGGCCGGTGGCCGTCGCGGTCGGCGCGCTGGAGGGCGTCCTCGGTGCGGTCACCGGGTACGCGCTGCTGGCCGGACGGCCCCGGGCGCTGACGCTGGGCGCGACCGGCAGCGCCCTGCTGTTCGTGGCCTACGCGCTGTACGGGCTGTACGTCCTGCGCACCCGGCCGAGCGGGCGGGGACGACGCGGCGACCGCGTGGCGGGTGCGGAGAACCGGGCCGTGCCGTGCGGCTGCTCGGCCGACGACACCCCCATGAGCGGCTGGGTGGCCGGGCGGGCCGCGGCGCTCGCACTGGCGTCGGTGACCGCGTCGGCCGGCGCCGGTTCGGCCATCGCCTCGCACGGAGTGCATGTGGCGCTCGTGGGCCTGTCGTCCGTAACGTTCGCGGTGCTGCTGTGGTCGCTGCCGGCGGCCATGGCCGACCCCGAAAGGAGCGTCGCCGGATGACCTTCGAGACCACGGCCCTGCTGGTGACCTGGGTGGCCATCCTCCTGCTCGCCCTCGTGGTGGCCGGGCTGGTCCGCCAGGTACACCACCTGACCAAGGGGCCCCGCACGCCCGACGACGGCCTGACCACGGGCATGACCGCGCCGGCTCTGGCCCGGCTCGCGCCCGAGCCGGGCCGCCCGACGCTGCTGTTGTTCCTCGGCGCGGAGTGCCCGGCCTGCCACGACGTCTTCGAGGAGGCGCTGGGCCAGACCGAGGCACCGCCGATCCGCGCGCTGTTCTTCGACGACGCCCTCGACGTGACCCCGCCGGACAACATGGTGGTCCTGGCGGATCAGGGCGATCTGTTCCAGGAGTACCAGGTCCCGGCCACGCCGTACGCCGTGCTCGTCGGCTCGGACGGGCGGATCCGGACGGCCGAGCCGGTCGGCTCGGTGCGCGCGCTGCACGGGCTGATCGTGCAGGCCGGCGGCCGGGTCGTGGAAGCAGGCGCGCCCGTGCCGCCGATCACCGACGCGGACACGGCGACCGTGTGAGAGAGAACGGGGAGGATGCCCGATGCTCGAACTCGACGACATTCCCATGCTGAGCGGCCCGCGGCCCGAGGGCGCCCGGCGGGCCGCCCGGCGGATCCCGCATGCGACGGCCGAGGGGGTGGCGCGCCGGTCCATGCTGGGCGGCGCGCTGGCCGCCGGCACGACCGTCGGCCTGTCCGCGCTCGGGGTCTTCGCCCCCGCGCGCAAGGCCCTCGCCGCCGGCTACACCCTGACGCCGGGCTACTACGACATCTACGGCACGTGCCCGGCGTACGCCGCGCCGTTCGACTGCTCCCCCGGCTGCGGGCCGAGCACCGTGCTGTCCAGCGCCTGCCGGACGAGCGGCAAGTACAAGGGGTACCACCGCTCCGGGGTCTCCGATCCAGGGCGGTTCAAGCTCCGTCCCAACCAGTGCTACGCGGGCAAGTACGACGGCTGGATCTGGGCGTACGCCCATAAGTGCGGCAGTTGCACCAAGTCGGTGACCTGGCGCTGCCACGACGGCTGGAAGAAGAGCGCGGCGGGGCACTGGTACAAGACCGTCTGCCGGTGGGCCCTTGCCTGCGCCAAGTGAGACGCGGCCGGCCGGCCGGCTGCGCCGGGGGCTGACCGAGCCGCTGCTGCCGTTCGCCGCGCTGGCCCTGCTGGCCGTCGCGGCGGCGGCCGCACAGCGGACCGTGCTGTGCTGGGCGTCGGTCGGGGCGCTGGCCGGATACTCGCTGTCCGGCTCGGTTTGAACGCGTAACAGCGACTTCGTGCTGTTCTCGCCAGGTTGGCGGGCTCACGTACGGCAGGGCGAGGTCCTGGCCGTCTTCTCCCTCGGGCTGCTCCTCGGGGGCACGCTCAGCGCCACCGTGCTGTGGCTGCTGTCCGGTCTCACGGCGCCGCTGCCCCGGGCCGTGCGGATCGGGGCAGTCCTGGTGATCGCGGTGGCGGGCGTGGCGCGCGAGGCCGGCTGGATCCGCGTGCCGCTCCCCCAGAACGCCCGGCAGATCCCCCGCGAGGTGCTGCAGAGCCGGATCCGGCGCGGTTCGCTGCAGTTCGGCTTCGAACTGGGCACCGGGGTGCGCACGTACGTCTCGGCGAGCGCGCCGTACGTCGTCGCGCTCGGGCTCGTGCTGGCGCACCAGGGGCCGCTCGCGACGATCCTGACCGGCACCGGCTTCGGCGTCGGCCGGGCGGTCACCGCGACCGCCCGGTACGCCAGCCGGCACGACGAGTGGGACGACCGCCGCGTCACCCGGATGCCGATCCTGACCAACGCGATCGGCGTCGCCGTCCTGCTCGCCCTCGCCCTCCTGTACGGCTAGGACGCCAGCGTCACGTCGACGGTGAAGCCCTCCTCCGGGGATGCCGGGTCGAGCGCCAGGTCGGCGATCCGGCCGGCGGCCCGCAGGTCGGCCACGGCGAGGCGGGCGACGTCCGCGCCGCGGACCACCGCCCGCTCGACGTCGGCGCGCATCGAGACCTTCGCTGTCGACTTGGCCTTGCGGACCTGCCGGAGGACGTCGGAGGTGGCGGTGAGGACCGCGGCGTCGCCGCCCGCCGGGGCGTCGGCGATCGGCCAGGCGGCCCGGTGCACGGAGCCGTCCCGCCACCACGACCAGACCTCTTCGGTGACGTAGGGCAGGATCGGCGCGAACAGCCGCAGGACCACCGACAGCGCCTCGCGCAGCGCCGCCCGGGCGGAGACCGCCCCCTGGCCGGGTTCGCCGTCCGGCCCGCCGTAGGCGCGGGCCTTGACCAGCTCCAGGTAGTCGTCGCACAGGTCCCAGAAGAACCGTTCGGTGCGCTCGAGGGCACGCGTGTAGTCGTACGCCTCGAAGGCGGCCGTGGCCTCGCGGACGGTCTCGGCCAGCGTCGCCAGCATCGCCAGGTCCAGCGGCTCCGTCACGGACGCGCCGGGCGGGACGTCGCCGAGGCCGAGCACGAACTTCGAAGCGTTGAGGATCTTGATGGCGAGCCGGCGGCCGATCTTGATCTGGCCCGTGTCGAACGCCGTGTCCGTGCCGAGCCGGCCGTTCGCGGCCCAGTAGCGCACCGCGTCGGCGCCGTGCTGGACGAGGAGGTCCATCGGCGTGACGACGTTGCCCTTGGACTTGGACATCTTCTTGCGGTCCGGGTCGAGGATCCAGCCGGACAGCGCGGTGTCGGTCCAGGGCAGCGAGTCGTGCTCCAGGTGCGCCCGCACGACGGTGGAGAACAGCCAGGTGCGGATGATGTCGTGCGCCTGGGGCCGCAGGTCGTACGGGAAGACCCGGCCGAAGAGGTCCGGGTCCCGCTCCCAGCCGCCGGCGAGCTGCGGCGTCAGCGACGAGGTCGCCCAGGTGTCCATGACGTCCGGGTCGGCCATGAAGCCGTGCGGCTTGCCGCGCTGGTCCTCGGTGCGGCCCGGAGGGGCGTCGGAGGAGGGGTCGACCGGCAGCGCGTCCTCCGGCGGCGTGATCGGCCGGTCGTAGATCGGCTCGCCGTCGCCGTCGAGGGGGTACCAGACCGGGATCGGCACGCCGAAGAACCGCTGCCGGGAGATCAGCCAGTCGCCGGCCAGCCCCTCGACCCAGTTGTCGTACCGCCCCTTCATGTACGGCGGGTGCCAGGTCAGCTCGGCACCGCGGGCCAGCAGCCGGTCGCGCAGCTCCGGGTCGCGCCCGCCGTTGCGGATGTACCACTGGCGGGTGGTGACGATCTCGAGCGGCTTGCTGCCCTTCTCGTAGAACTTCACCGGGCGGGTGAGGGGCCGCGGCTCGCCGTCGAGGTCGCCGGACGCGCGCAGCAGCTCGACGACGCGCTCGCGGGCCGAGTGCGCGGTCAGCCCGGCCAGCTCGGCGTACGGCTCCGGGGCGACGCCGGCCGGCGGGTCGGGCAGGATCCGGCCGTTCCAGTCGATGATCGCGCGGGTCGGGAGGTGCAGCTCCCGCCACCACGTCACGTCGGTCAGGTCACCGAACGTGCAGATCATCGCGATGCCGGACCCCTTGTCCGGCTCGGCGAGGCGGTGCGCGACGATCGGCACCTCGACGCCGAACAGCGGCGTCCGCGCCGTGGTGCCGAACAGCTCGCGGTAGCGCTCGTCGTCCGGGTGGGCCACCAGCGCGACGCAGGCGGGCAGCAGCTCCGGCCGGGTCGTCTCGATGTACACCGGACGCCCGGCGGAACCGTGGAAGCGGATCCGGTGGAACGCGCCGGGCTGCTCGCGGTCCTCCAGCTCGGCCTGGGCGACCGCGGTGCGGAACGTGACGTCCCACAGGGTCGGGGCCTCGGAGACGTACGCCTCGCCACGTGCCAGGTTGCGCAGGAACGCCCGCTGGGCGGCGGCGCGGGCGGGCGCGCCGATCGTCGTGTAGAGCAGGGACCAGTCCACCGACAGCCCGACGCGGCGCCAGACGTCCTCGAAGGCCTTCTCGTCGATCCGGGTCAGCCGGTCGCACAGCTCGACGAAGTTGCGCCGGGACACCGGGATCTGCCGGCCGGGCTTGTCCGGGGGTTCGAACGCCGGGTCGTAGGGCAGGGACGGGTCACATCGGACGCCGAAGTAGTTCTGCACCCGGCGCTCGGTGGGCAGGCCGTTGTCGTCCCAGCCGATCGGGTAGAAGACCTCGCGGCCGCGCATCCGCTGGAAACGGGCGATCGTGTCGGTATGTGTGTATGAGAAGACGTGACCGACGTGCAGGGAGCCGCTGACGGTGGGCGGCGGCGTGTCGATCGAGTAGATCTCCGAGCGCGCCTTCGATCGGTCGAAGCGGTAGGTGCCGCGCTCGTCCCAGAGTACGGCCCATTTCTCCTCGAGACCGTCGAGGGTGGGCTTCTCCGGCGGGCGTGGCTTGTCTGTCATGGCGCCCATGGTATTGGCGGCGACGGCGGAGTCGGGCCTCGTCAGGTGATCGCCTGTGAGAGGGTCGGAACATCGACAGAACCGGAAATCACACTGGTAACGCGGGAGAGGGAGAACGCATGCCGGACAAGGGAGAGCTGGGCTGGCGGCTGGTGGCCGGCGCGGCGGCCTTCGGCGCCGGGTTCGCGGCCCGGAAGGCGATCACGTTCGGGTGGAAACGGGCCATCGGCAAGGAGCCGCCGACCAACCCGGAGTCGCCGGAGGTCGAGCTGAAGGAGGCGATCGCCTGGGCCGTCGTCATGGGCGTCGGCATGGAGGTCGCGCGGCTGCTGGCCACCCGCGCCGCCGCGAACCGCTGGCACAAGAGCACGGGCGAGCTGCCCGCCGCGCTGCGCACGGCGGTCGACAAGGCCAAGAGCGTCGCCTGAGCGAGGTCGCGCCCGGCGCCCCACGGACCGACCGGGGGCGCCGTTCTCATCCGGTGACTCGATCCACCACGCGCCGCGCCGAAGTACGGCGACGGCCGTCGCATGGACGACCGGGTGGTCGAGGCGCCGCCGGGGTGTCGACGAGGAGGGGGACGGGGCGGCGGATCAGGCCGGGTCTTCGTCGGCGCCCGGCCGGGGCGCGGGGGCGCCGATGGCGCGGCGGAGGTCCTTGCGCACGGTGTCGGCCAGCCGCCTGGTGGCCGTGCGGTTGAGGGTGCCGCCGGCGACGGCGCCGGTCAGGAAGGGGCCCATCGTGGTCAGGTGCCGGCCGAGTGTGCGCATGAGGCGCTTGCGCAGGCCGGTTCTGGCCGCCAGGCCGAGCGCGGCGGCGACGCTGCCGGGCTGCAGCGGGTCGAAACCCCGCTGCTGGGCCCAGAGCTGCAGGAAGACCGCGCCCCGGGCCGTACCGCTGCCGGGCACCTGCACGCCGTAGACCTCGTGCAGCTCGGCGATCAGCTTGACCTCGATCGCGGCGACCGCGACGGTCTCCGCCACGATCTGGGCGGGCGCGGACAGCAGGAGCGGCGGTGTGACGAACTCCACCGCCGCCAGCGCGCCTCCGGTGGCGCCGACCGCGGTCGTGGCGCGCTGCGCGGCGCGCACGAGGGAGTCGGCCAGCCGCTCCCCGGTGAGGCCCTGGTGGTGGGCGCGGAGGGTCTGCAGGTCACGGACGGGGATGTGCGGGCCGATCTCCGCGACGACGTCCGTCAGCCAGCGTCCGCGCGCGAGACCCGCGGCGCGCGCCCGGCGGGCTCTCGCCGCCAACAGGCGGGCGAGCCGGCCGAGCAGGCGCCCGCGGGTCCCGTTATCGATCTCATCGTCGGACAATCGGCCGACCAGCTCCGCCATTTCCTGGCCGAGCCGGTCATCACCGTCTTCCCTACGGGCGAGCTCTCCCTCGGACACGGGTGAACCCGGCGTCAGGCGGCGCACTCGCGGCAGATCAGCTGACCGTTCTTCTCCTCTGCCAGCTGGCTGCGGTGGTGCACGAGGAAGCAGCGGGCGCAGGTGAACTCGTCCGCCTGGCGCGGCAGAACGCGGAGGCTCAGCTCCTCGTTCGACAGGTCCGCACCCGGCAGCTCGGTCACCTCACCGGCGTCCAGGTCCTCGTCGATGACACCCGTGCTCTTGTCCGCCCGGCGTGCCTGCAGCTCCTGCAGGCTGTCCTCGTTGAGGTCATCATCAGTCTTGCGTGGGCTGTCGTAGTCGGTGGCCATCTTCTGTCTCCATCCCCCTCGGTCCTTAGTTATGCGCCCCGTCGCGCGGGTCTAACGCTCGGGAGGCTCATCTTGTGCCCGATCCGGGCGGGAAATTCTGTCACGGGATTTGACCCCGAACACGCAAGGCGCGTCGTATCACTCCGTGACTCCTCTCACCGCGCTTCCGAGATGTCCGATGTGGCGTAAATCACACGGCCCATGGCGAAGCGGTGACAGCCCTCCGCCGTGAACCGGATGATGACGGCGAACGTCACAGGTAACGCGATATGGTTTCCCGCCTGTACGGACCTGGCGGGTGCACAGGATAAGGGTTGTGGGAAGGGGTCACACATGCCGGATGCCGCTCCCCTGGAGCCGGGCGATCCGGCCGCGCTGGGGCAATATCAGGTAGTCGGAAGGCTCGGAGAGGGCGGCCAGGGCGCGGTCTTCCTCGGTCGGTCCCCGTCGGGGGACCCAGTGGCGATCAAGCTGCTGCACGAGCAGATGAACTCCGACTCCTCTGCCCGGACGCGGTTCGCGCGCGAGGCCGAGGCGGCGCAGAAGGTCTCGGCGTTCTGCACCGCGCGGGTCCTGGACTACGACCTGAACGGCCGGCCGCCCTACATCATCAGTGAGTTCATCGACGGCCCGCCGCTGTACGACGTGGTCCTTCAGGAGGGCCCTTTCGAGGGGGCGGCACTCGAGCGCCTGGCGATCGGCACGGCGACCGCGCTCGCGGCCATTCACGAGGCCGGCATCGTCCACCGCGATTTCAAACCGAACAACGTTCTCCTGGCGTCCGACGGCCCGCGCGTGGTCGACTTCGGCATCGCCCGGTCCGTGGACTCCCAGCAAAGTTCGGTGACGGCGACCGGGATGGTGGTCGGCACGCCCGGGTATCTCGCCCCGGAGCAGCTCACCGGTGAGCCGCTGATGCCGTCCGTGGACATCTTCGCGTGGGGCGCCACCATGGTCTTCGCGGCGACCGGGCGGTCGCCGTTCGAGGCCGAGACGCTCCCGATCATCATCAACCGGATCCTCAACGAGGAGCCGGACCTGTCCCGGCTGCACGGCACGATGCGCGAGCTGGTCGCCGCCGCCCTGGACAAGAATTCACGCCGCCGCCCCGCAGCGCACCAGCTCCTGCTGCGGCTGCTGGGCCAGGTCGGCGCGGCGCCCGGTCCGGCGGCCGACCGGAACGACCTGCTCGACAAGGGCACCCAGATCGCCGCGCAGCTGCCGCCGCCTCCGCCGATCACGACCCCGCCGCCGATGATGCACCCGGGCCCCTCGACCCCGCCGCCGATGCATCCCGGCCCGGCCACGCCGCCCCCGATGATGCACCCGGGCCCGGCGACGCCGAACCCGATGATGCGGCCGGGACCCCAGACGCCTCCGCCCTGGCAGGGGCAGGGCCGGCCGACGCACCCGCAGGGGGCGCCGTACGTCCCGCCGCGTCCCCAGAAGAAGAGCAGTAACGCCCCGCTCTTCGTCGGCCTCGGCTGCGTCGTCGCGCTGCTGCTGGTGATCGGCCTGCCGATCGCCATCGGGGCCGGCCTGCTGGACAAGGTCAACAAGGACCGGTTGCCGGAGGGCTTCGAGGGGAGCTGGGGCGGCAAGGGCATACCGACGAGCAACGTGGCCTTCGGCACCAGCCAGTCGCACGAGATCGACCTCACGCTCTACCGCCTCATCAAATCGGGCAACGTCCGGTACGAGACCTGCTCCGGCAGCCTGGACAACCCGCAGATCTCCGACGACGGCAAGCAGGTGACGTTCCAGCAGACCCTCACGTCGTTCGGGACCAACCAGTGCCTGTCCCCCTCGTCCGTGACTCTGACCCTGAGCGGCTCGTCGATGACCTGGCAGATGAGCCAGACCGCCGGCGGCGCTCCGCTCGCCAGCGGCACCCTCACCAAGCAGTAGGCCCCCGAACCCGTCCGAGGGAGGACGCCCATGCCCGGAAGCCCGCTACGAGCCGGTGATCCGGAACGCGTGGGCGCCTACGGCCTGGCCGGCCGCCTCGGCGAGGGCGGCCAGGGGGTCGTCTACCTCGGCGAGGCGCCGGACGGCCGGCAGGTCGCGGTCAAGCTCCTGCACGCGCAGTTCAGCGGGGACACGAAGGTACGGGCCCGGTTCGCCGGGGAGCTGGCCAGCGCCAAGCGCGTGGCGCCGTTCTGCACGGCCCAGATCCTCGACGCCGACGTCGAGGGCGACACGCCCTACCTCGTCAGCGAGTACATCGACGGTCCGTCGCTGCGCCAGGTCGTCGACGCGGAGGGGCCCCGCTGGGGCGCTTCACTGCAGCGCCTGGCCATCGGCACGGTCACCGCGCTGGCGGCGATCCACGAGGCCGGGATCGTCCACCGTGATTTCAAGCCGTCGAACGTCCTGCTCGCCTCCGACGGCCCACGGGTGATCGACTTCGGCATCGCCCGAGCCCTGGACGCCACCGGCACCCTGTCGAGCACGGCGGTGGGCACGCCGTCGTACATGTCGCCCGAGCAGATCTCCGGGCACGTCGTCGGCCCGGCGACGGACGTGTTCGCGTGGGCCTGCACGATGGTGTTCGCCGCGACGGGCTCGCCGCCGTTCGGCCAGGACTCCATCCCCGCCGTGATGAACCGCATCCTGAACCAGGAGCCGTACCTCGGGATGCTGACCGGGCCGCTCCGGGAGATCGTCACGGCCTGCCTGGTGAAGGACCCCGCGCGGCGGCCCACCGCCCAGCAGGTCCTGCTGCGCCTGCTCAGCCACGAGGGCGTGGTCCTGCCGGGCGCCGGTGCGCCCGCGCCCACCACGATTCTGCAGGAGGGCGCGCAGGTCGCGGCCGAAGGCGCGCCGTCCGGCGGATGGGCGTCCCCGGGGCCGTACGCCCCGCCGAGCGACACCCCGCCACCGGGCCCCTACGCCCCGCCGAGCGACACCCCACCGCCCGGCCCGTACGCCCCGGCGGGCGACACTCCGCCGCCGGGCCCCTATGGCACCGACCGGCCGGCCGGTCCCTACCCGGGCGACACGCCGCCGTACGGCCGCGGGCCCGACACGGCGCCACCCGGCCCGTACGGACCGACGGCGCCGTACGGCCCGTACGGGCCCGCCGGGGACCCGCCGACGACGCCCGCCCGGCGGCGCACCCGGCCCGGCGTCGTCGCGGCCGTCGCCGCGGGCGCGGTCGTGCTGATCGCGACGAGCGCGGTGGCGGCGGTCCAGCTCCTGCCCCACCACCGCTCGAACCCGCGCCCCAGCCCGACGGACGCCCTGGCGGGCCGGACCGGCGGCGGCTTCCGGATGGCGATGTACTCTCCGGACGCCATCGACCCGTCCAACGCCGTGCTCACCTCGGACGTGTTCGCCGCCGAGAACCTCTTCACCGGCCTGACCACGATCCGGCCCGACGGCTCCGTCGCCCAGGCGCTCGCCACGAAGATGACGCCGAACACCGGCTGCACCGAGTGGGACTTCACGATCAAGCAGGGCACCACCTTCACCGACGGGAGCGCCGTCGACGCCGCCGCCTTCGTCCGCGGCTGGAACCGCGCCGCCCGCGGCACGGGCATGGGCTACCTCATGACCGAGATCAAGGGGTACCCGGACGTCGTCGCGGGCCGGAGCAAGACGATGCAGGGCGTCGTGGCGGAGGGCGCCGGGACGCTCCGGGTGACCCTGACCAAGGCCGACTGCGACTTCGCCATGCGGGTCGCCACCCCGCCGTTCGCGCCGGTCCCGGCGTCCGCCGGGGAGCCCACGAACACCGCCTTCAACAACAACCCCGTCGGCAACGGCCCGTTCCGGGTGAGCCAGTACACCCCCAACCAGCGGCTGAGCCTCGTCCGCAACGCGGGCTACACCCTGGCCAGGCCCAAACTCGACACGGTCGACGTCACCTTCGTCTCCGACCTCAACCAGGCGCTGACCGGCTTCGACGCCGGGCAGTACGACTGGGCCCAGGTCGAGGGGACCACGGTGAACAGCGCCCGCGCCCGGCACACCGCGGACCACAAGCTGATCCAGGTCGCCTCGACCACCATGACGTACCTGATGCCGCTCACGGACCAGGGGCCGATGAAGTCCAAGGAGGCGCGGCTCGCCGTCTCCTACGCCCTGGACCGCAAGGCCCTGGCCGCCGCGATGGGCCAGGGCTACACCCCGGCGACCTCTCTGGTCCCGCCCGCGGTCCCCGGCGCCTATGTGGGCGGCTGCACCGCCTGCACGACCGACATCGGGAAGGCCAAGTCCCTGGCCGACCAGGCCGGGCTCGGCTCGGGCGCCAAGGTGACCCTCACCATCGCGAACCAGCCCGCCTATCTGCAGCTCGCGACGCTGGTGCAGAGCCAGCTGAGGACGGCGCTGGGCTGGAACGTCCAGTTGCGGACCCTGCCGACCGCCGAGTTCTACAAGGACATGGCCGGCAAGAACCCGCAGGGCCTGTACCGGCTGTCCTGGGCCGCCGACTATCCCTCGGCCGAGAGCGTGCTCGACGCCCTGCTGGCCGGTGACAACATCCAGCGCAAGAGCGACGGCTCCACCACCGGGACCAACTACGCGCGCTACAACAGCCCGGCCTTCGACACCGCGCTGAACAGCGCCCGCGCCACCTCCGACTCGACCCAGCGCGCCCAGCGGCTCCGGGCGGCGGAGAAGATCGCGCTCGACGACATGGCCTACATCCCGCTGTACTCCAACGCGACGTTCCGGGTCGCGAACACCGCGTCCTTCGTCGGCATGGACCTGGACTACACCGGCTTCCCGGTGCTCACCACGGCCGCGCACAAGTGAGAGCGCCGGCCGGGGCCGCCCGCCGGTGGGGCCCCGGTCAGGCGAGCGGCAGCCGTACGGTCACGATCAGGCCGCCGTCCTCGCGCGGCGTGGCGATCACCGTCCCGCCGTGCGCGCCGACCACCGACCGCACGATGGACAGGCCCAGACCCGCGCCCTTGGACGACTCGATCCGGTCGGTGTTGAGCCGCCGGAACGGCTCGAACAGGCTCTGCACCTCGTAGGCGGGCACCACCGGGCCGGTGTTCTCCACCTGGCAGGTGGCCCACCCGTCCAGGACGCCGGTGCGGACGACGACCATCCCGTCGTCGACGTTGTGGCGGATCGCGTTGTCGACGAGGTTCGACACGAGGTGCTCGAGCAGCACCGGGTCCCCCACCGTCGGAGCCTCGGTGAGCTCCGGCTTGACGTCGATGTCCGGCCGGTCCGTCCGGACCGCCGTCTTGAGCACCGTGGAGGCGACCTCGCCCAGGTCCACCGCCGTGCGGGTCGTCAGCTCACGCTCACTGCGGGCCAGGAGGAGCAGTCCCTCGATCAGGCGTTCGTGGCGGGCGTTGTTCGCCAGGAGGGTCTTGCCGACCGTCTTCATGTCCTCCGACGCCTCGGGGTCGGTGACCGCGACCTCCAGGAGGGTCCGGTTGATGGCGAGCGGCGTGCGCAGCTCGTGCGAGGCGTTGCTGACGAACCGCCGCTGCGTGTCGAACGCCTGGCTGAGGCGGTCGAGCATGGCGTCGAACGTGTCGGCCAGCTCCTTGATCTCGTCCTCGGGGCCCTGCATGGCGATCCGCTGGTGCATGGTGCTCTCGGAGAGCCTGCGCGCGGTGACCGTGACCTTCTGCAGCGGCGCGAGCGCCCGGTCGGCGACGAACCAGCCGAGTGCCAGCGCGATCAGCCCGACTCCGAGCAGGGCGAACGCCGACTGCACGATCAGCCGGTGCTGCACCCCGTCGATGAAGGCCCGCCGGATGGCGCTGGCCTGCTGCTGGGTGATGCCGCCCGGCTCGGCGGGCTGCACGGCGAACGGCAGGTTCTCCAAAATGTTGGTGACCAGGACGTACGCGACCGTCAGCAGCAGGAACCCCGCGGCGAAGAACAGCCCGCCGTACAGGAGCGTGAGCCGCAGCCGCACCGTCATGCGACGCGGCAGCGAGCCGGGCGAAGGGATCAAAGACGGTACCCCGCGCCCGGGACCGTCTCGATGACCTGCGGTTCGCCGAGTTTCTTGCGAAGCGTCATCATGGTCACCCGCACCACGTTGGTGAACGGATCGATGTTCTCGTCCCACGCCTTCTCCAGCAGGTGCTCGGCGCTGACGACGGTGCCCTGGGCGCGCATCAGCACCTCGAGGACGGCGAACTCCTTGGGCGTCAGGTCGACCGGGCGGCCGTCTCGGGTGACGGCGCGGCGCGCGGGATCCAGCCGCACGCCGGCGCGCTCGAGCACGGGCGGCAGCGGCGGCGCGGAACGTCGGCCCAGTGCGCGGATCCGGGCGATCAACTCGGCGAACGCGAACGGCTTGGCCAGGTAGTCGTCGGCTCCGATCGACAGGCCCTCGACCTTGTCCTCCAGCTCGCCCGCCGCGGTCAGCATGAGGACCCGTACCGTGGCCCCGTCGGCGACGAGGCTCCGGCAGACCTCGTCGCCGTGGACCCGCGGTAGATCGCGGTCCAGCACGACCACGTCGTAGTCGTTGACGCTGGTCCGCTCCAGCGCGCTGGCGCCGTCGTACGCGACGTCGACGGCCATCGCCTCGCGCCGCAGCCCGGTGGCGATGGTGTCGGCGAGTACGCGCTCGTCCTCGACGACCAGGACTCTCACCCTGTTTCCACCCCCTGGAAGGCCACGCGCTGGACCGGCAGGTTCAGTTATGTCACAGCGCGCGTAAGCGCCCGATAAGCCGCGTCCAGGATATTCACAGGTTTACCGCGAAGAGTGGCATGGGTAGGGGAGCCTGGCGACCTATCGAAAGGAGACCGCGTGGGCGAGTTGACGGCCACGATCCACCAGCGCCTGTCCGATGCGTACAATTCGCTCCGGACGGCCCGTGACACGGGCGACGATCTCCTGATCGACGCCCAACAGGCCGAGATCGACGACCTGCGGCGCACCGCCGCAGACCACGGGATCGACCTTCCGCGCTGCGGCTGAGCACACCGCGGGCCGACGCCCGCACCTGAAACGTACGGGGGCCCCGCACCGATCCGGTGCGGGGCTCTGCGTACGCGCCGAACGGATCCTTCCTCGACCGGATCCTTCGTCAGCCGCTCGCGGCGCCGGCCTCGTCCAGCAGGTCGTGCAGTGGAGCGAACAGGTCGGGGGCTGCGGCCATCGTGAGGCCCGCGCTCGGCGGGGCGCCGTGCAGACCGCCGACCGACCCGCCGGCCTCCTGGACGATCAGCGCGCCCGCGGCGAAGTCCCAGATCTTGGGCCCGCTCTCGTAGTAGGCGTCGACGCGCCCGGCGGCCACGGAGCACAGGTCGGCGGCGGCCGAGCCGCCGCGCCGGATGTCGCGGACGCGCGGCAGCACGCGCAGCAGGGCCTCGGCCTGGCGGGCGCGCAGCTCCGCGGCGTACCCGAACCCGGTGGCGATCAGGGCCTGGTCCAGGGGGACGCCGGTGTTGCACCGCAACTGTCGGATCGAGCCGTCCACGCGCACCAGGTGGGAGCCCTGGCCGCGGGCGGCGGTGTACAGCTCGCCGCGCATCGGCACGGCGACGACGCCGACCAGGACCTCACCGTCGACCTCGGCGGCGATGCTGACGGCCCAGTCGGGCAGGTCGTACAGGTAGTTGACCGTGCCGTCGATCGGGTCGATGATCCAGCGGACGCCGCTGGACCCGCCGGTCTCGCCGCCCTCCTCGCCGAGGAAGGCGTCGCCCGGCCGGGCGGCCCGGATGCGGTCGACGATCAGCCGCTCGGACGCCCGGTCCATCTCGGTGACGACGTCGGTCGAGCTGCTCTTGGTGTACGCGACGCCGAGGTCGGCCGGTCGCTTGTCCACGAGCATGACGGCGGCCACCTCCGCCGTGCTGATCGCCAGTTCCAACAGCTCCTGCAGGTCTTGCACGTTCCCCCCTCTTGATTCAGGCCCGTACGGCCTCGTACGCGTCCGGCGCCAGGCCGGCCGTCAGCCCGTGCGGCGGCAGTGGCCCGCGGCGCAGCAGTCCGGGCGCGGGCCGAGACTCCCCAGCGCGGGGCGTTCCGTGCCGTCGCGTTCGAGGAGCAGCTCACGGACCATCGCGACGAAACGGGGATGGACGCCGGGCGTCGCCGCGCGCTCGATCCGCAGGCCCAGCCGGTCGGCGAGCTCGGCCGCCTCGACGTCCAGGTCGTACTTGACCTCCATGTGGTCGGAGACGAACCCGACCGGCACGATGACCGCCGCGCGGACGCCCTTGGCGTGGATCTCGGACAGGTGGTCGAGGACGTCCGGCTCCAGCCACGGCACGCTGGGCGGGCCGCTGCGGCTCTGGTACACCAGGTCCCAGGGACGGCCCTCCGCCACGAGGGCGGAGATGTCGTTCAGCTCGGCGACGTAGTCCTCGCGGCCGGGCTGGGCCAGCGGCACGCTGTGCGCGGTGAAGACCAGGCGCGCGTCGTCGCGCAGCTCGGCGGGCAGCCGGTCGAGGGCGGCCCGGGTGTTCTCGATCATCGGCTCGACGAAGCCGGGGTGGTTGTAGTAGATCCGGAGCTTGTCCACCTCGGGGGCGTCCTCGACCTCGGCGCGGGCCCGGTCGATGTCCTCGAGGTACTGCCGGCAGCAGGAGTAGCCGCTGTAGGCGGAGGTCACGAACGCCGCCGCCCGGCGTACGCCGTCGGCCTTCATCTGCCGCAGCGTGTCGGCGAGGAACGGATGCCAGTTCCGGTTCCCCCAGTAGACCGGCAGGTCGAGGCCGTTCGCGGCGAAGTCGGCCTCGATGGCGGCCTTGAGGTCGCGGCAGTGCCGGTTGATCGGGCTGACGCCGCCGAAGTGGTGGTAGTGCTCGGCCACGCTCTCGAGGCGGGCCCGCGGGACTCCCCGGCCCCGCGTGACGTTCTCCAGGAACGGCATGACGTCCTCGGGCCCCTCCGGCCCACCGAAGGACAGCAACAGCAGCGCGTCGTACGGCATGCCCACCATCCAACCAGCAGCGCGACACCGCCCCGCACGGGTCCGTGGCTCGTCCTAGGAGTAACGGCGGGCGTAGGCCTGGGCCAGGGACAGGACGTTGTTCACGTACGACTGCGAGTGGTTGTAGGCCCAGATGGCGCGGGACAGGCCGCTGCCCCCACGCCCGGCGCCGCTGGCGCACAGGTACTTGGCCGCGGCCGGGACGGCGTCGTAGGGGTCCATGATGTCGGCCTTGCCATCGCCGTCGCCGTCGACGCCATAGGTCCGCCAAGTGGCCGGCATGAACTGCATCGGGCCCAGCGCGCCGGCGCTCGACGGGCCGGTGTTGCGCCCGTGGTCGCTCTCGATCTGCCCGATCGCGGCCAGCACCGTCCACGACAGGCCCGGGCAGAGGCGCGCCGACTGCTGGTAGAGCGCGAGGTACGTGCCGGGGCGCCCGGCCGACGACCGCTGCTGCTGCGCCGGCTGCCCCTGGGACGGCGTCGCGGACTGGTGCAGGTCGATGACCTGGCTGTGCGCGCCGACGAGCTTGCGCAGTTGCGAGCCGAGCATCGCGTGGTCGGCGCCGGGCGCGTTCACGAGGAGGGCGAGGTCGTGGACCAGCCCGATCCGGCGCCCCATCTCGCGCCCGACGAGCACGTTGATGCCGGGCAGGCCCAGCGAACCGGAGCCGCCCATGGTGACGAACAGCTGCGTCCGGCCGATGATCGGATACTGCATCGACTCGCGCAGCCCGAACTGCTGCTGGACCTCGTCCGTCACGACGAACCGGTCCTGGGCGAGCGCGTTCCACAGCCCGTCGTTCTTCGCGGTGCCGGGCGGGGTCCAGGCGCGGAACGCCGACGGGTCCACGGCGAACATGTTCACCCGGCCGCCCTGCAACTGCACCGCCCCGGCGTCCACGGTGATCACGTCCCGTACGCGCTTGACGTGGGAGACCGAGCGCAGCCGCGCCGAGGTGACCGGGCGGTCGGCGACGACGAGGAAGTCCGGGTCGACGACCCGTCTCAGCGCGGCGGGCTGCTCGGTGCTCGGCACGATCGTGGTGACGGGCCCGTCCGTGGCCCTCCGCCCCGAGGCCGCCGCACCGTCGTCCTTCGGCGTCGTCTTCGGCGCGGCGGTCACGACGTACACCGCGCCGCTGGCCACGGTCGCGGTGGCCGCCAGCGCGATGGCCGCGACGGCGGCCGGGAGTCCTCTGCGCACGAAACGTCTCATCGCTACTCCCAACGATCGGGCCCGGACGGTAGTTACCCATGACTCGCGGGGACTCGACAGGCATGGCCCGACGGACAAGGATCATGTCACCGGGCTTGCCCGAGCCTGGCGCAACGTGAGTAAATTTCGTGTTATGCCCCCCGTCACACCTCAGACCTGGCGAAATTGGGCCGGTAACCAGCGCGCCACCCCGCGCCGCGTGGTCACGCCCCGGTCCACCGCGGACGTCGCCGCCGCCGTCAAGGCCGCCGCCGGCGCCGGCCTGCCGGTCCGGATGACCGGAACCGGGCACTCGTTCACCGACGTCGCGGCGACCGAGGGCCTCCTGCTGCGGCCCGATGGGCTCACGGAGCTGCGGTCGGTCGACACCGCCACCGGCCTCGTGACCGCCGAGGCGGGCATGCCGTTGAAGGTGTTCAACGAGCAGCTCGCCCAGCACGGCCTCGCGCTCGCCAACATGGGGGACATCCAGGAGCAGACCCTGGCCGGTGCGACGCAGACCGCCACTCATGGGACCGGCCGCGACGCGGCGGGCCTGGTGTCGCAGATCGCCGGGCTCGAACTCGTGCTGGCCGACGGCAGCGTCGTCACCTGCTCCCGTGAGGAGCGGCCCGAGCTGTTCGACGCGGCGCGCGCCGGCCTCGGCGCGCTCGGCGTCGTCACCGCGATCACCTGGCAGACCGTCCCGGCGTTCCTGCTGGAGGCGCGGGAGGAGCCGATGCGGTGGGAGGAGGTCCTGGAGCGCCTGGAGGAGTTCGCCACCGGCAACGAGCACTTCGAGTTCTACTGGTTCCCGCACACCGACGGCTGCCTGACCAAGCGCAACAACCGGGCGGCCGGCCCGGCCGAGCCCCTCGGGCGGTTCCGGCACTGGCTGGACGACGAGTTCCTGTCCAACTCGGTGTTCGGGGTCGCCAACCGCGTCGCCCGCCGCTTCCCCGCCACCATCACGACGATCAACGGCGTGTCCGCGCGGGCCCTCGGCGCCCGGACGTACACCGACGTGTCGCACAAGGTCTTCACCAGCCCGCGCCGGGTGCGGTTCAAGGAGCAGGAGTACGCGATCCCGCGCGAGGAGCTGGCCGACGCGCTGCGGGAGGTCCGGGCGCTCATCGAGCGCCGGGGCTGGCGGATCTCCTTCCCCATCGAGGTGCGCCTGCTGCCGCCGGAGGACGCCTGGCTGTCCATGGCGTACGGGCGCGACAGCGCCTTCATCGCGATCCACGTGTACCACGCGACCCCGCACGAGGAGTACTTCCGCGGTGTGGAGGAGATCCTGACGCCGCTCGGCGGCCGTCCGCACTGGGGAAAGCTGCACACGCGGGACGCCTCGTACCTGGAAGGGGCGTATCCCCGGTTCGGCGACTTCCTCGCGCTACGCGACCGGCTCGACCCCGAACGCAGATTCGCGAATCGCTACCTGACCCAGGTTCTCGGCACGTGAAGGCCGTAGACTCCCTGGTGTCGCATCCCGCTCGCGCGGCGTGCTGATTCCCTTTCGCTCCGACCGGTAACCGCGCAGGACCCTTCTACCGTCAGCATCCACCGATCCCCCGGCCGCCTCCCACGACAGCGACCGCGTGAGCCACGCAAGAGGGACGGCATCACGCGGCAAAGGATCCACAAGAATGGTTAAGCCCCCCGCCCCCGCGGCTTTCGAGCAGGCAAGCTGGGACGACACTGCGGGAACTTGACAAGGATCACGTCGCGAGGGCGGCGATGTTCGGACATGCCGGGTACGGTGCTGGCGGGCAGGTGCGTCCTGACGCGAGACTGGTAGGACCGGGGGAAGGGCACGCATGCGCCCCGAGCCGCGTCGGACAGGGCACGAAAGGACACGCATGCAGGAGCTGCGCCTCGTCGCGGTCAGTGAGGACGGGTCGTACCTCGTCCTCGCCACCGCGGGACGGGGCACCCGGTTCACGCTGCCAATCGATGATCGGCTGCGCGCCGTGGTCCGTGGACATTTCTCCCGCCTCGGCCAGTACGAGATCGAAGTGGAGAGTCCCTTGCGTCCCAAGGAGATCCAGGCTCGCATCCGCGCTGGAGAGACAGCGGAAGAGATCGCCGAGACGGCCGGCATTCCGGTGGAGCGTGTCCGCTGGTTCGAGGGACCGGTTCTCCAGGAGCGCGAGTACATGGCGCAGCAGGCTCAGCGCGTGCCCATCCGACGCCCGGGAGAGTCCTCGCCCGCCCCGGCCCTCGGCGAGATCGTCGAGGAGCGTCTCGGCCGCCGCGGCATCGACCTGGAAGAGGTCGAGTGGGACTCCCGCAAGTGCGAGGACCTTACGTGGCGGGTCAGCCTCTCCTTCTACTACGACGGCCGTCCCTACTCCGCGGAGTGGGCGTACGACCCACGACGCCGCCACATCTCGGCCGTGAACGACGAGGCCGCGCGCCTGTCCTCGCTCGACGTCGAGGAGCCCGTCGACGACACGGTCACCCCGTTCATGCCGCGCCGCGCCATGAAGGTCGTCGGCGACCCCCTACGCGGCCAGCCGCGCGACCAGGCTCCGCCGCCTCCGCCCGTTCCGGTCCCCGGGCCGGTCCTGCGGGACGAGCCGCCGGCCGAGCCGGCCGTCGTCCGCGACGTTCCCAAGCCGGTGCCCGACGAGCCGGCCGCGCTCACCCCGCGCCCCCGTGAGGCCCGCCCGGAGATCGTCGCCAGGCCGCAGGAGCTGACCGTCCCGAGGCCCGCCCCGGCCGCCGAGCGCCCGGCGCCCGCGCCGCAGCCGGCCGAGCCCGAGCCGGTCGCCCCGCCCGCCGCCGCGCAGTCGCCGGCCACGCC
>NZ_BAABHJ010000018.1:0-44613 GCF_039542035.1 Actinoallomurus liliacearum
CCGACCGGACCTGCTCGATCGGGTAGGGCACCTGTCGGTCCAGCCGCACCCGCAACGGCGGACACCCGCGACCGGCGGGCAGTCGTAACCGCTGGTCCTCCAGGGTGAAGATGCCGTGGTAGTACCGGACCGGCACCAGGCGGCGTTTGCGGCGCGGGAACCGGGCTGAGGCGTCCCCGTCCTTGCGGCGTTTGGCGGCGGCGAACCACGCGTCGCTGTAGCGGCGTAGCACCGACCGCGCCCCTTTGGTGTCCAGTTCACCGAACGTGCCCGGACCGGCCGCCGACAACTCCCGGCACAACGCCTGATACGAGGCCACGGCGGGCAGGCCGCGCTGGCGCCGCCACCGGTTCATATCCAGCACGCACGCCCACACGTCCCCGGCTGAGGCAAGCAGCCCGAAACACCGCTCCCGCTGGCCGGGCGTGAGACGCAGGCCGACCCGGGCGGTACGCATCACCGTCCGGGCGGCATCGGGATCAACACGTCGAGGCATGAGGTGATTACAGCAGGTGCCTGCGACAGAACAGAGACGGTCGGCGGTGCCGCACTACCAACCTCCCGAATCGATGATCGCAAACGCCTCATCTCCGGGAGCCGGCACCAAGACGGCGCGTCATCTCAGCAGGGCCAACGTTGCTTGATGCGGCACTAGCCTTGGACCGGTGGCACGGACCGCGCTGACGCTGGGCCTGGCCGGCCTGGCCCTGGTGCACGCCGGGCCGGCGGCGAGCTGGCTGCCGGTCGTGCGCCGCCGCCTGCCGCGCCTGGCGGGGGAGGGCCACCGCGACCACGTCGCGCTGACGTTCGACGACGGGCCCGACCCGGACTCGACGCCCCGTTTCCTCGACGAACTGCGGAGGCTGGACTGCCGTGCCACCTTCTTCGTCGTCGGGGAGACCCTGATGCGCCACCCGGACGTGGGCCGCCGCATCGTGGCGGACGGCCACGAGATCGCCGTGCACGGCTGGCGGCACCGGTACGCGCTGCTGGCCCGTCCGGGCCGGGTCACCGCGGAGATCGGCCGGACCGCCGACCTCGTCGCCGCCGTCACCGGCGCCGAACCGGTCTGGTACCGGCCGCCGTACGGTGTGCTCAGCGCGGAGGCGCTGGCCGCGGCCCGCCGGCACCGGCTGCGGCCGGTGCTGTGGACGGCGTGGGGGAGGGACTGGACCCGCTCGGCGAGCCCGGCCTCGGTCCTGGCGACCCTGGCGCCGGGCGTCCGCGGCGGGGCGACGATCCTGCTGCACGACTGCGACCACACCTCGGCCCCGGGCGCGTGGCGTTCGGCCTTGGGCGCGCTGCCCGAGCTGGTGGCCCGGTGCCGCTCGGCCGGTCTGCGCGTCGGACCACTGCGGGATCACGGCCTGCGGTGAACCCATGCTGGGAGACCGACATGCCGGGTAGAACAGACCCATGGCGGAACGCGCGATCGAGCCGGTGATCAACGGACAGGGGCCGGCGGACGACATCGACGCGGTGACCTCCGCGGTGCTCACCGCGTCGCGCCTGCTGGTGGGCATCGCGCTGCGGTCGCTGACGGCGGTGCGGGAACAGGTGACGCTGCCGCAGTTCCGCCTGCTCGTGGCGCTCGCGACGCATGAGGACACCAAGCTGGTGACCCTCGCCGACCACCTGGCGGTCAACCCGTCGACCGCGATGCGGATGGTGGAGCGGCTGGTGGCCGCGGGGCTGATCGTCCGGCGGGTCAATCCGGCGAGCCGGCGTGAGGTCCTGCTGCGGCTGACCGAGGACGGCCGGCGACTCGTGGAAGAGGTCACCGCCCGCCGCCGGGAGGAGCTCGAGGCCATCGTCACCGCGATGCCCGCCGACCAGCGGGCCCGCCTGGTCGAAGCGCTCCGGGCCTTCACCGACGCCGGCGGCGAGCCGCCCGTGGGCGCGACCAGGGCCTGGGACTGACGGTAGGACCACGGCGGCTCCGGATGAACCGGCGCCGAGGCGCGCGGCGGTCCAGGTCGGGCGGACGCGGTTCAGGCCGAGCAGACGCCGAGGCGCGCGGCGGTCTCCAGGAACAGGGCGTGCACGAGCGCCTGGGGGAGATTGGCGCGGAGCTGGCGTTGCCGGATGTCGTACTCCTCGGTGAACAGGCCGGTGGTGCCGCAGCCGGACCGGATGCGCTCGAAGCGGCGTACGGCCTGGGCGGTGCGGCCCTGCTGCTGTTCGGCCAGCGCGAGGAAGAAACCACACAGCATGAACGCCCCCTCGGCGGCGCCGAGCGGGCGATCGTCGATCTGATAGCGGTAGACGAATCCGTCGTCGACCAGTTGGTCACGGACGGCGTCGAGGGTGGCGACCGTGCGCGGGTCGTCGGCGGGCAGCGCGCCCCTGACGGGCGGGATCAGCAGGGAGGCGTCGATCCGGTCGTCGTCGGGCGCGCGGCGCAGGTGCTCGAGCTGTCGACCGGCCGGTTCGGCGAGCTCCAGCTCCAGCACCAGGCCGCCGCCGTTCTCGGCGGCCTGCGCCGCGCCGGTCCAGTGGAGGTGGACGGGGCCACTGCGGGCGCTCCAGACGCCGTCCTCGGCGCGCAGGCCGGTCACCTTGTCGGCCCCGAACCCGGCGTGCGGCTCCAGATGCGCCCGAAAGCAAGCCCGACCGCGGACGGCCTTCAGCCGGCGGAGGAGGACGGCGCGGTCGCGGCGCGCCGGGAGGGCCAGCGCCTGCCGGCACTCCACCACGCCGTCGCCCGTCACCCAGCGGCTGCGCCAGATCAGGCTGCCCTCCTCGTAGTAGCCGCCCCACACGCGCCACTCGTCGCCCGGGTGGACGCTGTAGCGGCCCCGGGTGCCGACCAGACCGCCGAAGATCGCCGGCGACTCCCACGACGGGAAGCACATCCACGCGACGTCCCCCTGCGGGCCGATCACCGCGCCGCGCTCCCCGTCGGCGATGAGGGAGTACTCGCGGAGCACGTGAGGCGATGTGACGTCCTGGCCGGTCATACCCGCTGCCTTTCCCGAACCCGGCCCCCTATGCATCCCCCGCGCCCCGCAGCGTCGGCCGGTGGACCGGGAGAGCTGGGTCCCCGGTTGAAAGCGGCCGCAACTTCTGCCAAGGTTCAGCGCCTTGCATGGGAGGTTTTCGCCAATATGTGGCCAGGTGTCCGACCGCTAGGTTGGGCGTTCGTCTCAACTCCAGGAAGTAAGGAACGCCGTACGTCATGCAGAGTTCAGGGGGACGTTTCAGTCCGGTGCCGCGATGGTGCTCGTGCCGGGTCCCGGAGGAGACCGCGGAGGACACGGGTGTCAGCCGCCGGAAGGTGCTCGGCGGGCTGACCGCCGCGGGCGCGCTCGCCATGGCGGGCTGGCCGGGCTCGGCCGAGGCGGCGACGGCCGGCAAGGCCGGGGACCATTCGGTGACCATCACGGTCATGGGCACCTCCGACATCCACAGCCACGCCGTCGACTGGGACTACTACAACGACGCCGCGTACAGCGACAGCGCCCACAACGTGGTCGGCCTGGCGCGGGTGTCGAGTCTGGTGAAGCAGATCCGTGCCGACCGGGGGCGCGAGCGCACCCTGCTGTTCGACGCCGGGGACACCATCCAGGGCACCCCGCTCGGCTTCTACTACGCCACGGTCGAGCCGATCACCGAGACCGGTCAGGTCCACCCGATGGCGCTGCAGATGAACGCCATCGGCTACGACGCCGTGGCGCTCGGGAACCACGAGTTCAACTACGGCCTGCCGCTGCTGCGGAAGTGGATCGGCCAGATGCGCGCCCCGGTGCTGGCCGCCAACGCCGTGCACGCGGGCACCGACCGGCCGGCGTTCCGCCCGTACATCATCAAGACGATGCGCGTGCCGGGGCATCCGCCGATCCGGGTCGGCCTGCTCGGCCTGACCAACCCGGGCGTCGCCATCTGGGACAAGGCGAACGTTTCAGGCGAGTTGGATTTCCTGGACCTGGTCGAGACCGCCAAGAAGTGGGTGCCGATCATCCGCGCGCAGGGCGTCGACGTCGTGATCGTCAGCGCGCACGCCGGTGACAGCGGCCTGTCGTCCTACACCGGCGACATCCCGGTGGAGAACGCCTCGGCCATGGTGGCGCAGCAGGTCCCCGGGATCGACGCCATCCTCTTCGGCCACGCGCACAACGACGTACCGCAGCGGTTCGTCACCAACGAGACCACCGGCCGCACCGTCGTGATGAGCGAGCCGAAGTGCTGGGGCCAGCGGCTGTCGGTCTTCGATCTCACGCTGACCCGGGAGCGCGGCCGCTGGAAGGTCGCCGGCAGTTCCGCGACGACGGTGAACACGAACACGGTCCAGGAGGACCCGGCGCTCGTGGCGGTCGTGAAGAAGCAGCACGACGCGGTGGTCGCCTACGTCAACCAGGAGGTCGCCACCTCCACCGAGGCGATGTCCGCCGCGGAGTCCTGCTGGAAGGACACCGCGATCCTCGACTACGTGAACCTCGTGCAGACCGAGACGGTCAAGAAGGCCGTCGCCGGCACCGCGTACGCGTCGCTGCCGGTCCTGTCCATCGCCGCGCCGTTCAGCCGTCTCGCCACCTTCCCCGCCGGCAAGGTGACGATCAGGGACATCGCCGGGCTCTACATCTACGACAACACGCTGCTGGCCAGCGTCCTGACCGGCGCCCAGATCAAGGACTACCTGGAGTACTCGGCGCAGTACTTCAAGCAGGTCGCCGCGAGCGCTCCGGTCGACCCGGCGTCGTGGACGAACGCCCACGACCGTCCCGACTACAACTACGACCAGTTCTCCGGCGTCACCTACGACATCGACCTCGCGCAGCCCGAGGGCTCCCGGATCCGCGACCTCGCCTACAACGGCACGGCGGTCGGCGGCGACCAGCAGTTCGTGGTCGCGGTGAACAACTACCGGCAGTCCGGCGGCGGCGGGTTCCCGCACATCGCCACCGCCCCGGTCGTCTACAACGCCCAGGTGGCGATCCGCGAGGCGATCGTCGCCTTCGCCTCCGCCGCCAAGACCATCGACCCCGCGACCTTCCACGTGGAGAACTGGAGACTCGTCCGCGACGGCGCGCCGGTCTTCTGATCAGGAGAGAATCGGCGGTTGACGCGGACAGCGGGGACGCGGCCGCAGGCGAGGTCCCCGGTGGGGAAGGGATGCCCGGATGAGCCTGCTGCTCGGAGTCGACATCGGCACCTCCAGCGCCAAGGGGGTGCTGACCACTCCGGACGGCGAGGTGGTCGCGACGGCGGTGCGCGAGCACACGGTGTCGCGGCCGCGTCCGGGCTGGGCCGAGCACGACGCCCGTACGGTCTGGTGGGCCGGGTTCGCCGCCGTCACCCGCGAACTCATCGCGCGGGCGGACGCCCCGATCGCGGGCGTCGGCGTCAGCGGCATCGGGCCGTGCGCGCTGCCCGCCACCGCCGCCGGCGAACCGCTGCGGCCGGCGATCCTCTACGGCGTCGACACGCGCGCGGTCGCCGAGATCGAGGACCTGACCGCCCACTACGGCGCCGAGACGATCGTCGAACGCGGCGGCTCGCCGCTGACCACGCAGGCGGTCGGGCCCAAGCTCGCCTGGCTGCGCCGCCACGAACCGCGGGTGTGGGAGCGCACCCGGCGGCTGTTCATGGCGAGCTCCTACCTCGTACACGAACTGACGGGCGAGTACGTCCTCGACCACCACTCGGCCAGCCAGAGCTCGCCGCTGTACGACAGCCGCGAGCACGCCTGGATCGCCGACTGGGCGGCGGAGATCGCCCCGGGCCTGGACCTGCCGCCGCTCGCCTGGCCCGGCGAGGTCGCCGGCACGGTCACCGAGGCCGCCGCCGAGCGCACGGGCCTCGCCGCGGGCACCCCGGTCATCGCCGGCACCATCGACGCGTGGGCCGAGGCGGTGAGCGTCGGAGTGACCGAGCCCGGCGACGTCATGGTGATGTACGGCACGACCATGTTCCTCATCGAGGTCCTCGCGGAACGCCGTACCTGGCCGGGCCTGTGGGGCACGGTCGGCGTCACGCCCGGCACGTACGACCTGGCGGCGGGCATGGCGACCTCCGGCGCGGTCACCGACTGGCTCCGGCAGCTGACCGGGGCGGCGTACGAGGAGCTCACCGAGGAGGCGCGCGCGGCCGGACACGGAGCCGGCGGGCTGCTCATGCTGCCCTACTTCGCCGGCGAGCGGACGCCGCTGTTCGACCCGGACGCGCGCGGCCTCGTCCTCGGCCTGACGCTCGACCACGGCCGCGGGCACCTGTACCGGGCGGCGCTGGAGGGTACGGCGTTCGGCGTCCGGCACAACCTGGAGGCCATGCGGGCGGCGGGCGGCGAGGCCGCCCGGCTGGTCGCCGTGGGCGGCGGCACCAAGGGCGGGCTGTGGACCCGGATCGTGTCGGACGTGCTCGGCCGGGCGCAGGAGCTGCCCTCGGTCACGATCGGCGCCTGTTACGGTGATGCGCTGCTCGCCGCGCGCGCCACCGGCCTGTCGGACGGCGCGGGGTGGAATCCGCCGGCGGGCACGATCGAGCCCGACCCGGCCGCCGGACGGATCTACGACGCGTTGTACGAGCTGTACCGCGGCCTGTACCCGGCCACCCGCGACGCGGCCCACGCCCTGGCCGCGCTCTCCCGCGCCCCGGCCTGACCCCGACCGCCCTGGCCGTCTCGGCCCGGATGGGCCGGTGATCGTGAGACGCCGACGAGCTCCGGGCGGCGCGCCTGGATCAGCGCCGGTCCGCCATGGCGGCCTCGATGCGCCGGGCCGCCGTGGCCAGCGCGTGCACCCACGCGGGCAGCAGGTCCCGGTCGAACCGGGCGGTCGGCAGCGCGATGGACACCCCGGCCAGCGGGCCTCCCACCGCGTCCCTGACCACGACGCCGATCGCGGTCAGGCCGGTCTCGGTGAGCTGGTCGTTGATGGCGAACCCACGCTTGCGGACCAGCCCGAGCTCGCGGTGCAGCCGCCGGAGGTCGACCTCGTCGGAGTCCTCGTACAGCGCGGTCACCTGGTCGGGGGGGAGCGCGGCGAGGATCGCCTTGCCACCGGAGGCCCGGTGCGCCGGCAGTGACCGTCCGACACGGTCGCCCACGCGCAGGACCTGCGGGGACTCGACGGTCGCGATGAACCGCACCTCTGCCTGGGCCGGCACCACGACATTGGCCGACTCACGGGTCTGCTCCACCAGCCATCTCAGCGGGGCGCCGCAGGCCTCGCGCAGCAGGGTGATGGGAGCCGCGGAGGCCTCCGCGGGTCGCAGGATCTTTCCCGGGCCGTACCGCCGGTCGGGGCCCTGCTCGGCGAAGTCCCGATACACCAGCATCGCCAGCAGCCGGTGGGCGGTGGATACCGCCACGCCCAAGCGGTCGGCCGCGTCGGTCACCCGCAGCGGCCCCTCCTGCTGCAGCAGCGCGGCGAGCTGCAGGGCGTGGTCCACGGAGGCCAGCGCGTACGGCGGTTTATTCCTCATAACAGAAAAAGCTTATCCGCTGTGCAGAATCGTTGGCATGCTGGGATGCGAAGGCAAGCATCTGACCTGCGATTACGTCGTCTCCGCGCCGTGAAGGAGGCTGCAAGCATGACCGTCACCGCTGGCTCGCCCGTGACCATCGTCGCGACCGACGCCGAGGGCCAGCCCGCCCGGACGCCCGCCCTCGAGGCGCTCTACCGCGGCTTCGAGTCCGAGCTGCTGGTCCCGCTGTGGACGGAGATCGGCGACCTCATGCCGCCGTCCCCGCGCTCGAAGGCGCTGCCGCACCTGTGGCGGTGGAACCGGCTGCTGCCGATGGCCGAGCGGGCGGGCGAACTCGTCCCGGTCGGACGCGGCGGTGAGCGGCGCGCGATCGCCCTGGCCAACCCGGGGCTCGGCGGCCGGCCGTTCGCCACGCCGACGCTGTGGGCGGCGATCCAGTACCTCAACCCCGGTGAGGACGCCCCGGTGCACCGGCACACCCAGAACGCCTTCCGCTTCGTCGTCGAGGGCGAGGGCGTCTGGACGGTGGTGGACGGCGACCCGGTCGCGATGCGGCGCGGCGACTTCCTGCCCCAGGCCGGCTGGCACTGGCACGGCCACCACAACGTCACCGACCGGCCGATGGCCTGGATCGACGGGCTGGACATCCCGTTCCAGCACTTCGTGGAGTCCACGTTCTTCGAGTTCGGGCCGGACGAGGTCGAGACGCGGGAGGCGCCGGACCGCTCCCGGTCGGAACGGCTGTGGGGCCATCCCGGCCTGCGTCCCCTCACCCACCTGCGGCCGACGCCGGCCACGCCGCTGCTGGCCTACCGGTGGGAGCACACCGACCGCGCCCTGACCGAGCAACTGGCCCTTGAAACGGAGGGACACCGGGTCACGGTCGAGCCCGGTCACGCCGCCGTCCGATACACCAACCCGACCACCGGGGGCGACGTCATGCCGACGCTGCGCACCGAGTTCCACCGGCTGGCGCCCGGTACCGAGACGGCCGCGACCCGGGAGGTCGGCTCATCCGTCTACCAGGTCTTCGAGGGGACGGGACGGGTCGGCGTGGGAGAGCGCACGTGGTCCGTCGAGCGCGGCGACCTGTTCGTGGTCCCGTCGTGGCAGCCGCTGTCGCTAGCCACCGAGAACGGCCTGGACCTGTTCCGCTTCAGTGACACCCCCATCGTCGAGCGGCTGTACCAGCACCGCCTGCAGAACGACCCCAGTGAGGAGAACCCGCAGTGAAGCTCGCGACCATCCGTACGGACGAAGGGACCCGGGCCGCCCGGATCGATTCCGGCGGATACGTCATCCTCGACGCTCCGGACGTCGGCGCGCTCCTGGCGCGCCAGGACTGGTCCGACGCGGCGGCGTCCGCCGCGGGGGAGACCCGTGCCGTGGACAAGGCCGCCTTCGCGCCCGTGGTCCCGGGGCCGGGCAAGATCCTCTGCGTCGGGCTGAACTACCGCAACCACATCCTGGAGATGGGCCGCGACCTGCCCGAGTACCCGACCCTGTTCGCGAAGTTCGCCGAAGCGCTCATCGGCGCGCGGGATGACATCCTGCTGGCCCCCGAGTCGCCGGCCGTCGACTGGGAGGCCGAGCTCGCGGTGGTGATCGGCCGCACGGTGCGGCGGGCGTCGGAGGAGGAGGCGGCCGGGGCCATCGCGGGCTTCACCGTCATGAACGACGTCACCATGCGGGACTGGCAGTACCGCAGCGCGCAGTGGCTGCAGGGCAAGACCTTCGAGGGCACCACCCCGCTCGGCCCCGTCCTGGTGACGCCGGACGAGCTGACCGGCGGCGTGCGCCCCGCCCTCTCGCTCACCTGCCGGGTCGACGGCGAGGTGGTGCAGCGGGCCGACACCTCCGACCTGGTGTTCGACCCGGTGGACCTGGTCCGGTACGCCTCCACGATCGTCACGCTGCGTCCGGGCGACGTCATCGCGACCGGCACGCCGGGCGGTGTCGGGCACGCGCGCAAGCCGCCGCGCTACCTGTCGGCGGGCGTGACGGTGACGACCGAGATCGAGGGCATCGGTCGCCTGGAGAACACGGCGAGCGCGGCATGAGCGCGCGGTCCTGGACGGACCGGGGCACCGAGCTCTTCCTCGGGGCCGTCGACCGGCTCACCGACGACGACCTGACGGCCCCGACCGCGCTCGACGGCTGGACGCGCCGGCACGTCATCGCCCACGCCCACGGCAACGCCGAGGCCCTGCGCCGGCTGCTGAGCTGGGCCGCCACCGGCGTCGAGAACCGGATGTACTCCGGCCCGCGGCAGCGGGCCGAGGAGATCGAGGCCGCCGCGCTGCTGCCCGCCGCCGAGCTCCGCGCGCTCGTCCACGGGTCGGCGAGGTCCCTCACGGAGGACATGGACGCCCTGCCGGACGACGCGTGGCGCAACCTCGTGGTGACCGCGCAGGGCCGGACCGTCTCCGCGGCGGAGATCCCGTGGATGCGGGCCAGGGAGGTGTGCGTGCACGCCGTCGACCTCGATCACGGGGTGGGCTTCGCCGACCTGCCCGAGGACTTCAACGCGGCGCTGGTCGCCGACGCCACGGCCAAGCACGCGGCGAAGGCGAACGCCGCCGGTCTGGCCGCCTGGCTGACCGGGCGCACCGCCCAGGCGCCCGACCTCGGCCCCTGGCTCTGACCGATCCGAGACTAAGGAACACGACGATGAACTCCGCACCTGAATCCGCCGACGTCGTGGTGGTCGGCGGGGGCATCGGGGGGCTCGCCACCGCCTATGCCCTGGCGACCTCCGGACGCTCGGTGTCCGTCCTCGAACGCGCGCCGGAATTCACCGAGGTCGGCGCCGGTCTGCAGATGGCGCCCAACGCCACCCGGATCCTCAAGGATTGGGGACTGCTCGACGAGGTCCTCGAGGCCGGCGTCGCCCCTCGCCGGCTCCTGTTCAAGGACGCCCTGGACGGGAGCGAGCTGACCCATCTGAACCTCGACGATGAGTTCGTGCGCCGCTACGGCGGTCCGTACGTCGTCATCCACCGCAGTGACCTGCTGGCGATCCTGGCCCGCGCCTGCGAGCGGGCCGGCGTGAACCTCGTGGCGGACTGCGACGTCCAGGACGTCGTCGCGGCCGCGGACGGCGCGACGGCGCGCGGCCGAAGCGGTGAGCACCGGGCCTCGCTCGCCGTCGCCGCGGACGGGCTGCACTCGACCCTGCGGGCGCGGTTCAGCGACGACAGCCCTGTCTGCTCGGGGTACGTCGCGTACCGGGGCGCGTTCCCGGTCGCGGAGCTCGGCTCGAGGATCGACCCGGAGACGTTCCGGGACGTCGTCGTCTACCTCGGTCCCGGCTGCCACCTGGTGCAGTACGCGCTGCGGCGCGGGGAGGTCTTCAACACGGTCGCGGTCTTCGAGTCCCCCGCCTACCAGCGGGGGGAGCGGGAGTGGGGCGGCCCCGAGGAGCTCGACGCGGCGTTCTCCGGGGCCTGCCCGGAGGTTCGCGGAGGGCTCGAGTCGCTGTGGCGGAACCGCCGCTGGCCGATGTACGACCGCCTGCCCATTCCGAAGTGGGTCGACGGCCGACTTGTCCTGACCGGCGACGCCGCCCATCCCATGCTGCAGTACCTGGCTCAGGGCGCCTGCCAGGCGATCGAGGACGCCCACTGCCTAGCCGGGGAACTGAAGGACGCCGCGGAGCCGGACTGGGCGGACGCGCTCAAGCGGTACGAGGCCGAGCGGACCGAGCGCACCGCCCGCGTGCAGGGCACCGCCCGGATCTGGGGCGACATCTGGCACGTGAACGGCGTGGGCAGGCTGCTGCGCAACGAGCTGTTCCGGCTGCGCGACCCGCGCGACCACACGTACCTCGACTGGCTGTACGGCGAGCGCATTATTCAACTAGTTAGATAGCCTATGCAAGCATTTCGGCAGGCGCCTGCCGGGCCCCGGTCGCGGCGGTGGGCCGGGGGCGTAACGTCGGTAGGTGAGGGTCACGACCTCACCTACCGACGTCGACCGGCTTTCCCGGCGGATGATGCCCGCACCCGATCAGAAATCGCAGGAACGGCGATGCCCACGCTGATCGCCGGACTCCTCCTCGGCCTGGTGGCCGGGCTGGTCGCCGGCCTGATCGCGGGCGTCGCGGTCGGGCTCGTCGTGTTCCTGACGACCGGCCTGGTGGCCGGGCTGGTCGCCGGCCTGCTCGTCGGCCTCATCCTCGGCCTGGCCATCGGACTGCTGCTGGGCGGCTTCCTGGCGCGTTTCCGCCGATGACCGCCGTCACTGCTCGCGCATGCCCCAGGGTGAGCCGTACTCGCCCAGCAGGTCGAGGAAGGGCCGCGCCGGGAACGCCTCGGGCCCGAGGACGCCGGCGCCGGTCCAGGCCCCGGTGGCGACCAGCTCAAGGGCGACGACCGGGTTGACGGCGGTCTGCCAGACCACGGCCTGGGAGCCGTACTCGCGCATCGACCACTCGTTGTCGACGACGTGGTAGAGGTACACCTCGCGTGGCCGGCCGTCCTTGGTGCCCTTCACCCAGGTGCCGGCGCAGGTCTTGCCGCGCATGCGGTCGCCGAGCGTGGCCGGGTCGGGCAGGGCGGCGGCGACCACGTCGCGCGGGGAGACCCGCGCGGGGCCGTGGTCGGTGGGGACGGTGAGCGGGTCGGTTCGGTCCAGGCCGAGCTCGTGCAGGGTCTTCAGCTTGGCGATGAAGTCGTCGCCGAGCCCGTACTTGAAGGTGACGCGCCCGGCGTCGACCCAGCGCGGGATCAGGAGCACCTCCTCGTGCTCGACGTTGACGCACTCGACCGGGCCGATGCCCTCGGGGAAGTCGAAGACCTCGGGCTCGCTGAAGGGCGCCGTGGTGAACCAGCCGCGCTCCTTCTCGTAGACCACGGGCGGGTTGAGGCATTCCTCGATGGTGGTCCAGATGCTGAACGACGGCGCGAAGTCGTAGCCGTCGACGGTGAGGTTGGCGCCGTCGCGGACGCCGATCTCCTCGATCTCGTCGAAGAGCTCGTCCGCGGCGTGGCGGGCGAAGACGTCCGACAGGCCGGGCTCGACGCCCATCCCGACCAGGGCCAGCAGCCCGGACGCGCGGTACTCCTCGGCGCGGGCGAACTGGTCGTCGCCGAGCTTGACCCCGCACAGCTCGTACGGGCGCTCCGGGTGCGGGTGGGAGAGCGACATCGCCATGTCCAGGTAGTGCGCGCCGACGTCGTGAGCCGCGGCGAAGAGCGGCAGGACGAAACGGGGGTCGGTCGCGTTCAGCAGCACGTCGCAGCGGTGCTCGCGCAGCAGGTCGGCGACCGCGACCTGGTCGCCGGCGTCCACCTTGGCGGAGCCGAAGCGGCCCGCCGCGCCGACACCGGCCACGGCGGCCACCGCCGCCTCCGCGCGGCCGAGATCGTAGTCGGCGACGACCATGTGCTCGAAGTAGTCGCGGCGGGCGGCGATCCGAGTGATCGCGGACCCGACGCCTCCCGCACCTACCAGCAGGATTCGCACTGGGACGCATCCCCTTTCACGTTCACGCGCACAGCGTCGCTCGCTCGCGCTGGCACGATCCAACGACCCGTCCTCGAATAAGGTCAACCCTGTTGGCATAAGGTCCCGGCATGGGGAAGAAGGCGGTGCAGGACGGGGAGCGCCGGCGACGCCGGCGGACCAAGCAGGGGCAGGTGCTCAGCCACGCCCTGATCATCGAGACCGCGCTGCGGCTGCTCCGCGAACACGGTGCGCACGGCCTGACGGCGCGACGCCTCGGCATGTCGCTGGGCGCCGACCCCAGCACGGTCTACCGCTACTTCGACGGCATGGACGACCTGACCCTCGCCCTGGCGGACGAGCTGATGGGGCGAGCGGTCAGCGGCTGGAGCGCGACGGGAGACTGGCGGCGCGACCTGCGCGAACTAGGGCTGCGGGTGCACGCCACCTACCTCGCCCACCCCCAGGCGGCCGTGCTCACGGCCGCCCGCGTCAGCGGACGGTCGCAGGAGATCGCCGCGGACGAGGCCATCCTGGGGCTCCTGCGCGGCGCGGGGTTTCCCGACCCGTCGGCGGTGCGGATCTACCACGTCTTCATCGACCAGGCCCTGGCCTTCGCCGCGCTGGACGCGGCCTCGGAGACGCTGCCGGAGCCCGCCCGCCACGCCGACCGGGTGATCTGGCACGCGACGTACGCGCGGCTGCCGGAGCGGACGCACCCCAACATCACCGCGGTGGCGGACCTCCTGGCGGCACGGATGAACTCCAGCGCCTACCCGGTCGCCCTCGACATGGTGCTCGCGAGCGCAGCCGCGGAGCTCGCCTCCGTCGCGCACCGCGGCTCCGGCGATGACCGGGGGAGGGCGGTAACGAAACCGTACAGGTCGCCTGACTGACAGTCCGGGGCCGGGAAGATGGACCGGTGTGCCCTGCCGAGCGGAGGAGACGCGATGGCGTCAGGTCGTACGAGGCTGGAGCCACTGGCCCGGCAGGACCCCCGGCGGATCGGCGGTTACACGCTGCTGGGGCGGCTCGGGAGCGGTGCGATGGGCCGGGTCTACCTCGGCAGGTCGGCCTCGGGACGGCTGGTCGCGGTCAAGACGATCAGGGGCGAGTTCGCCGGCGACGCCGACTTCCGCTCCCGCTTCGCCCGTGAGGTCGTGGCCGCGGGCCGGGTCAGCGGCGTGTTCACGGCGGCGGTGGTGGCCGCCGACCCGGAGGCCGAGATCCCGTGGCTGGCCACCGCGTACATCCCGGCGCCCTCCCTGGAGGAGCTCGTACGGACGTGCGGGCCGTTGCCGGTTCCGGCCCTGCGCTGGCTGGCCGCCGGGTGCGCCGAGGCGCTGGACTCGATTCACCAGGCAGGGCTGGTGCACCGGGACCTGAAACCGTCGAACGTGCTGGTGTCGATCGAGGGGCCACGGGTCATCGACTTCGGCGTGGCACGGGCGACCGAGCGCGCCACGGCCACCGCGACGCACCAGGCCGTCGGCACCCCCGCGTACATGGCGCCCGAGCAGGCGCGCGACAGCAGGCGGACGACGCCGGCGAGCGACGTCTTCGCCCTCGGCTCGACCCTGCTGTTCGCCGCCACCGGACACCCGCCGTACTCGGGGAAGTCGGTGACCGACGTCCTGCTCCGCCTGGCGAGCGATCCGCCGGACCTCACCGGTGTACCGGATGAGGCCGCCGACCTGTTGCTGGACTGCCTCCGGCGCGACCCGGCGGACCGTCCCACGGCGGACGCCCTGCTGGCCCGCCTGGCGGCCGAACTCGACGGCAGCGGCGCGGCGCCGCTGCCCGACGAGGCCCTCACCCTGCTCGAGGAGTACCGGCGGGAGCCACGGCCGGTGGAACCGCCACGGGCGGATGACCGCGCCGCCGGTGAGGACACCCTGGACTCGCCCACCTCGATCAGAGCGCCGGAGCGATCGCCGGCGGATCCGCGCCCGGACCCGGACGCCCCGGCCCGGGGGCGTACGGTCCCACCCCGGCGGAGCGGACGGGGCGGGCGGGTCCTCATGGTGCTGCTCGGAGCGGTGGCCGTCCTTTCGGCCGGGTTCGCGCTGGGCCGGATGGGCGACGACCGGCCACGGCGGCCGCTCGGCCCGCCACCGCCCGGGGCCGTACCCGCCGGAGCACCCGGCGTCGCCCGGACGGCGCGGCCGTCGGGACCTCCGGGGATCACGCTGAACCAGGACTACGGCGACGGGCGCACCGGGTTCGTCGTCCACGGCACCGGCCTGACACCCGGCCGGACGGTCACGGTCCGGCTCGACCGGGACAGGGTGTCGGCGGTGACGCCGGTCGTCGACTTCGTGGGCACGTTCAACTATGTGATCAACCAGAGCCACGAGTTCTTCTCCGGAAAGCTCCCGCCCGGCCGTCATCGTCTCACCGTGACCGTGCCCGGCGTCGGCGCCCCGCTGGAGGCGGCGTTCACCGTGAACGACCTGTAGCCCCCGGCTACCGCGAACGGTCCCACCACAGGTCCTCCTGCCGCGAGCACCAGGACGGGTCGGCGAGACGGTCCAGGTCGGCCGGGGTGACGATGGCGTGCTCGATCAGCACCCCGACGACCACCTCGTCGGAGAGCCGGGTCCCGGCCCGCGCGAGGCCGCGCAGATTGATCTTGCGACGGAGCACCTTGAGATGCTCACCGACGCGCGCGGCGAGCCGGTCACGGAAGACCGGGTCGTGGTCGAACTGCTCGATCTCGTAATAGGCGTCCGTCACCTCCAACGCCGCGCGGGCGATCTCCGGCGTCCGGGGCAGCGGAGTCGTACGGGTCGGGTCCAGCAGCCACGGCCGGCACAGGAGGAGCGCCACCAGGAAGAGCTTGGTGTGCGGATCCAGGTACAGCGGGAGCAGCGTCGAGTCGTCGTCCGGCCGGGCGATGGGCGGGCTCCCGAGGGCGTCGGTCGCGGTGGACAGGACCGTCACGCGGACGGCCTGACCCGCGTCGAGCATGCCCCGCGAACCCACCAGCGCCGTCCCCGTCCGGATGAACCAGCCGGCGGACGGCTCACCGCCCGCCTCCAGCGGCGGCAGCCGGATCTGGTATCCGTCGCTCTCGGTGTACAGCGCGTGGGTCCGGCTGAGGTTGGCCACCCAGGCGCCGCCGCACAGTGCGCTGATCACGCCCGCCCGGCGGGAGAGACCACGGTCGGCGGAGATCACCAGGTCCGCGTCCGGTCCCCGGCCGAAGACCAGGCGCTCGTGGTCGGGAAGCTCCCGGACCAGCCCGGACGGCGCCGTGACGCGCGTGACGGCGGGAGCCGCGGCGCGCGGTGTCATCGGGGCACCCCGCCAGTACTCATGTCCGCCGAGTGTAGGACCGGCGCCTCCGGCCCGCCCATCCCCGAATCCGGGGGTAGCCGGAGTCGCTTCCCGGGGCTTTGCTGTGAAGGCCTCGCAAGTGTCAGAACCCAGGCAGGGGACGCCTGGTCCATCATCGCCGGCTCAGCACCGGACGCGCGGGGGCGGTTCGGTAGGGGCGGCACCGTCCGGGGTGATCCGGAGCATTCTGGAGGGGTGCTCCGGATCCACCCTGACGGTCCTCACGATGGATCCCGAGCCGGATCTGTAACGCATTCCCACGCACCGGCCAAAGAGGCCGGGGAGTAGCGTTGCCGGCGATGACAGATCGAGAGCGGTCGAGTGCCGCGACGTACACCCCCGTCCTCCGCCGGTTCCCCGACCCCGAGGCGCTGGGCCGCGCCGCCGCGCGCGACATCGCGGCGGCGATCACCAGGAGGCTGGAGACCCGGCCCGAAGTCCGGATGATCTTCGCTGCGGCGCCGAGCCAGGAGGCGGCGCTGCGCGCGCTGGCCGCGCAGCCGGGCGTCGACTGGACGCGGGTGACCGCGTTCCACATGGACGAGTACCTCGGCCTGGACGACGGTGCCCCGCAGCGGTTCGGCGCCTGGCTGCGGCGGACGTTCTTCGACCGGGTGCCGCTCGGGGCGGTGCACCTGATCGACCCGGACGCGCCCCCCGAGGCGTACGCCCGGCCGCTGGCGGCCGCGCCGATCGACATCACCTGCCTGGGGATCGGGGTCAACGGGCACCTGGCGTTCAACGACCCGCCCGCCGACCTGGACGACCCCGCGCCCGTCAAGGTCGTCGAACTGGACGAGGTCTGCCGCCGGCAGCAGGTCGACGACGGCTGCTTCGCGACCCTGGCCGAGGTGCCTGAACGGGCGATCACTCTCACCGTGCCGGCGCTGCTGTCGGCCGAGGAGGTCTTCTGCATGGTGCCCGGCGCGCGCAAACGGGACGCGGTGACCGCCGCGCTGCGCGGCCCGATCGGAGGACATCTGCCGGCGAGCGCGCTGCGCACCCACCCGCGCTGCGTGGTCTACGTCGACGAGGGGTCCGCGCCCCGATGAGGATCAGCGGCCGGGATCCGGCGAGCGGGCGCACGCTGTGCGTGAGCGTCGAGGACGGGCGGATCGGCGCGATCACCGAGGCGGACGGCCCCACGGAGCTGTGGCTCGCGCCCGGCCTGGTCGACCTGCAGGTCAACGGGTTCGCCGGGCACGACGTGAACGCCGCCGACGTCGACGAGGCCACGGTGACCGCGCTGGTGAGCGCCTTGCGCCGCGTGGGGACGACCACGGTGGTCCCGACGATCGTGACCGCGCCCGAGGAGCGCATCCGCGCGGCGCTGTCCGCGATCGCGCGGGCGCGCGGGGCGGACCCGCTCGTCGCGCGCGCGATCCCGTACGTCCACGTGGAAGGGCCGTTCCTGTCGGCGGAGGACGGCCCGCGCGGTGTGCACGACGCGCGGTACCTGCGGCCCGCCGACCTGGAGGAGCTGCGCCGCTGGGGCGACCTCGTCCGCATGGTCACCATCTCGCCGCACGACGAGGCGGCGATCGACTTCATCGCCCACGCCACCCGCAGGGGCGTGCGCTGCGCGATCGGGCACACCCATGCCACGCCCGAGCAGATCACCCGGGCGATCGACGCCGGCGCCGAACTCGCCACGCACCTGGGTAACGCCACCTACACCATGCTGCCCCGGCACCCGAACCACCTGTGGACCCAGCTCGCCGACGACCGCCTGCACGCCGGGTTCATCGCGGACGGGCACCACCTGCCCGCCGACACCTTCCGCGTCATGCTGCGCGCCAAGGGCGTCGAGCGCTCCCACCTGGTGTCCGACGCCACGGCGCTGGCGGGCATGCCACCGGGGCGCTACCGCACCCCCGTGGGCGGGGAGGTGGAGCTGTCGGCCGACGGCCGGCTGTCCTACGTCGGCACGCCCCTGCTGGCCGGCGCCTCCCGGTCCCTCGCCGACGGGGTGGCGACGGCGATCACGATGGCCGGCCTGCCCCTCGCCACCGGGCTGCGCCTGGCCACGGCGAACCCCGGGCGTTTCGTCGGCGGCCGTGGCCTGCTGCGGCCCGGCCGGCCCGCGGACCTGATCGCCTTCGCCTGGCGGCCGGGGGACACCACGCTCGACATCCGCGAGGTCCTCGTCGCCGGGCAGCCGGTGACCTGACCGGCGGCGTGGGACTTTCGCCCTCTGGCGTCCGGGGCTCGTCGCGAGGGACGATTCGAACAAGGGGCTGAAAGGGGGAGATCGATCATGACGACCGCACGTGAGGTCATGCACCGCGGCTGTGAGTGTCTGTCGATCAACGAGAATCTCACCACGGCGGCCCGCCGCATGGCGGAGATGGACGTGGGCGCGCTGCCGGTCTGCGGAGAGGACGGCAGGCTGAAGGGGATCATCACCGATCGCGACATCGTCGTGAAGGCCATCGCGCAGGGCAGGAACCCCTCCGACTGCAGGGCCGGAGAGCTCGTCGGCGAAGGCGAGGTGTGGTATGTCGACGCCGGGTCGGACATCGAGAGCGTCCTGCACCAGATGGCCGAGCACCGGATCCGCCGCCTGCCCGTGCTGGAGGAGAACGAACTCGTCGGGATCATCAGCCAGGCCGATCTCGCGGCCAAGTTGCCCGATGAGATGGTCGGCGAACTCGTGACGGCCATCTCCAGCACGTCACACTGACGGCACGTCCCCGCGTCGGGCGGCCGGTCACCCGCCGCCGTCGAAGTCCTCGCGGTTGCGGGCGATGTCGGTCCGGTGGGTCCGCACCCAGAGGACGAGGTGATCGACGGCCGCGGCGAGGGAACGGCCGAGAGGGGTGAGCGCGTACTCCACACGCGGCGGCACCTCGGCGTAGGCGGTCCGGGTGATCAGGCCGTCGCGCTGCAGGGCCCGCAGCGTGTGGCTGAGCATGCGCTGGGAGATGCCGGCGATCCGCTCGTGCAGGGCGGTGAAGCGCATCGGGCCGGGTTCCAGCGTCGTGACGACCAGGACGGTCCACTTGTCGCCGACCCGGGTGAGGACGTCGCGGACGAGCTCGATCGTCTCCGCGCAGTCGGGCGTCATCCCTCGCGCGACCAGATCGGCGCGCAGCACGGCGTCCATGGTGATTCTGCCTTCCGGGTGCGTTGCTTACGGGAAAGTGCGTATTGGAGAGGCGGATTAACACGGGCCTTTCCGCGATTCCTCCCGATGGTAACCATCGACGACCGCCACGGCGGTCAACGGACGGAGGGATGCGGATGAGCGCACGGCAGGCCGAGGTGGAGCCGGGGGACGGGCCCGGCGTCCGGCACGACACCTTCACGATCGTCCGGCGGCTGGACGCGGCCCCGGCCGCCGTCTTCGCCGCCTTCGCGGACTCCGGCGTCCGGCGCCGCTGGTTCCGGCTTCCCGGGTCGGGGGCCGTGTACCACCACGAGTTCCGGGTCGGTGGCGGCGAGACGGCGCACAGCACCTTCTCCGTCCTGGACTCGGACCCGGAGCGGCTGGAGTACCGGTCCCGCTACCTCGACATCGTGCCGGAACGCAGGATCGTCTTCGGGTACGAGTCCATCGTCGACGACCTGCTGCGCTGGACCTCCCTGGTCACGGTCCTGCTGGCCGACGACGCCGGATCGACCCTGCTGACGTGGACCGAGCAGGTCGCCTTCCTGGTCGCCACCGGCGACGGCAGCGCCGACCTGCCCCACCTGCGCGGCGGCACGACGCTCCGCCTGAACGGCCTGGCGGCGGCGCTCGCCCCGGACCCCGGCCCGCGCCGGCGGGGTCCGGCGTGACCAACGGTTCAGCCGTCGTCGTCGGCTCGGCGGCCCGCGCGCACCAGGGCGCTGAGGTCGCCGACCCGGTCGAAGTGCTGCAATTTGTCGGGGTTCACAATGGAGTAAATCGTTTGGAGCCGACCGTCGGCGATATCCAGCCCCATCACCCCGACCAGCAGGTCCCGCGTGTCGAAAACCAGGGCGCCCGGCTGGCCGTTGATCTCGGTGACGTGGAAACGCACGCCACCGGCACGCGCCAGCAGGGGCGCCATCGCCGCCAGAACACGCGCCACCCGCCGGCGTCCGTTGACCGGCCGCCCCAGCGCCGGCACCTTGCCGCCGCCGTCACCGTGCATCGCCACATCCTGCGCCAGCAGTTCTTCGAGCGCCCGCAGGTCGCCCTGCTCGACGGCGGCGAAGAAGCGGCGAGCCAGTTCTTGTCGCTGTCGCCGAGAGGCGTAGTAGCGCGGTCGGCGTTCCCGGAGGTGTTTCCGAGCCCGCGCGACCAGGTGCCGCGTACTGTCCACATCGGTGCCGACGATCTCGGCGACCTGCGGGTACGGATACTCGAACACCTCGCGCAGCAGGAACGCGGCCCGCTGCCGTGGCGACAGGCTCTCCAGCAGTACCAGGACGGCCAACGACAGCGAGTCGGCGGTCTCCGCCTGCTCGCCCGGTGACGGATCGGTGGCCAGCGGTTCCGGTAGCCACTCGCCGACGTACCGCTCCCGGCGCGCGCGTGCCGAGCGCAACTGGTCGATGGCCAGGCGAGTGACCAAGGTGGCGATGTACGCCCGTGGCGAGGCGATCGTCTCGCCTCCCCGCTGGGTCTGGTGCAGCCGCAGAAACGCCTCCTGCAGCACGTCCTCGGCTTCGCTGACGCTGCCGAGCATCTGGTAGGCGATGGCGAAGGCCCGCGGCCGCAGATCGCCGTACAGGTCCGAGGCGGACATGCCGAGTCAGCTCAATCCGTCGGTGAAACCCGTGCGCCAGCTCGGGTACTGCGGGTTCCAGCCCAGTTCGCGCTTGGTCTTGCCGGTGGAGATCCCGCGGGCCCGCGTCATCATGTCCACCGCGCCCTTGCCGGCCAGCCGGCGGGCGAGCCAGGCCGGTACACGACGCGGCGGTTCAGCACCGAGGGTCCGGGCAAGGTAGGGCAGCCAGTCACGTACCGGTGCCGGGTCGTCATCGGCGACATGGTAGATCCCCGTCCTGCCGCGTTCGATGGCCGCGACCGTGGCCGAGGCGGCATCGGTGATGTGCACCAGCGACCACACCCCGCGGCCGCTGCCGACGATCGGGAACTTTCGCTTGCGGATCTGCTCGGTCATGACCGCGTCCGGCGCGGCGCTGAGGCCGGTCCCAGGGCCATAGAAGCAGCCGTAGCGAAGCACGATGCCGTCGGCCCAGGTGATGCCGGTCACCGCGTCCTCCACGTGGCGCAACGCGGCCACCGCCGCCTCGGCGTCCGCGGGCGGGTTCGGTTCGATCCGGCCGTTCTCGTCGGCGACCGGCCCACCGCTGCGTTCCATCCACAGAGAGTTGCTCTGGGCCACGAACCTGCGGACGCCGACCGCACGCGCAGCGGCCAGCAGGTGGTCGGTGCCCTCGGTACGCAGCCGGTTGGTGGCGGACGCCATCCGCTTCACCTGCCGCATGGTCGACGCTCCGCTCAGCGCGGTGAGCTGATGGACGATCACCTCGGGCTCGGCCTTGGCCACCACATCGGCCACCGAGTCCGGATCGAGCGCGTCCACGATGACCGGCTCGGCGCCCAGCGCCCGCAGCGCGCCGGTCTTGGCCGCCGAGCGGGTCGTACCGACGACCTCATGGCCGCGCGCCACGAGTTGGGTGACTAGATGGCCGCCGATCGTGCCGGACGCTCCGGCGATGAGGATTCTCATGACGTCTCCGTTCGTTGCGTCACCGACTAGAGACGAGGAGCCCTCTCGCTCCATGACCGGCAGTGACCCGGTTCACAGGCGATGAACGTCAGCGGCCGGCGTGACAGGCCATGGTCACAGCACCTGGTTGCCGTACATCTCGCCGAGCGGGTCGGAGATGAGCTCGATGCGGGCACCGTCGGGGTCGCGGAAGTAGACCGACACCTCGCTGTGGACGACGTGCTCGACGCCGGCCTCCTCCAGGCGGCGCACGATCTCGTCCCAGCGCGCGGGCTCCACGGAGATCGCGCAGTGGTGGAGGCCGCCGAGGACCTCGGCGTAAGGGCCGAGGTCGAGCCCGGGGAAGTCGAAGAAGGCGAGCAGGTTGCCGTTGCCGATGTCGAAGAAGAAGTGCGAGGAGCCGGGATAGTCCCGATTCTCGATCAGCTCGGTGAGGGGGAAGCCCAGCACGTCCTGGTAGAAGCGGACGGTGCGCTCCACGTCGCTGCTGATCAGCGCGGTGTGATGCAGTCCGCGCGCCGTGGACCGGGGACGCTCGGCCGCGGGGCGGAGATGGGCGTCCCGGATGCGCTGCCGCTCGGCCTCGATCGCGCCGAGATCGGTCGGGGTGTCGGTCATGGTTCCTCCGATGCGGGGTCGTGACGGGTTCCCGGCCGGTGGCCGGGTGGTGGGTCCCCTGCCCATGAGCGGACCCACCTCACCCGGCGTTTCCGGCCGGGCGGTCAGGCGGCGACGGTGGCGTGCATCTCCCATACCAGGATCTCCGCGGGCTCGGTCGCGGTCACCCGCTGCCCGCCGACCGCGGTGAAGCGCACGGCGTCACCGGTACCGAGCGGACCGGCGCCTTCGAGGTTCACGGCGCCGCGTGCGACGAACAGGTGCAGGAACGGCGCGTCGGGCAGCTCGACGCTCTGGCCGGGCGTCAGACGGGCGGCGTAGAGCGCGGCGTACCGGTTCTTGATCCGGATCGCGGCCTCGCCGTCGTGCCGCTCCAGCCCGGAGGCGACGGGGACGAGCGCGCCGGAGGACAGCAGTTTCTCGTCGATCTCCAACTGCTCGTAGCCGGGGGTGATGCCGGCCTCGTCGGGCACCACCCACATCTGCACGAAGTGCACCGGCTCGTCGTGCCGCTCGCCCTGCAGGTGCCAGGAGTCGTTCTTCTCGGAGTGCAGGATGCCGGTGCCGGCGCTCATCCGCTGGGCGAGCCCCGGGTAGATCACCCCATTGTGGCCGGTGGAGTCCTGGTGGACCAGCGACCCGCGCAGAACCCAGGTGACGATCTCCATGTCGCGGTGCGGATGGGTCTCGAAGCCCATGCCGGGCGTGACCACGTCGTCGTTGTTGACGAGCAGCAGCCCGTGGTGGGTGTTGCGAGGGTCGTGGTGGTGGCCGAACGAGAACGAGTGCTTCGAGTCGAGCCAGCCGATCTCGGTCTTGAAGCGTTCGTCCGCGCGGCGGATGTCGATCTGCGGGCTCATCTGGGTGCGCATGGGACGGCTCCTCATTCCGACGTCTAGGTAGATGATGAATCATCTACGCGGCTCACAACCTACATGATGCGTCATATATTTCCCAGCTGGATGACGTGTCATTGATCACGTTAGGGTGGAGGGCATGAGCGGCACACGATGGCTCGATGACGAGGAGCAGCGCGCCTGGCGTGCGTTCATCCGCATGCACGGGCAACTGACCGCACGGCTCAGCCGGCAGCTGCAGGCCGACTCCGGCCTCTCGCTGGCCGACTACGAGGTGCTCGTCCAGCTCACCGACGCCCCGGACGGGCGGCTACGGCCGTTCGAGCTGCAGCGCGGCCTGCAGTGGGAGCAGAGTCGCCTGTCGCACCACCTCACCCGGATGCAGCGCCGCGGCCTGGTCGCGCGAGAGGAGTGCGACGAGGACGGCCGCGGCGCCGTGGTCGCGTTGACCGACGCGGGCCGGCGCGCCATCGTGGCCGCCGCCCCCGGGCACGTCGACACCGTACGACGCCTGTTCTTCGACGGGCTCACCCGCGACCAGGTCGCCCTGCTCCACCAGGTGTCCGACCACGTGCTCGGCCGGCTCGACGCCACGGCCGGCTGATATCCCGGCCCGGCCGCGGCGCGAATTCGCCGCACCTGAGGGCCATGGTCCGCTTCGGGAATCGTTACGATCGGGGACCACGGTCGCTCTGGTGGAAGGGAATCATGTCCGATCAGTACGAGGCGGTGTTCGCTCGGTACGACACCGATGGGGATGGGCGGCTCACCGCCGACGAGGTGACCGCGGCGATCGCGGGGATGTTCCCGGCGGCCGAGGTGAACGATTTGTCGGGGATCGTCAGGGCGTTGTTCGTCCAGTACGACACCAACGGTGACGGGCTGCTGTCGGCGGCCGAGTTCGTGCCGTTGGCCGAGAACCTCCCCGAGCTCGGTTCCTGAGGCCGGCCGCCGTCGACGACGCGTGCCGAACCCCTGGCGACGAGCGGAGTCCCGTCGCCAGGGGCCTTCTCGAGGATCGGGCGGCTCGTGCGGGTGCGTCACCCGCCGCCGGCCGGATCCGTCCGGTGGTTCACCGCGGCGGGGTCTTGACCACGACCGTCCGGGCGACCTTGTCGTGCAGGCACTGGCGGTACGGCTTGTCCCAGAGCAGCCAGAGGACGTTCAGCAGACCGAACATGCCACCGACGGTGGGGACCTGCGGCACCAGCGCGTAGAGCGCGGCCCGTTTGGCGGCGGTGCCCCCGGTGATCGGAGCGCGGTCCGACAGCGCGACCACCTTGATGTTCATGACCCGCTTGCCCACGGTCCGGCCCCACCGGGAGAGCGCGAACGCCTCATAGCCGAAGGCGACCACCGCGCTCACCAGCCCGACCAGCAGGCTGTAGCCCATGAGGCCCAGCTCGGTGTGCAGCATCTCGCCGACCGGCGGCGGCGGGGCGTCCGGATCGGACGGGAGGATGTCCTTGATCCTGTGGAGGTACCAGAGGAAGTACCAGACCAGCAGGGGCGCCGTGACCACCGAGAGGAGGAGGCCGTCGATGATCCGGGCGACGAGACGCTGCCACCACTCGGCGAGGGTCGGGTCCATCGCCGTCGGCGGACCGTAGGCCGGGTACGGCCCACCGGGCGGATAGGACGGATACGGCGGTGCCGGAGGCGGACCGCCGTAGTGCCCCGGACCTGAGGGCCCGTACGGTCCGGGCGGCGGACCGCCGTACGCTCCCGGCACGGAGTCGACATAGGGCTGGCCGGGAGGGAGTCCGTACGGCCGGGGATGCGGGCCCGGCTGGTCCGGCTGAGAGCCGTCCGACGGCGGCTCCGCCTCCGGGGCCTGCGCCGCCTCGTCTTCGGGTGGATCCGTCGCCATCTTTCGCACCATCCCCGTCGGTTCCGGCCGGCAGGCGGAGACCTGACGGCGCACGCGCGAGGATAGGGCAGATCCCTCCGAACACGGGGGTTTTCGGACGGATCGGCAGAAACCGGGACGCGGGCTCCGGGCGGGGAGACCGGTCCGAACCGGGGGAGTCAGCAGGACAGGTTGCCGCCGGCGCTGACGCCGAGGATGCCGGCGAACCTCTGGTAGAGGTTGATGCGGTCCTGGCGCTGGTCCGGGTTCTTCCCGTCGCACTCCAGGTCGCCGTTGATGCTGCGGATCGTCGCGCCGAAGCCCTCGTTGCTCACCATCGCCTCGTGCGAGGTCATGGTGCCGGCGCCCTTCTGGGTGTTCCAGAACCACAGGCCGGTCTGCCACGAGACGGCGGCGTCCCTCTCCACTCTGTACGGGTCGTGCAGCAGGTCGAGGTGCAGGGCGTCCCCGGCGGCCTTGTAGTTGAAGTTCCAGCTCAACTGCAGCGGGCCGCGCCCGTAGTAGGCGTTCGCGCCCGCGGGGCAGCCGTAGGGCCGGGTTCTGTCGCAGTAGTGGCCGTAGTTGGCCTTGTTCTGCTCGACGACGTATCTCAGGCCGCCCGTCTCGTGGCCGACGTTGGCGAGGAAGGCGGCCGCCTCGCGCCTTCCCGTGACCTCGCCGCCCGTCCGCGCGAAGCCCGGGTAGGCGCGCAGCGCGTCGGTCAGGCCCTTGTAGGTGTAGAAGGGATTGCGGCCCGGGAACATCGCGTCGAACTGTGCCTGGCCGACCACGAAGGCGGCGCCCCCGGCCGGACCGCCGCCGGTCGCCGCGGCGGCCGGGGCGCTCAGGGCCAGCATGCCCGTCAGGGCGACCGAGGTCATGGCGGCCGGCACGCGACGTACGGACATCTCTCGCTCCTCGCGCAGCGTGGCCGGGCCGCCGAGCGACCGGTCCTCCGGTGTCCGCGGCCCGGACGACGGAGGACCGTCGCGACTACTATCTGTAGCAGAGATCTCGCCGATCGTGACGCTCTGCGCGTCGTGTCACCCCGTCTCGGCGTCGTCGGTCCCGTCGACGGGCGCCCACGGGCCGGGCGGGTTCAGCGTCGGCCCGCTCATCGCTCATGTCGTCCATCGCAGCATTCCTCCCTATCTTGACCGGATTAGTAGGTTTTTCCTACAGTGGCATGGGTTCGCTGATCTCGCCTGCTCGGCCAGGTGAGCCGCGAGTTCGCGCCCGACCCCTCGACAGGGAGAGGTTCCGATGACACGCAGACAGGTGCACCTCGCCGCGCACTTCCCCGGCGTGAACAACACCACCGTCTGGGCCGACCCCCGGTCCAAGAGCCAGATCGACTTCGACTCCTTCGTTCACCTCGCCCGTACGGCCGAGCGCGGCCGATTCGACTTCTTCTTCCTCGCCGAGGGGCTCCGGCTGCGCGAGCTCAAGGGCCGGATCCACGACCTGGACGTCGTCGGGCGGCCCGAGTCGCTGACCGTCCTGTCCGCCCTCGCGGCCGTCACCTCACACCTGGGTCTGGCCGCGACCGTCAACTCGACCTTCAACGAGCCGTACGAAGTGGCCAGGCGGCTGGCGACGCTCGACCATCTGAGCGGCGGCCGGGCGGCTTGGAACGTTGTAACGAGCTACGACGCGTTCACCGGGGAGAACTTCCGGCGCGGCGGCTACCTGGATGAGGCGGACCGGTACACCCGCGCCGCCGAGTTCCTCCGGACCGCGCGGGAGCTGTGGGACTCCTGGCGGCCCGACACCGTGGTGGCCGACGCGGGACGCGGCGAGTTCGTCCGGTCCGACGGCATCGAGACCTTCCGTCACCAGGGACGGCACATCGCCATCGAGGGAAGGTTCAACGTGCCGCGCGGGCCACAGGGCCACCCGGTCATCATCCAGGCGGGGGACTCCGAGGAGGGCCGGGAGTTCGCCGCCTCCGACGCCGACGTCATCTTCAGCCGGCACAGCAGGCTGGAGGAGGGCCGCGCGTTCTACAAGGACGTCAAGGCCCGGCTCGCCAAGTACGGCCGCAGGCCCGACGACCTGAAGATCCTCCCCGCCGTGACCTACGTCCTCGGCGACACCGAGGAGGAGGCGGCCGAGCGTGCGGCGGAGATCCGGCGGGCGCAGGTGAGCCCGCAGACCGCGATCGCCTTCCTCGAGGGGATCTGGGGCCGGGACCTGTCCGACGTCGATCCGGACGGGCCGCTGCCCGACATCGAACCCGACTTCGCCGAGGGGGTCTCGAAGGGCCGCGCCCAGTTCCGGGGCGACCGCAGGGCGACGGCCGAGCAGTGGCGGGAGGTGGCCCGGCAGAAACGGCTGACCGTACGTGAGCTGGTCATCGAGGTCACCGGACGGCAGACCTTCGTCGGCACCGCGCGGACCGTCGCCGACCAGATCGACGAGTTCGTCCAGACGGAGGCCGCGGACGGCTTCATCTTCGTGCCGCACCTCACGCCCAGCGGTCTGGACGACCTGGTCGACAAGGTCGTGCCGCTGCTCCAGGAGAAGGGCGTCTTCCGCGCCGACTACACCGGCCCCACGCTCCGCGACCATCTCGGCCTCGCCGCCGTCCCGCACCGTCAGGAGGCCACCCTGTGACCCACCTCCACCTCGCCGTCGCGCTGGACGGCGCTGGCTGGCACCCGGCCGCCTGGCGGGCGCCGGACGCGCGGCCGAAGGACCTGTTCACCGCCGGGTACTGGGCCGACCTGGTCGCCGACGCCGAACGCGCCCGCATCGACTTCGTGACCATCGAGGACTCGCTGGGCCCGCAGTCCTCGGCCTTCGACGGCCCGGACGACCGCACCGACCAGGTGCGGGGCCGGCTCGACGCCGTGCTGCTGGCCGCCCGGCTCGCCCCGCTCACCTCCCGCATCGGGCTGGTGCCGACGACGAGCACCACCCACACCGAGCCGTTCCACGTCGCGATCGGCATCGCCACCCTCGACCACGTCAGCCGGGGCCGGGCGGGGTGGCGCCCGCAGATCTCCGGCCGGGCGAGCGACGCCCGCCACTTCGGCCGCCGCGAGTTCCCCGAGCTCCGCCCCGGCGCGTGGAACGACCCGGAGTTCGCCGGGCACGTACGCGCGCTGTTCGCCGAGGCCGCCGACGCGGTCGAGGTCGTCCGGAGGCTGTGGGACAGCTGGGAGGACGACGCCGAGATCCGCGACGTGCCGACCGGCCGGTTCATCGACCGCGACAAGCTGCACTACATCGACTTCGAAGGCCCGCACTTCAGCGTCAAGGGACCCTCGATCACGCCACGGCCGCCGCAGGGTCAGCCGCTCGTCACGGCGCTCGCCCACGACGTCGTGCCCTACGAGTTCGCGGCCGGGGGAGCGGACGTCGTGTACGTGACCCCGCACTCCCGGGACCAGGTCACCACGATCACCGGACAGGTGCGCGCCGCCGAGGAGCACGCGGGCCGGGTCGGTGAGCCGCTGAAGGTCTTCGCCGACCTGGTCGTCCTCCTCGACGGTGACACTTCCACGGCCGAGGCCCGCAAGGACCGGCTCGACGAACTGGACGGCGCTCGCTACTCCTCGGACGCCCTCGTCTTCACCGGGACCCCCGGTGACCTGGCCGACCTGCTCCAAGACTGGCGAGCCGCCGGGCTCGACGGCTTCCGGCTGCGGCCGGCCGCCCTCCCGCACGACCTGACCGGCATCACTCAGGGGCTGGTGCCGGAGCTGCGGCGGCGCGGCGCGTTCCGCGACGAGTACGAGGCCGACACCCTGCGCGGCCTGCTCGGCCTCGCCCGGCCGGCGAACCGGTACGCGAGGGCGTCGTGACGGCCCCCGTCCGCCGAAAGATCCTCAGCAGGCCGTCCCCCGCGGCCCCGGCCGGAAGGTGACCATGCCCGTACCCCTGTCCATCCTGGACCTCGCGCCGGTCACCTCCGGTGGCACGGCCCGCGACGCGCTGCGCGACACGATCGACCTGGCCCGGCGGGCGGAGGAGGCCGGCTACCACCGGTACTGGCTCGCCGAGCACCATCTCGCGCCCGGCGTCGCCAGCTCGGCGCCCGCGGTGCTCATCGGCCTGGTCGCGGCCGCCACCCGCCGGATCCGGGTCGGTTCGGGCGCCGTCCAGCTCGGCCACCAGACGCCGCTGGCGGTCGTCGAGCAGTTCGGCACCATCGACGCCCTGTACCCCGGCCGGATCGACCTCGGCCTGGGCCGCTCCGGACAGCGCGGCGCCGAGCTCGCCCGGGCCGCGACCACCCCGCCGCCCGAGCGTCCGGCGACCGTCGTCGACGGTCTGCTCATCCCGTCCCCGTTCTCCTTCGCGTCGCTGACGAAGTCCCCGCTGTTCGCCCTGTCCCGCGCGTTGCTGCAGCAGCCGGGCGCACGGTCACCGGACTTCGCCGACCAGGTCGATGAGATCATCGCGCTCCTGACCGGGACCTACCGTTCGCCGGACGGCCATGAGGCGCACGCGGTCCCCGGCGAAGGCGCCGAGCCGCAGGTGTGGATCCTGGGCAGCAGCGGCGGGCAGAGCGCCCAGGTCGCCGCCGAGCGCGGGTTGCCGTTCGCCGCGAACTACCACGTCAGCCCGGCCACGGTGCTGGAGGCGGTGAACGCCTACCGGGAGGCTTTCAAACCGTCCGAGGGCCACACCGAGCCGTACGTCCTGGTCTCGGCCGACGTCGTCGTCGCGCCGGACGACGACACCGCCCGCCGGCTCGCCTCTCCCTACGGGCTGTGGGTCCGGAGCATCCGCAAGGAGCTGCGGGCCATCCCCTTCCCCACGCCGGAGGAGGCCGCCGCCCACGAGTGGACGGAGGAGGACCGGGCGCTGGTCGCCGACCGGATCGACACCCAGTTCGTCGGCTCGCCGGCGACGGTCGCCGAACGCCTCCGGGTGCTCCAGCGGGTGACCGGCGCCGATGAGCTCCTCGTCACCACCATCACCCACGACCACACCGACCGGGTCCGCTCGTTCGAACTGCTGGCCGAAGAGTGGAACGCGTGAGCCGGGCCCGGCACCAGAGAGAAGGAGCCTCGGCATGACCGCGGTGCGACTGGAGCTGCGTCGTGTGTACGGCGCGTATCCGACGGGTGTGACGGTGGTGGCGGGGCTGGCCGGTGGGCGGCCGGTGGGGATCGCGGCGAGCTCATTCGTTCCGGTGTCGCTGGATCCGCCGCTGGTGTCGGTGTGCGTGGCGCACACCTCGACGACGTGGCCGTCGCTGCGGGGGCTGCCGCGGATCGGGATCAGTGTGCTGGGCGCGCATCAGGAGGAGGTGGGGCGGCGGCTGGGCGCGCGCGGTGGTGACCGGTTCGCGGGTGTGGACTGGCGGGCGACCGTGGACGGGTGCGTGCTGATCGAGGGCGCGGCGGCGTGGTTCGAGTGCACGATCGAACAGCAGGTGCGTTCGGGTGACCACGACATCGTGGTGTTCCGGGTGCGGGATCTGGACGCCCGTCCCGAGGTCGCGCCGCTGGTCTTCCACGCCAGCGGCTTCCGGCGGCTGAGCCAGGCATGAGGAGGAGTCCTTCAGTGAGTCGAAGCACGTGGGTGTCCGCCGCCGTACTGGTCGTCGCCGTCGGGACGACGGCCGCGTGCGGTTCCGGCGGCGATACCGGTGGCGGTGGCGCCGCCGGTCCCAGGACCGGCGGCACGCTCACCTTCGCGGTGGGGTCGGACGCCGGCTGCGTGGATCCGCAGCAGGTCGGCAGCAACGACACGATCTACTCCGTACGCCAGCTCGTGGACTCGCTGACCGACCAGGACCCGTCGTCGGGCGAGATCGTTCCCTGGCTCGCGCAGAGCTGGCAGGTCAGCCCGGACGCGCGGACGTTCACGTTCCACCTGCGGCCCGGCGTGACCTTCAGCGACGGCACACCGCTGACCGCCCAGGTCGTCAAGGCCAACTTCGACGCCATCCCCGGACTGGGGGCGCTCGGGATCCTGGCGGAGGGCTACCTCAGTGGATACACCGGCACCACCGTCGTCGACGACCGGACGGCGAAGGTGACGTTCAAGCAGCCGAACGCCCAGTTCCTCCAGGCCACGGCCACGCACTCACTCGGGATCGTCGCCGAGTCGAGCACCCGGAAGTCGCCGCAGCAGCGGTGCGCCCAAGGCGTCGCGGGGTCCGGTCCGTTCGTGCTGGCCAAGTACGCGCCCAACCAGGAGATCACGCTCGCCAGGCGCCGGGGGTACGCCTGGGGGTCCTCGCTGTGGCGGAAACAGGGCGAGGCCTACCTGGACCGGCTCGTGTTCAAGGTGCTGCCCGAGTCGGGCGTACGGACCGGCGCGCTGCAGTCCGGACAGGTCGGGGCCATCGGCAGCGTCGGGCGCTCCGACGAGGCCGCGCTCAGGGCGTCCGGCATCCATCTGCAGGCCCGGGCCAATCCCGGGGTCGTCTTCGGGCTCAGCCCGAACAACGCCCGGTCCCCGCTGAACGACGAGAAGGTACGGCAGGCGATCTCACTCGCGATCGACCGCCGGCAGATCGCCGAGACCGTCTTCCCGGCCGGCACCCGGCCCGCCACCAGCGTCCTGGCCCACACCACCCCCGGCTACACCGACCTCGGAACTCTCCTCGCCTACGACCGCGCCAAGGCGGCGTCGCTCCTCGACGAGGACGGGTGGACGGCCGGGAGCGACGGCGTCCGGCAGAAGAACGGCACGGCACTGCGGCTGACCGCCACCTGGTTCTCGAACGCGGCCACCAATCAGCCGACGCTCGAGCTGGTCCAGCAGCAGCTCAAGGCCGTCGGCGTCCGGCTCGAGCTCAAGGAACTGCCGATCGCCCAGCTCGTCCAGGTCCAGCAGAGCGGCCGGTTCGACCTGGTGTGGGGCAACGTCACCCGCGCCGATCCGGACATCCTGCGCAGCTCGTACTCCACCCACCTCGCGAACTTCTACAAGCTGCCCAAGACCGGGCTCGACGCGCTCCTGGACGGGCAGGCCGCCGCGGCCGACCCGGCGAAGCGGCGCCCGCTGGTGGCACAAGCGGAGCAGGAGATCGCCCGGCACGCCTACGTCATCCCGGTGGTCGAGTTGCAGACCGAGCTGGGAGTGGCGAAGAAGGTCCACGACCTGCGGTTCGACGCGTCGAGCCGGATCCAGCTGCACGACACCTGGATCGGCTAGCCGATGCGCCGCTACGTGCTGAGACGTCTCGCGCAGGCGGTCGGAGTGCTGTGGGCCGCCTACACGGTGTCGTTCCTGGTGCTCGACTACCTGCCCGGCGACCCGGTGTCGGCGATGGCCGGCCAAGGGGCCGACCAGGGGACCGTCGACCACGCGCAGCTCGCCCGGCTGAAGGCGCAGTACGGATTCGACAAGCCGGTACCGGTCCAGTACGCCGACTACCTCGGGAAGGCGGTGCGTGGCGACTTCGGCGACTCGGTCGCCACCGGCCGGTCCGTCACCTCCACCATCGCCGAGGCGCTTCCGCAGACGCTGGAGCTGACCGGCACCGCGCTGGTGCTCGCGCTGATCTTCGGAGGTGGGCTGGCGCTGCTGGCGACCTACGCCCCGCTGCGCCGGCTGCGGCAGGCACTGCTGGCGCTGCCGCCACTGGGAGTGTCCGTCCCGACGTTCTGGGTGGGGCTGATGCTGGTGGAGCTGTTCTCGTTCCGGGTGCACCTGTTCCCGGCCTTCGGCAACGACGGGGTGCGCGGACTGGTCCTGCCGGCCGTGACCCTGTCGATCCTCAGCGGCGCGATGATCGCCCAGGTGCTGTCCAAGAGCCTGTTCACCGCCCTGGGCGAGCCGTACGTGCAGACGGCGCGCGCGAAGGGCGCCGGGTGGGTACGGGTCCACCTCGGGCACGCGCTCCGCAACGCGTCCCTGCCCGCCCTGACGGTCGTCGGGGTGCTGGCCGGGCAGCTCATGGCCAACTCCGTGGTGGTCGAGACCGTGTTCTCCCGCAACGGCCTCGGACGGGTCACCGCGAGCGCGGTCGCCACGCAGGACCTCCCAGTGGTCCAGGGCGTCATCGTCTTCGGGTCGCTGGTCTTCGTGCTCGTCAACCTGGCCGTCGACCTGATCAATCCCCTGCTCGACCCGCGGATCGTCGTGGTCGGCCACAGCCGTTGGAGACTCACATGAGCCGGACACCGGACGAGGACCTCGTGGCCGAGGCCGCCCTCGGCGGGCCGGTCGGGCACGGGACGGAGAGCGGGACCGTGTACCGCCGGTTCGACGTCGCGCGTACGGGCCGGTTCCTGCTGCGCCGCCCGGGGCTTCTCCTATCGATCCTCCTGGTCGCCGCGGTCTGCGCGGCCTCCTTCGGGCCCGGCCTGTTCACCGCGCGCGATCCCCTCACCGGGACGCCGTCGCGGGCGTTCCGGCCGCCGAGCGCGGCGCACTGGTTCGGCACCGACGAGCTCGGTCGCGACCTGTACGCCCGGGTCGTGCACGGCGCCGCCCTCTCGCTGAAGGCGACGCTCATCGCGGTGGCGGTCGCCTTCGTCCTCGGCGGACTGCTCGGCCTGCTCGCCGGGTTCGTCGGCCGCTGGGTCGAGGACGTGCTGATGCGGTTCGTCGACGTGCTGCTGTCCATCCCCGCACTGTTCCTGTCGCTGGCCATCGTCACCGCGCTCGGCTACGGGACGGTCAAGGTCGCGATCGCCGTCGGCGTGGCGAGCGTGGCCACGTTCGCCCGCGTGATGCGGGCCGAGGTACTGCGGGTGCGCCAGGCCGTCTTCGTCGAGGCGGCCCGTTCCTGCGGAGTGCGCTGGTCCGGCGTGCTGGCCCGCCACGTGCTGCCCAACGCGATCGGCCCGGTCCTGGTGCTGGCCACGCTGGACTTCGGCACGGCGATCCTCGCGGTGTCCGCGCTGAGCTTCCTCGGCTACGGCGCGGCGCCACCGGCGCCCGAGTGGGGCACGCTGATCTCCGAGGGGCGCAACTACCTCGCGAACGCCTGGTGGATGACCGCGCTGCCCGGGCTGACCATCGCGACGACCGTGCTCGCCACCAACCGGATCGCCCGCGCGCTGGACGGCGAGTTCGCGAGGGCCTCATGACCGAGCGAAGCGAGGGAGTCATTAGGCACAGCACCTTGGTCATGAGGCCGACGAAGGAGGCTCCATGACCGGTGGCCCACTGCTGGAGATCCGGGGACTGACCGTCTCCTACCGCACCAGGACCGGCCGGCTCACGGCCGTACGCGGCGTCGACCTCGACGTACACCCCGGTGAGATCGTCGCGCTCGTGGGCGAGTCGGGGTCCGGCAAGAGCACGACCGCGCACGCCGTTCCCCGGCTGCTCGCCGACAACGCCGTCATCGACGCCGGCCGGATCCGGTTCGCCGGCGAGGACCTCACACGGCTGCCCGAACGCGGGCTCCGCGTCGTACGCGGAGCGAGGATCGGCCTGGTGCCGCAGGATCCGACCGTGTCACTGAACCCGGTGAAGCGGGTCGGCGAGCAGGTCGCGGAGGTGCTGCGCCTGCACGGCCTGGCCACCCGCCGCTCGGCGCCGGCGGCCGCGGTCCAGGTGCTGGAACGCGCCGGCCTGCCCGACCCGGAGGTACGCGCCCGGCAGTATCCGCACGAACTGTCCGGTGGCATGCGGCAGCGCGCGCTGATCGCGATCGCCGTCGCCGCCTCGCCGGAGCTCATCGTCGCGGACGAGCCGACCAGCGCGCTGGACGTCACGGTGCAGCGCCGGATCCTCGACCATCTCGAGCACCTGACCGGCGAACTCGGCAGCGCGGTCCTCCTCGTCACCCACGACCTCGGCGTGGCCGCGGACCGGGCACAGCGTATCGTCGTGATGTCCCAGGGACGCGTGGTCGAGGCCGGTCCCACCCGAAGGGTCCTCGACGATCCGCAGGACGCGTACACCCGGCGGCTGCTGCGGAGCGCGCCGAGCATCACCGCCGTCCGGCCACGCGTCCGGCCGGCGAGCGCCTCCTCGTCCGGCACAGCCTCGTCCGGCACAGCCTCGTCCGGCACAGGCTCGAACGGCACGGCGCCGCTGGTCGTCGCCGAGCATCTCGTGAAGGAGTTCCCGCTGCCGCAGGGGCGGGGCGCCGCGGGTACGGTGCGGGCCGTCGACGACGTCGGCCTTACCGTCCATCGCGGCCGGACGCTGGCCCTGGTCGGTGAGTCGGGCTCCGGCAAGTCGACCACGGCGCGTCTGGTGCTGCGCCTCGCCGAGCCGTCCTCGGGGCGGATCGTCTTCGACGGCGAGGACGTCACCGCCGTCGGCGGCGCGGCGCTGCGGCGGCTGCGGCGCCGCGCCCAACTCGTCTACCAGAACCCGTACGCCTCGCTCGACCCGCGGTTCTCGATCGGTGAAGTGATCACCGAGCCGCTGCGGGCCTTCCGGATCGGCGACCGGGCCTCCCGCACGGCCCGCGCGCGGGAGCTGCTCGACCGGGTGGCACTCCCGGCCGCGACACTGGACCGCCGACCGGCCGAGCTGTCCGGCGGGCAGCGTCAGCGGGTCGCGATCGCCCGCGCGCTCGCCCTCGAACCCGACCTGGTCGTGTGCGACGAGCCGGTCTCGGCGCTGGACGTCTCCGTCCAGGCCCAGGTGCTGGAACTGCTCGCCGAGCTGCAGGCCGACATGGGCGTGGCCTACCTGTTCATCTCCCACGACCTCGCCGTCGTACGGCAGATCGCGCACCGGGTCGCCGTGCTCAAAGACGGGCGCGTCGTCGAGACCGGACCGACCGAGCAGATCTTCGGCACCCCTGCACACCCCCACACCCGCGAACTGCTGGCCGCCATCCCCGGCCGGAGAGCACGCGCCGGAACCGACCCCGGGCGCACGTCGACTGGAGGAGCCGAGATGACCACCGCCGGAACCGACGCATGACCGCGATCCGTTCGCTCTCCTTCCTCACCCCCGGCAACTATCCCGACGACGACCCGTACGCCGGGCTGGAGGCGACGCTCCGGCTGTTCGAGTTCGGCGAGCGCGAGGGCTTCGACGGCGGCTGGATCCGGCAGCGGCACCTGGAACACGGCGTCTCGTCGGCGGCGGTGTTCCTCGCGGCCGCGAGTCAGCGCACCACGCGCATCGAACTGGGGACCGCGGTGATCCCCATCGGCTACGAGAATCCGTTCCGGCTGGCCGAGGACCTCACGACCGTCGACGTGCTCGCCCGCGGCCGGCTGCAACCGGGGTTCAGCACCGGGATGCCGCACGCCGACCTGCTGGGTGACCTGGTGCACGACGGCGACTGGCGTTCCTACGACCTGTCGTACGGGCGGATCGGCCGCCTGATCGACAACCTGCGCGGCGACCACCTCGGCGGCCCGGACACCGTCATCCACTCGCCCGGGAACGTCCAGCGGCCGCGGCTGCAGCCGCGGAGCCCGGGACTGCTCGACCGGATCTGGTACGGCGGGGGCAGCCTGCGGTCCGTCCGCTGGGCCGCCGAGCACGGGCTGAACCTGCTGACCGGGAACATCGTCCAGGGGGAGGGCGGCGACGACTTCGTGACCGCGCAACTCGCGCTGATCGCGGAGTATCGCCGCCGCCTGCCTCCGGGTCGGCCCGGCCGGGTGGCGCTGGGCCGGGTCGTCGTGCCGCTCGACGGCGCGGACGCGGCGACCCGGGAACGCTACCGCCGCTACGCGGCGAGCCGGCGCGAACGCACCCTCAAGCCACAGGGGGAGCGGCGGATCCTCTTCGCCCCCGACCTGGTCGGCACGGCCGAAGAGATCGTCGAACGCCTGCGCGCCGACCGCGCCGTGGCCGCGGTCTCCGAGCTGCGCCTGGAGCTGCCCTACGAGTTCGACGAGCGGGACTACGCGCAGATCCTCCGCGACGTCCGCACGCTCATCGCGCCGGAGCTGGGCTGGTGGCCCGCCGAGGACGTCCGGTGACCGACGGCGGCCGCCGGCGCGGGCCTCGGCCGGCGGCCCCCTTCGTTCCGCCGGATCCCCGGGCGCGGGCTACCGGCCGCTGTAGGCGTAGTGGCTCTCCTCGCCCTGCGGTTCGTGCCGCAGCCGCTCTCCCTCGATGTCGAGGTCGGGCAGAACGCGGTCCAGGCGGCGGGGCAGCCACCAGGCGGCGCGGCCGAGCAGTGCCATGACGGCGGGTACGAGCGTCATGCGGACGATGAAGGCGTCGATGAACACGCCGATGGACAGGGCGAAGCCGATGGACTTGATGATGGGGTCCGGTGTGATCATGAATCCGGCGAAGACGGAGATCATGATGATGGCGGCGGCGGTGACGACGCGGGCGTTGGCGCCCAGGCCGTTGATGGTGGCCTGACGTGGGCTGTCGCCGTGGACGTGGTCCTCGCGCATCTTCGAGACCAGGAAGACCTCATAGTCCATGGCCAGGCCGAACAGGATGCCGATCAGGATGATGGGCAGGAAGCTGATCAGCGGGCCGGGCGTGTCGACGCCGATCAGGGAGGCCAGGTGTCCCTGCTGGAAGACGGCCGTGGTGATGCCGAAGGTCGCCCCGACGGTCAGCAGGAACCCGGCCGCGGCCTTGAGCGGTACGAGGATGGACCGGAAGACCAGCATCAGCAGCACGATCGACAGGCCCACGACCAGCAGCAGGTAGACGGGCAGGGCGCCGGAGAGCGTCTCGGAGATGTCGATGCCGACCGCGGTCGTGCCGGTCAGCGCGACGTCGGCGCCGTGGACGGCGGCCACCCTGTCCCGGATGGCGTGCACGGTGTCCTCGGTGGCGGCGTCGCTGGGGCCGGTGGTGGGGATGACGGCCACCAGAGCGGTGGTGCCGGCCTGGTTGAACCGGGCGGGGGCGACGGCCCGCACGCCGCGGACGCCGCCGATGAGGGCGGCGGTCTGCTGAGCGGCGGCGCGGGCGGCCGCCGGGTTCTGACCGGAGACCACGGCGATGAGCTGTCCGTTGAAGCCCTTGCCGAACCCCTCGCTGATCAGGTCGTACGCCTTGCGCTGGGCGGAGTCCTTGGCCGCGGTGCCGGAGTCGGGCAGCGCCAGGCGCATGTCGGTTACCGGCAGGGCCAGCGCGCCGAGCGCCAGCACTCCGGCCAGCAGCATCGGCACGCGCGAACGCGTGACGATCCGGCCCCACCGGTACCCGAACCCCTCCTTCTCGTGGGCGCCCACGCGGCCGGCGCGGTGGCGGCGGGGCAGGACCCGGGCGCCGGCGAAGGCCAGCACCGCCGGCAGCAGGGTGAGGGCGACGAACACGGCGACCGCGACGGTGGCCGCGGCGGCCAGGCCCATGGCGGCCAGGAAGGGGATGCCGACCACCGACAGGCCGGCGAGGGCGATGACCACGGTGGCACCGGCGAAGACCACGGCCGATCCGGCGGTGCCGATCGCCCGCCCGGCCGCCTCGGGGGCCGCCATCCCGTCCAGCAGGTACTGGCGGTAGCGGGAGGTGATGAACAGTGAGTAGTCGATGCCGACGGCCAGGCCCAGCATCAGCGCCAGTATCGGAGTGGTGGAACTGAGCTGGATGACACCGGTCAGCGCGTACAGCCCGGCCATCCCGACGCCGACGCCGAGCAGCGCGTTCAGCAGGGTCATCCCGGCGGCCACCAGGGAGCCGAGGGTGATGAGCAGGACGACGGCGGCGATCAGCACGCCGATCCCCTCGGTGGCCTCCCCGCCCCCGTTGTTCTTGGCGACGTCGCCGCCGACCTCCACCCGCAGGCCGCCGTCCTCGCGCGCGATCTTCTTGTACGCGGTGCGCTGAGCGTCGGTGATGTCGGCGATCGGCGCGGCGAACTGGACCTGGACGAGGGCGTAGCGGCCGTCGGGCGAGACCGATCGGGCCTGGAAGGGGTCGGTGGCGGCGACCACGCCGGGGATCGCGCCGGCCTGCCGGACGATCGGCGAGACCTGCGCCTCGGTCAACCTCCCGCCCGGTGGGGCGGCGACGACGATGGTGCCGGTGGCGCCGCCGGCGGCGGGGAACTGCTTCCGCAGGGCGTCCAGCGCCCGCTGCGACTCGGTTCCCGGCATGCGGAAATCATTGGTCGTCGAACCGCTGAACGCGGCCGCCGCCCCACCCAGCACCGCCAGCAGGAGCAGCCAGACGGCGATGACCCGGCCGCGGCGCCGGAAGCACACGCGGCCGAGCCGGTAAAGCAGACTCGCCATGAGAGGGAAGCCTTTCGTTCTTCGAGATCGGGCAGAGCGGCAGCGGGGAACGGCCGCGCGGTACGGACTCGCGGTCCGGGTGGGGAGCGGTCGGGGCGATCAGGTGGGGTCGGTGACGGCCGGGATGAGGGGCTCAGCCGCGAGCGCGGCCGATCGTCCGCAGCGCGGTGCGGATCAGCGCCTCGCGCAAGGTCTCGTCGTCCAGCGGCAGATCGGCGGCACCGGTGACGAACATGCCGCCCAGGGTCATGAGGGCGGCGACCTCGTCCTGCGGTTCGGACGAGCCGCCCGCCATCGCGACGACGAGCCGCCGCCCGATGCCGTCCACGCCCTGGAGACGGAGCTCCGGGAGGGCGGCGGCGTCGGACATGTTGTCGAACAGCAGCTTGAACTCCTGCCGGAACCGTACGGCCAGGTCGGCGACCCCGCAGACCGCCGCCTCCGGGATCGCCTCGCCGGCCAGGCCGGCCAGCCGGCCGTCCAGCGCGACCAGTTCCTTGCCGACCGGCAGCAGCAACTCGGCCAATATCGCCTCCTTGTTGCTGAAGTGGTACAGCAAGGACGCCTTGGAACAGTCGACGTCCGAGGCGATGTCGGCGAGAGACGTCCCACGGAATCCGTGTTGGACGAACAAAGTCAACGCGGAGGCGAGGAGCCGGTCGCGTAGTCCAGTGGATGACCGAGACATGTATCCACCGTAACTGTCCGATCGGTCAGAACTGACCGATCGGACAGGAAAAGGCTGTGGCCTTGATCACCCGTGCTGGCGGGCCCGGGGACTATTTCTCGCTCTCCCGGTCGAGCTGCTCTTCCAGCTCCGTGAGAAGGCGGCGCTCCGCGGGGGAGAGGTCGGCGTAGGAGGTGATTCGCTCCGGGTGCGGCCGTCCGGGCGGCCTGTGGGGTTCCTGGCGGGCCGCCGCGGCGCGCAGGGCGAAGTACGCCTCGGGGCTCGGCCAGGCGTACGCGCCCATCAGCATCATGCCTGCCTGGAGGTAGCGCATGATCCGCCGCAGGGCCCCACTTTCCCGATCTTCTCTTCGCATGCAGGGCCCTTCGGTGACGAGATCCTGCACCCGAGCGTCGCCGGACGGGCTATCCGGCCGGTCGAGGATCGCTGGACCCGGCGGGCCGCTGGAGAGAGGTCCGTCCGGTGTCCGGGCTCACGTCTCGGTCGAAGGGGGTGGCGCGTCTTCGGCGTACGTCCGGAGGCCGCGCAGGAGGAGGTCGATCCCGAATGTGAAGCGCGCGTCGAAGTCGGTGTCGAAGAGGGCGTCCGCCATCCGATGGACATGGGGGAACCTGTCGGCGGGCAGGGACTGCAGGTAGCCGCGGAACATGTCCATGATCTGGTCGGGCGGCAGGTCCTCGCCGATCGGGGACGCCACCCCGAGGCCCTCCTCGAAGGCGAACGCGCCGACGTACAGGCCGAACACGTCACCGAGGTAGGCGATCGTCTGGTCCGGGATGCCCACCGGGGTCAGCAGTTGGAAAAGCCATTCGGTGAAGCGGGCGATCGTCGGGCCGGAGGGGATGCGGCCCAGGGAGATCCGGGCGATGTCCCGATGGTGGTTCATGAGCCCGCGCATCTGGCCGGCGAGTTCTTCGAGCTGCTCGTACCATCGCGACGGGTCGGGTTCGGGCAGCCTGATCTCATCGGTCACCCGCTCATGGAGGAGCTGGAGCAGCTCGTCCTTGTTGCGGACGTGGCCGTAGATCGAGGCCGGGCCGGTTCCCAGCTCGTCGCTCACCCGGCGCATCGACAGGCCTTCGAGGCCCTCCCGGTCCAGGACGCGCAGGGCCGCGTCCAGGATCGCCTCGCGAGTGAGGGGTATCCGCGGGGGCTTGGCGGCGGGCCGCCACCCGGGGGTGGGCAGACCGTCGGGCTCCTGCTCATCGCCGGCGGCCGGGCCGCCTCGAACAGATTCCATAACTTGATCATTGTACCTGCTCAGAACGATGTTCCTATTCAAGATATGGCTTGACGCCCCTCATCGCCTGGGCAAGAATGACGTTCGTCAACTGAACAGTGTTCGCCTCGAGGAGAGGCAATGGTCAAGAACTCCACCCGATCACTCGCCGCGATACCGGCGGGCCGCCGCACCAAGTGGCTCGTGCTCGCCGGCTGGCTCGTCGTGTTCTTCCTGCTCGGCTCGATGGCGGGCAAGCTCACCGACGCGGAGAACAACGACGCGACCTCGTTCCTGCCGGGGAAGGCCGAGTCCACACAGGTCTTCAAGCTCCAGAAGCGTTACTTCAGCACCAACACCTCGCTCGCTGTGATCGTTTACGAGCGCCCGGGCGGGATCACCTCCGCCGACCGGGAACGCGCCCGAACGGACGCCACCGCCCTGGCCACGGCCAAGGGGGTGAAGGGGCAGGCCCAGGGGCCTCTCCCGTCGAGTGACGGACGGGCGCTGCAGACCCTGATCCCCGTCGACGATCTGAAGGTCGTCGACTTCGACGACGCCGCGCACAAGCTTCTCAAGGGCGTGCCCCCGGGACTCGCGGTCCACGTCACCGGCCCCGCGGGTGTGGCCGGCGACCAGTTCCGGGTGTTCCAAAACATCTCCGGCATCACCGCGCTCGCCGCCGGGATCGTCGTGATCGTGATGCTCCTGCTCATCTACCGCAGTCCGTTCCTGTGGGCGGTGCCGCTCTTCGTCGTCGGTACCGCGCTCGCGGCGACGATGGGAATCCTCTACCTGCTCGCCGAGCACGCCGGGCTGACGGTGAGCGCCCAGACCGCCGGCATCCTGCCCATCCTGGTCTTCGGCGTCGGCACCGACTACGCCATGCTGCTGATCGCCCGCTACCGCGAAGAGCTGCACCGGCACCGCGACAAGCACGAGGCGATGGCGCTGGCACTCCGCCGGTCCGGACCGGCCATCCTGGCCAGCGCCGCGACCGTGGCCTGCGGAATGCTGTGCCTGATGTTCGCCGAGCTGAACTCCACCGCCGGATTCGGCCCGTCGTTCGCCATCGGCGTCGGCCTCGCGCTGGCCGCGATGACGGTTCTGCTGCCCGCACTGCTCGTCATCCTGCCCCGTGGCGTCTTCTGGCCTCGGGTGCCGCGCTTCGACGCGAAGTACGAGGACCCCGACGCCTACGAGACCGAGCACGGCTTCTGGGCGGGAGTGGCCCGGAAGGTCGGCGCCAGGCCCCGGCTGATCTGGGCGGTCACCACGTTGGTGCTGATCGCCTTGACCCTCGGCCTCACGTCACTGAAGGCGAACGGCCTCTCCAACGAGGGCCAGTTCGTCACCAAGCCCGACTCGGTGGTCGGCGAGACCGTACTGGCCCGCCACTTCCCGGCCGGGACCGGAGCGCCGGCCGTGGTGATCGGCGACGCCGCCCGATCCACCGAGCTGCACGACGCGATCGCCCATACCCCGGGGGTGGCGCCCGACCAGGTCGCCTCGACCGGGACCGCCGGAGGCTACGTCCAGTACAACGCCGTGCTCACCGACCCGTCCGACAGCCCGGCGGCGCGGCGGACCATCGAACGGCTGCGCACCGCCGTGCACCAGGTGGGCCGGGCGAAGGTCGGCGGACCGACCGCCTCGCTCATCGACACCCGCAGTGCCGCGACGCACGACAACAAGCTGATCATGCCGATCGCGCTCGCGGTGGTGTTCGTGATCCTGATCCTGTTGCTGCGGGCCGTCGTCGCGCCCCTGCTCATGATGGTCACCGTGGCGCTGTCGTTCCTGGCCTCGCTCGGGGCCAGCGCGTTCCTCTTCGACAAGGCCTTCGGGTTCCAGGGCGAGGACACGTCCTTCCCGCTGGCGGCCTTCGTCTTCCTGGTGGCCCTCGGGGTCGACTACAACATCTTCCTCATGACCCGGGTAAGGGAGGAATCGCGGATCGGCGGGACCAGGCACGGCATGTTGCGCGGGCTCACCGTCACGGGAGGGGTGATCACCTCGGCCGGCCTGGTGCTGGCGGCGACCTTCGCGGCGCTGCTCGTCCTGCCGATCGTGGGCACCGCCGAGATCGGCTTCGTCGTGGCGTTCGGTGTCCTGCTCGATACGGTCATCGTCCGGTCGCTGCTGCTGCCCGCGCTGGCCATCGACCTGGGCAGGCGGATCTGGTGGCCCAGCCGGCTGGCGCGCTCCGACGCCCCGGCCGAACGGGCCGACCTGCCGGTCTCGAGCGCGTGAGCCGACCCCATCCGTACGCGGCGAAGGCCCGGCCGGTCCGGGACCTGCCGAGCCTTCGCCGCACACGCGCCCATGACGAAGCGGCGCTCTCCGACCGAACGGACGGCGCTGAGAACCGACCAGCCCGGATCACCCGGAGGTCGGGATCAACCGGCCCGCCCCGACGGGCACGGCGGGTCCCGTGCCGATCGTCTGGGGCTTGATGAACTCCTTGTTGAGCCGTTCGCGCGCGTAGTGACGCGTGAGCGCGTGAAGTCGGTAGGTGGTCTGTTGTCCTTCGGCGCCGGTCTCGAGCAGGTGGCACGTGGCGAGTTGGATGAGCTGGGCCTCGGCGGCGTCCGGCGGGATACCGACCAGGCCGGCGGTGGTCTGGGCGGTGAAGTCGTCCGGGGGCAGGAGGCTGAGGAGACGGAACGTCGAGCGCTGCTGCGGGGTGAGGCAGTTGTAGCCCGCGTCGTATCCCGCGCGGAGGTCCAGTTCGGCGTATTGGAAGTGGTCAAGGGGATTGAGGCTGGTCTCGATGAGGTCGGCCATCTTCTTCAGGGACCAGGTGCGCGCCGTGACGAGACGGGCGCCCATGGCGCGGATGGCCAGGGGGAGATGGCCGCACAGGTCGGTGATCTTGTAGGCCTGGTCCTCCTCGGCCGCGACGCGCGGTCGCCCGATCATGTGGGTGAGGAACTGCAGCGATTCGCAGGGATCCATCGGGCCGAGTTCGACGCCGTGCAGGCCCGGGATCGTGTGCTGGGTCCACTGGCTGGTGATGATGACCGCGCATCGGGGCGTGGCGGGAAGCAGGGCCTTGATCTGGGACGCCGAGCGGACGTCGTCGAGAATGATCAGCACGCGTCGCCGGTTGCACCAGGTGCGGAAGAGCTTGGTCCGTTCGGTGAGCGCGGCGGGGATGTGCTGGTCGGAGATGCCGACGGCGCGCAGAAAGTCGGCGAGCACGTCGGCCGGGTCCGCGGGGTCGCACGAGGCGCCGTGCAGGTCGGCGTAGATCTGGCCGTCGGGGAAGGCGCTCTGGTGCAGATGCGCCACGTGCAACGCCAGCGCGGTCTTGCCGACCCCGGTCATGCCGCAGATCGCGATGGTACGCGCCGTGGTGCCGTTGCCCTGGCGGGTCGTCAGATACTGGTGCAACTGCTCGACGGTGCCGGCCCGGCCGGTGAAGTCGGGTATGTCGGGCGGGAGCTGCGCCGGTGT
>NZ_BAABHJ010000019.1:0-134949 GCF_039542035.1 Actinoallomurus liliacearum
CAGCCCGTCCGGGTCGCGACGACCACGAACGGGTCGGCCCCGCGCCTGCGGGGATGGTTCCTGCTCGATCTCCTCGCGGGTGGTGGCGGCGGCGTCGGCCCCGCGCCTGCGGGGATGGTTCTGCCTTCTCGATCGTCCTCAACCCCTCGGTGACGTCGGCCCCGCGCCTGCGGGGATGGGTCCGCGCCGACGGCCGTGGCGATCGTCGCGATCGCGTTGGCCCCGCGCCTGCGGGGATGGTTCGTCCAGTCGCTCCGACGAGAGCGGGGGGACTGAGTCGGCCCCGCGTGCGGGGATGGTTCCGCGGTGGCCGCCGAGTTGCCCGACGTCGTGCAGTCGGCCCCGCGCCTGCGGGGATGGTTCCTGGGTAAGCCGGCGGAATAATGGGCCAGGGCAAGTCGGCCCCGCGCCTGCGGGGATGGTTCGTTGATCGCCTGGTCATCGACGCCGTAGACCACGTCGGCCCCGCGCCTGCGGGGATAGTTCCGGGACTTCCGCCGCCGGTTCGCCCGGGAGATCGTCGGCCCCGCGCCTGCGGGGTTGTTCCGTGCCCAGATCGTAGAAGCTGATGCCGAGCTAGCCGGCCCTCCGCCCGCGGAGCTGATCGGCCAGCTAATAGCCATCACGCATGCACTGCCCCGACAAGATCGCGACATACGAGCAAACATGGAGCAGACACGGGCCGGAACGATCTTCGCCGGGATAGTCTGATAGAAAGAGACCGCAGGTCAGCGGCCAGGTGAGTGGTAGGGCGCCTGGGACTCGAACCCAGAACCCATGGATAAAAGCCCGCAGGTTCGATGTTCCAGCTCAAGCAGCACTCGTCTCTTGACCTGGGCGGCGAGTTGCGGAGTCGAACCGTCCGTTGAGGCCGGCTTGCTTAACGAGACGGCCCCAGCGTTCGCAACGTCCGAATTGTTCCGCGATCGCCTTACCGGTGGGCAGGTGCCCCGATTGCTCCTGGTTGGCGAGGGTCCACTGCCACGCCCGTTGCTGCAAGCCCCATGCCGCTCCCCCGCCTGTTTGCGGTGTCCGCTCGGCTCGCTCGGAGGTCTCCATCAAAACTGGGCTCGCCGTCGTGTCGGGATGCTCAGTGTGCCCCCTCTGAAGCTCATATGAGCCATCCGGCGAATCGCCTTCGATGGTATGAGCCTCGTATGAGGCGATACGGTCCTCGACTCGATCCGTATGAGCCGGGAAAGAAGCGCCTCCGATCGTCGTCGTCGCTTCGTATGCGGGCTGGTCCGGAACGGCACCATCGGTTACCGAGTCGGTATGAGGTTCCTCTGAAGGACCCGGCAGGCTCTGCGTGACGGCGTTTCTGACCTGGCGCATCAGCAGCTCATACGAGCCGATCAGAGCGCAACTCGGCCAGGCGGCGATCAGACGGCCGACCACCGAGGGTTCGGCCACCGCCACGTTCGCTGCCAGGCTCGCGGCGCTGCCGATAAGCAGTAGCACCCAGGGCAGCGGCCCGCTCCGCCGATGGCAGCGCGAGTCCATGAGCAAGGACATCGACGAGGTGACGATCATGCCATCGACCGAGATCGGAAGCAGGACAGCGGTCCACGAAGTCTCTCCGTATCGCCGGACCAGCAGATACATGTGTCGGTACGACACGAGGGCCGCGATCACGGCCAGCACGACCACGCTGAGAATCGCTGTCCAGCGAATCACCTGGTCACCGCGCCGTCTCGCGGAACCGGTGACCTTAGCCTCGGGACTTCCAGAAACCACGCTCGAGCTCCCGACTGGGGCTGGGCGACGAATGGGCGACGGCCACTTCCCGCAACGTCGCCGAACGTCGCTCAACTACCCCTTATCGAGGGCCCTGACCTGCACTTCCACGTATCACCGCAGGTCGCCGGATACCCGGCGCTACCTTGACACGGTAGAGGTCACTGGTTCAATCCCAGTATCGCCCACCAGATCAATGCAGGTCAGGCCATGCGCCTGGCCTGCATTTCGGTTTTTGATGCTAACGACCGGCTGGAATCGGGAGCAGATCGGGAGCAGGGTGCTCCACGGCTGATCGGGACTACCCATTCGATAGGTCGAGGTCGGTACTTTTCGTGGGTCGGGGTCACCGGGAGCAGTGCTCCCGATGATGCTCCCGGCCGTGCTCCCCCTCGGCACGAGATGGGTCGAGGTCACGACGATTACGCCTGGCGAGCGGTCAGAGTGGTCCATCGTCGCTCAAGCCGGTCCCCCGGCTTTTGCCGCATGGGATCGGTGACGTGGCTGTAGACACCGGCGATGCCGGGCATCCGGTGTCCCATCCGCTCGTACTTGAGAGCGTCTTCGATACCGAGTTCGTCCAGGACGGTCTTGTGGTGATGGCGCAGGCCGTGGAAGACCGCTCCGGGCAGGATGGGCGGCCATTTGCGGGCGGTGTCACCGTCGCAGGCGGGCCGCCATAGGCGGCGGGCGAAGTTCGATCGCCGATGCCAGTGACCGTCCGGGGTGATGAACACCTGCGGATGGTCATGACTATCGATGACCTCTTGGAGGAGGTCGGTCAGGAAGGGCGGCAGGTCGACGCGGCGGGCGGCGGCGTCGGTCTTGGGCGGGCCGAGCCACAGACGCGCGCCGACCTCGTGCAGTTAGGCCACCGCCGGCGGCGGCGAGCACGAGCGACGCATGACAGATCGGGGACCTGAACAACGGATCGGCCGTCCTTAACACATGCCACCGATGACCCCTCGCACCGCTGACAGAACCAGCACCACACGGTAGGAACCGTTTCCTGATCGGAGCGACGCTGAGCGTTACGAGACTCGCAGAGTCCCACTGAACCGGCGAGGACACCGCTGCAACGTTGCCAAGCCTCCAGGTCCCTGTCGACGTAGACGCCGTCGGTACCGGTCCCATGTCGGCCATAGTTTCTTGCAATCGCCGCGAAGGCGGTGGAATGAGCGGATGCGGGGAACACAAGCAGGACTTGTTGCTGCGGGTCTTACGGTCGTCAGTGTTGCGATATGGGCAGGGCGTCGGTCCCGAGCCGCCTCGGGTGTACCTGAGCCAGATGCGCAGCAGGCTCCGTCGCCGGATCTCGCCGAGGTGGTTTCGTCGGCCGCTCCGCGATCATGGCCGCGACGCCTCGGCCGCATCGGCGTTCTGCTCAGCGCGGGTGGTGCTTGTTCTGGGAGGCGGCTGGTTCCTGGCGTTGGGGCTCAAGGCTCCACGGGTGTGGGCGATCTGGTCGGAGGGCGCGGTCGGCGGCAGGCTGGTTCTCGTGCTGTTGTTCCGCGCACTTCTCGGACCGGTGGCACGCCGGATGGCTGGGGAGCACCGCGCGCTCGCAGCGCAGGAACGGGAGACCCTCTCAGTCAAGGACCGGCTGGACGCGGTGAACGCGGCCCGGCAGACCTTGATGCAGTCCGCGACGGGTGCGGTCATCATCGCCAGGGTGGTATTCACCGCCACCGGCCTGATCTACACCGCGCGTACGTTCCACGCCACCGAACAAGGCCAAATCACCGACCGTTACACCAAGGCGATCGAGCAGCTCGGCTCCGACAAACTCGACGTGCGGCTCGGTGGGATTTATGCCCTAGAACGTCTCGTCCGCGATTCAGCGCGGGACAATCACACCGTCTACGACGTCCTGGCGGCGTTCCTCCGGGAGCACGTCAAGCGGTATTGATCGTCATCGGCCGGCGCCAGCCGACGAGCGACTCCTACCGGCCGGACCTCACCGGTATCCGAGTTGAAGGTGCACAGCTATCGGCAATGCATCTCAGCAATGCGCAACTTACTGGCGCGAATCTGAACCGTGCGGTGCTGCACGACGCGGACCTTACAGCTGCGAACGACTGTTTGGATGCCTAATGGTCGAGTGGGGCTCGGCTTCCTCTCCTCGGCGCAGGACCGGGAACGGACACGGAGACGTGACATCTCCGCGGGCGCGTCGGCCGCCCGGTGAATTCCGGGGTGATCGGGCCGTCGTCAGAAGGCCGTGGATGGGACGGCGACAAGCTTGACGAGGAAACGGTCGAGCTGCTCCTCCAGCGGCGGCCATGGTAGGTCGGGCTGGTTGACGCGCATCGATACGGCGCCGTGGACGGCGGCCCTCAGGTCGAGCGCCACTATCGCGGCGTCGCCGGCCGGGGCGAGCCCGGCGTCCATGCATTGCTGGACCGCGGCGGTGGTGCGCTCGGTCAGTTCTTGTTTGAAATCCATGGCACGCCGCTGGTTGAGGGTGCTCTCGTGGAGCACCTTGTACAGGCCTGGGTGGCGCCGTACCCAGGCGCCGAGCAGGTGGATCCGGGCGCGCAGCTTGGCCACGGGGTCGGCGGCAGTGGACTCGGCCTGGTCGACGGCTTGGATGAGGTCCTGGTGAAAGCGCTCCAGGACGGCGAGGACGAGTGTGTCCCGGTCCTCGAAGTGGATGTAGACGGACGTCGCGGCGATGCCGACCTCGCGCGCGACGGCGCGCAGTGACAGCGCCTGGTCGTCACCGAGTTCGTCGAGCATCCGGAGCGCCGCGGAGATGATGTCCTCGCGCAGCCGTTCGCCCTGGCCTCGGGGGTAACGGCCGCGGGCGCTGCGTCGGGCGGGAGTGGTCGAGTCCATGGAGACGTATTGTATTCAGACAGCCGTATGGCTACAGTCGTAGGGCAACGACTGTTAACTAAGAGAGGGTCAGCCATGGACACCACCTCTGCCGCCCCTACGAACGGATCGGGAGACCCGGCGAATGTGAAGCTTGAACGAAACAAGCGGAACGTCCTGGCCTTCTACGAAGCCGCCATCAACGGCAAGAACTACGCCGCCGCGTCGAGGCTCATCGGCGACCGCTATGTACAGCACAACCCCTCGATCGCCGATGGTGCCGAGGGCCTCGAGCACCGCATCGAATTCATGAAGAAGACGTTCCCTGAGCTGCGGGCCGAGATCAAGAACATCTTCGCGGAGGGCGACTTCGTGATCGGGCACGTGCATGGGGTTCGTGTGCCCGGAGAGCGCGGCACGGCCATCGTCGACATCTTCCGGCTCGACGAGAACGGAAGGCTCATCGAGCACTGGGACGTGATGCAGGACATCCCGGAGGAAGCCGCAAACGAGAACGGCATGTTCTAGCGCCAGGAAGCAGCAAGGAAGCCATCGCCGACCGACTCTCCAGCGAGCGGCACGGCCACGACAATGGCCACGCCGCTCGCTGCGAGGGTCGCGCCACTGTGAACCGGCCGATCGGATCCCCGGCCTTCTCATGAACCGCGCCTCGCTGCCGGCCACTGGCAATGACCGGATCAATCAGATCCGTTCCTGAGGAGGCTGGGGCCGGCACGCGCCCGACCGCTGGCCCGCATTCGCCCCATAGTCCCTCCAGCCATGCGAACGCCGGACAAGCAAATCCCCCATGAGGTATGTGATGTCGATAGAAGTCCGTTCCAACCGACTTTCCTCCGACGACTCCGCCCTCCCGGACCCCCGGCGCTGGTGGGCGTTGGCCGCGGTCGCGACGGCCCAGCTCATGATCGGAATTGATATGACGATCATGAACATCGCACTGCCGTCCATGCAGAGATCACTCCACTTGTCCGATCCGCAACGGCAATGGGTGATCACCATCTATGCCCTCGGCTACGGCGGCCTGCTCCTCGTGGGAGGCCGGCTGTCGGACCTGGTCGGCCGCAGGCGCGGCTTGATGATCGGGCTCACCGGCTTCGGCCTGGCCTCCGCGCTCGGCGGAGCCGCTCTGGACCCGGCGATGCTGTTCACCGCGCGGGCTCTGCAGGGCGTCTTCGGCGCGCTGTTGACCCCCTCCGTCCTGGCGACGCTCGCCGCCGCCTTCCCCGCACCCGCCGAACGCGGCAAGGCGTTCGGGATCTACGGCACCGCCATGGGCAGTTCCTCCGGTCTGGGGGTCGTCCTCGGCGGAGTGCTCACCGACTACCTGGACTGGCGCTGGTGCATGTACGTGAACCTGCCGATCGCGGCGGTGGCCGCAGCGGGAACGCTCTACGCGATCCGGCCTGTGCCGCGCGTGGCGGGGGTGCGTGTCGACGTCACCGGAGCCCTGCTGGCCACCACTGGGCTGATGGCGCTGGTCCTCGGTTTCGCCCGGGCCGAGACGGACGGCTGGAGCGCGGCGATCACCATCGGGTCGCTTGCCGCGGGCGTACTGGCGCTGGCCGCTTTCATCGTCGTACAGAAGCGGGTCGCCGGGCCGCTGCTGCCCTTGCGCGTGGTCCTCGACCGCCGCCGTAGCGGGTCCTACCTGGCGGTACTCAGCCTGGCCGTCGGCATGTTCGCCGCACTGTTCTTCCTCACCTTCTACCTGCAGAACGTGCTCGGCTATTCACCGGTCAGGGCGGGAATCGCCTTCCTGCCCCTCACTCTCGGGCTGATGGCGGGGGTCCGAATGGTCAGCCCGCTCCTGATGCGAGCACAGGTGCGATGGCTGCTCTGTCCCGGCCTGCTGACCATCGCTGCCGGTCTGGCACTGCTCGGCCTCATAGGCGTCCACGGCGGCTACTGGCCGCACGTCTTCCCCGTATTTCTCCTGGTCGGTCTCGGCACCGGGTGGGTCCTGGTCACCGCCAACAGCACCGCGACCCTCGGAGCCGGAGCCGACACCGCCGTGGCCGGTGCCATGGTCATGACGTCACAGCAGATCGGCGCGTCCCTCGGCACCGCTCTGCTCAGCACCATCGCCGCAACCGCCGCCGCCGACCACCTTCGCACGCATCCCATCGCGCCGGCCGAGGCCGCCGTCCACGGCTTCAACGTGGCGAGTCTCGGCGCGGCCGCGTTCCTCTGCCTCGCCGCGCTCGCAGTCTTCCTCCGCACCGGCCGAGGCGGCTCCGCGCGTTAGCGTCGATGCCTTCACGCGCCTTCGTCACTCACTCCCACCGCGGAGAAGCGATCCCGACAAGACCACGACAAACGAGCGAACATGGCGCAGACGCCGGCCCGAAACGATCACCTTGGTAGCCGAACACAGCAAGAAAACGCAGGTCAGCGGTCAGATGAGTGGTAGGACGCCTGGGACTCGAACCCAGAACCTATGGATTAAAAGTCCACAGCGCCGCACAATCGCGCTACCGCACCGTGTTCCGCACTGCCGGTCCGTGCCGTTCAGTCCGCGTTCGCCGTCCCAACTCCAGCGGATCAGCCCGATGCCGTACCGGGTGCTGCCGGGCCGTGCCGCGACATACGAGCAAACGACGAGCAAACAGCGGTGCCCCGGTCGTCACGCCAAGGTACTCGGGAGAGCATCGCGGGCGCTCGCCGAAGGCATGGCCGCGACCAAGGATGCTGCTTCGCTGGCCAGGTGAACACGATCCTCGGTACCTGCTGCTGCGGGTGTGTTGATTCGTAGTACGGCCATGCACGGCGGGTTCGCTGCGGCGCCGAATTCGAGCGATTGTGCAGCGCGCGGTGGGTTGGCCGGTAACGGCCTGGAGCGTGGTGGTTGCGCGGAACGTCTGACGGGTGAGGGGCTGGGCCCGTAGGGTCCGGCCCTGCGCGAACAGTCGGCGGCAAGGGGTGGAGGGCAACCGGTGACGGCGAGCACGGAGCGGCGGGCCGTTCAGGCCCGTACGGGCGCCCGCTCGTCGAGAAGGCCCACCGCGACCAGATCGGCCCACACCTGATCCGGCACCGCCGCCCGGTACGCGGCGATGTTGGCCCGTACCTCGTCCGGTGAGCGCATGCCGACCACGATGCCGGCGACCGCCGGATGCAGCAGGGGGAACGCCATCGCCGCCTGGGGAAGAGTCACACCGTGTGCCTCGCACACGGCCGCGATCCGACGTGCCCGCCGCAGGATCTCCGGCGAGGCAGGCGCGTAGTCGAAGGACGCTCCCTCGGCGGGGCGAGGGGTGGCGAGCAGGCCGGAGTTGAAGATCGAGGCGGCCAGCACCGACACGCCGCGCGCGGTGCACGCCGGCAGCAGGTCCTCGAGCGCGCTGTGGTCCAGCAGCGTGTAGCGGCCGGAGAGCATCACCACATCGACATCGGTCTCCTCGACCAGTCTGGTCAGCATGCCGGGGTGGTACATGCCCGCCCCGACGGCGCCCACCACGCCCTGGGAACGCAGCTCCGCCAGCGCCGGGTACCCGTCGCGCAGCGCGTCCTCGAAGTGCTCCTCCGCGTCATGCAGGAACAGCACGTCGATGCGGTCCACGCCCATCCGGGTCACGGAGTCCTCGACACTGCGCAGGACACCGTCACGGGAGAAGTCCCACACCCTCCGGTGCGTGGCCGGCACGTGGAACGCCTCGTCCTGGCGTCCGGCCGGATCCTGCTCCACGAGGAGCCGTCCGACCTTGGTCGACAGGGTGAAGTCGCCTCGGGGCCTGCCCCGGAGGAACTCACCGGTTCGGCGCTCCGAGTGCCCGATGCCGTAGTGCGGCGAGGTGTCGAAATAGCGGATGCCGCAGCTCCAGGCCGCGTCAAGCGTGTCGGTGGCGGTGTCGTCGTCCAGTGGTGCGAACAGGCCGCCGAGGGGGCCGCCGCCGAAGCCCAGCTCCGTGACCTCCACCGTGCTGCGCCCCAGCCGTGTCGTCCTCATCCGGTGATCTCCTCCGTACGGCATCCACGTGCGACGCACAGAGTGTCGCGGCGCCGGACCCGCGCATCCAACCGGTTTTCGCCCCGGCAGGGGCGTCCGGGGCGCCGATTCGTCGCGTTCGAACGCCGGGTTCATAGGGGCGAGGTGAGTACGGGGGTCTCCTCGATCTCGCCGAGCCGGCCTTCGCTGACGGCCCGGTCAGCCGCAACTTCGGGCTCGCTATGGCCGAGTTGCCCGGCCACACCGCGAGGGGCCCCAGGGTGATGATCCCCCTGCTCAAGCCCCCGACGCTGACACGGTGTGATTCGCCGCGAAGTGTCGTCCTCTCGCACTACTGTCGCGTGCGCGGGGTCGGCGGCCGTCAGCGTGCTCCGGAATGGCGGCCGCCGACGCGGCGCCTCGTCCTGTCTCGCGAGCTCCCAACGCGAGAAAGGACGCATTCGCCTGGACGATCTGGAGACCCTTATGGTTTTCGCGAGTTACGAAGAAGCGCACGCGAAGGTGCGCGAGTTGTGCGTCGAACACCTGGGCGAGCACATCGGCGCGCAGGTCGCGGCGCTGGCCAAGCCCGCCTTCGGCCTGCGCCCGGTGAAGCCCGGCATCGAGCCCGCCGGCCTCGGCCGCTGGGGCGGCCCGGCCCTCCTGAACCCCGGAACGCCGTGGCCCGACTACGACGGCGTCCCACTGAGCCTCTTCGCCGTCCTGGACGTCGACGCCCTCGGCCCCTGGCTGGCGGACGAGCGTCCGCCCGTCGGCGACCAGCTCCTCAACATCTTCTACTGCGACCCCGACCCCGGCCGCGGATACGAACTCGGGAACGCCCCCATTCCTGACTACGAGGGCCCGCGATACTGCCGCATCATCCCGGCGGACCCGGCACGGGCGATCGAGATGGACGCACCCGCACCCGCGACGATCCGCGACCCCGAGCCGTTCTACGCCGTGCCGGTCATCACGATTCCCTCTGCCCAGGGCGTCACCTACGACCCGATTCTCGACACTCTGGACTACGGCGGCGAGACCGACGGATCCCCGTACTACGAATCCCTGCCCGGCTGGCTGATCGGGGACAAGCTCGGCGACGCCTGGCGCGACTTCTGCCACCAAGTGCAGGGCCTCTACACGTACGAGGACGTGCACTTCTCCCCGGACCAGGCCTTCGGCTGGCCGCACATGGAGAACACCTTCCCCCTGAAGGAGATGTCGGAGGACGAGCCGTACCGCCACATCATCACCATCGGCCACTACGACATGGGCGACGGCGGCTACCTGCACTTCGTCCTACCAGCGAAGGCCCTCCGCGACGGCGACTACACGCAAACAGTCGCCTTTCTCGAAGGCTTCTAACGTTGCAGTCCCGACGCCTTTTCAGGTCCGGCGGCGCGTCCGGCGGCGCGGCTTGGGAGTGGAGCGCTTTTGCGGGGGCTTCTTACGGGTGGGTTCTTGTTGCTGGGGGGTGCGGCCACGGGAGCTGTTGGGGGTGCGGCCGCGGACGATGCCGATCAGTTCCTCCATGAGGTCGGTCGTCGCGGCCTCGAGCCAGGCCAGGCCGATTCGGGACTGGGGGGCGTCGGTCACGGTGCGATAGGTGAGGTCTTTGCGGTGGTGGAGGCGGGCCAGAGACTGAGGGAGCAGTAGGACGCCGGCCCCCGACGCCACCAGCTCGATCGCGTCCGCCGTGCTCTCCGGACGGGTGAAGGCGGGCTGCCCAGGGCGGTCGACCCAGGGCAAGACCTCGTCGAGCGGCTCGAACACATCCTCGTCGGCGAGATCGGCGAGCTCCACCTCCTCGACCGCGGCCACCGCGTGATCCTTCGGCACCACCACCACGGTCGTCTCCAGGTACAGCGGGATCACGTGGAGGGCCTCGCGGTCGACGGGCAGGCGCACGAACGCCGCGTCCACGCCGCCGTCCCGCAGCAGGGGGACAGCCTCGGCGGCAGGCATCTGGATCAGCCGAAGCGGCACCTCCCGCACCCGCTCGGCCCACACCCCGGCCCATTTCCCGGGCGTCACCCCCGGGGCGTAGGCCAGCCGGAACTCGCCCTTGGTCATTTTCTCAGCCTAGCCGCGTCCAGACGGCTCCCTCCCGCTGGCTACCCTTGATTTCATGAGCACGTCCAAGGCGAAGACGCCGCAGACCATGAAGCCGGCGACCGCGGCCAAGAAGCTGGGGATCCTGCTGTCGGCAGCGCCCGCCGAATTCCAGGAGGGCGTCGTCTCCCGGGACGAGCTGAACGCGCTCCAGGCCGACCCGCCCTCTTGGCTCGCCGACCTGCGCCGCATGGGCCCCCACCCCCGCCAGGTCGTCGCCGCCAAGCTCCGCGTCTCCGCCTCGGGCCTGGCCCGTGCCGGCATCACGGGCCCCCTCACCACCGCCGAGATCGAGACCTTGAAGGCCGAAAACCCCGACTGGCTAGAACGCGAGCAGGCCATCCAGACCAAGGTCCGCCAAGAGGAGCTCCGCCTCAAGCAGCAGCGCGCCAAGGCCTGACCCACGGGAACGAGGTAGGGCTCTGCAGCTGGATGCCCCTACCAATCTGCCCGACGTGTCCGTTGGGCTGACGACCAACGCCAGGGGCGTGTATAGGCCACTCCCCCGCCAGATCGGTCCCACTCTCGTGAACATCTCGTACGCGATCCGCAGTTCGGCGCGGGCGTCGGCGCGACGTCGGCGCCGCCGCAGCCACTCGCCGAACAGACTCTGAAGTAGGCGTGACCCCACCAACCTGACGCCCTGCACCGGGTGAGCAGGCCCAGCCCCCAGGGGGTGCCGCTGGCCTGGGCGCGCTCTTCCATACAAGCGAGCGCGGCCTTCGCGGCGTTGTGGTCCCCGCTCCGCACGCCCGCCTCGACGATCTCATGCAACGAGCGGGTGGCGACGCCGGGCTTGTCGCGCTCGAACGAGGGCAGGACGCAGGCCAGCGCTTCGCTGTAACGTCCGAGGCCGATCTCCAGGACGGCCAGGGAGTTCATGATGAAGTCGTCGAAGCCGATGTCCTCTGCCGCCACCGCCCGCGTCTCGGCCTCTCTGCCGCTCCAGGCCAGGAGCTCGATCCGCTGGATCCCCCTGCGGTGCGGCTGCCCGACGACGTCGGAGAGTTCCGCCAGCTCGTCCTGGAGCGCGTCGGCCGCCTCGAATCGGCCTGCCCGCAGTTCCCAGGTGGCCCCGACCATGAGCGTGGTCCGGAGCGTGCCCAGCGCCCCGTTGCCCCGATCGTAGGCTTCGAGCCGCTTCCACGCCTGACGGCCGCCCTCCTCGTCCCACACGTCATCGGCCGCGAACATGCTGATGACGGCGAGGGGGAGGCCCTCCTCGGCGAGGCTCTCGTCCGTGCCCAAAGCGGCCAGCGCGCCGCGCAGCAACGGCACGGCGGATCGGTAACCGACGGCGACGCGCGTGGCGTAGCCGTTCAGGAACAGGTCGGTGTAGGTCGGTTCCGCCGACTTCGCCGCGGGTGACGCCAGCACTTCGCGGGCGAGGTCCTGCAGGGTGAGCGTGGCGACGCGGTCGTCGGTGAACAGGATGGCCTGGAGCGCCTCGAACATCATCTTCCGGGCCAGACGGGCGTCCAGACCGGCGATCGACTCGGCCGCCTCCAGGAGGATCGCGGGGGCGGCGGCGAACCGGCCGGAGTACATTTCGGCCGTCGCCCTGGTCTGACGGGCGAGGGCGCGCAACACGGGATCGTCGAGACCGTGCTCGGCCCGGTCGAGCATCCCGCCGGCGGCGGCCGGATCCCCGAGCACGAGGTGGGCGCGGGCCGCCGCGACGAGGCGCGCCGCCTGGTCACGGGAATCGGGAGACAGGTTCGCCGCGCGGGACAGGAACGCGGCCTGCGCGGTATGGCCTCCGCGTGACCGCGCGCGTTCGGAGGCTTTCTCGAGCTCCGCAGCCACCTCCTCGTCGAGTCCGATCGCGGCCTCCGCGCGGTGCCACGCGTGACGGTCGGGATCGAGCACGGGATCGCTCACAGCGGCGAGGGCCACGTGGACGAGCCGCAAGAAGGGCTCCGTCAGCCCGGAGGAGGTCTCGGTGTTCGCCGGCTACCTGCGGGACAAGGCCCATCTCCAGGCGAGCCTGGCGTGGTTCCGTACCCTGCCGCAGGACATGGTGAACGACGCCCGCTAAAGAAGACCAAGATCACCATGCCCGTACTCGCGATCGGCGCGTCGGGGAGCCTCGGCTCCTTCGTGGGCGACCAGGCGAAGCAGTACGCCAAGCGCGTCACCGGCGTCGTCGTCCCCGACTCCGGCCACTGGATCCATGAGGAGCATCCGGCGGAGATGACGAACCTCCTCCTCCACTTCCTGAAGGGTTCGTCATGACCGCTCTGCCCGGCTCCGCGGAGCCCTTCTGGTTCCTCGGCGGACAGGTCCGCGTGCTTCTGCCCGGCCGGATGACCGGCGGCGCCCTCTCGGTCATGGAGTTCACCGACGCCGCCGGGCCACGCGCCGCCGCCGCACGTCATCGGAGCGAGAACCCCATTACCAAATCGCCGCCGTGGAGAGAAGCGGGCCAGCGCCCGGATCCCTTGGGGAGTGGCTCCACCTGCAGGAAGGTGATGGCTCCCTTTCCGGCCGGACGGCGGGTCCTTAGCTTCGAAGGTCCGTACATCGATCGCGGTCGGGCGATGCGGCGGTGGGGGGCGAGGCAGTTGCTCGATCGCACATGATCCTCTGAAGGAGGACGACCATGGTCGAGTCCACCAGACGCGCCCTTTTGCGTGCAGGCGCGGCGGCTGCCGTGTCAGGTCCTGCAGCCGCGCTCGCGGCTTCCTGGCGTGCGCCGGTACAGGCCGCTCCGCAACTCGGAGGCGGCCGTGCGTTCGGTACGGTCACGGTGGGTCCGGATGACCCGCGCTACCGCTCGCTGGCGCTCAGGGCTTACAACCGTCGCTTTCAGGGCAAGCCCGAACAGATCCGAATGGTCGGCTCGACAGAGGACGTCGTACGCGCGGTGGACGAGGCGGTACGCACGAAGCGGCGGATCGCCGTGCGCAGCGGCGGCCACTGCTTTGAGAACTTCGTGGACGACCCGGACGTACGCCTGCTCGTCGACATGGTCGCGATGACGCAGGTCGACTATGACGAGCGCCGCAACGCCTTCATGGTCGAGGCGGGAGCGACGCTGGGCGAGGTGTACCGGAAGCTGTTCCTCGGCTGGGGCGTGACCATCCCCGGCGGAACCTGTCCCAGCGTCGGGGCAGGTGGACATATCTGCGGCGGCGGATACGGGGCGCTGTGCCGCATGTACGGCCTGACCGTCGACCACCTGTTCGCGGTCGAGGTGGTCGTTGTGGACCGGTCGGGCAAGGCCAGAAGCGTGGTGGCCACCCGGGAACCGTCAGATCCCAACCGGGACCTGTGGTGGGCGCACACCGGAGCCGGGGGCGGCAACTTCGGAATCGTCACCCGCTACTGGTTCCGCTCCCCCGACGCCCAAGGCACCGACCCCGGCCGGCTTCTGCCCAGGCCGCCTTCCACAGTCCTGAGCTACTCCTTGGACTGGCCATGGGCGGAACTCGACCGGGACTCGTTCGTCAGGCTGATGCGCAACTACGGGGAATGGGGCGAGCGCAACTCGGCACCCGGCTCCCCCACGGCCGCCCTCTACGGCGAGTTCGCCCTCTCCGGCAAGCCCAGCGAGACCATCGGCATCTCCGGTCAAGTAACCGCCGGCAGCGGTGCGGAGCGAATCCTCGACGACCTGGTGACCACGCTCGGCCGCGGCGTCGGCGCACGGCCGGTGCGGCAGTCGTCCACCCTGCCCTGGCTCGCCTCGGCGACGCAGGCGGCCAGCGGCGACTCCACACCCTTCGACCGCCGCCTCAAGTTGAAGTCGGGGTATCGACGCCGCCGCTTCACCGACCAGCAGATCGCCACCGCCTACCGGCACCTCACCCGGGTCGACCACAACGATCCGAACGGTCACTTGTTCATCAACACCTACGGCGGGCGCGTCAACGCCGTCTCCCCCGGCACGACCGCGATGCCGCACCGTGACTCGATCTTCCTGATCGGCTTCCTCGCCGGCTGGCAGGGCGCGGCCCAGGACTCCCGGCACCTGACGTGGATGCGCGAGTTCTACCGCGACTTCTACGCCGGTGGCGGCGGCGTTCCGGCCGGTGAGGACGACGACGGCGCATTCATCAACTACGCGGACGCGGACCTGGCCGATCCTCGGTACAACACGTCGGGCACTCCATGGCACGCCCTCTACTACAAGGACAACTACGCACGGCTTCAGCAGGTCAAGCGTCGCTGGGGCCCGCGCGACGTGTTCCACCACGCGCTATCGGTCCGTCCCGAATGATCCTCTCGCGGCCCGTCCGAGTCGGCGAGAATCGGCAGGTCGAAGCACGGAGTCACCTGTTGGTACGGGTCGCCCATATCGCATTGTGGCCGTCGTAGATCACCAAGTTGTAGTCGGCCTGGAGCACCAGCGTCGCGCCATTGTGACCGGGCGTTCCCGACGCCCAGATCGCCTGTCTGCCGTTGATGTAGACGACCAGATTCCCGTCGGTTTGGAACTCAGCGTACGCGCCGGCGTGATGCGTCCCGGTGGACCAGATGATCTTGCTGCTCGTGTCGCGCAGCACGAGGTTGCCGCCCGTCTGCATGGTCAACGCGAGGCGGTTCGTACGCAGGGTCTTGCCCGGGTTGAGGTCGTATGACGCGTGCACTTCGAGTGCCCACGGATTCCCGCCCGACATCGGCTTCTCACCCGCCGGGACGCCCTTGCGGGCCGTTTTAGTCGAGGGACCGCTCTTTTGGGCCGCATGGGCGCGAGGCGCGTGGGTGCTCGGTGAAGGTTTGCCGGCGGCCTTGGGCTCGGCGCTCTTGGTGGCCGCCGGTTTGTGCGTCGCGTGTGCGGAGGGTGTCGAGGTCGGGGTGGCCGACGGGGACATGGAGGTGTACGCGCCCGGCAGAGGCTGCTGGCCGTTGCCGGCCAGCACCCTGTCGGCCGTCGCCGCGGCGGGGTGCTTCTTGGCGTGGTGCGAGCCCGTGCCGATCAGCAGGATCGGGACCGCGAGCAGGACGACCCCGCCGATCGCGACCGCGGCCAGCACGGGTTTCCTCGGCCGGTCCGGCGGCATCTCCTCATCGTTCACCGCACCGATCTGCGGGGCGGCCGCCACCGCGACGTCCGTGTCCGGAGCGGAGTCCTCCTGCTCCTTCGCCGGTGTGTCCTTCGGCCGCTCTTGGTTCTCGTCGGCCTTCTTCTCCTCGGTGGCGGACCGGTCGCCCTCATCGGCCGGCTCGGCGTCGGCGGCCGGCGCCAGGTCTCCGGCGGCAGGCGCTAGATCTCCGGCCTCCTCGATGTCCGCCTTGGGCAGTTCCACCGGCCGACGGATACCGAGCGACTCCGCGCGTTCGCCGGGTCCTGACTGCGAAGACAAGATCGCTCTCCTTAGGTCTGCATCAGATCGTGGGGGCACCGCGTCCAGCGGCGCGTCGGCCAGGTGCTGCGGGACGTCCCTCCCGCTGCGGGCACATGCCGGCGCAGCGCTTCGTCGAGCCGCACCAGCGTGGCTCGGTCGGCGTCGTCCAGGGCTCCGGTCCGGTCGGTCCCCGGTCCGGCATCCTCCGGCGGGTCACGATCTACCTCCGGTGACGGATTCGGTCGCGGCGAGAGAGATGGGCCGATCGTCCGTGCATCTCCCCCACGCGAGGGCGCGGCGGTCCAAGATCGACCCCTCGCCCCGTACGCAGGCGGTATCGGCGGTAGGCCGACCCCTCGGTACGGCATACGAATCCCACCGCGTTCGGGTTCACCAACGGACGGCTCCGTTTTCGGGGGGAGTTCCTGCTCGAACGTCGGGCCGGGACGGGCGGGCGTTCCTTCGGGCCGCTACCGATCGAGCAGCGGAAGTGCCGGGAAGGTGTGCTGCCGCCACAGCAGCCGGGAGGCCTCCTCCGGGTAGGCGGTGACGGCCGGTCGGGTGTCGAGGAGCTGGACGAGCCTCCGCTCGGCGTCGTACGCGGGCCAGCCGGGGTCGCCGTCGGCGGCGAATGCCGTCCACGCGGCGCGGATCCGTGCGGACAGCGCCTCCCCCTCCGCGGAGGGGGTTTCGCCGATCAGCATGGCGGGCCGGCCACTGCTCAGGTTGCCGAAGACGAGCGGTACGTCGAGGCCGTGGCAGGCGCCGAGGGCGCCGCCCATGCCCGGGGCGGGCCAGGTCAGCTCGTAGACGTAGGTCCGGCCGCCGGAGGCGGCGTGCGCCTGCGCGAGGTGGAGCGTCGGCATGCGGAACAGCCAGTCGGCATTGACCAGTTCGTACAGCTCCTCCGGGCCGGCGGCCGGAAAGCCCTCGCGGTAGCGACGGGCGCCGTCCGGTCCGGGGGCGAGGGTGTGCAGGACGGTTTCGGCCTGTTCCTCGGTCACCTGGCCCAGCACGCCATCGATCAGGCTGAACAGCCGGTGCTCGTCGCGGACGTGGCCCACGAGCAGGTCGACGTTCCGGCCGGCACCGTTGGCCAATGCCTGCCAGGGCGTGGCCGGCAGGACGTCGCCGTCGACGACGGGTGAGAACGGGATCGGCCGGTGGGTGATCGGGCCCCAGCGGTCTTTCCACCGGTCGATCTTCGCGGCGACGGCGTCGCCCGCGGCGGGCAGCCGGGAGGGGTCCACGGCGGACAGGTCGGCCGCCGTGGGCCGCACCCCTAGTTCGGCGGCGCAGGCGGCGGCGATGTCGGCGGCGAGCTCCCGCGAGAAGAACGTCCCCGGCACGCTCTGTGCGATGGCCCGGCGGAAGAGCCCGGCCGCCCGCGGCATGGCCAGTAGCGCGGCGACCGATCCACCGCCCGCCGACTGACCGAAGACCGTCACCCGGTCCGGGTCGCCGCCGAAGGCCCGGATGTTGTCACGCACCCACCGCAGCGCGGCGACCTGGTCGAGCAGGCCCCGGTTGGCGGGGGCACCGTCGATGTGCGCGAAACCCTCCATGCCCAGCCGATAGTTGAGCGTCACGACGACGACGCCGCCGGCGGCCAGCCGGCCTCCGGCGAACTCCGGAAGGCTGGACGCGCCGATCACGTAGCCGCCGCCGGGGATCCACACCAGCACCGGCAGGCCGGCCCCCGGGGCCGGATCGGGCGACCAGACGTTGACCGAAAGCCAGTCGTCGCCCGCCACCCCCTGCGCGAGCCCGTCCATCCCGAGCAGGCCGGCCTGCGGAGGCGGCGGGCCGTAGGAGACCGCCGCCCGCACCCCCGTCCAGCCGCGTACCGGCCGCGGTGCGGCGAATCGGAGCGCACCGACCGGCGGCTCGGCGTACGGGACGCCGCGGAAGACCGCCAGCCCCGCCTCCCGGCTGCCGCGTAACACCCCGGCCGTCGTACGGACCTCGAGCTCGGGCGCGGACTCGGACGACTTGGCTGCGGTGGCGGTCACGACGGTTCCCCTCCGGCGAATCGGGCGGCCGAGCCCGACTCCGCGGATCATCCCACCCGCGTCGAGATACCGGCCAGCCATTTACCGCCGGGGCTCCCCCGCGGACACGTGGTACTGGGTCGGCCTGCGTACCTGGAGAGGCGAGCACTTCCCGCTCCAAGTGCAGGCGTGGAACAAGGTGTGAGCCGGCCAGCCACCATGCGGTGAAGGCCCCGGCGGCGTCCGCCGGGGCCTTCGACGGCCCGTTCCGGGAGGATCAGCGCGCGCAGGCCGGCGGGACGGCGACCGTACGGGCCCGACACCGCCGGTCCGGTCAGTGGCACCCACCGCAGCCGTTGGCCGTACGCGACCTGCCCGATGAGGCGGCTCAGGCGCCTTCGCCGGTGCCACGTCGGCCTGAACGGGAGTCGCCTTCCAGCCCCTCGACCGCACCGAGGAGGGCGCGGAGCCCGACCTCTTCGCGCTGGACGTCGGTGGGGTCGAACAGCCACTTCGAGGGCGGCAGTTCGGCGGACTCCTCCGGGCGGCTCAACTCCGACGCGGTCAGTTCCGCCTCGATCTCGACCTCGAGTTCGATCACCGGATCAGTGCCGGACATGGGAGCGACCTTTCTGGTTCGTGGGTGTAGGACGGGCTGGGCACTATTCGCCGGCGTTGCTCGCCAGCCAGTCGGCGTACTTGAGCTCGCCGAGGGTCGCGCCCTCGCCCGGCACCAGGTCGCTGTCACGCATCTCGGCGCCGAAGTAGTGCGCGTGCGGATCGGTGACCACCTCACGCGGGTCGCCCCAGGCCGCCAGGGCGCCGCGGAAGAACTCATCCATCCGGAACCGCTCGGGGCCGGCGATGTCGAGCCGCCCGTTCAGCGGCGACCCCACCGCGGTCCGGCCGACCGTCTGCGCGACCTCCTCCCCCGCGATGGGCTGGAACAGCACCGGAGGCATCCGCACCGTGCCGCCGTCGGCGGCCTCGTCGGCGATCCGCCGGGCGAACTCGAAGAACTGCGTCGCGTGCACGATCGAGAACGGGATCGGTGAGTCCTTGATCAGCTTCTCCTGAGCGACCTTCGCCCGGAAGTAGCCGATGTCGGGCCGCCGTTCGGTGCCCACCACCGACAGCGCGACATGGTGGCCCACTCCGGCCTTCTCCTCCGCCGCCAGCAGATTGCCGGTGGAGGTCTGGAAGAACTCCAGCACCGCCGCGTCCTCGAAGGACGGGGAGTTGGACACATCGATCACCACGGACGCGCCGTCCAGTACCTCGGCCAGCCCTTCGCCGGTGAGCGTGTTGACGCCGGTGTTCGGCGAGGCCGGAACCGCCTCGTGGCCGTGCTCGCCGAGCTTCGTCACGAGCTTCGACCCGATCAGGCCGGTACCGCCGACTACCACGATCTTCATTGACAAGCCTTCCTGTCCGCCGGGGCGCTCTGTGCGCCATCCGGTCGCCAGCTAAGACAGGCCACCCGTCCGGGCTGTGACACCTCGGACGAAAAATCTTTAGGGTCGCGGTTGTTCGGCCCGAGTTGTCACAGGAGAGGGCGCTGCCCGGTCTTCGTCAGCGGGACGGACGTATGGAGCGATGGGAGCAAGGCGTGCCGCCGACAGACACCAGGTACCGGATCCGGGTCCGGATGACCCCGCGCGCGATCGACGAGCCGCACCGCACCTCCAGCCCGCTGGAGCTGTTGTTCGATCTCACCTTCGTGGTGGCCGTCGCGGCCGTCACCGACCGGTTCGCACACGACGTCGTCGGCGGGCACGCCCTGGCCGGGATCGCGCCGTTCCTGCAGGTCTTCTTCGCGGTGTGGTGGGCGTGGATGAACTTCACCTGGTTCGCGTCGTCGTATGACACCGACGACGTCCCCTACCGGCTGCTGACCATGGTGCAGATGGCCGGCGTGCTGGTGCTGGCCGCGGGTGTGCCTGCCGCGGCCGACCATTCCGACTACGGCGCCGTGACACTCGGCTACCTCATCATGAGGTTCGCGCTCGTCGCCCAATGGCTGCGGGCCGGGGCCGCGGACCCCGCAGGCCGGCGTACCGCGCTGCGCTACGCCGGCGGCATCGCCATCCTCCAGGCGGGCTGGATTCTGCGTCTGGTTCTCGCCGAGACGGGCGACCTGGCGTCCCCGGCCCAGCTGCCGTCCTTCATCGGCCTGGCGGTTCTGGAGCTGGCGGTGCCGCGGTGGGCGGAACGGACCGCGCCCACCAACTGGCACCCGCACCACATCGCCGAACGCTACGGCCTGTTCACGATCATCCTCTTCGGCGAGAGCGTCCTGGCGGCGTCCAACGGAGTCGACCGGGCGCTCGAAGCGGCCGAGCTCAGCGGTCCCCTCGTCGTCATCGCCGTTTCGGGCCTCGTCCTGCTGTTCGCCCTCTGGTGGCTCTACTTCCTCGCCCCGGTCGGCGAAGGTCTCAGCGACCGGCGCCACCGGTCCTACCTGTGGGGATACGGCCACTACGGCATCTTTGCCGCCCTCGCGGCCCTCGGCGCCGGCCTCGAAGTCGCGGTCGAGCAGACCGGGCACGACCTCGATGCCTCTCCCCTCGCCATCTGCTACGCCGTGGCGATCCCCGCCGCGGCGTTCGTCACCTTGCACTGGCTCGTCCACAGGCCACTCATCGCCGAACCCGTCATCCGGCCGGCCGCGGTGCTGTCCGCCGCCACCGCCGTCCTGCTTCTTCCGTTCGCGGCGCCGCGGACCGGAATGGCCGCCGTCATCGCGGCGATCGCCGGCGTCTGCGTCCTGATGACCGCCGTCACCATCCTCCCGAAAGCCGACCGCGAGGCGTGGACCCCGTGACATTCGGCGCCTGAGGAACAGCGACTATCCCCGGTAGGCCGGTGGAATCTACGGTCGTGGCCGTGACCCTTGTCTCCGAGCGGCCCGTGCGGTCGCGTTCCGTCCGCGGGCCCGCGCTGTGCCTGGCCGCCGCCACCGGGTTCGGGCTGTCGGTGGTGTTCGCCAAGGAGGCCGACCGCGCCGGCACCGGCGTGGAGTCCATGCTCGCGATCCGCTTCGCGATCGCCGCCGTCGTGTGCTGGGCGATCGTCGCCCGGCGCCGTCCCGCGTTCCCGACCCGCCGGGCGCTGCTGGCCTGCGCGGGACTGGGCCTGGTCGGGTACGCCGCCCAGTCGGCGCTGTACTTCACGTCACTGACCAGGATCGACGGCGGACTGGCCGCGCTGCTGCTGTACACCTACCCGGCGCTGGTGACGTTGGTCGCGGTGGCCCGGCGCCGCGAGCACCTCGACGCCAAGCGCGCCGCCGCGCTCATCTGCTCCGCGGCCGGCCTGGCGCTGCTGCTCGGCTCCGGTCACCTCGGCGGCACCGACCTGGCCGGTGGGATCACTCTCGCGCTCGGCTCGGCAGGGCTCTACGCCCTCTACCTCACCGTCGCCGACGGGCTCCCCCACGACCTCGACCTGTTCCTCACCTCCGCGATCGTCTGCACCGGCGCCGCCCTCAGCCTCACTATCTGGTGCGCCGTCACCGGGTCAGCCGACCTGCCCGACCGCCCTGAGGGCTGGCTGTGGGTGATGCTCCTCGCGGTCGTCTCCACCGTCATCCCGTTCGTCTGCACCTTCGCCGGACTCCGCGCCGTCGGCGCCTCCACCGTCGCGATCCTGTCCGGCGCCGAACCCATCGTCACCGCCGCCTCCACCGCCCTGATCTACGGAGAACGCCTCGGACCCGGACAACTCCTCGGCGGCACCGCGGTCCTGGCCGCCGTCGCCCTCCTCAGCAGCGGGCGCGGGCAGGACCCGCAGCTCAGGGCGGCGTAGCTCACCGTTGAGGCTGTTCAAGGAGCGACCATCCCCGCGTGCGCGGGGATGGTCCCTGCCTGACCTTCGACTCGGTCAGAGCGCGAAGCGGAATCCGCGTACTACTGGAAAGGCGGGAAATGCTCGTCGGGCAGGGGCCTGCCTGCGGTCAGGCCGAGCGGGTCGGTGACAGGGTGGGCGGGTTCGGCCTCCAAGGTCAGGTCCGCGTCCACATAGATGACGACGTGGGCGATACGAGGGTCGTCGGTGAGGTTGGGCGTGGCGCTGTGCGCGAGGCGGGAGTTGTGAAACGTGCAGTCGCCCGCGCGCAGGGGAACGGTGACACGTTGCTCCCACTGCAACTCGGGCGCCACGGTGAACATGTCGGCGTGGTCGGACAGATCCTGCGACCGCAGGCCGTCCAGGTGCTGGGAGCCCGGGATGAATGTCATGCAGCCGCGGTCGACCGGCACGTCCACCAGCGCTATCCAGGCCGAGAGCGCGTGCCGTGAGCCGGCGTGCGGCCAGTACGGCTGGTCCTGGTGGAACTCGGTCGCGGCCCCATTGTGCGGCTCCTTGATCAGCAGCTGGTCGTGCCACAACCGCAGCGGGATCCCCGCCAGCCGGCCCGCGATGGCCGCCAGATCCGGGTTCAGGGTCAGCTCGCGCAGCGTCTCGTCGTGACGCCACAGCTGGAGCAGCTGCGTGAAGATCATCCCGTCGTGATGGTCCCGGACGGTGTTCCGGGCCGCCAGCGCCGCTTCGGCGAACCTGGCCGCGTCCGCGCGGGAGATGACTCCGGGCAGATGGACGAAACCATCACGGCGGTACGCCGACACGACCTCCTCGGAAAGGCTCTCCGGCGTGGTACGTGGGCTTTCTGCAGCGACAGTCATGCGCGTCTTCCTCGCCTTCTGGGAATTGCCGTTTCGACAACTGTCGCCATCTCCAGGTCCCTCGGCCAGCACGAGAACCCGCAAGCTGTAGCACAATCTTGACGAGCACCCGTCGAAGAGAGGCTCGATGCATCGCGTGCGATTGGCGGAGGTCTTCCCGCCGGACGGGCCGCCCATCGTCGCCGAGCGGTTCGAGCTGCGGAGCGACACCTCCGCCCACAGCCATGACTTCATCGAGCTGGCCGTGGTCATCGGCGGCACCGCCACGCACGTCACGGCCGCGGGCGAACGGGACCTGGACCGCGGCTCGGTGACGATGCTTCGCCCGGGCGACTGGCACGGCTATCGCCACTGCCACAAGCTGATCGTCTACAACGTGTACGTCGGACCGGAGGTGTTCCGGCGCGATCTGGCCTGGGTACGCACCGACCCGCACCTTGGCCGCCTCCTGCACACCGCCGGCCGGTCCGGCCACCATTCCGGCCACCCGCTTCGGCTCGATCCCGCCACGCTGCGCATCGTCGAGACCGGCCTGGCCGAAACCGCGGGTCGACCCCACCCGGCCACCCATCCCGGACCGGCCTATGCCGTACGGGCGGGGATACTGCTCTGCCTGCTGGGCGGCTCGGCGGCAGCCCTTTCCCCCGACCCCGCCGGTGAGCGAACCGACCGCGGCCACCCCGCCGTGGTGGCCGCGACGCAACTGCTGGAGAACGACGTCCAGCGCGACTGGAACCTGGACGACCTCGCCTCCGCCGTGAACGTGTCGCCCGCCTACCTGGCGCGCCTGTTCACCGCACAGCTCGGCATCCCGCCCATGACCTGTCTGGGCAGGCTACGCGCCGAACGCGCCGCGGCCCTTCTCATCGAGACCGACCTGCCCGTCGCGGCGATCGGAAGGCTCGTAGGCTGGCACGACCCCAACTACGCCAGCCGCCGATTCCGGCACTTCTTCGCGCTCAGCCCCGCCGCGTACCGCACTCGGTTCCGTCCCGGCGGCTGACGCGGGCGTGGGCCACGTCGGGCCTCACCCGGGTTCGTGGAGGAACACCGCGTCGTGGAAGGCGATCTCGGCTTCGAGCATTCCGGTGAACCAGCGGGCGAGACGTTCGTCCGGGATGTCGGCGGGCAACGCGTCGACCTGTGCCGCGAGCGCGTCCACGCCGGCGCGGAACTCCGTGTCGGCGTGGAGGGACACCCACTCGCCGATCGGCCCGGACGGCACGTCGCCCTGCTCGTGCGCGCGGGTGCACCACGTGGAGTACAGGCTCTCCGCGGCGAACAGCACGGTCATCACCGCGGGGTACCCGCCCTCACGCGCGGCGGCCAGCGCGAACTCCGACAGCACGGCCGCCCGGCCGGCCGCGTCGGGGCCGGCCGGGGCGGGCCAGACGGCGCGGGCCGCACGGAAGTAGTCCGCCTGTTCGGTCGTCAGCGCGTGGACCGCCCGCGCGTTGCGTTCGATCGCCGTACGGTCCGGGGCGTCCCACACGGCCAGGCCGTGCAGGCGGGTGGCCGTCTCGACGAAGGCCTCCTCGATCGCCAGGTAGTCGGCGTAGGCCGCGTCGCCGATCGTGCCGGCGGTGACCTCCTCGACGAACCGCATGCCGAGCGCCCGTTCCATGGTCTCGGCGCACGAGTCGAGCAGCCGCCGGGATCGGCTCGGGACCCCGTCGGGCGAGTGACCGGGGGGGCTGGTGACCGGAGACGCTGTGCCTTCGCCTCGCTCGCTCACTGGGCGAGCCACTGGATGAGGCCGCCGAACAGGTCGGCGTAGCCGTCCCACTCCTCGCAGAAGGACGTCGGCGCCCAGTGCGGCGAGCAGTCGGAGGTGAACACGGCCGCACGCCCCGAGAGGTGGTCGCCGACCGCGACCAGGGGGTCGCCGTTGAGCGTGGCCAGGATCTCCGCGCCGGGCCGGGGCCGGACGCGGTTGTAGCCCAGCAGCGACGGCCAGTCGCCGGTGACTCCGCCGAGCGCGGGGTGGCCCGCGCCGGTGACCTGCGGACGTGCGCCCGCCGGCAGTTCGACGCGGTCGTCCTCGGGAAGCAGTTCGACCGGCAGTACCTCGTGCAGCACGGTGTTGCGGTAGGCGGCCTTGGCCTCGAAACCGGTGAAGGAGAGATAGCCGCCGACCATCAGCAGGCCGCCGCCGTCGCCGACCCAGCCGCGTAGCGCGTCGATCCGGTCCGCGCCTGGCCGTGCCCGCTCGAACACCTCGGGAGAGAGCTGCAGGGAGTTCGCGCCGATGTCGGAGAGCACGACCACGTCGTACTCGGCGAGCGCGGCGGCGTCATCGGGGAACTGCGCGGGCACCAGGTGACCGGGCAGGTGCACGACCTCATGTCCGCGGCTCTCCAGCGCCCGGCGCAGCGGCCCGACGCCCTCCGCGTACGCACTGGTGGTGAACGAGTCGACCCCCTTGACGTGGATGGAATGGGTGATCCAGCTCTCGCCTGCGATCAGTACGCGGCTCACTGTGGGTACTCCTTCTTTCTGTCGTTCGGGACCGGCGCTCGGTCAGGACGCCGCACGGTCGAACAGCCGGGCGGGGTTGGTGCGCAGAAGGTCTTCGGCGGCCTCGGGGGCGACGCCGTGTTCGACCAGCCTGGGGATGAAGAGCGTGGGGACGTACCGGAAGCCGTTGCCGCCGTACGCGGTGAGCATGCTCTTGAGGAACACGTCGTGGCTGAGCAGCAGGCGTTCGCCGTGCCCGCGTCCGATGAGCCGCGCGATGGCGCGCGCGGTCTCGTGCGGTGCCGGGGACTGTCCCTCTCCCGGGTACCGGAACGGCATTCCGATCATGTCGAACTCGAGCCAGACGCCACGGTCGGCGACCGCGTACTGGTAGTCGGGGTCGTCGTGCGAGGGGTCCATGTGGCAGAGCACCACGGCGCCGGGCGGCACCCCGTAGTCGCCCAGCACGATGTCGAGGACCTCGTGCGCCCGGCGCTGCCAGCCGGGCAGGTGGACGTAGAGGGGGACGCCGGTCTCGCGCTGGGCACGCGCGGCGGCGCGCAACGCCGTGTGCTCGTCCTCGGTGAAGTCCGGCGACACACCGATCTCCCCGATGACGCCCGGGAGGATCCCGGTGCCGTCGGCCCCGCCGGTGAACTCGGCCACCAGCTCCCTGGCGAGGCGGCGTTCCCCGGCCGATGACAGGTGCGCCGGATGGTGCGCCTGCAGGTACCAGCCGGAGCCCATGACGATCCGCAGGCCGCTGCGTTCGGCGAGCGAACGCAGCGCCAGCGGGTCGCGGCCGAGCCCGCCCGGCGTGACGTCGACGATCGTGCCTCCGCCTGCGGAGGCGAACGCGCGCAGGTCGGCCAGCATCGCGTCGACGTCGTCCAGTACGCAGTGGTCGAGGCAGGTGTACGGCTGCTCACGCAGCAGCCAGGCCAGATCCGGTGCGGTCCGGGCGTCGCGCAGGAAGCCCAGCCGCGGGTCGTCCGGCTCCCTGACCGCCTTGCGCACGTCGTTGCGCAGATGCTCGTGGGTGAGGGTGAGGCCGAGTTCCGCGCTGGGCACGGGCCCGGTCACCGTCGTCACCGTGGTGCCGGTCATGGTCTGCGGGTCAGGTGGGCGAACAGGTCGGCGAAGGTACGGCCCCGCAGGTTGATCCAGATCGCGACGAGCAGCACCAGACCGGTGACGATCGGGGTCAGGAACGGGCTCACGCCGAGCAGGGTCAGGCCGTTTGCGATCACACCGGTGATGACCGCTCCGATGATCGTGCCGACCATCGTCCCCCGGCCGCCGAACAGGTTCGTGCCGCCGAGGACGACTGCGGCGATCACGGTCAGCTCGAAGCCCTGCCCGGAGTTGGCCGAGCCGGAGCCCAGCCGGGCCGCGGTGAGCAGACCCGCCACCCCGGCCGCCAGACCGGCCAGCATCAGCGTGATCATCTTGATTCGGTCGGTGTTCACGCCGGCGCGGCGGACCGACTCCTCCTGAGAGCCGATGCCGTTGACGTAGTTGCCGAACCTCATCGTGGACAGCAGCACCGCTCCGAGCACGACCGCGGCCAGCGCGATCCAGGCCAGCGCGGAGAAGCCGAGGAACTTCGCCGCACCGATCCTGGCGACGTACAGCCGCCGGTCGATCGGCACGGAGAACCCCTTCGTCCACAGCTGCGCGATGCCGCGGATCACCGACATGGTGGCGAGGGTGACGATGAACGGGGGGATCTTCTGGTACGCCGACAACCAGCCGTTGACGGCGCCCCAGAAGAGCCCGGCCAGCAGCGCCACGATGATCACCAGGGAGGAGTCCCATCCGGCACGCAGCATCTCGGCGGTGAGGGTGGCGACGAACGCGACGATGGAGCCGACCGACAGGTCGATCTGCCCGGTAGTGATCACGAAGGTCATGGCCACCGCGACGATCAGGGTGATCGCCACCTGAGTGGCCAGGTTCGAGATGTTCCCGAAGGTCAGGAAGTTGGACGCGGCGATCCCGAAACAGAGGAACAGCACGACGGTGACGCCGGCCATGGCCAGGGTCGCCTTGTTGGCACGTTCCCACAGGCCGGGCGTCTCGGCGCGCACGGTGGGGGCCGGCACGGCCTCGACACTCATGTCAGGCCACCTCCTTGGTGTCGGACCCGTTGCCCGAACGGGTGATCATGCCGACGAGACGTTCGATGTCCAGCGCGGAGATCGGCTCGTCCTCGACGCTGCGGCCCTCATGCATCACGGTGATCCGGTCGCAGACCTCGAAGAGGTCCTGCAGGCGGTGGGTGATGAGGATGACCCCGACGCCCTGGCTCGCGACGTCGCGGATCATCTTGAGGACCTGGCGGACCTCGGCGACCGCCAGTGCCGCAGTCGGCTCGTCCAGGATCAGCACGCGCGGCTGGAACGACACGGCCCGCGCGATCGCCACCGCCTGCCGCTGGCCGCCGGACAGCCGGCCGATCTCCTGATACGTCGACTTGACGCGGACGTGCAGCTCCGACAGGGTCTCGGCGGCCTTCGCGTGCATCGCCCTGCGGTCGATGAACGGGCCCTTACGCGGTTCACGTCCCAGGAACAGGTTGCTCGCGACGTCGAGGGTGTCGCAGAGGGCGAGGTCCTGGTAGACGATCCCGATCCGTTCGCGCCGCGCGTCGGCGGGGCTGGTGAAGCGGACGTCGCGGCCGTTGACGGTGATCTGGCCGGAGTCGTGCTGGATGGCCCCGGCCAGAACCTTCATCAGCGTGGACTTCCCGGCGCCGTTGTCACCGACCAGGCCGAGCACCTCTCCGGGGGCGAGCGTGAGGTCGACGCCTCGCAGCGACTGCACCGGGCCGAACGACTTGGTGATCCCTCTCAGGGTGACCAGCGAGGTATCGCTCATCACTTCTCCAGGTAGTAGAGGTAGTTCTGGACGTTGGCGGGGGTGACGATCTGCGTCGGGACCGGCATGTCCTTGGGTACGGTCCGGTGGCAGGCCAGGTCGATCGCCGCGTTCATCGCGTCGTAGCCGAACTCGAACGTGTTCTGCTGCACGACGCCGAGGATCCAGCCGGCCCGCAGTCCGTCCACCGCCTGGGAGGACAGGTCCCAGCCGACGACCTTGAGGTCCTTGGTGCGCTGCTGGCTGACGACCGCGGCGGCCAGTCCGATGAGGGCCGGCTCGCCGGTGGCGTAGGCGTATTTCAGGTCCGGGGCGCCGGTGAGCAGGTTCTCGGCGGCGGTCTGGGCGTTCTCCTGGATGTTGCGCCCGTCGACCACGTTCTTGATCTTCATGCCCTTGGCGGTGACCTCGTCGGTGAAGCCCTTCTGCCGCTCGTTCTGGATCGTGCTGTTGAGGGCGCCGACCACACCGATGTCACCGCGGCCGCCGGTGATCTTGAGCAGTGCCTCGCCGAGTTGCTTCCCGCCCTGGGCGTTGGCCGTGCCGACCTGGGTGGCGACCGCGGGGTCGTCGACGGTGGCGTCCACGGCGACGACCGGCACTCCGGCCGCCTTGGCGCGCCGGATCGCGGGCTTGATGCCCTCGGTGTCGACCGCGTCGACGATGATCGCGTCGTAGTGGTTGGCCACGAGGTCGTCGATCGCGTTGGCCTGGGTGGTGGAGTCGTCGTTGCCGTTGACGATCTGCACCTGTGCGCCGGCCTTGCGCGCCACCAGCTGCGCCCCGGTGTTGATCTGGTTGAAGAACAGCGCCTGGAGGTTGATCGGGACGATGCCGATCTTCGGCGTGTGACCGTTCGTCTTGCAGGTCTGGGCGATCTTCGCGGGCGGGGGCGGCCCCTGCTCGGTGGCCCTCTTCTCCGCGGCGATCTCGCGTCTGGCCGCCGCGTCACAGCCGACCGTCGTCAGCAGCAGGCCGAGCGAGACCACGGCCGTCACCGTGCGTCGCATCTTGTCTCCTCTCCCTGGGAGGGGGCCGGGCCCGGTGTGTGGGCGGCGATGGGGCCGCCCTTCGTGCCGGATCGCGATTCGGGATGGGTGTTGAGGTAGTCGCTGACGGTCTCCCGGCGAGGGAGGCCGTCGCGGGCACCGGGCCGGGTGCACGACAGACCGGCCGCGACGGCGGCGAAAAGTGCCGCCTGCAGCGGAGACGCCCCCCGGTCCAGTTCGGCGCAGTAGGTGCCGGCGAAGCAGTCCCCGGCGCCGGTCGCGTCGACGGTCGTCACCTTGATCGCCTCGCCGTCGTGGCGTTCGCCTGCGGGCGTCAGGAGCGTCCAGCCCCGGGGGCCGTCGGTGACCACCAGGTATACCTGGTGGTCGACGGCGGCCCTGACCAGGGCATCGTCGTCGCCGAGGAACTCGGTGAGCTGCGCGCGGCCGCCGATCGCGTGGTCGGCGGCCGACAGGGCGGCGCGCATCGCCTCCGGCCCGTCGCAGCCGTCGAGATCCACCACCACGTGCGGCCCCGGCGGGCCGGAGAGCACGGTGGCCGCCTCGGGGAAGCGGTAGCCGTCGAGGTAGAGCCAACCCGCGCCCGCCTCACGCGCGACCCGGACCACCTCGGCGATGTGGTCTGTGTCCACCGCGTCGTCCTGGCTGATGACGGAGCGCTCGCCGTCCGGCGTGAGCAGGATGACCGCCGTGGTGAGCGCGGCGGTGCGGGACGTCCAGGCCGTTCCGATGCCTTCGGCCTCGAGCGCCTTGAGGAACGCCGTGCTCAGCCGGTCGGTGCCGACCACACCCGCGAACCGCGCGTCGGCCCCCACCCTGGCCGCCGCCACCGAGGCGTTGGCCGCCATCCCGCCCTCGCCGTACTGGACGCCGGTGGCCTGCACGCGGGCGCCGGGTCCCGGCAGCACCGGGACGCGGACGGTCAGGTCGGTGTTGGCGTAGCCACAGAAGACGATCACGGAAGGACCACGCCCGCCTTGACCGCCGCGGCGGTCAGCTCACGGACCTTGGCCGTGTCGACGCGCCCCCACCAGCGGCCGTTCTCCTTCACCGACGACGCGACGATCACGCCGTCGCAGGCGGGCAGCAGCCCGCCGACGTTGCCCGCGGTGATGCCGGAGCCGATCACGACCGGGAGCGTGGTGTTCGCGGCGATGCCCTCGACCTCGTCCAGCGCGGCCGCGTCTCCGGTCCGCGACCCGGTGGCGATCAGCACGTCGGCGCCGAAGAACTCGGCGTCCTCGGTCTGCTCGGCCAGTGTGCGGTCGGCGACGATCGAGTGTGAGCCGTGCTTGACGTGCACGTCGGCGAAGACCTTGACGGGACCCGCGCCGATCCGGCTGCGATAGCGGGTGGCGTGCGCCGACTGGCCCTCGATGATGCCCTCGTTGGCGACGTAGGCGTTGGCCCACTGGTTGACCCGGACGAAACCGGCACCACCGCTCCAGGCGGAGGCGATCGAGCACTCGGCGGCGTTGGACAGGATGCTGACGCCCAGCCGGCCACCGGCGTTCGCCGGCAGCGCGTGCCGTACCCGGTCGGTCACCACGGCCATCGCCGCCGCGGTCTCGTAGCCGTGTTCTCCCGGCTTGAGGAACGGGATGTCCCAGTGGTTCTCCACGATGAGCCCGTGGCAGCCGCCCTCCAGGTACGCCCGCGCCTCCTCGATCGCGAACACGGAGATCTCATCGAGTGAGGTGCCCTCGTAGTGCGGGCTGCCCGGCAGAGGGGGCAGGTGGATCACGCCGATGACGACCTTCGGAGTGCCGAACAGCTCCTCGATCGCGTTCGGCTTGGGAGGGAACACGCCCAGTACCTGCTCGCTTCCGGCGGCCCGCACCATGTCGCTCCTTGTGTAATCGATTGCAGTGAAGTTGGGTTGAACCGTAGGTGGCGTATCCGCAGGACGTCAAGGGTCTATACTCAACTTCGTCGCTGTTGATCAGCAATGCTCTCGTTTCGAGGCGGATCGGGAAGGTAAACGATTGCAGCGCGTCACGATCGCCCAGGTCTCCGAGCGCGCCGGCGTCTCCACGGCCACGGTGTCCCGCGTCCTCTCCGGCAAGGGGCCGGTCTCGGCCGCGGTGGAGCGCAGGGTCCGGCGCGCGGCCGAGGAGCTGGGCTACCAGGTCAACCCCATCGCGCGGGCACTGCGCAACAGCCGGACCGACACCGTGGGCATGGTCGTGCCGAGCATCTCCAATCCGTTCTTCACCTCGCTGGTGGAGAGCGTCGAGCACGTGCTCGAACGCGAGGGCAAGGAGCTGTTCCTCTCCGATGCCCGCTCCGACCCGGCGATCGAGGCTCGGCGGCTGTCCTCGCTCGCGGCGCGCAACGTCGACGGCATCATCGTCAGCCCGAGCCATGGCACCGAGAGCGGTCCCGCGGTCCAGGAGACGGCGGACCGGCTGCCGCTGGTACAGCTCGACCGGTTCGTCGGCGGCACCAACACCGACTGGGTGGGCGTTGACGACGTCGCCGCGATGCGCATGGTCATGGACCATCTCCACGAGGGTGGGGCGCGTTCGGCGGCCTTCATCGGCTCCCTGCTGACCAACTCCTCGACCGAGCAGCGGTTCGCCGGGTTCCGGCGCCGCGCCGAGGAACTGGGCATGAGCGTCCACCCCGACCAGGTCTTCCTCGGTGACTACAGCGTCGACTGGGGCGAGGCGGCCGCGGCGCGCCTCGTCGACGCCGGGAACCTGCCGGACGCGATCGTGTGCGCCGACGACCTGATCGCTCTGGGGGTCACGCGCGCCTGCCGCGCGTACGGCATCGCGGTCCCCGATCAGGTCCAGGTGACCGGGTACGACAACATCGAGTTCTCGCGGCTCGGCGAGCCGGCGCTGACCACGGTGGATCAGCCTCGTGACCGCATCGCCGAGGAGGCCGTACGGCTGCTCGCCGCCGCGAGCCGGGCAGCGGACACCGACCGAGGCCCGTCCGCCCGCATCGCACTCGTGCCGACCCTCGTGGTGCGCGACAGCACCAGGGCCGGAGCGGCACGCCGGGCCCAGCACTGATCAGGAGGCCGAGGATGGGTGGATCAGCCGGACGAGCCGACGCGGCCGGGCACGGCGGAGCGCTGGCGCTCGCGCGACGGCTGGTGCGCATCGACACCAGAGGCGGCGGTGAGCGTCCGGCCGCGGATCTGGTCGCGGACGTGCTCGACGACGCGGGCTTCGACGTCCGCGTCGACGAACCGCTGCCGGGCAGGGCCAACGTCATCGCGCGCTTCGGGCCCGAGACGCCGCGGATCCCGGTCACGTTCACCGGCCACCTGGACACCGTGCCCGCCGAGGAGTCCGGCTGGTCGTTCGACCCGATGAGCGGCGAGGTCCGCGACGGACGGCTGCTCGGCCGCGGTGGCAGTGACATGAAGGCGGGCGTCGCCTGCCAGGTCGAAGCGGCCGTGCGCGCCGCCCGGGAGCGTCCCGGTGACACCGCGGTGCAACTGGTGTTCACCTTCGGCGAGGAGACCGGCTGCGACGGCGCCGCCCTGATCGACGCGGCGTCACTGACCCCCACCGACCTGCTCCTGGTCGCCGAGCCGACGGGCAACCGGCTCGTTCTCGGGCACAAGGGCACGCTCTGGCTCAAGGTGAACGCCCATGGGATCTCCGCGCACGGCTCCCGGCCGGAACTGGGACGCAACGCGCTCGCCGCGCTCGCCGGTGCGGCGTCGCGGATCCACGCGTATCGGGGCTGGCCGGTGAGCCCGGCGTACGGACCCGCGACGGTGAACGTCGGCACCTTCCACGCGGGTACGCAGCCCAACCTCGTGCCCGACCGCGCCGAGATGCGGCTGGACGTCCGTACGATCCCCGGCTTCGGCTCCGACGACGCGGTCGCCGAGATCACCCGTCTTTCCGGCGAGGACGTCGACATCGAGCGGCTGGTCGACCTGCCGGGGGTCGCCACCGATCCGGCGGACGTGACCGGCGTCATGGAGCTTCTCGTGCCCGGCTCCTCGACACGGCCGCCCGAGTACGCGACCTATTTCACCGACGCCTCGGTGCTCACCGGCAAGCTCGGCGCCCCCGCGGTGATCGTGTACGGGCCCGGTGACCCCGAGCAGGCCCACGTCACCGACGAGACCTGCTCGGTGGCCGCGATCGCCGAGTCGGCCGCCGCGCTTCACCACCTGCTCCGCGCATGGGACGACTCGCTCGTCCGCACGCCCCATCGATGACGCCACCGTCGCCTGCAGGTCCCACCGTGCCGCCGGCAGTCCCGCGAGCGAAAGTCAGCGCCCGGTCGCGCCGTCGATCAGTTCGCGGAGGATGTCCGCGTGGCCGGCGTGACGGCCGGTCTCCTCGATCATGTGAGTGAGCGCCCAGCGGACACTGGGAGCGGGGCGTCCCGGCCGCGGTCGAGGGACCGGTGCACCGAGATCGGCGCACCCGTCGAGCACTTCGTTCGCGCGCTCGACCGTCTCTCGGTAGCGGGCCACGACGTCGGCCACGCTGTCCGCCGGCGCAGCCTGGAACGTCGCCTGCCAGTCGGTGACGTCGTCCCCGAGGAACATCGAGCGTTCGACGAAGGTCAGATGGTTGAGCAGGCCGAGCAGGTTCGTGCCCGACGGCACTGCGACTGTTCGCGCCTGCGGTTCGGGGGCACCGTCGACCTTCGCGGCGATCGAGGTCCGGAGGTAGTCGAGGAATCCGCGCAGGGTCTCGCTCTCGCTGCTTCCGGTCCGGGGTGGCGGGGTGTCGCCGCGGCGGTCGCGGCGCGTGGTGCTGGGCACAGTGGTCTCCGTCCTTCGTCGGGAGCGGCGCCGGCCGCCGTGTCAGGCGGTGCGGCGGATGAGTAGGACATGGTCGGTGACCTCGGCGGTGCGTCCGCCCGGTCCGGTCGCGATCCGGCGGGGCGCGTCGGCCCGCTCGACGGTCCATGTCGCCGGGTCCAGATCGATATCGGCGGCGATCTCGTGCGGGCTCGGGTACCGGGCGTCGGGATCCTGATTCCACGACCACGGCGCGGCCGAGCCGTGGTCGACGACCAGCAGCCGCCCGTCCGGGCGCAGTGCGTGCGCGGCGGAACGCAGGACGGTTGTTCTGTCCAGGTCGAAGGGGGTCTGCAGGTAGTGGGCGCAGATCAGGTCGAATCCGCCCGGTGGAAAAGACTCGTGCAGGTCGTGCCGTACGGTGATGACGCGGTCGGCCAGTCCGTGTGAGCGGGCGAGGGCGACGAGCCGCTCGACCGCCACGGCCGAGATGTCGGCGGCGGTGACGTGCCACCCCTGGTCGGCGAGCCACAACGCGTCGCCGCCGTCGCCGCATCCGAGGTCCAGCGCGTCGCCGGGCGGCAGGCCCGTGATCGTCTCGGTGAGGCGGGCATTCGGCTGCGGGCCGCCGGTCGGGCCGCGTGGACGCCGTCCCAGAAGGTGACCGCATCGGTGGTGCTCATCAAGACTCCTCTGTCGGTATGCGCTCAGTCTTGCCAGGCATGCCAGGACCGGCACGGAATCTTGCTGTTCTGGCAAGATGGCCGTGTGGATCGCAAGACGGACGACGACGTGCTCGACGCGGTGGGGCCGCGGCTTCGCGCGCTGCGTCGTGACCGCGGCATCACCCTCGCCGACCTCGCGGCGACGACCGGCGTGTCGGAGAGCACCCTGTCCCGGCTGGAGAGCGGACAGCGCCGGGCGACCCTGGAATTGCTGCTGCCGCTGGCTCGTACCTACGACGTTCCGCTGGACGACCTCGTCGGTGCCCCGCGCACCGGCGACCCCCGGATACATCTGAAGCCGATCAGGCGGTTCGGGATGACCTTCGTGCCCCTGTCCCGGCGACCGGGCGGGGTGCACGCGTTCAAGATGATCATCCCGGCCCGGCCGAAACCGCTCGAACCGACCCCGCAGACTCACGAGGGCTTCGAATGGCTCTACGTGCTCAACGGCCGCCTGCGGCTCGTGCTCGGCGAGCGCGACCTGACATTGCCGCCCGGTGAGGCGGCCGAGTTCGACACGTCGTTGCCGCACTGGCTGGGCAGCGCCGACGGCGGCCTGGTCGAGCTCCTCATCCTGTTCGGCCTGCAGGGGGTGCGTTCGCACGTACGCACCGACCCTCACCGGCCGTCTCAGGTCGAGAGCCGGCGGTGAACTCGGCGGGCCGCACGATCCGGCCGTGGAAAGGGATTTGCCGGCAGGACCCTGATTGGGTAGACGTTACGGCTGGACCTCTCACCAGGGCTGAGGGGCCAATGGCAGTGAGAGGAGGGATAAGCCCATGATCCCCATGATCACCGCGCTTGTCTCCTCCCGGGGCGTGGACCGCGTCTGACCCCGGAGCGGACGGGCGCCCTCACCGGAGTGTGCCTCGACTGTGGAATTGAACAACCTGACCATGCGTCCGATCACCGGACGCGAAGAACTCGACCTCTTCTGCCGACTGCCCTACGTCCTGAACGAGGAACTGGCGGACGACCTCGCCAAAGGCCACCGACGGCTGGAATGGATGTGGGTCGCCCTGCGAGATGACCGGCTGCTGGCCAGGGCAGCCTGGTGGACCCGGGCCGGAGGTGACACACCGCTCCTCTTGGACGTCCTCGACATCGACGACGGCATCCCCGATCCCGGCCGGGTGGACATCGGCGTGCGGCTCCTGCGCACCGCGATGGCCGCCACCCTCCCGAGCGGATCGCCGCGACCCGAGTACAGCCGCTTCACCTCGCCGGACTGGCGTGAAGACCCGGTGACCCGACAGGTCGTCCACGACCGCATGACGATTCTCGAGCGCACCGGTGCTCGGCCGTTCGTCGAGCGGCTCCGCCTGGAATGGCGCCCGGGAACCCCGATTCCCGAGCCGAGTGGCCGTCTCGGGTTCCGGCCGGTCCAGGACGCCGAGGAACTGCAGACCCTGATGACCTTGGCGCTGGACGGAACGCTGGACGCTCATGGCCGCGCCGACCTGAGCCGAATGCCGGCCCGCGAAGCGGCGGTCGGACACTACGAGAGCGAACTCGCGCGCTACACCAGCCCGAGAGACTGGTGGCGGATCGCGACCCTACCCGAGGGGGACCCAGTGGGCTTCGTGATCCCGGCGCACAACGGTTACAACCCGATCATCGCCTATCTCGCCGTGCTCCCCGAGCACCGCGGCAACCGCCACATCGACGACATCCTCGCCGAGGGCACCCGCATCCTCGCCGAACAGCGCGTTCCCCGCATCCGGGCGGCCACGGACCTCGGCAACATCCCCATGGCGAACGCCTTCCAGCGCGCCGGATACATCAATTTCGAACGCGAGATCAACATGACCTGGAGCTGACCGAGCGGGCGGGGAACACCGGTCAACGGCCTCCCCGCCCCCGGTTCGTTCCCCGGAGGCATGCGTCACCGCGCTGGTAGCGCGTTCAGTTCGTCGGCGATCAGCAGGCCGGGGTCGAACTTCATCCCCGCGAAGTGGCCGGCGAGTTCGAGCGACAGCACGCCGTGCAGGCGGGTCCAGAAGGACAGGGCGCGATGTACGGTCGCGGCCGCTGCCGGGTGGCGGCCGGTCCACTCGCGGTGGTTCTCGAGGTGGGCGTCGAACGGGGTCGCCGGTTCGTCCATCGGTGGCGCACCGCAGGCCTCGAGCAGGACCGCCATGACCTCGAACGAGATCGCCGTGGTGTCGTCGGGCGCGTGGTAGCCGGGAACGGGCGTGCCGTAGATGAGGAAGTACCGGTGCGGGTCGCTGCGCGCCCATTCCCGGATGACGCGAGCCAGCCCGGCCAGGTCGGCACCGGAGTCGAACGCCGCCCGGACGGTGTCGGCGAGACTTCGGTAGGCGTCGCGGATGAGCGCGGTGATCAACTCGTCGCGGCCGGCGAAGTACCGGTAGAGGGCGGGGCCGCTCATGCCCATCCGTTTGGCGATCGCGTTGAGCGACAGCGCGGACACTCCCTCCGCGGCGATCTGCTCCCACGCGTGTTGCTTGATCTCCATGCGCACCTGAGCCCGGTAACGCTCCCGTGGGCTCTGCCCACCTGGGTCCGTCATCAGCCGCTCCCTCCCGATCAGCGTGACACCGTCGAAGTCTAGTTAGAGCGCATCACCTTTTCTATTGCCTCTCGAACGGCCGCGTTATAGCTTCTAACTAAAGCGATAGGCCATAAGTCGCAGCTGCCGGTCCAGCCAAGGAACGAGGAGAAGAGCCGTGAGCGCCACCAACCCGTCCACCTCACCGAACCCGCAGACCCCGACCAGCACCCCACGATCCCCCCGTCACCAGGCTCGGCTGCGCTCCGCCCTGCTCGCGATCCCGCTGGCCGCCGCCGGACTCGTCGGCGCCACCGCCGCCGCACCGGCTCATGCCGCCACCGCCGGCCAGAGCGCGACGGCCGGCCACGTCACCCGGCCCGAGTCGCTGACCTGCCTGGGCCGGGGCATCGATCCCGCTGCGCAGCTCCACCACCGGACCGAGACCTTCATCAAGGCGCCGCTGAGCACCGTCTGGAAGCTGCACACCGACGTGACAGGGTGGCCCTCATGGCAGACAGCCGTCACCGGCATGAAGCGGCTGGACCCGGGAGCGCTGCGGAAGCGTTCGCGGTTCCGGTGGACCACTCCGGCCCCCGCCACGCCCACGACTCCCGCCACCACCCTGGTCATCACCTCCACCGTCCAGCAGATCAAGCACAACCAGTGCATCCGCTGGACCGGACCTGCGATCGGCGAAGGACTACGCATCGATCGGGGCGTCCACGTCTGGAACTTCATCAGGGTCAAGGGCGGTGTCCTCGTCCGCACCGAAGAGAGCTGGACCGGCGCCCAGATCGAGACCGACCCGGTCACCGCCATCACCTACCTCGCACCAGGCCTCGACGCCTGGCTGGCCGACCTCAAGGCCGCCGCCGAAACCCGCTCCCGCTGAGCGGACCAACGATGGTCCGGCCCCACGGGGCCGGACCATCGTCACTGGGGCTTAGCGCCCATCTGCGTTGAGCAGGCGTGCGGTGATCGCCGCCGGGCCGACTTTGGTGTCCGGTTCGATGACGGTCTCCGCTCGCCCGTAGACCACCGTCACGGGCTCCCTCGTCTTGGTGGCCTCTTGGACCGCGTCGAACGCGACATCGTCGAGGTGCACGTTCGGGTCGTTCACTTCGATTCGTTTCGGCATGGCTTTCTCCGTCTCATTTTTCGTCGCGCCCTGCTGGCGCAGAAGCGCGCACTGTGGGGATAGACCGTGCCGAGCCGGGCGGGATGTGCAGGCCGAGCACGCATGCGCCCTACGGCGACGGGCCGGTTCACTGACCCGATGAACCGGGTGTCTCGGTCGAGACCGTCAGAGAGGGAACCGGTGTGGCTTCGGGGAGGGTCGCAGCGGTATCCCGCTCGCCGGCGATGCCGATGGTGCCGTCGGGGAAGCGCTGGACCGAGCGCACGCCGGGCAGCAGGTTCAGCAGCAGGCAAGGTGTGCCGATGAGGGCCGCGGCGGCCAGCAGGGTCGTACGCATCCCGAGAAACTGGGCGGCCGGAGCGGCGGCGGCGTAGCCGGCGGGCATGGCGATCAACGAGATCATCCAGTCCAGCGAGCTGACGCGGGCCAGCATCTCCTCAGGGAAGAGCTGCTGCTGCGTGGTCGCCAAGACCTCGCCGACAAGCGCGGTCATGGTGAAGGTCACGGCCACGCTGAGCGCGATGGCGAAGACCGGGGCGGGGGGAGCGAGCAGAGCCAGCGGACCGATCCCGATCAACGCGGCGGCGTTCGCGGTGACCAATGGGCGGCGCGGCCGGTAGTGCAGCGCGGCCAGCCCGCCGACGATGGAGCCCACCGAACCGGTGACCATGATCACGCTCCAGGCGCCGGCTCCGCCGTGGCCGTGCTGCATCACGACCGGGCCCAGGACGAAGAAGAACGCTATGGCGAAGTTCCACACGCCCCAGCAGAGCAGGTTGGCCAGGTACCAGCGGCGCTGGGCCACCACCGACCAGCCGTCGCGCAGGTCTGCGAAGAAGTGCTGTTTCTCGGACCGCTGCGCCTGTCTGCGCAGGTGCATTCGGGAGATCAGCGCGAAGCTCAGCAGGAAGCTGATGGAATCGATGAGGATCGCGGTGCCTGGACTGGAGATCGCCAGCAGCAGCGCGGCGAGGGCCGGGCCGAGTACCTTGGTGGTGCTGTCGGTCAGGCCGAGCAGGGCGTTCGCCGGTTGCAAATGCTCAGCGCCGACGAGCTCGGGTAGGACGGCCCTGGCTGCGGGGGTGAAGAAGGCGAAGGCCATGCCGGCGATCGTGTAGGTGACGGCGAACTGCCAAACCGCCGCTTGATGCAGGAATATCAGCACGGCGAGCAGGCCGTAGCAGACCGCCTGGATGGCGTCGGTCGCCATCAGCACGAGCTTGCGGGACAGCCGGTCCGCCCAGACCCCGCCCACCGGCAGCATCACCACCTGGCCGACCGCTTCGCAGGTCAGCACCTCGCCGACGTTCAGGGCGCTGCCACCGGAGCGCAAGATGGCGAAGACTATCGTCACTGGTATCAGGGCATTGCCCATGGCGGAGATGCTGCGCGCGGTCCACAGGAGTCGGTAGGGGCGCTCCCGCAGCGGGCTCAACGATTTCGGCATGGGCATGGGCGGCCCTACTTTCTGAGTAACAGGTGGTGCGCCGCGCTCGCTTACCGGTGCGCCGTCGCGGCCGCGGCGATGACGCCGTCTGCGACGCTGGGCCGACCGGTCAGCCGAGGCAGCCCCCGCAGGGGGCGGGCGTGCCCCGGCAGGGGGCGGGCGTGCCCCGGCGGGCTTTGATCGTGGCCTCCGCTTCCTCCCTGTGCGCTTCGGAGCGGGAAGGGCCCTCATGTGGGATCTTGCGGGATGACAGGACAAGAGACCAATGATTTGATCAGCTTCAAAGGCAGTCACGTTTGTCCGGATTGGCGGGGTGCATGATCAGGGTCACGCTGGGAGTCGACGCCCTCGCCAGCACCCGGTTCGCGATCTCACCGATCCACACGGTCGGCCAGTTGCTGTTCCTGTTCCATCGCCGCCCCCATCTGCTGGCCCCGGCCCTGCGGCGACGCCTCCAGGCGGCCCTGCGTGAGCGCGATCTGGGCCTGGTGGCACGGTTGATGCGCGGCAGCCACGGCGGCTACACCCCTGACTTCATGACCCCCCGCCCTCGCAGCTTCCACGCCGACCTGCACACCGAGCTGCATCATCTGACCACCACACCGGCCGAGCGCATCGGCTACGACATGGGCGAGTTCCTCAACGGCTCCACCGTCACCGGCGCCCCGGGGGTGGCTTCCAAACCGGATGCGGTCGCCATCCTGAACGTCCTCGACCACGGCGAGACCCACCTGGCCCACACCCTCGCCGACCAGCTCCACCACCTTTGGGACGCCGTCCTGGCACCCGCCTGGCCGCAACTGCGCGACCGGATGGAAGCCGACATAGCCCAGCGCGCCGCCACCATCACCCACGACGGCTACATCACCCTGATCAATCAGGTGTGCCCCACCCTGACCTGGCGCGACGGCGGCCTGGACATCGACCTATGGCGCAACGCCCCCCGCCCCGACCCCTCCCATCACCACACCACCGCCGACACGATCGTCTTCACTCCCTCGGCGTTCGCCCCGACCTCCTGGTTCTGCGTCGACGCTGAGAGCGCCCCCCATAAACAACCACTGACCATCGTCTACCCCCTCCTGCCCGACTCCGCCCCCGCCGCTACCTCAGCGGCCGGCCTGGCCGACGTCATCGGCGAAACCCGGGCCCGGATCCTGGCCGCCCTGGCCGCACCCCGCACCACCGGGCAACTCGCCCAGGACCTGCACCTCACCGCCGGCACCATCTCCTACCACCTGCAACTCCTCCACCAGGCCGGTCTGGTCACCCGTGCCAGACACGCACGCCAGGTCCTGTACCAGCAACGCCTGCCCGCGGACGAGCACATGTCCCCCGCCGGCCCGCCGGTCATCGCCGCTCCGGGCCCGCTTGCCGACCAACGAGACTGACAACTTAAGCCCTCCGCTTCCCGCTTTCCCTCGGTCTCGAGAGCACGGGCGTCGTCTGGTACCACCTGGCCTGAACAGACGCCACAGCATGCCCGCGGAACACGAGCGTGGCCGGCGGGTGCTTCGCGTAAAAACGCGTTCCCCCCGAGCCGGGGGGAACGCGTTCATTTCGAGGAGCGGAGTCGCCCGGTCAGAACCGCCGCTCGCGGTCCGGGGTATTCGCCGGCCGGGTTTCGCGCCTCGGCAGGCCGTCGATCTCCTCGCGGCTCACCTTGTGCCCGCCCTCGCTCCGCTGTTCGTCCGACCCCGACTGCTGCTTGGTCATATCGATCTCCCTCTTGTTCGTGATCGCCGTCCACGCTCTGGTTGTGGACGGCGCCCGTTCCACAGCGGAATCGGGCCACTGAAGACAGTCCGGCGCTGCTGGAAATGGCATCGCTTGAAACTCCGTGCCGCCATCGGCAACGGTGGCCTGGCCCCCTACCGGGCCCTCCACCTCACCCGCGTGCAACACCGCCTCCAGCAAGCCCGCAAACAGGAGAGATACGACCTCACCACCTGATCAACCCGTCGCCGGCAGCGCCTCGATCCCGGTGATCGCCTGGTCGCTGTCCCGTTACAGCACCGCGTGGATGCCGGCCCGGCTCGCCGCGTCGACGACGACGTCGGCAACTCGATCAGGTCGGTGTCGGCGACGCAGAGGTACTGCTTCCACATGTCCGCCATGAGTTCGCCGGCCTGCCACTCGCAGAGCCCGAGCCGCTCCCTGACCGCCTGGTGCACGCCGTCTTCGGTGATCGCGCCGACCGCCGAGCCGCTTGTCCCACCGCTGAATCGAAGTCCATCTCCGGGGTGATCTCCAGGACACCCCCGATATCAAAGACAACCACACGAACCACGATGATCTTTATGACGGTGATCCACGTCCCCGCGTTCAAAGATCACCTGCATCGACGGCGCGGTCCAAGGACTCACCACTCCCCTGTCCATCGCACCGACTAATAGGTGCGCGATGGCCTTCGAAGCCGAAGAGGGCGCCAGGCTTCTTGACCATTATGCAATCCGACTGTAGCGTCTCCGCTGTTGAACTGCTTGACTGAACGGGGACCAATGTTCGGCATGCAATTATGGAAGCCGCGCCTCAGGCTTCTCCTCGACCGCAGGGCGGAAATCGAAAAGCCGATATTCTTCCGCCTCAACTGTCCGATGGATATCGACCCTTCCGGCCAACGAATTCCTGCGTCTTTTCGGTGCTGACCAAGCAGTGGCGCACCCGAGACCTCCTGCGTACGAATTTCAGTTCGACACCACTCCGAGGAAGCCATGGCGCAGTACGACATCCTGGCCAAACAACTCAGCGATATCGAGAAGGCCATCCACTTCTACCGTGAGCACGTGGAGCTCCCATCGTTCTTTCACGCTCTGGGGCCGGTGAACGGCAAGCGTGTGCTGGACGTGGGGTGCGGCGACGGTCTCTATGCCCGGCTGGTCGCCCAGAGGGGCGCCGGTCAGGTGGTGGGAACGGACTCCTCCAGCGAGATGATCCGGCTGGCCGAGGCCGCCGAGGCGGACCAGCCGCTGGGAGTCCTGTACCACGTCCACGACGTGGCGACGATGCCGACAATGGGCGAATTCGACCTGGTCATCGCCGTCAACGTACTGCACTACGCGGACAACAGGGCGACGCTGGACGGCATGTGCGAACGGATCTCCTCGAACCTCGTCTCCGGCGGCAGGCTGCTGGCCTACGTCGGGAACGCGGATGTCGACAGGGAGGCGGCACGGGATTTCGGTTTCATCGTGGACCGCCCGGCCGACCTCGGTGAGGGAGACCCCTTCACCGTCACGATCCGCACGAATCCTCCCGCATCAGTGCAAGTTCACTACTGGACGGCGACGAGCCTCACTCGGGCCGTGGAATCCGCCGGGTTCACGCGGGTCGGCTGGGAGGAGATGACACACTCCTCCGTCTCCGATGACGCCGCCGCGCGTCTCGGCCGCCTGCTGAAGAACCCGCCGGGCCTCCTTCTCAGCGCGTACAAGGAATGACCCGGAAATCACGCGGGACGAGTCCGGTACAGGCACTCGGTCAGTGCGGTGCTTCCGTGCCGTGACTCTTCCGCCGTGGCCGTTGCGTCAGATCTTCCCGGCCTCGGCCGGTGTCCCTCCGCGCGCCTGGGCGGGCGCGCCGATGGGCTCCCAGCGGTCGGCGATGCGAGCCTCGACCTGCGGCATGGTGGTGTACTCCAGGTCCTCGATCGGCAGCCGGTGCGGCTCGAACGGGCCATGCCGGCGCAGGTAGTCCATCGCGAGATTGGCCTGGTGGCGTGCCTCGTCGAAACATGGATCGGCGAACAGGTCACGCGGGCCGATCAGTCTTCCGTCATGGATCTGGAGGCCCAGGGCGACCACCCGCGGCGGACCGTCGAACCGTGCCGGATGCGCGTGCTCGACCGAGACCGGCATGAACGGAGCGTGGTGAGATCCACGCATGCAGCCGGCAACGGTGTAGGCGAACGTGAACGGCTCCAGGACCTCGCCGACGGCGGGCAGTCCGGACTGCGTCCGTACGATCATCACCGGGTCGTCCTTCCCGACGTACTTGCCGGCGATCAGCGACAGGCGCTGCGTGCTCGTGGCCGCAGCCGTCTCTCCGAGGCTCTTCGACCGGACGCCGTGCACGACATACCGGGCAGGCGAGCCGATGAACATCAGCATGTCGTACAGCTCGGCAGGACAATCGAAGAAGATCCTCCGGGGCGGCCTTGCGGAGCGCCTGTTCGATCGAGGTCCGGTGCGCGGCGACCGCCGCTCCCCTCGGCTGCCCACGGACCATCGCCTCTATTTCGCCGGTCGCGAGGGACACACGATGGCAAAGGGAGCGCCCGCGATCCCGAGAACGAGATTCGGACACTGGTGGTCGATGTGGAAGGGGCAGGCGTCATGCGAGAACCCATCGTGGTCGGCGTCGACGGGTCACGCCAGGCCCTGTGCGCCGTGGACTGGGCCGCGGCCGAGGCCGGGCGCAGAGGGCTGCCGTTGCGGATCGTGCACATCGCGACCGGCTGGGAGCGTGGGGACATCCCGGCGTACCGTGGTCGTGGACCGGCGACCTCGCAACCGGAGACCCCTGGGCTGAGAATCCTGGACATCGCCGAGGAACGCGCCCGGATGTTCGGGCCCATCGAGATCGAACGACGGCTCGGCATCGGTCCCATCCCGGGCACACTCCTTCAGGAATCGGCCGGAGGCTCGCTGCTCGTCCTGGGACAGCGCGGTACCGGCGCCTTCTCCCGGCTGCTGCTCGGCTCGGTGAGCCGCCAAGCGGCCGAACACGCTCCCTGCCCGGTCCTCATCGTGCCGACGGACACCGACCCCAGGCCCCGGCTGCCGGAGATCGTCGTGGGGATCGACGGCTCTCAAGCCTCCGTCGACGCCGTGGCTTTCGCTCTGGAGGAGGCGGCCGAGCGCGGGCTGGGCCTGCGCGGGGTCCACGCGTGGGACCGCCCCGACTATCCGGCGGAGATGCGGCCGGTCTGCTACAACACCCTCACGATCGAGGAAGAGGGTGCCAGAGTCCTGTCGGAGTCCCTGGCCGGATGGGCCGCCAAGTATCCCGACGTACCGGTGATCCAGCAGGTGATCGAGGGCAGCCCGGTGGCGGTTCTCACCGAGGCCTCGCGCACGGCCGAGTTCCTCGTGGTCGGTGCCAGAGGGCGCGGCGGGTTCCCCGGCCTGCGCCTCGGCTCGGTCAGTCACGCGGTCCTGCACCACGCCGAGGGACCGGTGGCCGTCGTACGGCGGTCCGGCGACGGAACGAGCGACGGGTGATGACCGACGGCGTTCCCGCTGCAGGAGCCGGTCGTACCGTACCCGAGCAGGCACGGCCCGCCGGCATCCGCCTGGGACCGCCGTCACCCCGTCTGAACGGTCCGATGGCGTGGGACCATCGCCCCTGGACCGTACCGACCCGCCCTGCCGAGCCTGAAGGTGAGGGGGCAGAACCATGATTTTCATCGATCGAATCGACGCGGGCCGGCATCTGGCCGGGCGGCTGCGTCATCTGAGGGGCCGGGATCTCGTGGTCGTCGGGCTTCCCCGAGGCGGCGTTCCTGTCGCCGCCGAGGTGGCCCGCGCGTTGAACGCGCCATTGGATGTCATCGTTGTCCGGAAGCTGGGGGTGCCGTTCCAGCCGGAACTGGGCATGGGGGCGATCGGTCAGGACGGTGTGCGGATCATCAACGAGGACATCGTCCGCATGGCACACGTGTCTCCCGAGGAACTGGCCGCGGTTGAGGCACGCGAACGGGCCGAGTTGGAGCGGCGCGCGCGTCGGTACCGTGGAGGCCGGGCCCGGGTGCCACTCGAGGGGCGGATGGTGATCGTGATCGACGATGGCATCGCCACCGGCTCGACGGCGCGGGCGGCCTGCAAGGTGGCACGCGCCCAGGGGGCGGCGCGGGTCGCCTTGGCCGTCCCGGTCGCACCTCCTGGCTGGACCGCGGCGCTGCAGGATGACGCCGACGAGCTCAGCTGCCTGGAGACACCCGCGGGTTTCATGGCGATCGGGCAGTGGTACGCCGACTTCTCCCAGCCCACCGACGAGCAGGTCGCGGCCTGCCTGCGGCAGGCCGGTGGGCCCGCGCCCGCGTCGGTGCTCCACGCATCGCCGAACGCCGACCTGCCGCGGGATGAAGAGGTCGAGATACAGACCGGGCCGGTAAGGCTGACCGGTCGCCTGACCGTCCCCGAGGATCCCCGCGGGTTCGTCATGTTCGCCCACGGCAGCGGCAGCAGCCGCCACAGTCCGCGCAACCGCTTCGTGGCCACCGTCCTGAACCAGGTTGGACTCGGCACCCTGCTCTTCGACCTGCTCACCGTGCGGGAGGAGGTCGACCGGGCCAACGTGTTCGACGTCGAACTGCTGGCCCGCCGCCTGGTCGACACCGCCGCCCGGCTACGCGACCTCCCGGAGGCCCACGGGCTCGGCGTCGGCTACTTCGGTGCGGGTACCGGCGCCGCGGCCGCGCTGTGGGCCGCGGCCGAACCGGGCGCGGACGTCGCCGCCGTCGTCTCTCGTGGCGGCCGGCCCGACCTGGCGGGTCCTCGGCTGGCTCACGTGACCGCCCCCACCCTGCTCATCGTCGGTGGGCGGGACGAGGTCGTCCTCGAACTCAACCGACAGGCTCAGGCTCGGTTGCGCTGCGAGAACGGGCTCGCCGTCGTCCCCGACGCGACCCACCTGTTCGAAGAGCCCGGAGCCCTCGAAGCGTCCGCGGTACTCGCGAGAGAGTGGTTCATCGATCATCTCGCCCCGGTCCCCCAGTTCTCCCCCGGAGCATGAACCACAGAGTGCGGGGACGGGAGGCGAACACAATGGAGACGTGTGGAACGCCCGCATGGGGACCGCCGTCCCGGGCGGTCCCGTAACCGGTACGTCGACCTCCTGCGTGTCATCGCGGTGGTCCTGGTGGTACTCGGTCACTGGCTGGCGACCTCGATCACGTACCACGGCGGCCGCCTGGGCGGGCAGGACGTGATGGCACGACTGCCGTGGACCGAGTGGCTCTCGCTGGTGTTCCAGGTGATGCCGGTCTTCTTCCTGGCGGGAGGCTTCGCCAACGCGGCGTCCTGGACATCTCACCGCGCCCGCGGCGGGGGCTGGGCCTGCTGGCTGTACGGCCGGGCCGTACGGCTCGTGGGGCCCACCACGGCGTACGTCCTCGTGTCCGTCGCCGTCGTCGCCGTCTGCCGTGCCGCCGGCGTCGACGGAGCCGTGCTCGACCGCGCGGGGTGGGCGGTGGCCCTCCATCTGTGGTTCCTGCCCGTGTACCTCGGCCTGCTGGCCGCGACACCGGGGTTGCACGCCGCCCACCGGCGGTGGGGCCTCGGGGTACCGGCCGTGCTCGCCGTCGGCGCGGCCGGGGTGAATACGACGGTCCTGTCATTCCATCCACCGGTGCTGGGATGGGCGGACTACCTGCTGGTGTGGGGAGCGATACACCAACTGGGCTTCGCCTGGCATGACGGCGCGCTCACCCGCACCAGGCGGCGACCGCTGGCGCTGGCCGCCATGGGGATCACCGTCCTGGCAGGCCTGGTGTGGCTCGGTCCCTTCCCGGTGAGCATGGTCGGGGTGCCCGGTGCGCCGATCAAGAACTCCGTACCGCCTTCGACCGCTCTCCTCGCGTTCGCCATCGGCCAGGCAGGACTGCTGCTCGCCGCCGAACCGGCCGTGACACGCCTGTTGCGCCGACCCCGTCTGTGGCGGGCGGTGACGCGAGCCAATCGAATGGTCATGACGCTGTACCTGTGGCACATGGCCCCGGTGATCCTCGCGGCGGTCGCCCTGTACCCCACCGGGCTGCTCCCATCCGTACCGATCGGGTCACCGGCCTGGCTGCGCCAGCGTCTCATCTGGGTGGTCACGCTCACGGTCGTGTTCGTTCCGATCGCCTTGGCACTGCGGCCCGCGGAACGCCTGACCCCCGCGCGGCGCCGCACGGACATCGGTTCTCTCCGCCGGGAGGCGTGGCCCCTGCTCACGACCGGGGTCGCCGCGGTCGCCGTCGCCTTGGCCCAAGTCGCGGCACACGGGTTCGCCCCGAGCGGTCGGCTCCCCCTCCCCGTTCTCGCCGCCTACGCCGCCGGGGTCCTCCTGCTCATCGCGGCAGGAGGAATGCGCCCCGGGCCGGACCGGACAACGCAGCGCAGCCGGTGACATCTTCCAGGCTCGGAACCGGCTCCGCAGGCTGATCCCGGCGCCGGATGGTGAACGTTCCGCCGGCGAATGTTCTCAGCCGGCCGTGGGCGGGCCCATGGATGAGGTCAGGGTGCGGTCACGTTCTTCGCCTCGGCCGTCGTAGCCCGTCCTCGGCCCCGATCTCCCGACCGGCGAAGAGACCGGTAGGGACGTACGGACGTGGGTCCGGGACGAAGGTCCTGGTGAGCAGCCGTGGTCGGCGTCCAGGCGGTGGATCACTTCGCCGACGATAGACCTTCGGCCCTACTCCCACGGCGGAACCCCGACGAGACTCGACGACGTCGGGACTTAGGAGGGGTCATGCATGCAGTCGCAGGGGACGCGTTGCGAGTGGAGGGACGCCACGTGGGTGATGAGGTGCGCGAAGGGATCATCGTCGAAGTGCATGGCAAGAATGGCGCGCCGCCCTACCTCGTCCGCTGGCGCGACGGTCATGAAAGCGTGTTCTTCCCCTCTGGCGACACGCTGGTCGAGCATCTTCCCACCAACGAGAAGGCACGGTGACCGGTCACGCCGCCGTTCGTCTGATCACCACGTGACGAGGGGAGACGGGGGTTCGGTCGGCTCCGGCCAGGACGCGGGCCGAAGTGCCCTGACATCGCCGCGTCCTGGGTGATGCCGTAGCCGGCCACGGCGAGCCTCCCGGTGCTGCGGAAGCGCTCCATCTGGTCCGTCAGGAAATTCCTGTTGTCCGCGTACCACGGGTTGCTGGAGGAGGAGGCCGCAGTGGAAGAGGAGCCGTTCCCGTCCGGGCCGCAGGCCGCCGTCCCCACGGCGCCCCCGGACAGGGCGAGCATCTGGCGCCGGGAGGCCTCCCCGCTCCACCGTCTCCTGCCGAATTCCGTGTTGCTTCCTCTCATTCGCCGACCCGCCTCCCGGCTTGTCCTGTTCGTGTGGCCCCAACCGGCCTGAAACAGACCGCTCCGTATTAGGACGGCACAGGACTTCCTATCGGTTCTCACCAAATCGGGAACGGGCCGGCCGGCGTGCCGTTGGTGCGCCCGCTCCGAACGTAGGTGCACCAGTAGGCGGGCGGCTGCTGTCGTTGCCTCGACGACCAGCTCGCGAGGTCCATCGCGAAATCACCGCCTACCACCAGGTTCGACCAGCCAGGCGATGTCGTTTGGGTATCGGACTATCCCAATCCGGTGTTGGACGTGAATCGTGGCAGCTTCTTAGAGTCGGTTGCGCACCCAACCGCTCTGAGGAGAAAGTTCCATGCCCGATTTGACGCCTCGGGAGGTCGCCCAGCAGTTGGGCTCGGGCCTCTTGTCCTTCCCGGTGACCCATCTGACCGCGGATGGCGTCTTCGACGAGCCGGCCTACCGGGAGCACGTGGCCTGGCTGTCGGGGTTCCCGGCTGCCGGACTGTTCGCGGCGGGCGGCACCGGCGAGTTCTTCTCTCTCAGTCTGGCCGAGGTCGAGAGGGTCGTCGGTGCCGCCGTTGCGGCCGCGCCCGTTGGGCTCCCCGTCATCGCGCCCGCGGGTTACGGCACGGCCATCGCAGCCGAGATGGCGCGGGCCGCCGAACGGGCGGGGGCGGACGGCGTCCTGTTGTTCCCGCCGTATCTGACCGAGGCCGGGCAGGAGGGGCTGCGCGCGCACGTGCGTGCGGTGTGCCGGGCGACGAGCCTAGGAGTGATCGTCTATAACCGTGCCAACGCGCGGTACGACGCCGAAACCGTCGCCCGGCTGGCGGAGGAGTGCCCGAACCTGGTCGGGTACAAGGACGGGGTCGGTGACATCGAGCAGATGACCCGGATCTACGCCCGGCTGGGTGACCGGCTCACCTACATCGGTGGGCTGCCGACTGCGGAGATGTTCGCCCTGCCTTATCTGTCGCTGGGGCTGACAACGTACTCGTCGGCCATCTTCAACTTCCTGCCGAGGTACGCCGCCGGGTTCTATGAGGCTGTCCGCCATCATGACGACGCCGCCGTGATGGCAGCGCTGGAGGAGTTCGTGATCCCGTACTGCGATCTGCGGAACCGCCGGCCCGGATATGCGGTGAGCATCATCAAGGCGGGTTTGAAGGTGGTCGGGCGGCCGGCGGGCCCGGTCCGTCCGCCGCTGACCGATCTCGACGACGCCGAGCTCGCCGAGCTCCAGGTTCTGATCGACAAGGTGGCCTGAGCATGGCGTGGCGGGACTTCGACGCCTACCACTCCACTACGCCAGAGGCAGTGCACGGCGGCCCCTTCTCCGCCACATCGGCCCCGGCGGCGACGTCCGTCGGAACCCGGGCGATCAAGCGGTTCCTGCGTCCGGTCGCGTACCAGAACGTGCCCGCGGACCTCCTCCCCCACGAGCTCCGCGGCGAGAACACGTGTGGCATCTTCCGGCGACGCGACGGCCGACCGGAGACGGAACCGAGAGGACAAATGGCGTGAGGGCGGGCGGCGAACCCATCGACAACAGCCGTAGCGACCGCGTTTCCAGCGCGCTCGCGGCGCCTGGAGCAGCACTCAAGGCGGCGCTGGCGGGTGATGCGACGATCGACCGGATCGCGCACGTGAGCCTGTCGTCCATCGTGCTACCGCTGACGAATCCGATCAGCGACGCCAAGGTGCTCACCGGGCGGCAACGGCCGATGACCGAGGTCGTCTTCTTGTTCGCCGAGATGACCAGCGAGGACGGCCACGAAGGCATCGGGTTCTCCTACTCCAAGCGGGCGGGCGGCCCCGGTCAGTTCGCCCACGCGACGGAGATAGCGCCCGTCCTCATCGGCGAGGACCCCTCCGACATCGGCAGAATCTGGACGAAGCTCACCTGGGCGGGCGCGTCGGTCGGCCGCTCCGGCCTGGCCGTCCAGGCCATCGCAGCGATCGACGTCGCGCTGTGGGACCTCAAGGCCAGACGCGCCGGGCTCCCGCTGGCCAAGCTGCTGGGCGCGCACCGCGACTCCGTCCGCACCTACAACACCTCCGGCGGGTTCCTGCACACTCCCGTGGAGGAGGTGATCGAGAACGCCGAGAAGTCCCTGAACGCGGGCATCGGCGCCATCAAGCTCAAGGTCGGCCAGCCTGACTGGCGCCAGGACATGGCGCGGGTCACTGCGGTCCGGGAGGCGCTGGACCCGGATGTCCCGATCATGGTCGACGCGAACCAGCAGTGGGATCGTGCCACAGCGATGCGGATGGGCCGGCTGTTCGAGCCGTTCGGCCTCCTCTGGATCGAGGAGCCGCTGGACGCCTACGACGCGGAGGGGCACGCCAACCTGGCGCGGGCCCTCGACACTCCGATCGCGACCGGCGAGATGCTGTCCAGCGTCGCCGAGCACGTCCGACTCATCGACGCGGGGGCGGCCGACATCGTCCAGCCCGACGCGCCCCGTATCGGAGGCATCACGCAGTTCCTCAAGCTCGCCGCCTACGCCGAGCACAGGCAACTGGAGATGGCGCCGCACTTCGCGATGGAGATCCACCTGCACCTGGCCGCCGCGTACCCGATCGAGCCCTGGGTCGAGCACTTCGATTGGCTGGCGCCGCTCTTCAACGAACGGCTGGAGACGCGCGACGGCCGCATGTACGTCTCCGAGCGGCCCGGCCTCGGGATCACCCTGACCGAGCAGGCACGCGCGTGGACGGCCGCCACCGCGGAGTTCGGGACACGCCCCTGATCGCCGCGATAGGGCCGGCGGGTCATCTTCTTGGCAGGTGACCCGCCGACCGCGTTCACCATTCAGCACCGGACGTCCGGCGCACAGGTGGCACGCCGGACATCCGAGCCGCGGTCGGCCGAGCTTCTGCCCCGGATCGGGTCGGACCGGCATGTACGCGTCGCGCAGACTCACCGAACCGAGGCCGCAGAACGCCCCGCGCGATCGGTCAGCGCACCAGGCAAGGACGTTTCGGGTCGAAGGTCCAGCCGCGCACCAGGCTTTGCATCGCCACGGCGTCGTCGCGGGCTCCGAGCGCGTGCTCGACGTACAGTTCGTGCGCGGCCGCCACCGCGTCGCGGTCCAATTCGATCCCGAGGCCCGGGCTCCGGGGCACGGCGATCCGTCCGTCGCGAATCCGCGGCGGGACCTTGGTCAGCCGCTGACCGTCCTGCCAGATCCAGTGCGTGTCCAGGGCGGTGATCTCGCCGGGTGCGGCGGCGCCGACGTGGGTGAACATGGCGAGCGAGATGTCGAAGTGGTTGTTGGAGTGCGAGCCCCACGTCAGGCCGAAGCCATGGCAGAGCTGCGCAACGCGGACGGCACCACGCATCGTCCAGAAGTGCGGATCGGCCAGTGGGATGTCGACCGCGCCGGCCCGCACGGCGTGCGCCAGCTGCCGCCAATCGGTCGCGATCATGTTGGTGGCGGTCGGTATGCCGGTCGCGCGACGGAACTCGGCCATCGTCTCCCGCCCCGAGAAACCGCTCTCCGCACCGCACGGATCCTCCGCGTAGGCCAGGACATTCCCTGCGTCGCGGCACAGGGCGACGGCATCGGCGAGCGACCAGGCGCCGTTGGGGTCCAGCGTCACCCGGGCGTCGGGAAAGCGGGTCGCCAGGGCGCGCACGGCGTCCATCTCCCGCTCGCCCGCCAGCACGCCGCCCTTCAGTTTGAAGTCGCGGAATCCGTAGCGCGCCTGGGCGGCCTCGGCCAATGCGACGATCGACTCCGGGTCGAGCGCCTCGCGTCGGCGCAGCCGCTCCCAGTCGTCGGCGGGCCGGTCCTCGACGACGTAGGGGAGATCGGTCCTGGTGTGATCGCCGACGTAGAACAGGTAGCCCAGCACCGGCACGGCATCGCGCTGCGGGCCGTCGCCGAGCAGCTCGGCGACCGGGACCTTCAGCTGCTGGCCGAGCAGGTCCAACAACGCCGATTCGAGCGCGGTGACAGCGTGGACGGTGGTGCGCTGGTCGAAGGTCTGCCGCCCCCGGCCACCACGGTCGCGACCGGCGAACCGGATGGCGACCTCTCGCAGCAGCGAACCGAGCCGCGCGACGGGCCGGCCGACGAGCAGGTCTGCGGCCTCACGGATCGTGTCGGCGATCGCCGGGCCGCCGGGGACCTCGCCCACCCCGGTACGGCCGTCGCTGTCGGAGACGATCGCGATGTTGCGGGTGAAGAAGGGCTGATGCGCGCCGGACAGGTTCAGCAGCATCGAATCATGGCCGGCGACGGGGATGACCTCGATCGACGCGATCGTGGGCGTACGAGACACGGGATCACCCTTCGGTAGGCAGAGCGAGGTTCGTCCCGGCCACGTTAGGACCAGGGGCGATGCGCGCTCAAGCCAACTATCGCATCGTTTGATACCGCTAAGGCATCAAAGGGTGAGCCCTTCGAGACGATCGAGCACCTGCCAGAGCGCCGGGTTCTTCGAATCCTTGAGCCAGAGCAGATGCAGCTCCACCGGCCTGCCGGCCGGCTTGGACAACGGCAGGTACGCCACGCCCTCCACGCCCAGACGAGCGGCGGCCTCGGGCACGAACGCGATCCCCCGGCCGGCGGCGACCAGCCACACCATCGTGAGGATCTGGCTGACGCTGTGCACCACGTTCTCGCGCATGATCGGAACGAGACTGACGACCAGATTGTAGAAATAGGCCGCCTTGTCCGGCGTGTGCATGATCAACGGCTCGCCGTCCAGATCGCCCGGCTTGACGGGACGGCCGAGCCGGGCGAGACGGTGACCGGCTGGCGCGGCGACCATGAGCATCTCCCGGCTGATAGGGCGCGAGTCGAAGACCTCCCGGTCGAACGGCGGCCGAGCCAGCCCGATATCGAGTTCGTGGCCGAGCAACGCCTCGATCTGCTCCCGGGTGACCATCTCGTACAGGTCCACATCGATGTCGGGCAGTGTCTCGTCGATGCGCCGCAGCACGGCCGACAGGGCGGCGAACGTCGACCCGGCCGTGAAGCCGATGCGCACCGTACCGGCCGACCCTGCCGAGATCCGGCGTGCCAGATCGGGAGCGTGGTCGGCGAGCGCGAGGAGCCGCCGGGCCTCCGACAGGAAGGCCGCCCCGGCCGTGGTCAGTTCGACCCGGCGGTTGTCCCGCTCGAACAGCTGGACCCCGATCGCCCGCTCCAGCTTCTGGACCTGACGGCTCAGCGGCGGCTGCGTCATGTTGAGCCGTTCGGCGGCGCGACCGAAGTGGAGTTCCTCGGCCACGGCGACGAAGCCACGGAGTTGCTCGAAGGAAAACATGATGCCGTGAAGGTATCACCCGATGTCATATCGGGGTTGGACACGCATTACGGGCGCTCCTACGCTTCCGCGATACAACGACCGGTGACCTCCATCACACGGCGGTCCGTCCGCCGAACCACCCCCAGCGGATGCGCGGAAAGAGCTGAACGCTATGCCCCTGCTCATCGTGGCGCTCGCCGTAGTGCTGCTCCTCGTGATGATGACCAAGTTCAAGATCAACGGCTTCATCGCGCTGTTCATCGCCGCCCTGTTCGTGGGCCTCGCCCGGGGCATGTCACTGCCCAAGATCTACGACGCGATCGTCTCCGGCGTCGGCGACCAACTCGACGAGCTGATCCTGATCCTCGGTTTCGGCGCCATGCTCGGCAAGGTCCTCGCCGACAGCGGCGCCGCGCAACGGATCGCCACCTCGGTGGTCAACGCCTTCGGCATCAGCCGCGTCCAGTTCGCCATGGCCCTCACCTCGACCGCCATCGGCATCACGATGTTCTACGAGGTCGGCTTCGTGCTCCTCATCCCACTGGTGTTCACGATCGTCCGTGAGTACAAGCTGCCGCTGCTGTGGGTCGGGCTCCCCATGTCGATGACCCTGTCGACCATGCACAGCTTCCTGCCACCGCACCCCGGCCCGGCCGCCGTAACCGAGACCTTCCACGCCAGCCAGGGCACGACCCTGCTCTACGGCCTCCCGATCGCCATCGTGTCCGCATCGGTCGTCTGCTATGTGTGGCCTCGGCTGGCCTACGTCAAGCGGATCAACCCGCGCCTCCCCGTCGCGCTCATCACCGAGCGGAAGTTCGACGAGGATGACCTTCCCCGCTTCGGCACATGCCTGCTGATCGTCATCATCCCCATCGTCCTGATGGCGACCTCGGCCGTCGCCGAGCTCAGCATGGACTCCGGCAGCGAAGCCCTGGGCTACATCGGCTTCTTCGGCAAGGCCCCGGTCGCACTGCTCATCGCCCTTCTCCTGGCCATCGCCCTCCTCGGCCCCAAGGTCAGCCGTCCCGAGGACACGATGAAGCCGGACGACGGCGGCGCCGCGACCGCGCGTCCCGACAGCAGCAGCGGAATGGTCACCACGGCCGCCCCCGCGGCCGGTACGGCCGTCGCGGCCCGCAGCCGGTTCGCGGCCGTGATGGAATCGTGCAACGAGGCCATCAAGCCGATCGCCATGATCATCATGGTCATCGGCGCCGGCGGCGCCTTCAAAGAGGTACTCGTCAAGTCCGGGATCGCCGGCTACATCGCCGATCTCACCCACGGCTGGAACGTCTCCCCGCTCATCCTGGCCTGGGGCATCGCGGCGCTGGTGCGCGTCGCGGTCGGTTCCGCCTCCGTCGCCGTCGTCACCGCCGCCGGCATCGTTCTCCCCCTCCTGCACAACTCCAGCACCTCCCCCGAACTGATGGTGCTCGCCGTCACCTGCGGCAGCATCGCCGCCAGCCACGTCAACGACCCAGGGTTCTGGCTCTTCAAGCAGTATCTGAATCTGTCGGTCCTGGACACCATCAAGATCCGTACGGGATACACCTCCGCACTCGCCGTCCTCGGCCTGGGCGGCGTCCTCCTCATGAACACCATCGTCGGCTGATCAGCGGTCGAACCGCCCGTTGCCGCGTCCGGGGGCGCGGCGCGGGGGCCGACCGATATGCGCGATCGAACTGTGCAGGACCCTCTCCGGAGTCCATGGCCGCCACCGCACGCGGTCCGTACGACTCCCGTCACGCGCGTCGCGGGGTACGGAATTCCGCCCTGAACCCGCGCGGATGGCTCGGGCCTACGCCGAGCTGTTCAGCCCCCGTCCGTTCGACCTGACCACCTTCCCCAACGACGAGGACTACGACGAACTCGTGCTCGCCCGCGGCATCCCTCTGCGGTCGGTCTGCGAGCACCACCTGCTGCCCTTCGTCGGCACCGCACATGTCGGATACCTGCCCGGACAGCGGATCCTAGGACTGTCCAAGCTCGCGCGCGTCGTCGAGTACTTCGCCTGCCGACCCCAGGTCCAAGAACGCCTCACCAAACAGGTCGCGGACTGGCTGGAGACCCACCTGGAGCCCAAAGGCGTGGGCGTGGTCATCGAAGCCGAGCACACCTGCATGACCCTACGCGGCGTCCAGGCCACCGGCTCCCGCACTCTGACCTCCACCCTGCTCGGCGCGCCGCGCACCGACGCTCGCTCCCGCAGCGAATTCCTCGCCCTCACTGAGCTACGCAGTTAACCCATCCGGTGGCCCCTCAGCGTCCCTCCACGCGGTGGCCGGCGGCGCGGGCCGGCCATCAGCCGCGCACCGCGCTGACAAAGCCGAAGACGGCCGGCACCACCATCACGACGGCGGCGATGCGTGATCCACGCTCATCGACGCAGCTCCGACGCGCCCGCCACGTACCCCAACTGGAGGCAGGCCGTGCGGATCCGGCATGTCCTCCTTCTCAGTCGCTCGATGGGGCGTCGGCGATCGCGTCGACGGCCTGGGTCAGCTCACGCAGAGCCGGGAGCGCTTCGGACAGTGCCCGATTGTGGTCGTCACCCAGGGATGCCAGCGCCGTCTCGACGATCGAGGTGTTGGCGCTCTTCCAGCCGTCGACGGCCTCGATCCCCTTGTCCGTGAGCGTCAGCGTGACCGCACGGCCATCCAGGTGGCCGGCCGAACGGGTGATCAGCCCCTTGGCCTGTAGACCGTTGACCAGCGTCGTCACCGAGTTCGGGGCCAATCGCAACCGCCGCGCGAGCTCTCCGGGCCGTACGCCCGGCTCGTCCGCCACCGCCGACAGCAGTTCCAGCTGTGCCACCGCGAGCGGATTGGCCGGATCGACGGTACGAGCCGCGCGGCGCATCGCCCGCCGCAGCCGAGCGACCGTGTCGGCGAGTTCGGGCCCGGCGGGTACCGGCCTCTTGATGCCCTTCGCAGCGGAGATCGCAGTTCCATCGCGCTCGTCCATGACCGTCATTGTCGCCTTGATCCCCCGGTTCGGTAGAGCTGCGACGGGCCGGCCGGTCGACCGGACCTGGCCCCCGCGACACTCACCGTGGCGGCCAGCGCGGCGGCCGCCATCATCGCGACCGCGATGCGCGCGCCGTCGATCGTCACTCCCGCCAGGTGCAGTGCGAGGGTGACCAGCGCGATGCCCAGCGCGGTGCCGACCCCTCGGGTCATGTTGACCATCCCACCCGCGATGCCCGAGAGCCGCGCCGGGACGGCCGCCATGATGACGGTGTTGTTCGCGGGGATGAACACTCCCAGGCCGAACCCCAGCACCGCGAGAAGCGGGATCACCAGGACACTGGTCGCCGGTGCCGGAAGAAGCAACGCCAAGGCCGCCAGGCAGACCGCCGCGCCGCCGATGCCGCGTCCCCGGTTCCCCCACCGTCGTGGCAGAACGCGGTCGGCGGCCAGGGCCGCGGCCGCGAACCCGACCGGCAACGCGGTCAGGACCAGGCCGACGTGCGCGGCGTCGCCACGCAGGATCTGAGGGATCAGCGCAAGCGGCCCGAACAGCATCAGGTATCCGCACAGCGCCCCGAACAGACCGGCGGCGATCCCCGGCGTACGGAGCAGCACCGGATCGACGAGCGGGTGCCGCGCGCGGCGCTCCCGCCTCCACAACCCACCCCAGGCAAGGCACGACAGACCCGACAGGGCGAGGACCGCGCTTCCGGACAGCCCGAGCCCCGAAACGCCCGACAGCGCCAGCAGCAGCGTCGTCGTCGCCGCCGCGAGCAGCGACAGCCCCGGCCAGTCGAGGCGCCGCGCGGCGCTGCGTTCGCGCGTACGAGGCAGCAGGTAGTGGCCGGCCACGATGGCGGCGCATCCGACGGGAACGTTCATCCAGAACACCCATCGCCAGCCCACCGAGGCCACCAGCAGCCCGCCGACCGTCGGCCCGAGAGCCAGGCCCAGCGCCTGCCCGGCGGCCTGCAGCCCCAGTCCCTGGCGCAGCCGTTCGCGCGGCACGCTGACGCTGACCAGAGCGACGCTGTTCGCCTGCAGCATCGCGGCACCGGCCGCCTGCACCAGCCGGAAGACCACCAGTGACCCCAGAGACGGCGCCAGCCCGCATGCGGCCGACGCCACGGTGAACACGACGAACCCCTGTAGGTAAACGAGCTTGCGCCCGACCGTGTCGGCGAAGCGGCCGACCGCCGCCAGCAGGCCGACCAGGACGAGCAGATAGCCCAGCGACACCCACTGCACCGAGGCCAGCGGGGCCACGAACTCGCGCTCGATGGCCGGGTACGCGACGGTCACGATGCTCGCGTCCAACTGGCCCATGAACGCACCGACGCACACAGAGCAGACCGCCAACCAGGGCGCCCACCGATGCTCCCGGACGACCTTCGGGCGAGCACGCTCGCGCAGCAACGTCACCCCGGCCCCTCACCTGAGGCATCGCCGGTACAGGGGAACATCCGACCCTCCTACGGCCAGCGCAGCATGCCGGCGATGGCGGCGGCCAGGACCAGCGCGATCCCTGCCACGCCGACCCAGCCGCCGAGCACCGCGAACCCCGCGCACACCGCGAGGCCGACGGCGCACAGACCCGCCAGCGCCGGTCCCGGCAACGGACCAGAGCGGCCGAGCGGCCTCTCCACGATCTTCACGCCACGCTCCCATCTAGTTCTGCTCCAGAATAACCACACGTTAGTTCTGCCTGAGAACAACCCGTGGGCTTGCGCCGTTCGGGCTGGGAAGCCGCCGACGGGACCGAGGATCCGCGGCCGCCCGGGTCATCTCGTCGCCGGAAGGTCCAGCGTGACGGTGAGCCCTCCGCCGGGCGTTTCGGACAGCGTGACGTCTCCGCCGTCGGCGGTGATCAGCCGGTGGACGATGGGCAGACCCAGGCCGGTGCCGCCCGCCCGGCCGGTGCGGAACCTGCGGAACGCCTCGGTCATCGCGCCCGGTGACATGCCGGGGCCGTCGTCGGCGACGGTGACGCGAACCAGGTGGTCCGTGCGGCCTGCGCCGATCCGCACGTGGCCGCCCTCGGGCGTCGCGGTGAGCGCGTTGTCGACCAGGTTGTCGATCGCCTGTTCGAGGCGGCCGGGCCCCAACATCGCGGTCAGGGACTCGCCGGGCCCCAGGAGAAGTTCGACTCCTCGCTCGGCCGCGACCGGCCGCCAGGCGTCCACGCGCTCCCGTAGCAGATCGGTGACCGCGATCACCTGTGGGGGCGTCGTGGTGTTCTCCGCCCGAGCGACGGCGAGGAGCCCGTCGACCATGCGGGCCAGCCGGCCCAGCTCATCCAGCGCGGCCTCGAACTCGGCCGCATCCGCCTCGCGCCCACCGGACCTGGCCTCCTCGGCGAACAGTTCGATGCGCAGCCGCAGCGCCGCCAGCGGCGTGCGGAGCTGATGGGAGACGTCCGCCAGCACGGCGCGGCTGTCATAGATCAGGTTCTCCAGGCGGGCGGCCATCACGTTGAACCGCTCGGCGAGGCCGCGCACCTCCGGCGGGCGACGCGGTGGATCGGCGCGTGCCGCCAGTTCGCCGGTCCCGAGGGCCTCGGCGGCCACGCCCAGCCGACGTAGGGGACGACCGACCCACCTGGCCAGGTAGACGGTGAGGACGACGGCGGTGACGACCGCCGCGAACGCGACGAGGCCGAGCCGCATCCACAGCCGGTCGACCCGCTCCCGCAGGGGGGTGAGCGGCCGGGCCAGCAGCACCGCGCCCTTCACCCGCTCGTCCTGGGCCCCGACCGGCACGATCGCCAGCAGGCGGCCGCCGAGATCGGAGACGCGGGTCTGTCCGCGCAGGCCGATGGCGACGCGGTCGGGTGTGTACAGGCCGCTGTCGCGTCCGACGAGGACGCGGCTCTTCCGGTCGACCACGGTGACCACGGCCTGGTCGCCGCCCTCGGCCTCGCGGCGCACCGTCGCCAGCCGGGCGGGCAGGGTCGTCGTGCTGTCCCGGTCTTCGATGCCCTCCTCGGCCGTGGTGGCGAGCGCACGGGCGAGCTCGAGCGTGCTGGACTGGTAGTCGCGTCGGTGCTGGTCGGCCATCGCGAATCCCAACGGCAGCAGCGCGCCGATGATCAGGCCGCCGGTCAGGACGAGGAACGCCGCGAGAATCCGGCTGGTCACTCGAGGTCCCCGAGCCGGAAACCCCGGGCGTAGACGGTCTGGATGGCCGACGGGTCGCCCAGCTTCCGGCGAAGCGCCGCGATGTGGACGTCCAGGACGCGGGTGGGGCCGTACCAGTGGGTGTTCCACACGCGTTCGAGGATCTCCTGACGGCTCACCACCCGTCCCGGGTCGGTGGCGAGGCACTCGAGGATGTCGAACTCGGTCGGTGTGAGGGGGACCTCGGTGTCCCCCGAGGTCACCCGCCGGGTCCGCGTGTCGATGGTCAGCGAGCCGTGCCGTAGCAGATGCGTCTCGGTCAGCCTGCTGCGGCGCAGCACCGCCCGGATCCGCGCCATCAGCTCGGCGAACCCGAACGGCTTGACGATGTAGTCGTCGGCGCCGGCGTCCAGGGCGGCGACCCGGTCCGGCTCCTCCCCGCGCGCGGTGATGACCAGGATGGCGCTGTCGGACCGTTGCCGGAGCGTGCCGCACAGCTCGGTGCCGTCGGCGTCGGGCAGGCCCAGGTCGAGGAGGACCACGTCGAAGGGCTCGGCGGCCAGGGCGTCCGCGGCCGTGCTCACGGCGTACGCGTCGTATCCGGCGCGGGTCAGACCGCGCTGGAGGGAAGCGGAGATCCCCGGATCGTCCTCGACTATCAAGATCCGTACCGGCACGTCGGTCACGCTCTCACGGTACGGCCGTCGGCCCGATCTGAACGACTTCTGAACATTTCCCTTGAGCAGGGTTCAGCCATGAGCCGCGACAGTGGAGCAGACCAACCCCACCGGCTGAACCTCCCAGAAAGACCATCATGTTCTCCACCATCATGGGACTCCCCGCACACCCCCTCGTCATCCACGCGGTGGTGGTCCTCATCCCGCTGGCCGCCCTGGGTGCGATCGTGGTCGCCGTCTGGCCCGCCGCCCGCCGGCGGTACGCCCCGCTGGCGCTCGGGGTGGCGACGGTGGCCCTGCTCTCGGTCCCCCTCGCCACGCACACCGGCGAACTGCTGGAATCCCATGTCAAGCGGACACCGCTCGTCGAACGGCACACCGAGATGGCCGACGGCCTGCTGCCCTTCGCCGCCCTGCTCTGGCTGGGCCTGGCCGTACTGGTCTTCGTGCGCTGGTACGGGGCCAAGCGGAACGTGCAGTGGGGCCGGTACCTGACCGCCGCCGCCGCGATCGTCGCGGTCGTCGGTGCGGTGGCCAGCGGCGTCCAGGTGGTCCGCATCGGCCACAGCGGCGCCACGGCCGCCTGGCACGGCGTCGGCACCTCATCCTCCGGGCGAGCCGCCGGCCCGCACCACTAGAGATGAACGACTTCTTCACACTTCGGGCACGGCTTTCGAACATCCCGCCGATGACACTCGAACCTGAGCGCACGTCAAGGGGGAACGAAGGATGCAACATCCCGAACGTTCACGCCGGCGCCGTCGCGACGCCGGCCTGAACCAGGTGACGTCCTGGACCCGCCGAACGGTCGGCGTCGGTGTCGTCCTGTCCGGCCTGCTGACCGCCGGCCTGGCGCACCTGCTTCCAGGTCAGGCCGCTGACCGACCGCACGCCGGGCCGGCCGCTCCGACGCCCTCGGAGCGGCCGGCCACGCCGTCGACCACGACCTCGTCGCCGTCCGCCTCGACCGGATCCTCCGCCTCCGCGCGGCCGCACCGGACCCACCGCCACCACCTCACTCCGCCCGCGACCGCGCCGGCCGCTCCGCCGAGCGCCCCGGCCCGGCGGCCGACGCACGCGACCTCGGGCGGCTCGTGATGACGGGCGTACTCAGCTTCCCGGTCTGGGGCACGACGGCGCGGCTCCTCGTCACCGACCCGAAGCGGCTCGACGCGGCGCGGGCGGCCCTCGACGTCGAGCTCACGGCGATGGGTGCGGCGTGCGACCGGTTCCGCGCCGACTCGGAGCTGTCGCGGCTCAACGCCGCAGGCGGCCGGCCGGTCGAGGTGTCCGCCCTGTTCGCCCAGACGCTGAGGCGTGCCCTGGATGTGGCGGAGGCGACCGATGGCGCGGTCGACCCCACCGTCGGGGCCGCGCTGGTGGCTGCCGGATACGACCGGGACATCGCGGAGGTGCGCCGTGGCGGTCCGGCGCCGCGCCTGGTCCGGCGGCGGGTCGCGGGCTGGCGCACGGTAGGGCTCGACGCGCAGGTCGTACGGCTGCCTCGCAGTGTGCGACTGGATCTGGGCGCGACGGCGAAGGCGCTGGCCGCCGACCGGGCCGCCGCGCGGGCGTCCGCGGACACCGGCTGCGGGGTGCTCGTCGGGCTGGGCGGCGACATCGCGGTCAGCGGGCCGCCGCCTGAGGGCGGCTGGCGGATCCGCGTGAGCGACGACCACCGCGACGACGGCTCGGACGGCTCCGGTCAGGACGTCGTGATCACCACGGGAGGCCTGGCCACCTCGTCGGTGACCGTACGGCGCTGGCGGCGCGGCGACCAGTGGCTGCACCACATCATCGACCCGGCGACCGGCATTCCCGCCGCCTCCTGCTGGCGTACGGCCAGTGTGGCGGCGGCCACCTGCGTCGATGCCAACGCCGCCGCCACCGCGGCCCTGGTCAAGGGCTGGGGCGCGAGCACGTGGCTGGTCGGTCTGGGACTGCCGGCCCGCCTGGTCCGTCTCGACGGGCGGGCGTTCGCGCTGGCCGGCTGGCCCGAGGAGGCGGCCGTGACGGTCCTGGACAGCCCGGGAAACGCGGCCGTGGCCGCTGCGGAAAGCCCGGGGAAGGCGGCGGCGGCTGCGGAAAGCCGGGGGAAGGCGGTCGCCCCGCCCGCGGACGCGCGGTCGGTGGGCGGGCAGGCGCGATGAACCTCCTGTGGTACGCCACACGCGCGACCGGAGAGGTCACGCTGGTGTTCCTCACGGTCGTGCTGACGCTCGGCGTGCTGTCGGCTCTTCGCGTCGGCGGGCGGCGGGTGCCGCGGTTCGTGCTCGCCGGGCTGCACCGCAACCTCACCCTCGCCGCCCTGGGCTTCCTCGCCGTGCACATCGCGACCACGGTCGCCGACTCCTACGCGCCGATCGCCCTGACCGACGTCGTCGTGCCGTTCGGCTCGGCGTACCGGCCGATCTGGCTGGGCCTGGGCACCGTCGCCTTCGACCTGATCGTCGTCCTCGCGGCGACCAGCCTGCTGCGGACGAGAATCGGCTACCGCCGTTGGAAGACGCTGCACTGGGCGGCGTACGCCTGCTGGCTCGCCGCCTTCGTGCACGCGCTCGGCACCGGTTCCGACGTCCGGTCCTCGCTCTTCCTGCCGCTCGCCGGGGTCTGCGCCGCCGTCACACTGGCCGCGGTGGCCTGGCGGCTGGCGGCCGCGGGGCCCGGCAACGTCGGTCTGCGGGCCGGGACCGGACTGCTGACGCTCGTGACGGTCCTGGTCGTCGGTGCCTGGGCCGTATCCGGTCCGCTGGCGAGCGGCTGGGCCCGGCGCTCCGGCACGCCCGCCTCGCTGCTCGGGACCGCGAGCACCCCGCGGACGGGGACGACCGACCGACCGCCGGTCCCACCGTCGACGTGGGCCACGCCATCGGCCGATGAGGGCGAGGAGAGAGGGGACGGAGAGTGACCAGGGGAACGGCGACACCGCACGCCGTACGCCTGCTCGCCGGATATCACGCGCTGGGCCGGCGGGCGGGGCTGGACGACCACCTGGCACAGTACGGCGCGCCGCCCCTGGCCGCAGCGGACGCCTCGTTGATCCGGGCGGTCGAGGAGTCCGGGCTGACCGGCCGGGGCGGCGGCGGGTTCCCGGCCGGCCGCAAGCTTCGCTCGGTGGCCGCCGGACGGCGGTCCGCCGTGGTCGTCGTCAACGCCGCCGAAGGCGAACCGGCCAGCGGCAAGGACCGCGCGCTGCTGACGGTGGCGCCACATCTTGTGCTGGACGGGGCCGCGCTCGCCGCCGGCGCCGTCGGCGCACGCGAGATCGTGGTGTGCGTGCACGCCGAGCGGAACGCCGGTGAGCACCCGGCTGCCGGCCCGCGGCGAGGCGGCATCACCACCCTGGCGGACACGGTCCGGCGCGCGATCGCCGAGCGCGAGCAGGCCCGGCTGGCGCCGGTGCCGATACGGGTGACCGCCGTACCGCCCCGCTACGTCGCCAGCGAGGAGACCTCCCTGGTCCGCTGGATCGACGCGGGCGATGCCCGGCCGTCCTTCACACCGCCCCGCCCCTTCGAACGCGGCGTCGGCGGCCGGCCGACGCTCGTCAGCAACGCCGAGACTTTCGCGCACATCGCGCTGATCGCGCGTTACGGTCCCGGCTGGTTCCGATCGTGCGGCGGCCAGGAGGCACCGGGCACGGCCCTGTTCACGGTCTCGGGCGCGGTCACTCGCCCCGGCGTGGTCGAGGCACCGCTCGGCACGCCGGTCGGCGAGGTCCTGCGCCTGGCCGGCGGCCCGTCCGAGCCGCTGCAGGCCGTGCTGGCCGGCGGGTACGGCGGTACCTGGCTGGCACCGGAACTGCTGGACGTCCCGACGACGCCGTCGGCGTTCAAGGCCGCCGGCCTCGCGCTGGGACCGGGCATCCTGGTCGCGCTGCCCGAGCGGGCGTGCGGCGTGGCGGAGTCGGCACGGATCCTGGCATGGCTCGCCGCCGAGACGGCCGGTCAGTGCGGGCCCTGCGTCCACGGGTTGCCGGCGATCGCCGCGGACTTCGCCGAGATCGCGGCCTGCCGGGCCGGCACGGAGCTGTACCGCCGGCTCGACCGGCGGCTGTCGGTCGTCCCGGGTCGCGGTGCCTGCCGCCACCCGGACGGTGCCGTACGGTTCGCGGCCAGCGCCCTGCGCGTCTTCGGACGGCACCTGCGGGTCCACGCGCGCGCGAAGGGCTGTCTGTTCGCCCAGTGGCCGTCGATCCTGCCGATCCCCGAGGAGTGGTGATCATGCCATGGCGGCTCAGGGTCGACCCGATCGCCTGCACAGGGCACGGCCTGTGCGCCGAGCTCCTTCCGGAGACGATCGACCTGGACGAGTGGGGATACCCGATCGTCGGGACCTTGCCCGACCGGCTGCTGCCGCTGGCGCGCCGCGCGGTGGCGGACTGTCCCACCCTGGCACTGCTGCTCGAACGCGACCGCACGCACTGACCGGCCGGACCAGAGGCCCCCCACTGTCGCCACAGGGTCGGCCGGCGGCGGTCGCGGCGTCAGCCCCGCAGAGTGTTCAGTGTGGCCCGCAGGTCGAACGCGGCGTTGACGCGCTGGTTGTACGGAAGCCTGGCGAGCAGCGCCGCCATGCCGCAGGTGTTGGTCAAGGCGGAGAACACCAGGCCGCCGCCGACGGCTGCCGAGATCCAGCGGATGCCGGGCACGAACAGGTCGACGATCAGACCCAGGACGACCAGTGAGCCGGCCGCAAGCCGGACCTGGCGGTCCATCGCCCACACCGTCTTACCGCCCGGCTGCCGGTCGAGGGGGCGTCCGTCCTGCGCCCAGGCACTGGTGCCACCCGCCAGGGTGACGGCGGGGATGCCCGCCGCCGCCAACCGGTCGCAGGCGGTCTGTGATCGGGCGCCGGAGGCGCACACGAGGGCCAGCCCGCCGCGTTCGGCGGCGGCGTGCAGCGCGGGCAGGGCCTGCTGGAGCTGGTCGAGAGGAATGTTGTGGGCGCCGGCTATGTGGCCGCCCGCGTACTCCCCTGGGGAGCGCACATCGATGATCGTGAGGTCGTCGAGACGGGCGTGCAACTGCTGCGGGGTCATCGTCGAGTTCATCGGGAGTCCTTGGATCCATGAGGGCCGAGTGGCCGCGTGGTGGGCCGGCCGTGCGGGAAATGCCCGGTGAGCACCGGGTGTGGTGTCGTGGCTCAGCGCAGGGCGTCGATGAGCATGAGCGCGGCCACGGCCAGCAGGGCGATCGCGACGATCTTCTGCACCGTGCGGTCGGAGAGCTTCTCCGCCCACCGTTTGCCCTCCCAGGCGCCGAGGATGGCCGTGCCGGTGAAGGGTCCGACGACCGACCAGTCGATGGCGCCGGTGCCGCCGAGCCGGGGTATGAGGGCGGCTAGGGAATTGGCACTGATCACCAGCAGGCTGGTTCCGATCGCCTCGGCCATGGGAAGGGCGAGGGCGGATACCAGTGCGGGGACGGTCAGGAAGCCGCCGCCGACCCCGAGCAGGCCGGTCAACGCGCCGAGGCCGGAGCCCGCGGCGGCGGTCTTGCCCGGCCCGACCGCGGTGCCCGGCACCGTGTCGGGTCCTGGAACGAGCATGCGCCAGGCGGCCAGGCCCGCCGACAGGGCGAAGGCCGTGGTCAGCAGCGCGCCGGGGAGATGGGCGGAGATCGCTCCGGTGGCGGCCGCCGCCGGCAGACCCGCGGCGGCGAACACGGTACCGATACGCCAGCGGACCCGGCCGGCCCTGGCGTGGGCGAGCAGTCCGGTCAAGGAGGTCGCGGCGACGATCAGGTGACTGGCGGTGGTGGCCTGGGAGGGGCTGAACCGCAACAGGTAGATCAGCGCGGGGACGGCGAGCATGCTGCCTCCGCCGCCCAGCCCGCCCAGTGCCAGGCCGACCACGCCTCCGGCGATGAGGGCCAGGGGAAGCGCGGTCACACGATCTGCCCGCGCTGTCCCCGTACGACCAGGTCGGCGTCGTGGGCCGCCGGGAAGTCGTCGTCGACGGCGACGACCTGACGGCCGGCGGCATCCAGCAGGGAGGCGGCGATCGCGGCGCGCATGCCGCTGCCGCAGTGCACCCACACCTTCCCGTCCGGGACCTCGTGCAGGCGCTGCCGCAGTTGGTGCAGCGGGATGTGCACCGACCCCTCGATGTGTCCCGTGGCCCGCTCGGAGGCGCGCCGCACGTCCAGCACGACCAGGTCCTCGCCCCAGGCACGGGCCTCGGTCAGCTCGGCGAAGTCGGCACGGGGGTACGAGCGCAGCGCCGCCGGGTCGGTCACCCACTGCTCGGGGGCACCGGTGGCGGCCGCGGCGGGGCGGTCGATGCCCACGCGGACCAGCTCCCGCTGGGCGGCGGCGATCTGCTCGGGGCTCTCGGCGAGCAGGGTGACCGGCCTGCCCCAGGGGATGAGCCAGGCCAGATAGGTGGCGAGCTTGCCGTCGAGCTCGAAGTTGAGCGCGGCGGCGACGTGGCCGTCGGCGAAGGCGATGCGATTGCGCAGATCGACCACCCACTCGCCGGCGGCCAGCCGCTCGGCGATCTGCGCGGCGTCCGCGTGCCGCGGCTCGGTCAGGTCGACCGGGGCCGGGCCCGCGGCGTTGGCCGGGCTCATGTGGGTGTAGTAGGCGGGGACGTCGTCGAGGTGGGCCAGCAGTTCGGCGACGAACGCGTCGACGTCCTTGGTCAGCGCGGCGTTCCGCGCCTTCTCGGCTCCGATCGTGGTGGAGTCCCCCTGGGCCTGGGTGGAGGAGCAGAAGCTGCCGAAGCCGTGCGTGGGCAGCACCCGCACCTGGTCCGGGAGCTCGGCCAGCCGGCGCGCGGAGGCGTGCTGGGCGCGGGCGAGCCGTTCGGTGAGCCGGGGATCGACCAGGTCAGGACGGCCGACGGCGCCGATCAGCAGCGACCCGCCGGTGAAGGCGGCCACCGGCGTCCCGCCGTCCTCCAGGACGTAGGAGGTGTGGTGCGGGGTGTGCCCGGGGGTGGCCACCGCCCGCAGCACCAGACCGCCCTCCACCTCGGTGGTGTCGCCGTCGGTCACCGGCACCCGGTCGAACGCGACGCGGGCGCCGGCCGGGACGTGATACCTGGCCCCGGTCAGGCGGGCCAGCTCCAGACCGCCGGTGACGTAGTCGTTGTGCAGGTGGGTCTCCACCACGTGTGTGATCCGCACCCCGCGCCGGGCCGCCATGGCCAGGATCTGGTCGACGTCCCGGGGCGGGTCGACCGCCACCGCGGCGGTGCGGCCGCCGGCCAGGTAACTGCGATTGCCCAGCCCTTCGAGGGCCAGGGTCTCTATGAAGTACATGCCACCTCCCGTCGTTGAATACCCCTATGGGTATCTGACATGCATGAACATATACCCCCTCCCGTATTTGTCCAACGCGATACCCCCTGGGGTACGATGGAGCGGCTGGATCTGGAGGAGGTGCGCCGTGGGCGGAGAAGACGAGGCGATGAAGGCGGTGCTCAACCGTCTACGCCGCGCCCAGGGCCAGTTGGCCGGGGTCATCGCGATGATCGAGGCCGGGCGTGACTGCAAGGACGTGGTGACCCAGCTCGCCGCGGTCTCCCGCGCCCTGGACCGCGCCGGCTTCAAGATCGTGGCCACCGGCATGCGCCAGTGCCTGACCGCCGCCGACGGCGAAGCGCCTCCCCTCACCGAGGCGGAACTGGAGAAGCTCTTCCTCGCCCTGGCCTAGGGTCCATGGCCGGGCCGGGCACGCAGCAGGCGCGCCCGGTCGAAGCGCTCGTCCTCTTCGAGAGCCAGGTCGATCCGGGTGATCGCCGCGGTCAGCGGCGGTATCCAGCGCCTTTCCCAGGGCCCGGATCCGCTGGCGGGTGGCGGCGATCTCGCAGGCCAGAACCCGCTCGGCCGCTTGCGCGACCGCGTGACGGACGGCGGCCCGCAGGGCGGTGCGGCAGGCGTTCCGGGCTTCGACCAGCGCGGCCGAGCACCACGGCGAGAGGGCGAGCGCGGCGCGCAGATCGGAGGCGTCTCGGAGCGCGGGCCAGGCCGTCGCCAGCGCGCCCATCTCGAACCTCGGCCCCCCGAACAGGAGGGCCTCGACGTTGGCGATCTCGAACCAGCCCGCCAGCGCCCGCAACGTCGCCGCGCCTCGGGCGGGCAGCCATCCCGTCAGGACCCGCAGGTGCCACAGCAGCGTGGCCGCCGACGACCACGATCGCCCGGCCGAACAGGGTTCGAATGTCGCGTCCTTCGCCCGGCTCGCGGCCTTCGGTCTCGCGCACGCGGCAATCGGCCTGGTCGTCTGGAACGCGACGCGCGCCGTGTGGCAGCTGCCGAGTGCCGGAGCGGTGGCCGCTGTCGTGGTGTTCACCGTGGGGAACCTGCTCGCGTTCGTGCTCGAAGGCGTCGTGGTGGCCGTACAGGCCCTGCGGCTGGAGTACTACGAGCCGGTGCTGCGCGGCGTCTTCACGACGGCGGAACGGCTGGTGATGTCGTTGATCGCCACTACCTCATGGCCCCGTTGCAGCGCGCATCGCAGGTAGTTCCGCCCGATGCGCCCGAAGCCGTTGATACCGATACGGACGTGCATTCCGGCCTCCCGACCTTGAATCCCTTTTGGTCACCCGGCGTCCGGTCCGGGCTGAGACGGCGGCGAGGTCAGCGGACGGGCGGCACGACGACCAGCGGGCAGTGCGCGCGGTGCAGCAAGGCGTGGCTGACCGATCCCAGCAGCAGACCGCTGAAACCTCCCCTTCCGCGGGTGCTGACGACGAGAAGGTCGGCGCGCGCGGAGGCACCGGCCAGGACCCGCGCCGGACGGCCGTGCTCGACGTCGAAGACGACCTCGACCTCGGGGAACTTGCCCTGCCAGGCGGCCAGCGACGTCTCCACCAGACGCAGCTCCTCTTCGGCCACGAGCCGGGGGTCGTAGACCAGCGGCTGCATGTCACCGGGCCCTCTCGAGGCGGGATGCGACCAGACGTGGAGAGCGCGCAGCCGCGCCTTACGGAGCGCGGCCTCCTCGAACGCGAACCCCACGGCCGGCTCGCTGACCGCCGATCCGTCCACTCCGACCACGACCTCCCGCCGTATCGCGGGTTCCAGGTCCCGCACGACCACGGTGGGGACTCTCGCGTGCGTGACGACCTGAAGCGTCGTCGAGCCCAGCAGCAGACCGGTCGCCGTGCCCAGGCCATGGCCGCCCAGCACGATCATCGCCGCGTCGCCCGCCTTGCTCAGGAGCACGCGGGCCACTTGACCGGGCGCGGTCTCCGTCTGGACCATGACGCCGGGGGCGCGTTCGCGAGCGGTGGAGACCGCTCGCGCGAGCAGGTCCCCGTCGCCGGCCAGCAGCCATTCCCGTACGGCTCCGAGCCGCGGGTCGATCGGGGTGTCGTACATCCACTCGGCCTCGGCGAGCACGATCCGCAGGGGCAGAGCTCGGCGGACCGCCTCATCGGCCGCCCATTCGACCGCTCGGAGGCTCTGGTCCGAGCCGTCGGTCCCGACGATGATCTCGCTCATGATCAGCCCCTTCGTCCCCCTGTCGCCCTGCCGGCGCGATCGAGCTCACGGCGAGCGGGTCGGCTCGGGATGAGCCCGGTCTCGCCTCCCATCGCATCCGCCGACGGTGCGGGCCGCCAGAGGTCGAAGGTCCCGCGGACGACGTCCGTGTGGCCTTGAGATCTCCCGCACGACGGGAGAGCGCGGAATTCACGATCTTCTTGCGCGGGAGGCCCGTGAGCCTGCGACGCCATGGTCGGCGTCCGTCCTCGCCGGCTCCGGCAGGGCCGGAAGTCCTGGATCGCCCACCTCCTGCAGACCCTCTCGCCGCACACCGTGGGCCTGGACACCGGCGTACCCGCCCGCGGTCTGCACGGTGAGGCCTACCGCGGGCACGTCTTCTGGGACGAGTTGTTCGTGCTGCCCTTCCTCGGCCTCCGGTTCCCGGACGTCGTCCGGGCGCTGCTGCTCTACCGCTGGAACCGGCTACCGGCGGCGCGCCGGGCGGCCCGCGACGTGGGGCACACCGGCGCGATGTATCCCTGGCAGAGCGGCAGCGACGGCCGCGAGGAGACGCCGCGGATGCACTTCAACCCGCGATCGGGCCGGTGGCTGCCGGACAACTCCCTGCTCCAGCGCCATGTCGGCCTGGCCGTCGCCTACAACACCTGGCAGTACTACGAGGCGACGGGCGACCTGGACTTCCTGTCCTCCCACGGCGCGCAGATGCTCCTGGAGATCGCCCGCTTCTGGGCCGATCTGGCGACTCTGGACGCGTCCACCGGCCGGTACGACATCCACGGGGTCATGGGCCCGGACGAGTACCACGACGCCTGTCCAGGCGCGGCCGCCCCCGGGTTGACGAACAACGCGTACACCAACGTCATGGCGGCCTGGACGCTGTGCCGCGCGCTCGACGCGCTGGCCCTTGTGCCCTCTGAGCGCCGGGTCGAACTCCTCGAGCGTCTGGACCTGCGTGCGGGGGAGATCGCGCGGTGGGAGGACGTGAGCAGGCGGCTGCGTGTGCCCTTCCACGCCGACGGCGTGATCAGCCAGTTCGAAGCCCTGCTGGCCCGGCTCGGTTACGCCTTCGATCGCGCGACCATCCCGAAAATCACCGAGTACTACCTCGCGCGCACCTCCCACGGCTCGACGCCGAGCGCCGTCGTGCACGCCTGCGTCCTAGCCCGCTCCGACCGGCCCGCGTCCTGGCGGTTCTTCCTCCAGGCACTGGACAGCGATCTGCACGACGTCCAGGGCGGCACCACCGGTGAGGGCGTCCACCTGGGCGCCATGGCCGGCACGCTCGACCTCGCGCAACGCTGCTACACCGGCCTCGAACCGCGCGGCGACGTCCTCCGCCTCAACCCCCACCTGCCCCCGGGCCTGCCCGGGCTGGCCATGGAACTCCGCTACCGCGGTCACTGGGGCATCCGGCTGCGCGCCGACCACGCCGGCGTCCGCGTCGGACTCCGCCGATCGTCGCAGCCACCGATCCGGATCGCCGGAGACCAGGAACAGCGCGGTTCCGGCCGGTGGTCGTCCGGCCGGAACCGCTCATCGAAGGTCCGCTGTGGGTAGGAGGCGGATCCTGACGCCGACGGCGAGTAGCCGGCTGGGCTGCAAGCCGAACATGGCGTGGAAGCTGTCGCTGAAGTGTGACGGGCTGGCGAACCCGGCCTCGACCGCGGCTGTGGTGAGATCCTGCCGCCCGGACAGGAGGGCACCCACGCGTAGCATGCGGGCCCACAATCTGTATCTGCGGAAACTGGTGCCGGCGTGCTCGCGGAACAGATGCAGGAATCTGGATGTCGACAGACCGGCTCGAGCCGCGAGTTCATCGGCCGACAGAACGGGGTTCGTCTGCTCACGCAGGTAGCGCGCTGCCATGCCGATGCGGGAGTCCATCGCACCGGGCTCCACCGCTCCCGCCAGATCCAGCCAGCGCAATGCCATGCCCGGTGAGTCGGAATCGGCCAGCTGCGCGCCCGCTCGGACGAGAAGTGGTTCCTGACGGTGGCCGTAGCGGAGCGCATGGTCACCGTCGGTCATCCGAAGACGGCACACCCGCTCCCGGGCCGAGGTGGCGTCCAGGTAACAGAACACCATGCGCCGACCGTGTGCGATCAGCTGATGCACGAACCGCGGTGCGATGAGCGCCGTACGCGCCGTGCGGCCGCCGTGCGTCGCCGTCCGTACCGTGAACGAGTCGTCCACTCCGACCGCCAGGCAGGCCACCGAGCCGGAGTGAGGTCCGAGCTCCAGTGACGGTCCGGCGTAGATGGCCTGTCCCGGCCCGAGCCACAACGTCGCGCAGCAGCTTTCTGGAAGCGCCGCAGCGGCTTGGAACGTCACCCTGGGCCTCTGGTTCGTGAGCGACTATGAGGAGCATGTGTTGACGACCGTGACCATCGTCATTGTGGGCATATTCTTCCTCGGCATGGGGGCATTGGCGCTCATCGCCCCCGCCGAGTTGGCCAGACCCTTTCGTATCACGATCGACTCGCCGGAGAGTCGCTCGGAGATCCGCGCGGTTTACGGCGGCTTCGGGGTCGCGATCGCGATCGTGCTGGGCCTGGCCGCGTTCGACGTCGTCGGCATCCGATCCGGCGCTGTGATCACCGTCGCCGCCGCACTCACCGGCATGGCGGCGGGCAGGCTCATATCCCGGCTGATCGACAGCGCGACAGCGTTTTATCCGATCTGGCTCTACTTCTGCGTCGAAACAGTCGCCGCCGGTCTATTGTTCAACGCCACGTGATCGGCAGACGGCTTGTCCTGGGCGTTTTCGCGGCCGCCGTCACACCGATCTGGTCCATGGCCGCCTTGGCCCGCCTCCCGGCTGCCGTTGAACCGCGCCAGGTGGTCGTACAGATCACCGCCGGGCCGCTCGCCGTGCGGTCGCGGGTCGAGTTCGCACGCTCGTCCGGGACGGGCTGTTGACCCGCGACGTCCAGCCCACCGCTCCGCCCAGCGTCAGTTCACGAGCGCACTATGTTCAGGTCGAGAAAGTGGGCGGCGCAGGAGATGCACGGGTCGTAGCTGCGAATCGCCCGCTCGCATTCGGCGGTGAGCGCGGTGTCGTCGAGGTCGAGGCGATCCTGCACCAGGCGGCGCAGGTCCTCCTCGATGGCCGCCTGGTTCTGCGAGGTGGGCGGGACGATCCGGGCCGAGGTCAGGGCACCGTCCGCGTCGATGTCGTAGCGGTGGAACAGCACCCCGCGGGGAGCCTCGGTCGCGCCGTGACCGCGGCCCGCCCGCGGCCACAGCGGGACGTACGGCTGTGGCGGGGGCCGGTAGGCGGCGATGATCCGCAGCGCCTCCTCGACGGCATGGACGATCTCGACGGCGCGGACGACGATGCTCTGGGCCGGGTTGCGGCACTGCCCGGCGAGCCCGGCGGCGTGCGCGGCCTCTCGTGCCAGCGGCGAGAGCAGGTCGCGGTTCAGCGCGAATCGCGCCAGCGGCCCGGTGAGGTACCGGCCGCCGTGCGCGAGCCGGGCTTGCAGCGCGGTGGAGTGCGGAACCTGTTCCTCGATCACCTGGTCCTCGAAGTCGGCGACCTCGAAGGCGGCCCCCGTGGTCGTCCGGGGCGTGCCGCGTTCCAGCGGATAGTCCTCGCCGGTGAGTGCGAGGAACTCATGGTCGATCGACAGGTCGGGGAACGCGAAGCCGGCCACCCAGCGGACGGTGTCGAGCGCGTCCTGGAGCGCCCGCCGGAGCTGCGGCACGAGCCGGGACAGCTCGGCGGGGACCGGAACCCGGTGGAACCCGCCGATCCGTACGTTGATCGGGTGGATGGCCCGGCCGCCGAGCAGCTCAATGATCGCGTTGCCGGCCTTCTTCAGCGCGAGGCCGCGTTCGACCAGCGGCCGATGGTCGCGGGCCATCTCGAGGGCGCTGGAGCAGCCGAGGAAGTCCGGGGCGTGCAGCAGGTAGATGTGCAGGGCGTGGCTCTCGATCCACTCTCCGCAGTAGAGCAGGCGGCGCAGGTCGTTCAGGGGCCCCTCGACCGCGACGCCGCACGCGTCCTCCACGGCCCGGCACGCGCTGAGCTGGTAGGCGACGGGGCAGATCCCGCAGATCCGGGAGGTGATGTCCGGCGGTTCGGTGTACGCGCGGCCACGCAGGAGGGCCTCGAAGAAACGCGGTGGCTCGTAGATGTTCAACCGGATCTCCTCGACCCGGTCGCCGGCGATCCGGACGTACATCGCGCCCTCGCCCTCCACCCGCGCCAGGGCGCCGACGCTCAGGAGCCGCTCACGCCGGTGGGTCATCCGGGATCTCCTTGAACGCGGTGACGTTGAAGGTCGAGAAGACGCGATCCATCTCGGGGCGCGTCATGCCGAGGTCGCCGAGCCAGGTCTTGAGCGAGCCGGTGTTGGGCCGTGCGGAGGGGCCGAAGCAGCCGTAGCAGCCGCGTCCGTAGGCGGGGCAGATCGCTCCGCAGCCGGCGTGCGTGACCGGTCCGAGGCAGGGGGTGCCGTGGGCGACCATGACGCACACGGTGCCGCGCATCTTGCACTCGAAGCAGACCGGATGGTTGGGGATGCCGGGCTTGCGGCCGGCCAGGAAGGCGGAGAGCACTTCGAGGAGCTGCCGCCGGTCGATCGGGCAGCCCCGCAGCTCGAAGTCGACCGGCACATGGGCCGAGATCGGTGTGGAGTCGGCGAGCGTGGCGACGTACTCGGGTGTGGCGTAGACCGCGGAGAGGAACTCCTCGGCGTCGGCGAAGTTGCGGAGGGCCTGGATGCCGCCGGCGGTGGCGCAGGCGCCGATCGTGACCAGCCTCCGGGAGATCCTCCTCACGTGCTGGATCCTCTCGGCGTCGGCCGGGGTCGAGATCGAGCCTTCGACCAGCGACACGTCGTACGGGCCGTCCGTCACGGCGCTGGATGCCTCGAGGAAGTGCGCGATCTCGACCTCGCTCGCCAGCGTCAGCAGCTCGTCCTCGCAGTCGAGAAGGGTGAGCTGGCAGCCGTCACAGGAGGCGAACTTCCAAACGGCGAGCTTCGGGGCCATCTACCGCTCCTTCACCGCGAGCTCCGGCGCGGCGTCCCGGTAGGCCACGACCGGGCCGTCGCGGCAGATCAGCCAGGGGCCGAGCTGGCAGTGGCCGCACCATCCGACGCCGCAGCGCATGTTGCGTTCCAGGGAGATCCGCACGTCGGTCATCCCGCTCTCACAGAGCGCCTGCCCGGTCAGGCGCATCATGATCTCCGGGCCGCAGATGAAGGCCGTGGCGTTCGCCGGGTCGGCGTCGACCAGGTCCAACAGCGTGGTGATCAGCCCGACGTTCCCGTGCCAGCCGTCGTCAGCGTGGTCGACCGTCACCTCCACGCGTGCGCCTCGGTCGCGCCACCGGTCGAGTTCCGCCTGGTACAGCAGGTCGGCCGGCGTACGGGCGCCGATGAGGAGCGTGATGGCGCCGTAGAATTCGCGGCGTTCCAGCGCGTACAGCAGAGCGGGGCGCAGTGGCGCGAGCCCGATCCCGCCGCCGGCGAAGACGAGGTCCCGGCCGATCACGTCCTCGACGCCCCACCCGACGCCGTACGGCCCGCGGACGCCGACCATCCGGCCCGGTTCGCTGGTGGCCAGGGCGCGGCTGACCGCGCCGACGTCGCGGACCGTCTGCTCGATGACCGTGCCGGTACGGCTGACGGAGATGGGCGCCTCCCCGATGCCGAACGCGTACATCATCGTGAACTGGCCGGGCCGTACGGGCGGGATCGGCTCGCCGCACGGCCGCAGGACGAGCGTCGCCGTGTCGTGGGTCTCCTCGCGGCGTTCCGTCACCCGGTACCGGACCGGGGTCATGGCCGTCATTCGTGCCGTCCCCACGGCGCGCCGTACAGGTCGAGCAGCCGCATGCGGGTGTTCTGCAGCCGGTCGAGCATGACGGCGGCGAACCGGCGGGTCAGCTCGTATCCCAGTGCCGGATCCTCGGCGCACATCGTGCGTACCGCCCGGGCGTCCAGGGCGATCGCCCGGACCGGCTCGGCGGCGAGCGCTCCGAACCGCCAGGCGTACGGAGGGAAGAGCCATGACCAGCCGAGCACGGTGCCCCGCCCGAGCGTCTCGACGATCACGGTGCCGAGGCCCGGGATGTGCAGGTCGAGGGAGACCCGGCCGGCCTGGATCAGCCAGAACCGGTCCGCGCGCTGCCCTTCCTCGAACAGGCGGTGTCCGGCGGGGACCTCCACGTACCGCGCCACCGCCGCCAGCCTGTCGATCTGGCGTTCCGGCATTCCCCGGACGAAGGAGTGGCCGGTCAGCGCCGAGCTCGGCAGTGCGGTCGTCCGTTCACCCATGGTTCTCCTCCCGGAGTGCGGCCACCTCTTCGGTCAGGTCGATGCCGACCGGGCACCAGACGATGCACCGCCCGCAGCCGACGCATCCCGAAGAGCCGAACTGGTCGTGCCAGGTACCGAGCTTGTGGGTGAGCCACTGCCGGTAGCGGCTCTTGGTCGACGTGCGCACGCTGCCGCCCTGCAGGTGGGAGAAGTCGAGGTCGAAGCAGGAGTCCCACCGCTGCCACCGCTCGGCGTGGTCCCCGGTCAGGTCGGTGACGTCCTCGACGGTCGTGCAGAAACAGGTCGGACAGACCATGGTGCAGTTGCCGCAGGTCAGGCAGCGGGAGGCGACGTCGTCCCAGCGGGCGGCGTCCAGAGTGCCGGCCATCAGGTCCCGCAGGCCCTCGGCGGGCATCTCCCGGCCCATCCGGCCGGCCGCCGCGTCCACCTCCGCCCGCGCCCGCGTCTCGGTCACGAAGTCCGCCTCGCGGTGCTCGATCCGCGCCAGCAGGTTGGCCCCCGCGTCGGTGCCGACGTCGACGAGGAACCGCCCCTCCTCCGCGAACTCGGTCAACGCCAGGTCGTAACCGGAGTCGGCGCCCGGCCCGGTGCCCATCGAGACGCAGAAGCACGTCTCCCCCGGCTCGGTGCAGTTGACGACGATGATGAACACCCCGTCCCGGCGCGCCGCGTAGGCGTCATCGGCGTGCCGGCCGCCGGCGAGGACCCGGTCGAGAATCCCGATGGCCCGCAGATCGCATGGCCTTACCCCCAGGAAGGCATAGCGCGGCGGCTCTTCCCGGGCCTCGTCGATCTCGAAGCCGTCGTCGGTACGCCGCGCCTCCCACAGCTTGCGACGCGGCGGGTGCAGGAACGGCTTCCACGACTGCGGCCCCGCCGAGTGTGCGAACGCGGCCGAGTCCGCCCGGCGCCGGATCCGGTAACCGCCCGGTTCCAGCGCGACCCCCCAGCCGTAGGGGAGATCGTCGGCCGAGGTCAGCTCGGCCAGGACGATCGCCCGGTCGCGGACCGTCGGACCGATCACCGTGTAACCCGAGTCGACCAGCGCGGCGTGCAGTCCCGCCACGCCGTCAAGGATCCACGCCATGGACACGCCTCCTCGCCGAACGCTCCCCTCTCTTCAGCCTCGCCACGTCGTCCTCCGGCGGGGAGGGCCCAAAGTCCCCTCTCCCCGGGGTCACTCGGTCCTCCCACGTCCCTCGGCCGGGCCGGGGGCGCCGGGTCCGGCCGTGCGTATGATCCGCCGCCGGTTCCGGGCGGACAGCCTGGGCTCAGGCTCAGCGCAGCCGGCGAAGGTAGGGGTCCCACCGTCGGCACGGCACGACGCGGACCCGCGCGTCGACGGCCACGACGCCCTCGGGCCGGGCGATCACCGGGTTCAGGTCGATCTCGGCGACGTCCGGATGATCGTCGGCGAGCCGGGCGAGGCGCAGCAGGACGTCCTCCAGCGCCGGAGTGTCCACCGCCGGCGCCCCACGGTGGCCGAACAGCAGGGGCGCGCCGCGCACCGAGCGGACCAGCTCGGCGGCGTCCACGTCGGTGAGCGGGGTGAGCCGGGCGGAGCGGTCGCCCAGCACCTCCGTGGCCACTCCGCCCAGGCCGAAGACGACCAACGGCCCGAAGACCGGCTCCTGCGTGATCCCGCAGAGAGTCTCGACCCCGCCGGGTGCCATCCGCTGCACCAGCACCGCCCTGAGCCGATCGCCGAACCGGGCGGCCAGGTCCTCGTAGGCGCGCCGGACGTCGGCCGCGCCTCGCAGGTCCAGCCGGACGGCGCCGGCGTCGCTCTTGTGGACGATCCCCGGTACGTCGGCCTTCAGCGCGACGTGATCGCCGAGTTCGGCCGCGGCGCGTACGGCGTCGTCGGCGCAGGTCGCCGGCCGCCATTCCGCCAGGGGCAGCCCGTAGGCCTCCAGGAGCTCCATCGTGTCGGCGAGCGGGAGCCAGCCGCCCTCGGGAACCTCCTCGATGAGGCGACGGGTGATCCGGGTGACCGTGTTCTCCCGTACATCGGGGAGGCGCGGTTCGTTCCCGGCCGGACGTTCGAGCCATCGGCCGTGGGAGCGGGCGCGGGCGAGGGCGCGGGCTGCGTCCTCGGGGAAGGCGTAGGAGGGGACACGGCGTCCATCGGGCCCGTACCGGACGCGCACGGATTCGGGCTGGCCGAGGACGATCGCCGCGAGCGGCTTGGCGGCTCCCCCGGCCACCACGGCGGAGGCCAGGTCGGAGACGGCCGTCGGGACGACCAGGGCGACGACGGCGTCCACACCGTCGTCGGCGGCGACCAGGTCCAGGCAGCGGGTGAACCGTTCGGGGTCGATCGCCGCGGTGGTGTCGACCGGGCCGGCGCAGGCGGCTCCGCGCGGCAGCAGCCGCGTCAGCTCCCGGACGGTCTCCTCGCCCAGTGCCGCGGCCGTCAGGCCGGTGTCCGCGCAGGCGTCCGCGGCCAGCACGCCCGCACCGCCGGCGTTCGAGACGATGGCGACGCGGTCCCCGGCCGGTATCGGCTGGTGGGCGAGCAGCGCGGCGGTGTCGAGGAGTTCGCCGAGGCCGTGCGTCGCGATGATCCCGGCCTGCCGGAACAGCGCCTCCTTCGACGGCGGCGAGATACCGCGCGTCCGCCGCCAACGGCATCCGCACGTCGACCACGCCACCGGCGAGATCGTGCCGTACGGCCAGTCCCGCGGTGGCGAACACGCGCAGCATCTCGACGTTCTGCGCCAGAGTGTCGGCCCGGAACTCACGGATCCCCCGGGAGCGGGCCAGCGAGACCAGGTGCTCCAGCAGCAGGGTGCCGACCCCGCGGCGGTGCATCCTGTCCGCCACGGCCAGCGCGATCTCCGCGACGCCGGGCTCATCCGTCGGCTCGTAGTTCGCGACGCCGACGAGTTCGGCGCCGAGCCAGGCGCCCAGAACGGCATGGGCCGGTCCGGGTATCCGGCACAGCCGTACGGACTCCTCTTCGGTGATCCGCGGGCCGAGACCGAAGAAGCGGAGATAGAGGTTGTCCGGCGACATGCCACGGTGCAGGTCGCGGACGGCGTCGAGGTCATCCAGGCGGATCTCGCGGACTTGGATCGCCGTGCCGTCGGTGAGCAACACGAACGTCGGCTCCGTCGACGCGCGCTCCGGTACGGCCGCCTCTCCGCTCACGGAGCCACCGCCCACCACGCCTGTCCACACTCGTTCGGCCATGTTCCAAGCCTCGACCGGCCGAACCGTCCCGTCAGCGGGCCGAGGTCACCGAGGCGTAGGACCTTCGGCCCGGTCCGGAGCCTTGTCAGCCTCGGGGGCGTGACGGTACGACGACGACCGGGCAATCGGCGTGGTGAACGCATTGGCTGCTCACCGAACCGAGGAGCAGCCGAGCGAACCCACCGTGCCCCCGCGATCCGACGACCAGCAGGTCGGTGCCCGCGGAGGCGTTCAGGAGCTCCTCGGCGGGAACGCCGGTGATCGCCCGTACCTTGATCGACACCTCATGCCCCGCCGCGGCCTTGTCCGCCGCCGCACGCGTGGCGAGGCAGCCCATCGGGGTGCCCCCACGCCACCGCTTCGAAACGAGTCCAGACGACCGAACCGCCGGTGCCCAGGGGCCTTCGGGCAGGGTTACCGGGACCGACGCCCCTGGTGAGGTCCCTGTCCGTCACGACAGCCGGAGGCGACCACGGTCGACACTTCCGGGCCTATCGAAGACTCCACCGAGCAGGCGCTGAGGGCCGTCCGGCCGCACGGTCCGGACCACGCCTGGCAAGGCCGCCCGCGCATGTCCCCCGTTTGACCGCGGTCGGCCTCAGGTGCCGGACATGCGTCCCGACAGGATGGTGAACCGGGCCGGGCCGCGGAACGTCTCAGGTACTGACCGGCAAGGGTGAGGCTTCCCCGGCGGGCCGGGGCGAGCCGGGGCGGGACGAAGGGACCCTCATGGGGGCGTGGTCACCGCTGCCGGACACCCTCGAACCTGAGGTACGGCACCTGACGGTGCGGCTGCGTGCTCTCAAGGACGAGACCGGGCTGAGCCTGGCCGCCTTGGCGCGCAAGACCTCCTGCAGCAAGTCCGCGTGGAGCCGTTACCTGAGCGGCCAGGTCCTGCCGCCCCGGGACGTCGTCGCCGCACTCGGCGCACTCGCCGGGGCCGACGAGGCACCGTTGATGGCGCTCTGGGAACTGGCCGAGGCCGCCCGCAGCCGCCGTGACGCCACCACGCCGCCGGCCGTCCCGGCCCGCGAGGGGCAGCGGACCGGGCCGGACCAGGATGACCGCCCCGCCCTGGCCGAGGCGAACCCGGACGACCGCCCCGCCTTGGCCGGGCCATCGCCGAGCGGGCCCGAGCGGCCACGGTGGGACAAGCGAGCCCTCGCCGTGGCCGCGGGCGCGACCGTGCTCGCGGTCGGCGGGCTGACCGCGGCGTTACCACTCACCTCGTCGACCTCACCACGCGCCGGACGCATCGCCCCGCCCGGACCTCCGACGCCCACTGCGACCTCCCGCTGCCACCGCCACGACTGCACCGCCGCCGCACTGGGCTGTGACCGGGACGCGGTGACGACCGCGGCCCTCCGGATCGGCTACGCCGACCTTGAGATCCGCTACAGCGCGGCGTGTAAGGCGGCCTGGGCGCAGCTGACCGGCAGCCACCGCTACGACCGCCTGGAGTTCACCGGCGAACCCCACACGCGCACGGTCAAAACGAGGGTCCGCGTCGGCATCGGCGCCGTCACCCCTGTCGTGGCCGTAACCGGCCCGAGTACCGGCATCGCCTGCGTCCGGCTCTCCATCGGCACGCGGCGATGCACCCATCCTCCCGCCGGCAGCGGATCCGGCTGACCGCTGCGCGGCGCGGTTCCTGGACGGCGTCGTGACCGTCTCCGGAAACGAGCGGTGGTCGTGCCGGCCAACCGGGCGTAAGGGTTGTAGCTTTGCTATACCTATTACGAGGAGGTGCCGTGCAGATCCCCGTCGATGACTACGCGTGGGGCGTGGCGGTCGCGAACGACCTGGTCGCCACCTCACCCACCGTGCGGGCCGGCGGTGACGCGCTGCCCGACCCGATCGCGTTGGCGGACTTCCTCGCCGAACACCGACTGCGGAGAGACGACCCGCCCACCGACGAGGACGTCCGGCAGGTGCACCTCCTGCGGCGCGAGGTACGGGGGATCATCGAGGCCGAGACCGCCGGACAGGCCGTCGCCGGCGCGACCGTGCTGATCCGGCGCGCCGGACTGCCCCCGACCCTGGAATGGGCGGACGAGGAGCGGTGGGAGTGGCGGGTCCCCACCGCGCGGGGAGCCTGCCTCGCGGACGAACTGGCGGCGCTCGTCGCCGTCGGCGTTCTGGGGGTCGTGCGAACGCTGGGGCACGAACGTTTTCGGCCCTGCGCGGCCCCCGGCTGCCGAGGGGTCTTCGCCGACATCAGCCGCGCCGGACGCCGCCGCTACTGCAGGCCCGGCCTGTGCGGTAACCGCGTCAACGTCGCCAACCACCGCGCACGCCAACGCGAATGGAGCCCGATCCGATGAACACGTCGCCGCTGCCCGGGAGCGTCCGCCTGCCCGACGGCACCTACATCCGCGGCCGTGGCCTGCGCCATCCACCACCCGAAGGCCCCACGCCCGGCCTCGGCCTCTACCTCGGGTCCGGTCGGCTTCGCCGCCGCCACCAGGCCGCGTTGCCCTGGCCCCACACCTGGATCGACTGGCCCGACTTCCTCCTGCCCCGCGACCCCCACGAGGCCATCCGGCAGATCCACCACCTGCACGAACGGGCAAGGGCCGGCGCGGCGGCCGAGGTCGCGTGCGGCGGCGGCGTCGGCCGCACCGGAACGGTCATCGCCTGCCTGGCCATCCTGTCCGGAGTGGCCCCCACCGACGCGATCACCTGGACCCGCGAACACCACCACCCCAAAGCCGTGGAAACGCCCTGGCAACGCCGCTGGGTGTTTCGTTTCCCACGGGTCGTCCCTAACGACTGAGGACGCTCTTCCCGCCAGATCGCCGCTGCCGAGCGGGCGAACGCCTGGACACCGGAATACTCTTGCGTATCCTCTGGGCCTCCGCCCCTCGACAAGGAATCCCATGACCATCGCGCGTGATCTGTTCATCGGCGGTAAGGACGTGCCCGCCCGGTCCGGCCGCACCACCCGGGACGTCGCCCCCTATACCGGCGAGGTGTACGCCATCGTGGCCGCGGCGGGGGTCGAGGATGTCACCCTGGCCGTGGACGCGGCCGACTCCGCGTTCGAGGACTGGGCCGCCGTGCGTCCGTTCGCCCGGCGGGCGATCTTCCTCAAGGCCGCCGACCTGCTCGAAGAGCGCGGCGACCAGGCCGCCGAGCTGATGGCCGGCGAGGTCGGCGGCACCCGGCCGTGGGCGTACTTCAACGTGGCACTCGCCGCCGACATGCTGCGCGAGGCCGCCGCCGCGATCACGGCGCCGCGCGGCGAGGTGCTCTCGGCCCAGGAGGACGGCGCCCTCGGACTCGCGGTCCGTGAGCCGGTCGGGGTGGTCGCCGCGTTCTCGCCCTGGAACGCCCCCCTGATCCTCGGCGCCCGCGCGGTCGCCGCCGCGCTCGCCGCCGGTAACACCGTGGTCTTGAAGCCCAGCGAGAACGCCCCGCTGGCCTGCGGTCTGTTCATCGCGGACGTGCTGCGTGACGCCGGGCTGCCCGACGGCGCCCTCAACGTGATCACCAACGACCCCGCCGACGGGGCCGGCATCGCCGAGGCGCTGATCGCCGACCCGCGCGTCCGCGCGGTGAACTTCACCGGCTCCACCGGTGTCGGCCGGATCATCGGCACCCATGCCGCGCGGCATCTGAAGCCGGCGGTGCTCGAACTCGGCGGCAAGAACGCCGTCATCGTCCTGGACGACGCCGATGTTGACTACGCGGTCGACGCCGCCGCCTTCGCCGTCTTCATGAACGCCGGACAGATCTGCATGTCCGGTGACCGGGTCCTGGTGCATGAGTCGCTGGCCGAGGAGTTCACGCGAAAGTTCGTCGCCAAGGTCGCCGCGTTGCCGTCCGGCAGCCCGATGGAGCCGGCCACGGTGATCGGCCCGCTGATCGGTCCGGAGGCCGCGCAGCGCGTCGCCGCGCTGGTCCGGGACGCGGTGGACAAGGGCGCCACCGTGCTGGCCGGAGGCGGTGAGCCGGATGGCGCCGTCCATCCGGCGACGGTGCTGACCGATGTCCCCGAGAACGCCGATCTCCACTACACCGAGGTGTTCGGGCCGGTCTGCGTCCTGCGACGATTCTCGACCGATGACGAGGCCGTCACGCTGGCCAACGACACCGACAACGGCCTGTCCGCCGGGATCATCACCGAGAACGGCAGCCACGGGTTGCGCGTGGCCCGCCGCGTCAAGACCGGCATCGTCCACGTCAACGACCAGTCCGTCGCCGACGAACCGCAGGCGCCGTTCGGCGGTTTCAAGGCCTCCGGCTACGGTCGCTTCGGTGGCCTCTGGGGCATCGAGGCCTTCTCCAACACCCGCTGGGTCACCCTCGCCACCCAGCACGCGCACTACCCGTTCTGAGGTCGGCCGTCCGAGGTCGGGGCGTGGTCCTGGTGGTGGGCCGGCTCGGTCCGGCCGGAGGTGGCGGCCCAACTGGCGAGGAGGCTGAACGCGTCGTGGGCGGGGGTTCCCGGTTCGGCGCTGAAGGCGGTGAGGGTCAGGCCGGGGTCGGCGGGCAGGGGCATGGCCTCGAAGGGGAGGGTGAGGTCCCCGACGACGGGGTTGACCGGCCGGACCGGGTCGTCGAAGACCGGTGCGTACAGGGCGCGGCCGAGCCGGTTGGACGCGACGATGTCCAGGCGTCCATTGCGCACGTACGCGGCCGCGTCGGTCATCGAGTCCAGGAGCCGCTGGACGCCGGGCCGGACCTGCTGCCGGGTGGGGCGGCGGCGGGTGCGGGGGGTGGCGTTGGCCGTACGGGCCAGGTCGAACAGGTGGGCGTGCTCGGCCTCGTCCAGCTGGAGGGTGCGGGCGAGGGCCTCCAGGACGCTCTCGGAGACCCCGCCGAGGTTGCCCCGCTCCAGGCGGGCGTAGTACTCGGCGCTGACCCCGGCGAGCATGGCGACCTCCTCGCGGCGCAGACCGGGGACGCGCCGGTTGTCGCCGTAGACGGGCAGGCCGGCCTGCTCGGGTGTGATCTTGGCTCGCCGCGAGGCCAGGAACTCGCGGACCTCACTGCGGTTGTCCATGTCTTCCGAGGTTAGGCCGGTTCCGTAAGTCCTGGGGTGTTCTGTCAGTACACGGAACCGCAGGAACTCCCCCACTGTCGCCGCGAGCGGTTCCTGGCTGGTGGGCCCGCGTGGCCCGCGTGGCGGTACACCGACCGAGGAGACTCGATGGAGATCTTGAAGCAGCCCCCGACCGTGAAGCTGCCCGAGCAGTGGTTCACCGGCGACGCCTGGGCGGACGTGCTCTACCGGGGCGAAGAGCCCTCTCGCACGCGGGCGAACATGGTCCGCTTCGCACCCGGCGCCCGTACCGCCTGGCACTCCCACGGACTGGGCCAGACCCTCTACATCGTGGAGGGCGTCGCCCTGATCCAGTCCCGCGGCGGCGAGATCATTCAGGCTCACCCCGGGGACGTGGTCTGGACGCCGCCGGGCGAGGAGCACTGGCACGGCGCCGCGCCCGACCAGTTCATGATCCACCTGGCGCTGTGGGAGACCGACGACGTCGACTGGCTGGAGCACGTCACCGACGCCGAGTACGCCGGACCCCGCGTCAGCACCCGTTCCCGTCCCTGACCGGCCCACGGCCGCCCGGCGGAAGCCGGCGACGAAGTCCCGCAGCCCGAGCGGCCGTCCGTCCGTTCATCACCCCCTCGAAGAGACCACCGCTGATGTCAACCCCGCACACCGCCTCCACCACCACTGTCGCAGGTGCCGCCCGGTCCGGTGCCCTCGCCGGCGCCGCCGTGCTCGGCTTCTTCGTCATCACCCTCGACGCCGTCATCGTCAACGTCGCCCTGCCGTCGATCCGGCACGACGTCGGCGGCGGCATCACCGGGCTGCAGTGGGTCGTCGACGGGTACACCCTGATGTTCGCCGCGCTGCTGCTGTCCGCCGGCTCCCTGACCGACCGTGTCGGCGCGCGCCGGGCCTTCGGACCAGCCTGCTCATCGCCGCCGCGGCCGCCCTGGCCGCCACGGCCGCGAGCCGGCTGCTCAGACCCGCGGGGAATCCCGGGACGCGGCGCGGGTGAGCGCGGTCGCGGTGCGCCCGGAACGAACATCCGGAATGGCCACGCGCGCGGGGACGCGCACCGGCGCGGTTCCCATGGTGACCCGCAGCCCGGCGGCGGCGCCCCAGAGCAGAGCGAGCAGAGCGGCCAGGTAGGTCGCGGTGATGGCACCCGGCCCACTCGTACGCCGAGGGCCGGCGAAGGCCAGGAGGACGCCGAGCGCGGATCCGGCCTGAGCCAGCCGCACACCACGCTCGCTGACCGGCCGGGCCGCCGCGACCGCCCGCAGGACGTACCAGACGTCCCCCGTTCGGGCGCGGCAGATCAGGTCCCCCGACCAGCACGTCGAGCTGCCGGGAGCCGGTACGGCGACCCCGACGTCGGCGGCGGCGAGCGCGGCGCAGTCGGCCTCGGAGACGACCAGCACCGTGTGCCCCTCCTCCTGCAGCCGCCGTACGTGCGCCGTCAGGCCGGTGCCCACGCCGAGCATCTCGTCGGCGAGGGGGTGGAGGTCGGCGGCCTCCGACCGGTCGGTGAGGAACACCTTGGCGCCGGTGGCACGCGCCGCGTCCAGCACGGCGCCGGCGATCGGGGCCGGCAGGTGGCCGCTGCGGAGGACGGCCGAGTCGATGACGATCGCCGAAACCCGGTCGAGCCGCCGGTACGCTCCCGCGTCGAGCGGCAGGATCCCCCGTCCGGCGAGTCTCCAGGCGGTCACGGCGGCGAAGCCCTCCCGCCCGTACGTCGCCGCCTTCGGCACCATGACGAGGATCGTGTCGCCAGCGCGGCCGGGCTGCCTGGTCAACGCCAGAGTCGCCGCGGTCGCGCCGAGAGCCGCGGACTCGACCACACGGCACCACTTCTCGACGGGCCCGCCCGGCCGTGGTCGCGGCCGCGGCGGGCGGTCCGGAGCCTCGGAGGGCACGCACGCACTGCCGGAGCAGAGCTCGGGCTCGCGTCGTCGCCAGACCTGGCGGCGGGACCAGGTCTCGCCGAGCAGCAGGGAACGGTAGAGCGCGTCGACCGCGGGCGGGAGGATGCCGGCCGACATCCCGTGGACGACGGCGTTCGCCAGCGCCAGCACCAGCTCCGTCTCGATGGGCCCGATCCGGTGGTCGATCCTCCGGCGGACGCCGGGCGACAGATCGGGAAGAGCCAGCGGCAGCCGGATCCAGCGCGGAACGGGCGGCAGAGCGAACACCTTCTCCGCGACGGCGGCGAGCACCGCGACACAGTCGACCGCGAGTTCGGTGGTCGCGACGGCGATCGGCGCGCCATCGCCGGGGTGCGCGGGCCGCGTCCAGGAGAAGCCCTCCTCGCTGGTCCCCCGGTCGTCTTCCACCTTCCGGATCGTGGCCAGCAGCCGGTCGACGCCGACCCGGCGTTCGTCATAGGCCACCAGCATCTGACCGGTGACCGCGTTGATCTCCGCCCAGCGCACGCCCCGCAAGTGACGTACCGCCGCCGTGGCGTGACCGGCCAGGTCGCGTGCCGCGCGGCCGTCACCGTCGATTCCGCGTACGTCGATGTACGCGTGACCGTGTTCGGCCCATACCTGCCGCCGCTGTCTGCGCGGATGGAGATCGAGCAGGGCGCGGCCCACCCCCAGGGCGTTCCGCGGCACGCCGGTGACCAGCCCGAACCCCCGCCGCGCGAACGGCGACAGCACCGATACCTCCATGACCAGCGCCTACCCGAACCTCGTCACGGCATGCCGTCCCCTCCGGGTACGGCCAGGTGAGCGGTGCCGACGGCCGTCGCGCGGCCGATGCTTGCCGGGTACTTACTGACCTGTCAGTATGCAACGGTGGATCGGTTGAGCCCGGGCGGCCGGCGGCTGCTCGACGTCGCGGCGGAGGTCTTCTACGCGGAGGGGATCCGGGCGACCGGCGTGGACACGCTGGTGGAGCGGGCCGGTGTCTCCAAGCCCACGCTCTACGCCCAGTTCGGTTCCAAGGAGAACCTCGTGGCCGCGGTGCTCGATCAGCGCCGGCGGCAGCGTCAGGAGGCCCTGGCCTCGTTCCTGGCCGAGAGCGACGCCCAGGGCGCCGAGCGAATCCTGGCCGTGTTCGACTGGCTCGCCCGAGGACACGGACGCGAGGGGTTCCGGGGGTGCCCGTTCACGAACGCCGCCGTGGAGCTGCCCGACCCCGGCCACCCCGCCCGCGCGGTGATCGCCGGGTACAAGGACTGGCTGCGCGACACGCTCACCGCCCTGGCCCGGCAGGCGGGTCTGCGCGAACCGGAGGAGCTGGGGTTCGCCCTGCTGATGCTGATCGACGGGGCCAACGCGCGGGTCGTGGTGGCCGACGACCGTACGGCCATGCGCCGGGCCAGGTCGGCCGCCGCCCGGCTCGTGGGGCAGACCGAGGAACCCGACATCGATCCTGCGACCACTCGGAGGACCATGTGAAATCGACCCCGCGGCCCGGGCTGACCGCGACGCTCGACTACCGCGTCCCGCAGACCCGGACGTGATCCGGCATGACCACGCGTTCCCCGAACCCCGGCGGCGGCCGTCCGGTGTTCGACGCGCATCTGCACATCATCGACCCCCGTTTCCCACTCATCGAGAACAACGGCTACCTGCCGCCCGCCTTCACGGTGGAGGACTACCGTCGGCGGACGAGTGCGCTGGGGGTGACCGGTGGGGCGGTGGTCTCCGGTTCCTTTCAGGGGTTCGACCAGGATTACCTGGTCGAGGCCCTCCGGCGGCTGGGCGAGGGGTTCGTCGGGGTCACCCAGTTGCCCGTCTCGGTGACCGACGAGGAGATCGCGCGGCTGAACGCGGAGGGCGTACGGGCCGTGCGGTTCAACGTACGCCGCGGCGGTTCGGAGACCCTCGACCATCTGGAGACCCTGGCCCGCCGCGTCAACGAGGTCGCCGGCTGGCACACCGAGCTCTACATCGACGCCCGCGACCTGCCCGACCTGACGCCCGTCCTGCGCACGCTGCCGGCGGTGAGCGTCGACCACCTGGGCCTCACCGAGGACGGGCTGCCGCACCTGCTCTCCCTGGTCGACGGCGGCGCCCGCGTCAAGGCGACCGGCTTCGGCCGCGTCGACCTCGAGGTGACCAAGGCGGTTCAGGCCGTGGTCGCCGCGAACCCCCGGTCCCTCATGTTCGGCACGGACCTGCCCTCCACCCGCGCCCGTCGCCCGTTCCACGAGGACGACGTCCGGCTGCTCACCGACGCGGTCGGGCCCGAGCACGCCCAGGCGGTCCTGCACGACAACGCCGCCGCGTTCTACCGAGTCTGAACGCCGCCCGTGGGGCAAGGGCGGGCCATCGGGACCGACGGCCGGGCTTAGCCTGGGGATGGTCCGGTCACGGTCCGGTGCGGGACCGCGCCGACCCGCCTGAGCGCCGGCGGGCTGCCCGTGCGCCGGAACCTAGGGAGTGAGCGGGCATGAGACTGCACGGCACCGCCTGCCGAGTGACGATCTTCATCGGCGAGACCGACCAGTACCACCACAAGCCGCTCTACACCGAGATCGTGCACCGGGCCCACCAGCGCGGACTGGCCGGCGCCAGCGTCTTCCGCGGCATCGAGGGCTTCGGTGCCTCATCCCATATCCACACCAGCCGGATCCTGTCGCTCAGTGACGACCTGCCGCTGGCCATCGTGATCGTCGACGCCGAAGACAAGATCGTCGAGTTCCTTCTCGAACTCGACGAACTCGTCGACGAGGGCCTGGTCATCCTCGATCCGGTGGAGGTCTACCGCTACGTCGGCCGCGACCAGAAGCGCGACGAGAAGAAGGCGAAGCGGTGACGGTCCCGCCGGTGCCGGTTGGCGGCTCGGGCCGTCCGGTCCGCGTCATTTGCTGGGCTGGGGCGTCTTGCAGGAGATCTTCGGGTTGACGCCGGTGTAGTTGAGGGGTCCGGCGATGATCGTGACGAGGAGCGTGCCCGCCTGCGAGCAGTTCTTCGGGCCACTGCTGTAGTAGTGACGTTGCCCGGCGGCGATGGCGCCGATGATGAGCCACAAGAGGACGATGACCGAGGTCAGTCTCATCGTTACTCCAACGACCGTGCCGGCCGGCGGTCGGCGCCGCTGGAGCGACGGAGCCGACCCCATGCCGACGGATGGGGGGACGGACGCCGGGCTTGTACCCAGATCGCGGTCGAATAGGCCCGTACACCTGAGACCTGGGTACCCCGAAGGTAAAGCGCAGGTCAAGTCTTGACTTTGTCGTCTATGGACAAATAGAACCCGATCATGCCTTTTGCGTGATTTCAGGGGGGCGTCCGGCTTGTGTCTTGACGCGTCACGCGCCGAGTGAAGGGACCTCTCATGTCGGGTTCTCGCAGGCCGGGGAGGGTGGGACGGCGAGCGGCGTGGCTCGCCGTGTCCGCCGCCCTCGCTTTGAGTCCGCTACCGGTGCTGGCCCAGAGCACCCCGAACGGCGACGTCGCCGCCGAACGCCGGTCCAGCAACGAGCAGAACGGCGTCGCGCTGATGCGCATCGTCGTCCCCGACCAGGCCGGCGTCGACCGGCTGAACGACCTCGGTATCGACCTCGCCGAATACAGCAAGCCGGTGGACGGCGGCATCGAGGTGCACGCCGTCCTGAGCCCCGAGGAGACCCGGGACCTGAGAGGCAAGGGCTTCGATGTCCGCGACGCCATCTCCGACCAGGCCGACGTGGCGAAGCTGCGGCAGGAGCGCGCGAAGACGCTACGAACGCTCGCGGACGAGGCGCGGAGCGGCGACACGCTGACCCCGCTCCGGGCCGAGTGGTTCACCAGCCTCGACGGGCAGCGCTTCCTGTCGGTCGAGGTGAAGACGAGCGATCCCGCGGCGACGAACATCCTCACGGCCTCGTGGAACGGCGGCGCGGGCACCCCGCCGGGTTCCGGTGGCACCGCGACGATGTCCCGGTTCACCGATGCGGGGCAGTACATGTACCACCGGTTCAATACGCCGCTGGCCATCGACGTCACGCCGACCGAGGTGACGGTCACGAGCACCAGCGGAGGCTCGGTCACCGTCCCGGTGAAGAAGTGGCTGGGCGAACCGCGCAAGGCGCCGAGCCCGCACTATGTCAGCGACTTCGTCGACCATTACATGGACCCGACCGAGGTCTACCAGCGGATCGACGCGCTCGCCAAGGAGTTCCCCGGGCAAGCGGCGATCGTCAAGCTGCCGTACAAGACGAACGGATACCGACGGCACGCCCAGGCGCAGTTCGGTTCCGCCGCGGCGAGCACCTTCTACGTGACGTCGCAGGCGTACGGCTCCGAGGGCGGCAACGACGTCACGGTCACGCTGGCCAAGCCGGATCAGGCGTCCGCTCCGCTGACGGTGTCGCTCGACCAGGACAACGTCACCGTCGATCTGGCGACGAACGCCGAAGGCGTGGTCACCAGCACGGCGAAGCAGGTCGTTGACGCGCTGAACACCGAAGCCGGGAAACTGCTGAGCGCGAGCACCTACCGCGGCAACGCGGGCGACGGGGTGGTGGCCGAGGCCGCCACGACGCGGCTCACCGACAACCTGCACGCGCCGGCGAGTGTGTCACGTGATCCGTTCCAGATGCGGGCGCTGCGCATCGGCAAGACGCGCGACGGGTCGAAACCGGGGGTCTTCCTCTACTGCCAGGAACACGCCCGCGAGTGGGTGACCCCGCTGACGTGCGTCGAGACCGCCGAGCGGCTCCTGCGCAACTACCGGCACGACCCGAACACCCGCAAGCTCGTCGACGACCTCGACATCTTCGTCCTGCCGTCCGTGAACCCCGACGGGGCGCACTACAGCTTGTACGACTTCAACATGCAGCGCCGGAACATGACCGACCACTGCGGTCCCACCGAGTCCGATCCGGCGTACCGCAACTCCTGGGGCGTCGACCTCAACCGGAATTTCTCGGTCGGTTCCGTCTACGACGGCTACAGCGGCGCGTCGACGTCCTGCCGCAGCGACACGTACGCCGGCCCGGCCGAGCTCTCGGAGCCGGAGTCGAGGAACGAGGTGTGGCTGACGCACCAATTCCCGAACATCAAGTTCGCGATGAACACCCACTCCTACGGCGGCTACTTCATGTGGCCTCCCGGGGCGTACAAGGTGCCCGGCCGCGAACTGCTGCCCCGGGCCGATCTCGGCACCGAGACCTTCTTCTGGTCGGCCTCCGACCACATCCTGTCCACGGTGCAGAACTGGCGCGGCACCGCCATCTGGCCGGGGCGAACGGGTCCGGTGCCCGACGTTCTCTACTCGGCGGCGGGCAACAGCGCGGATGAGCACTGGTACAACCGGGGCATCATCGGCTGGGACTTCGAGGTCGGCGCCGATGTCTGGAATCCGGCGACCAAGCAGTTCAACGCGGTCGGCTTCCAGCCTCCGTTCGCCGAAGGGCACGAGGAGGCGATGGAGTTCGCCAACGGGCAGATCGGGATCCTCGAGGTCGCGCGAGCGTACGCGTCGGACAAGGTGCCGCCGAAGTCGAAGCTCGTCATCACCGGCCGGGACACCGGCGCCACGAAGTTCACGTTCACGATCGACGAGCCGGCGACGATCTACTACACCCTCGACGGCAGCCGCCCGACCCTGAACTCCCCGAAGCTCAAGGCGGCGGGGATGCGCGAGGGGCCGGAACAGCTCACGGTCGACAAGACCACCGAGGTCAAGTGGTTCTCCGTCGACATCGCGGGCAACGTCGAGAAGAACTACAAGCCCGCCGGCAAGGGCGACGGCTACCGCCGTCAGACCGTGACCGTCGGGGGCGGGCGATGAGCCGGAAGGCGGTGGCCATCGCCGCCCTGACGATCACCTGCGCGGCGCTGACGAACGGGGTGGGCGCGAACGCGAACGCCGCCCCCACCGCCCCCGGGCGATGCGGCAGCGACCCCAACGCTCATCTCTCCTCGGTGCCCAGTCCCGAGAAGTTCTTCGGCTTCCCCCTCGGCAAGGGCCAGCAGCGCGTGGTCACGACGGAGGAGATCCAGAAGTACGTCGCGGCCGTCGGGAAGGCCTCGGACCGCGTGGTCACCGGCACGATGGCGCACAGCGTCTCCGGACAGCCGTTGCCGTACGCGATCGTGTCGAACGAGCGGCACGTCGCTCCCGAACAGCTCAACAAGATCGCGGAGCGGATCCGGGAACTACGGGACCCCCGGAGCCTGAAATCCGGCAAGGCGGCTCGTATCGCCGAGGACACCCCGGCCATCGTGTGGGTGGCGGGGAACGTGCACGGCGGTGAGAAGAGCGGCGGCGACGCCGCTCTCCGGACGCTGTACGAACTGGCCGCCGGGCTCTCGTGTGACGTCGCGAAGCGCAACGAGGAACTCGTCACGGTCATCGTCCCGACGCAGAACCCCGATGGCCGCGACGCGGGCCGCCGGCAGAACGACTACGGCTTCGACCTGAACCGCGACTGGTTCGCGCGTACGCAGCCGGAGACCGACGGCAAGGTCGCGCTGCTGCGGGACTACCCGCCGCAGATCTTCGTCGACGCGCACGAGATGGGGGGTTCGCAGTACTTCTTCCCGCCGAACGCCGACCCGATCCACCATGAGATCGCGAGCGAGCCGGTCGACTGGATCAACCGCATCGGCAAGGCGAACGCCGCCGGCTTCGGCTACAACGGCGCCTGCGGTGGCTCCGTCACCACGGAGTGCTACTTCAATTATCAGTCCTACGACCTGTTCTACATGGGTTACGGCGACACGGTGCCCACCACCGGCTTCGGCGCCGCCGGCATGACGTTCGAGAAGGGCAGCGCCTCCGCGGTCGAGGACCGGGTCCAGCAGCAGATCAACACCCAGTGGGCCACGACCGGCTGGGCCGCCGACAACAAGCGCGAGATCCTGCGCGGCTACTACAAAGTCTGGCAGGACGCGCTGGCCGAGGGCAGGAGCGGCGCGCTCGAGCCGAACCAAGTCGTGCAGCCGACCAACCAGGTCGAGTACCCGGTACCCGACATCAAGGTCCGGTCCTACTTCCTGCTCCCCGACCGCCAGCTCGGCGACGTGCGCCGGCTGGTCGAGCGCCTGCGCGGCATGGACGTCGAGGTCTACCGGCTCAAGGAAGCGGCCACGGTGCCGGACGCGCACGTCTTCGGCGGCCGCCGCGCCAAGAACCTCAAGGTTCCGGCGGGGACGTACTGGATCCCCATGGCACAGCCGCAGAAGCACTGGATCCAGGCCCTGCTCGGGGAGGATCCCTACGTACCGTTCCCCTACTTCTACGACGTCTCGTCCTGGAGCAACCCGCTGCTCTCGGGCATCCAGACGGTCTACACCGGGGACGACCTCGCGCCGGAGGCCGACCGGGTGCGGCGGATCGACGGCGGCGTCGGTTCCGCGGCGCCCGCCCGCGGGTCGTACGGCTACCCGCTGGACTCCGCGGCCGCGGCCGAGCTGACGTTCAAGCTGCTCGGCCGTGGTGTCGCGCTCACCCGGGATCTCCGGACCGGAGTGGTGAGCCTGCCGGCGAACGCGCTGCCGCCGGACGCGCTGGACGGGCTCGCCCGGCCGCTCGGCGTGACCGTCACCGGCAGCAGGGCGGCCGCCTCGGGCGTCGCGCTCCGCAGACCGGACGTCGGCCTCTTCGCCGGCACCGGCGTCTCGACGACCTCCGGGTCGTACGGTGAGGCGCGCTACGTCCTCGGCTCGCGCTGGGGTCTCGGCCTCACCCCGGTCACCACCGCCGACATCAACGGCAACACCCCGGCGTTCACCCAGCGCACCGCGCTGCTCGTCCCCGACGGGAGCAGCGCGAACGGCGGCCTCACCGCGCAGGGCCTGGCCAACCTGAAGGCCTGGGTCGAGAAGGGCGGCAGCTACCTGGGTGTGCGCAACGAGGGCACCCGTGTCGCGCGGGCGGCCGGGCTCACCTCGACGACCGAGAAGACACCGCCGAAGGACTACACGGTCATCGGCTCGCACTTCCGAGTCGACGTGGACGCGACCAGCCCGGTGGCCCTCGGCCGGCCGCGGGAGGACTTCGCGTTCAACAACTCGGACCCGATCCTCACCCCGACCCGGACCGGCACCAACGTGCTCGGCTACCCGGCCGGCGACACGTTCTGGTCGAACGGCTACACGGTGCACGGCGACGCCCTGAAGGGCACGGCGGCGCTGGTCGACGAGCCGGTGGGCGGCGGCAACGCGGTGCTGTTCGCGTTCGACCCGATGTTCCGCGCCTACAACGACAGCGGCACTCACCTGCTGGCCAACGCGCTGCTCGCGGGCGCGCCGGTCAGGACGGCGACGGCCGCGCCGCGGCGGACCGCGACCGCGGGCGCCGACGCGAACGCCCTGCGCGCCGCGGCGGCGAAGGCTCCCGTACGGGAGAACCTCGGCGGCGACTGGCGGCCCATCACCATCCAGGTGAGCCGGGCCGACCTGGCGCGGACCGAGGCCGTCGTCGCCCGCTACACCGGTACGGCGAAGGCGGAGACCACCGGCGACACCGGATACGTCACCATCCCCAACCCGAAGGGGCTGTCCGCGGACGAGCACCCGTTCCTCCGCGACCTGGTCCGCGACCTGCACGACGCGGGCATCTCGCCGCGCTCGGTCGTGGCGTGATCCATGCACCGGCCGGGCCGACACGTCCTCGTCCTTCGGCCCGGGCGGTACCGGAAGGACTGATCAGGGCGGCGCGGGTGCGCTGAGAGGGCCCGGCAGGCGGTGTCATCGCCTGCCGGGCTCAGCCGGTCGCGGGCTTCCGGCAGACGACCAGCGTCTCGTTGGCGTCGAGCCGCTGGTCGTCCACCGTCGCGAAACCGACGGACGTGGCCAGTTCCCGCAGCTCGCCGACGGTGTACTCGCCGCCCTCCTCGGTGACCAGCGCCATGATGAGGCTGGCGACGAGGTTGTCCACGTCGGCGAACGCCTCGTCGAGCATCCGGTCGTAGACCAGGAGCACGCCGCCCGGCTCGAGCGCCCGGAACGCCGCGCGGAGCAGATGGGCCCGCTGCTCCCACGACCAGTTGTGCAGGACGTGGCCGAAGACCATCAGGTCGGTGCGGGGCAGCGGATCGCGGAAGAAGTCGCCGGCGTGGAAGGACACCTTTCCCGTCAGGCCCAGCTCCGCCATGTGCTCGCTGAACACCGGTTCGAGCTGCGGCAGGTCGAACACGTGCCCGGCGAGGGCGGGCCACGCGGCGACGATCCGGCCCACGAGGCCGCCGCGGCAACCGCCGACGTCGACCACCGAACGGTGGGCGGACCAGTCGACGGCCTCCAGCAGCGGGGAGACGACCGTTCCGAGCGAGCCCTCCATCATCCGGGCGTACCGCCGGACCTCGGCCGGGTCGTCGAGCATCGCGGTGAAGTCGCCCGGGCTCGACCGCGGCCGGCCACTGCGCAGCGTGTCGGTCAGCCCGTCCCACAGGGCGTACAGGTTCGCCTTGGCTCCGAGCAGCGTGGAGCCGACGTAGCCGTCCAGGCCGGCGACCAGGTGGCGGTCCGCGTCGGCCGAGTTCCGGAACCGGCCCTCGTCCTCCCGCAGGACGCCGAGGGCGACGAGCAGCCGCAGGAGGTCACGCAGTCCCCGGCCGTGCAGGCCGAGGCGTACGCGGATCTCCTCCGCCGTGGCCGGATCGTCGTGCAGCGCGGTGAACAGACCGAGTTCCACCGCGGTGAGCAGAGCCTGGGCTTCGCAGAACGCGTGGCCCAGGCGGAGCACGTCTCGCTCAGATCCGGCAATGGCCGTACCCGCCATCGGTATCCCCCTTCGCCGATGCGATCGTGCCGTCGCCGCATGGAGGATCACTCGAGTTGCGCGCGGGCGGCGCGGGCCGCGCAGTCGAGTCAGGCGCGAACATCCGGCCGCATACTCCTGCTGACATGTTCCCGGCGACGTGAGACGGCCATCGGGGCACGCACCCGGGCGGCCGTCGGAACGGTGGCGATGATGCGCGTGAGCGCGGACAAGGAAACGTGCGCGGTGAGCAGCCTGTGCGTCTACCGCGTGCCCGAGGTCTTCGACCAGGACGACGACGGGGCCGTGGAGATCCTCGACACGGAACCCCCGTCGTCGCTGCACGAGGCCGTCCGGAGCGCGGCCCGCAGCTGCCCGACGCAGTCCATCCGCGTCGAGTAGGCGGGCCGCGGATCGTCAGACGGGCCGGTATTCGAGGAGCGCGATGTTGCCCGGAACCGGCTCGTTGGCGATCGCGAAGCCGGCCGCGCCGGCGATGCGGTTCCACTCGTCGAGGCCGCGTTCCCGGCCGCCCAGCACCGCGAGGGCCTCCACATCGATCAGCTTGCCGATGTCCCACTCGCCGGGGCCGCGCAGCAACTGGTCGACGATGAGCAGCCGGGCGTCGCGGTCGTCGCCGATGGCCTCCCGGATCCGGCGCAGGATGAGCTCCGCCTTGTCGTCGTCCCAGTTGTGCAGGGTGTGCTTGATGAAGTAGGCGTCGCAACCGCCGGGGACCTCGACGAAGAAGTCGGTCGGCACGATCGTCACCCGGCCCGCCACGTCCTCGTCCTCGAACGTCGCCTTCGCGTCGGCGACCGTCTGCGGCTGGTCGGCGAGCACCCCGGTGCAGTGCGGGTGCCGGCGCAGGATCTCGGCCAGGAACTGTCCTCGTCCCCCGCCCACGTCCGCGATGCGGCCGAAGCGGCCGAAGTCGAACCGCTCGAAGATGACGTCCGTGGCCGGGTACTGGTTCTGCTGCATCGCCCGGTCCAGCACGGCCCCGCCGGCCGGATTCGCCTTGGTGTACTCGTAGAAGGACATGCCGAACGCCTCCTCGAAGGACGGCCGGCCGGTCCGCAGACTGTGCGCGACGTTCTCGTACGGCCGCCACAGCATCGGGTCGGAGGCGAACAGGAACATATCGCGGATGCCGTCCGGCGCGCCGGAGACCAGGCCCGTGGAGGCCGTCGTCAGGGCGAACCGGCCGTCGGCCCCCTCCGTCAGGATCCCCGCCGCCGCCACGGCCCGCAGCAGCCGGTACAGCGTGTCGGCTCTCGTCCCGGTCTCCGCGCCGATCTCCGCGGCCGTCCGCGGTCCGCGGGCGAGCACGTCCGGCACCTTCGCCTCGACGAGCGCGCGGAGAGCCCCGAGGGTCCACTTGGCCGCGAACAGGGCGAGCACCTGTTTCTCGGGAGGAAGGTCCACCTCGAAGTGACCCACCTTGTTCGGTGTCTCGGGCACGCCGGCCTCCTTCATCGGCTCCCACCTCTCGTTCAGCCGGACAAGCGTCCCCGCCACGGCTCGCACCTGGATCGGGGGGCGGTCGAGGGACGTCCGCCGGCGGCGCGAACCCGGTTCCGGCTGGACCGGTCGTCGAACCCGCCTGGATGCGCGCGCCGCATCATGCTGCAAGCTCCGCCAATCGACTGAAGGAGACGCGGATGTGCGGCATCGCCGGCTGGTTGGACTTCGGGCGGGATGTGGGAGGGCAGCGGCCGACGCTGCTCGCGATGACCGACACGCTGGCCGGCCGGGGGATCGACGACCGTGGCCTGTGGCTGGACACCCATATCGGGCTGGGGCACACCCGTACCTCCATCATCGACCTGGCCGGCGGCGCGCAGCCGCTGACCGTCGAGGAGGACGGCAGGCCCGTCGCGGTGATCGTGTACAACGGTGAGGTCTACAACTTCAAACAGCTGCGCAGCGAGCTGACGGCACGCGGGCACCGGTTCCGCACCAGGAGCGACACCGAGGTGGTGCTGCGCGCGTACCTGGAGTGGGACGTCGCCTGCGCCGAACGGCTCGAGGGCATCTTCGCCTTCGCCGTCTGGGACATCCGCCGCGAGAGGCTCGTCCTGGTCCGTGACCGGCTGGGCGTCAAGCCCCTCTTCTACAGCAGGCGGCCCGAGGGCGTGATCTTCGGTTCCGAGCCGAAGGCGCTGCTGGCCAACCCGCAGGTCCGCCCGGTCGTCACGGCCGACGGGCTGCGGGAGCTGTTCTCGACCGCCAAGCAGCCGGGCCAGGCCGTCTACCAGGACATGGCGGAGGTCCGGCCGGGCCACACGCTGACCGTCGACCGCGGCGGCGTGGTCGAGCGGCGCTACTGGGCGCTGGAGGCGCGCCCGCACACCGACGACCTCGACACGACCGTCCGCGAGGTCCGGTCGCTGCTCGAGGACATCGTGCTGCGCGAACTGCAGTCGGACGTCCCGCTGTGCACGGCGCTGTCCGGCGGCGTCGACTCCAGCGCCGTGACCGCCATCGCCTCGATGTGGCGGTGGAAGCTCGAAGGCGAACGGGTCCGGACGTTCGTCACCACGTACAACGACTACGCCGAGAAGTTCGAGCCCGACGACGTGCGGTTCTCCCCGGACGAACCGTTCGCGGCGGAGGTCGCGCGGCTCGTCCACGCCGATCACATCGTGATCAGGCTGCGGCCGCAGGAGCTGATGGACGTCGACACCCGGCTCGCGGTGCTCGTCGCCCAAGACATGCCGACCGCGCTGGGCGACATGGACGTCTCCAACTACCTGACCTCCCGGGAGATCAAGAGGCACTCCACCGTGGCGGTCGCCGGCGAGGTCGCGGACGAGATCTTCGGCGGATACAACTGGATGTACAAACCCGAGTGCGTGAACGCCGACGTCTTCCCCTGGGTCGTCAACGAGACGCTGCAGCCGGGTTCGCCGAAGGGCCTGGGCCGGGCCCTGTTCGACACCGGGTTCATGGAAAAGATCGACATGAACCGCTACTACGCGGACTCCTTCCGGCAGGCCGTGGCCGAGGCCCCGCACCAGGACGGCGAGGACGACCTGGAACGGCGGATGCGCTCGATCGGCTACGTCACCCTCACCCGGTGGCTGCCCATGCTGCTCGATCGCGGCGACCGGCTGTCCATGGCGCACGGCCTCGAGCTGCGGGTGCCGTACGCCGACCACCGCCTCGTCGAGTACCTCTACAACGTCCCGTGGAGCATGAAGACCTTCGACGGCCGGGAGAAGAGCATCCTCCGCGCGGCGATGCGCGACCTGGTGCCCGCGTCGGTGCTGGAGCGCACGAAGAGCCCGTGGCCGGTCACCCAGGACCCGGCGTACACCGAGATGCTGTACGACGAGTTGTCCGCCCTGGTCCGGGACAGCGCCTCGCCGGTCCTGCCGTTCACCGACCTGGAGGCGGTGCGGCGCACGCTGGAGGGCGGCATCGCGTACGACTGGGCGAGCCGCATGAACATCGAGATGCTGCTGAACTTCAACCGGTGGCTGACGCATTACGACGTGGACGTGGTGATCTGACGCGCCGACGCGCGCGATCGAAGGGTGACCCTCATGAGCAACGAGAGTGTGGCGTTCATCGGCCTGGGCGGCATGGGCGGCGGCATGGCCGGACGGCTGCGGGCCGCCGGATTCCCGATCGTGGTCTACAACCGCACGGCGGCCAAGGCCGCCCCGCTCGCCGAGGCGGGCGCGCGGGTCGCCGCGTCGAGTTCGGAGGCCGTACGCGGCGCCCGGATCGTCGTGCTGAGCCTCAGCGACGAGAACGCGGTCGAGCAGGTCCTGTTCGGCGAGGTACGGGACGCGCTGAGCCCGGGCGCCATCATCGTGGACACCTCGACCGTGTCACCGGCCTACGCCGCCGAAGCGGCCGAACGGCTGGCGCGGACGGGTGTCCGCCGCGTGGAGGCGTGCGTGCTGGGCAACCCCGGCATGGCGCGGGCCGGGAAGCTGCGGGTCTTCACGGCGGGGCGGAGCGAGGACGTCGCGGCGGTCCGTCACGTCCTCGAGGCGCTCGGCCAGGAGATCACGCATGTCGGCCCGGCCGGCTCGGCGGCCGTGCTCAAGCTGTCCTTCAACCTCGTCCTCGGCAACCAGGTCGCCGCGCTGGCCGAGGCGGTGGCGCTGGTCGACGCCGCCGGGCTGGACCGCGACGGCTTCCTCACCGCCCTGGCCAAGAGCGGATTCAGCTCGCCGACGCTGGCGTTCCGCGCCGAACTGGTGCGGGCACGCCGGTACGAGCCGCCGGCGTTCCGCAGCGTGCTGATGGAGAAGGACCTCCGTCTCGCCGCGGGCGAGGCCGCGCGACACGGGATCGAGCTCCCGGTCACCGCCTGCGCGGCGGACCGGTACGCCGACGTCGTACGGACCGGTGACGGCGACAGGGACGCCGCAGTGATCGCGGAGCGGTACTCCCCCGTCCCGGCCGACCGGGCCTGACCACGACGCACCGCGGCCCCCGCCGGTGGCGGGGGCCGCGGTGCGTCGTGGGTCAGAGGGTCTTCACCATGCCGGCGTCGATCAGGTAGTCCGATCCGGTGACGCTCGGGACCTCCCCGGAGGTCAGCAGCACGACCAGCGCAGCGATCTCGGTCGGTTCGATCATCGTGCCGGTGCTCAGGCCGTTCCGCTCGATGAACTCCTCCTCGGAGAGCCCCAGCTTCGTGGTGATCTCCGGCTTGGTCCAGATCCGGGTCCGCGTCGGCCCCGGGGTGATGGTGTTGACCCGGACCCCGAGCGGGCTGAACTCGGCGGACAGGGCCTTGCTCAGGTTCGTGAGCGCGGCCTTGGCCGCGGAGTAGTGGACCAGGCGGGGGTCGGCGATTCTCGAGTTGACCGACCCGATGTTGATGATCGAGCCCTTGCGCTCGATGATGCTGGGCAGCGCCGCCCGCGTCGCCCGTACGGCGCTGAAGAGGTTGAGCTCGAAGGTGCGCTGCCAGACGTCGTCGTCGGTGTCGAGGAAGCCCTGCGCCAGTTTCACCCCGTTGCCGACGTTGTTCACCAGGATGTCGATGCCGCCGAACTCGGCCAGCGCCCGTTCGACGAGCGTACGCGGCCCGTCGGGCGTGGCCAGGTCCACCTCGACCGCGTGCGGCGTGGCGGTCAGCAGCGCCTCGCTCGCACTCCGGGCGCCGCCGATCACCTCCGCGCCGACCGAGGCGAGCGCCTGCACCACCGCCAGGCCGATGCCGTGGCTGGCCCCCGTGACGACGGCCTTCTTGCCGGACAAGTCGAATTTCACGGTCTCTCCTTCCAGTGTCCTCAGGCTCGGCCCGGGCCGCGTTTCTCCGTCAGGAACCCCCCGGTCGGACCGTCGGCGGGAAGGGTCGCCGCGTCGGCGATGAACGGGGCGGCCACCTCCGGAGGGTTCGGCTGGTTCGGCATCATCCGGGTGCGCAGCCGGCCGGGATTCACCGCGTTGACCAGGACGCCCGAGCCGGCGGTCTGCTCGGCGAGCATGGCGGCCAGACCGTTCAGCCCGCTCTTCGAGACCGAGTACCCCGGGGCGGCGGCGAACAGGCGGCCGCCGAACTCGGTGGTGGTCCCACTGGAGATGATCACCACGCGGCCCCAGCCCCGCCGGACCATGGGCGGCACGAACGCCTGCGCCACCCGCCAGGTGCCCAGCAGGTTGACGCGGAGCGTCTCCTCGACCAGTTCCAGCGGGACCGACAGGGGGTCGGTCCCCGCGTCCAGCAGCACCCCGGCGTTGCACACCAGGATGTCCACCGGCCCCACCCGCTCGGCGGCCTCCTTGACGCTGTCGGGATCGGTGATGTCGAGCCGCGCCGCCCGGGCGCCGGGGCCGAGGTCGGCGGCGGTGGCCCGCGCGTCCTCGGCGTTCCGCGCGGTCACGACGACCCGTATGTCCCGCCGGTACAGCTCGGCGGCGACCGCGCGGCCGATGCCGCGGTTGGCCCCGGTCACCAGGGCGGTGCGCCCGGCGGCCACCGCGTCTTTCTCCGTCATCGGTCCACGTCCCTGAGGTTCGGCCGGCACCGTGCCGCATCAGCGGTAGCGCATGGGCAGGTGCTTGACGCAGTTCATGAAGTTGCTCTCGGGGCGCACCGGCGTGCCGGTGATCTCCATCCGCGGCAGCAGGTCGATCGCGGCGTCGAGGAACTGGGTGAGCTCCAGCACCGCCAGCCCGTTCCCGATGCAGAAGTGCGGGCCGCCGCCGCCGAAGGTGACGTGCGGGTTCGGCGAGCGGGTCACGTCGAACCGGTCCGGGTCGGCGAAGACCTCCTCGTCCCTGTTCGCGGAGGTGTACCACATCACCACCCGCTCCCCCGCGCCGATCGGCTGGCCACCGATCTCGGTGTCGCGGACGACGTTGCGCGCGAAGTGGGTGACGGGGGTCACCCAGCGCAGGACCTCGTCCACCGCCGTCGGCATCAGACTCCGGTCGGCCCGCAGCTTCGCCAGCTCGTCGCCGAACTCCAGCAGCGCCAGCACGGCGCCGGAGACGGAGCAGTACGTGGTCTCGCTGCCCGCCGTGATCAGCGTGGTGGCGAAGACCGCGATCTCCTCGGTGCTGAGCCGGTCCGGCAGGTTGATCCGGTCGCTCTTCAACCGGGCCGCCAGGAGGATGGAGAACAGGTCGTCGGCCGGCTGCCGGGACCGGGCCTCGGCGAGGTCACGGAAGTAGCCCAGCAGCCTGTCGAAGACGTCCTCCTCGCCGGCCGCGAGGTCGTACTCCGGATCGCCGAGGTTCACCGTGTGCCGCGCCCAGTCGATCACGACGTCCCGGTCGGGCTCCGGGACGCCGAGCAGCTCGGCCAGCACCTGGAACGGCAGCCGGAGGGCGACGTCCTCGGCGAGGTCGAACTCCCCCTTCTCCACCACCTCGGCGAGCAGGGAGTCGACGATGCCGCGGATCGGCTTCTTGAGCAGGGCCATGCGCGCCGGGGCGAACGCCTTGAACGCCAGCTTGCGCATGCGGGTGTGCGCGGGACCGTCCAGGAAGGTGATCACCGGGTCGGTGATGTCGGCCTTCCGCACCGACGTCATGGTGGTCGGGCCGGAGGCGAAGGTCTCGTGGTCCCGAGAGACCCGGGCGACGTCCTCGTGCCGGGTCAGGTACCAGAACGGCTGGCCGTCGGTGTCCCGGGCCAGCGGCAGCCGGTCGGAGTGCCGGAGCCGGCGGAAGTAGTCGTAGGGGATGCCATCGCTGAACACCGTGGGATCCATCAGGTCGATGTCCCGAACGGCCATCTCTCGTCCTCCTACCGGCACGGTCGCGTGCCGTCGCTCGGAGGTCCCGGTCACCAGACGACCGGAACCTCGCTGAAGCCCTCCATGAACCCGCCGACCGCGCGCGGCATGTCCTCGACCGGCATCGCGAGGCGGATGGCCGGGAACCGGCGCAGCAGGCTCTCGGTGGCGACCTGCAGCTCCATGCGGGCCAGGGCCGCGCCGGCGCAGTAGTGGATGCCGGACCCGAAGGTCATGTGGTGGTTCTCGGGGCGCCGGATGTCGAGCGAGAACGGATCGGTGAACACCGTCTCGTCCATGTTCGCCGACTCCTCGGAGAGCAGGACGCTGGACCCCTTCTCGATCACGGTTCCGTCGGACAGCTCGATGTCCTCCAACGCGTACCGCAGGGTGCCGATCGACGATCCCATGATCTGGGTCCGCAGCAGTTCCTCGACGGCGGACTCGACCAGGGAGTAGTCGTTCTGGATCTCACGGACCAGGTCCTGGCGGTGCAGCAGCACCGCGGTGCCGGTGCCGATCTGGCTCGCCGTGGTGACGTAGCCGGCGATGAGCAGGCTCTGCGTCCACCAGTGCAGCTCGAACTCCGAGAGCCGGTTGTCGTCCTCGTCCCGGACCTTGATCAGACCGCCGATCAGATCGTCGGTCGGGTGCGCCCGCTTGCGCTCGATCAGCTCGCCCAGGTAGTTCCACAGGCCCTGACGGCACTCCTCGACCTGCTCCGGCGGCAGCTTGGTCACCGAGAGGAACCCGTCCACCAGCCGGCGGAACTTGTCCCGGTCCTCGCTGGGCACCCCGAGCAGCCGGCAGATCACCAGGATCGGCAGAGGGAAGGCCAGCGCCTCGTTCAGCTCGACGGGCTGCGGGCCCTCCGCCATCTTCGCGAGCAGGTCGTCGGTGACCTCCTGCGCGAAGGGGCGCAGCGCCTCGACCCGGCGCGCGGTGAACGCCTTGGTGACGAGGCCGCGGACCCGGATGTGCGCGGGCGGGTCGGCGTCGACCCGCGGGTCGACGAACAGCTTGTTGTCGGCGGAGATCCGCGCCGCGTCCGGCCTGGCCACGTTCTTGCTCAGCCTGGAGTCGGAGAACAGGCTCCGGACGTCCCGGTAGCGGGTCACCATGACCGCGGTGTCACCGCTGGGCAGCCTGACCGAAACGAGTGCCTTCTCCCGCAGCCCCCGCAGACCGTCGGGAACCTGCATCGGAGGGGTCCACTCGAAGGGGTAGGGAATCGGGGCTTGCACGCTCATGCCAATGGCCACCTTTCTCGGCGGATTCCGGCAACGATCCTCGGCGTCTCGTTCACATCGGCCAAGAGCCCTGCTGCAGGCAGGACTCGGCGAAGTCCCATTCGTACTGGGCGCCGATGGAGAACTGCTCGACCATGACCCGACGCTCCGCGGCGGAGCACTCCTCGCCCGCCCGGTCCACCAGGTCGAGGAACGCGCGCACCGCGTACTGGTAGGAGTCCCCGGGGTGGTAGGCGACGCTCCAGTCCGCGTACCGGGATCCGGGGACCACGCCGTCCTTGAGCCGGTCGGACACCTCGTGGTTGAACCACACCATCGGCAGCAGCGCGCCCAGCCCCGCGTGGAACGACGTGGCGGTGGCCGCGCCGAAGAACGACGCGTGGGCGTGGGTGGCAGGGGCGACCGCGCTCCCCTCGTCGAGCGCGGGCAGGCCGTGCCCTGCGGCGAACGACGTGTAGGCGGCGCGCAGTTCGTCGCGGGCCTCCAGGGTGCCGACGACCGACTGGCCGAGCAGGAGCGCGGCCGCGTCGTCCGGGGCGGCCGCGGCGCACCGGGCCAGGGCGCGGGCGTAAGCGGGCAGCAGGAAGGCGGTGTCCTGCCGGACGAAGTACGCGAGGGCCTCACCCGGCAGCGAGCCGTCGCGCAGGCCCGACCAGAACGGGTGGTCCTGCACCTTGCGCAGTACCGGATCCCGGATCGTCCGGAGCTCTTCGTGCAGCATCGGCCTGCCTCCTCCACGGCGCGGAACATCGGCCGGACGGTAACGGCGGAGCGTGGAGTCGCCCTCGAAGCCGGCACGAGGGCGTCCGGGCCCCGCGATCAGGGCGGCCGCTCGTTAAGCCGTCCTCGAGCGTGGCGGCGCACCCTGGCCGCCGACGTGCCCACAGCCGTAGGGATGTGCCGATGGATCTAGGTCTGGCGGACAAGCGCGTACTCGTCACGGGCGCCACCCGAGGGATCGGCCGTGCGACGGCGCGGCTCTTCGGCGAGGAGGGCGCCCGCGTCGCCGTGGGCTATCACACCTCGGACGCGGCGGCCAAGAGCCTGGTCGACGAGCTCGGCGGCGAGAGCCGGGCCTGCGCGGTCCGGCTCGACCTCGCCGACCCCGACTCGATCGAGGCGGCGGTGCGCGCCGTCGAGGAACGCTGGGGCGGAGTGGACGTCGTCGTGGCCAACGCCCAGACGTGGGAGTGGATCGATCCGGCGGAGATCCCGCCGTACGAGGACTTCCCGATGGACTACTGGCTCGCCCGCTACCGCGAGAACGCCGAGGGGCACATGTGGACGGTCCGGTACGCCCTGCGCGGCATGCGAGCGCGTGGCTGGGGCCGGGTCGTCCTGCTGTCCTCAGTCACGGCGGAGCACGGGAACCCCGGATCGGAGCTGTACAGCGCCTCGAAGGCGGCGCTGCACGGGTTCGCCCGGGGCCTGATGTGGACGCGGGACGGGGTGCTCGTCAACGTGGTCGCGCCCGGCGGCACGGTGACCGAGAGCCTCGACGCGGTCGATCCGGAACTCCTGGAACGCGTCACCCGCGACACCCCGAGCGGCCGCCTGACCACCGCGGAGGAGGTCGCGCGCGTCATCGTCTTCCTCGGCTCCGCGGCGAACGGCAACGTCAACGGCGAGGTGGTCCACACCGCCGGCGGCACGCGCTGAGCCCGAACGTCCATGACCGTGGCCGCGACGTACGTCGAGCGGCCGTACCAGGGAGGAACCATGTCAGAGCCGCAGTCGATGTTCCGCGTCATGCTGCGCATGCAGATCCACCAGGGGATGGAGCAGGAGTTCGAGCAGACCTGGCATTCCGTCGGCAAGGCGGTCACGGACCATCCGGCGAACATCGGCCAGTGGCTGTCCCGGAGCGACGAAGAGGACAACGTCTACTACATCGTCAGCGACTGGACCGACGAGCCGCGGTTCCGCGAGTTCGAGCACAGCGACACCCACCTCGCGCACCGGACGAAGCTGCACCCGTACCGCTCCGGCGGCTCGATGACGACCATGCACGTGGTCTACGCGATGACCGGTGCGGGCGCGGCCGCGCCGGCGTCGGGCACCGCGTGAACCCGCACCGCACGAGCCCGCACCACCTGAGCCCGCACCACGCGAGCCCGCATCGCGTGAACCCGCACCACCTGAGCCCGCGCCGCGCGACCGGCGTCGCGAGCGCGTCTCCAGCCCACTGCGAGAGGACCGGGGCAGCGTCGGGCCGGAGTTCGTCGTATGAACCGCCCCACCCGACGGAGGTCCCATGAATCTCGGACTGCGCGGCAAGCGCGTGCTGGTGACCGGCGGCAGCCGGGGCATCGGCAGGGAGACCGTACTGGCCTTCGCCCGGGCCGGCGCCCGGGTCGTGGCCTGCCATCGCACGCCCGGTGAGGCGGCCGACGGCCTCGCCCGCGAGCTTAAGGAACTCGGCGGCGACCACCGCCTGGTCCAGGCCGACGTCACCGAACCCGCCGGTGCCTCCGCGCTCGCGGAGGCCTGCCGGGAGACCCTCGGCGGGCTCGACGCGCTCGTCAACAACGTCGGCGTGGACGGCCGGGCGAAGTTCGGGGAGCTGTCGGCGCAGGAATGGCGGCGGGTCCTCGACGCGAACCTGACCGGCACCTTCCTGGTCACCAAGGCCGTCCTCGGGCTGCTCGCGGACGGCGGCTCGATCATCAACATCGGAGCGTCCGCGGGAATGCGGGGACGGCCGGAGAGCGCGCACTACGGCGCCTCCAAGACCGCGATCCTCGGACTGACCCGGTCGCTGGCCAGGGAGCTGGGTCCCCGCGGGATCCGGGTCAACACCATCGCGCCCGGCGTCATCGTCACCGAGCCCGGCGGTGGACCGCCGCCTCCGGTCGCCGACGCGATCCGCGCGGTGACCGCGCTGGGCCGGCTGGGCACGAGCGCCGACGTCGCCCCGGCCGTCCTGTTCCTGGCCAGTGACTCATCGCAGTACATCACCGGTGCCACGCTCAACATCGACGGAGGTGTCTGATGCCGTTCGCCGCCATCACCTACCGGGTCGTTCCCGGACACGAGGACGAGATCGCGGAGATCTTCGCGGGCTTCCAGCGGGTGGACACGCCCGTCTTCCAGGACCCGGACGGCGAGAAGGCCGGCCGTCTCCTCGGCACGGCCGTGTTCATCAAGGACGACGTGATGGTCCGGGTGATCCACTACGAGGGCGACTTCCGTGCGGTGGCCGCGCACATGGGCCGGCAGAAGGGCGTGCACCTCCTGGAGGAGAAGCTCGCGCCGTACCTGGCCGAGAAGCGCGACACCTCGACGGAGGCGGGCTTCCAGGAGTACTTCCGTAACTCGGTCATGCGCTCCGTCTCCCAGCTGTCGGTGGACACCCACCCCGTGAGCGGGTGACGGCGTGGAGATCGGGATCGGGCTGCCGACCACCATCCCCGGTGCCGGCGGCGACGAGCTTCTCGCGTGGGCGAAACGCGGCGAGGACCTCGGCTTCTCCTCTCTCGGTGTGCTGGACCGGCTCATGTACGACTCCTATGAGCCGCTGATCACGCTGGCGGCCGCCGCCGGCGCGACGAGCCGGATCCGGCTGACCACCAGCATCCTGATCGCCGCCTACCGCGGCGATCAGGTGGTGCTGGCCAAGCAGCTCGCGTCCCTGCACCGGCTCTCCGGCGGCCGCCTCGTCGTCAGCGTGGCGGCCGGCCCGCGCGAGGACGACTACGAGGCGTGCGGGACGCCGTTCCACCGGCGGGGCCGCCGGCTCGACGACCTGCTCGGCGAGCTCCGGCGGCTCTGGGCGGGCGCGGCGTCGCCCGGGCTGGTGCCGGGCCCCTCCTGCGTGAACGGCGGTCCGCCGCTGATCGTGGGCGGGCACTCCGAGGCGGCCATGCGGCGGGCGGCCACCTACGGTGACGGCTGGATCGCCGGCGGCAGCTCGGCGTCCGGCTACGACGCGCTCGCCCAGCGGGCGCGTACGGCCTGGCAGGCCGCGGGCCGTACCGGCGAACCGCGGATGCTGGCCATCGCCTACGTCGCGCTCGGCGCGGACGCCCGCGAAGCCGCCGGACGCTACCTCACCGAGTACTACGCCTTCGCCGGGCCGAAGGCGGACATGGCCGTGCGCAGCATGCTCACCGACGAGCGGCAGCTCCGTGAGTTCGCCGACGGGTACGAGGCGTCGGGCTGCGACGAGCTCATCCTCATCCCGTGCGTCACCGATGTGGGCCAGGCCGACCGCATCGCCAAAGCCGTGTGGGGATGACCGCCCGCGCGTGACGGCGGGCCCGCCCGTACGGGGGCCCGCCGGTACGAGGGCCGCCGTCAGGCGGAGTCGGGCATGACGATGACGAGTTTCCCGCGGGTGTGCCGTCCCGCCAGATCGGCGTAGGCCCGGGGTCCCTCCTTCAGGAGGTACCGGCGGCTGATGGTGCACGGCAGGGTGCCCCCGGCCGCCGCGGCCGCCAGCCGGTCGAGGTCGCCGGGGTGGGCGAAGGCGTGGAAGCCGACGTCGCGGAGGTCGGAGCGCAGCTCGGTGGGCGCGAAGTTGGGGGTGGCGAACCTGATCACGCGGCCGTTCGGCCGCAGGACCCGGCTCGCCTCGGTCAGACGGTCGCCCGGCAGTACCAGGCTCACCAGCGCGTCCACCCCACCGGGGTGCAGCCGCAACGTCTCGGCCACGGGGTCGGCCGACCGGTAGTCGATCACCTCCGCGGCGCCGAGCTCCCGGACGTACCGCTCGTCCTCGGGCAGCGCGGTCGCGATCACGTGCGCTCCGGCGGCGGCCAGCAGCGGGATCGCCACCCCGCCCACGCCCCCGGTCGCGCCGACGACCAGGACGGTCTCACCGGCTCGGAACCCGCCCGCGCGGAACATCGCCAGGGCCGCGAGGCCCACTGTGGACAGCGTGGCGGCGTGCTCGGCGGCCAGCTCCGGCGGGCGTACCGCGAGCGCCGGGGTGTCCGCCTCGAACACCGCGTACTCGGCGCTGGAGCCCGTGCTCAGGGACGGCGGCGCGGAGACCCGGCCGGCGATCTCCGCCATGGTGCGCGGGAACCCGACCCCGAACAGCTCCTCCCCGACGGCGAACCGGGTGACGCCGGCGCCGGTCTCGGTCACGGTGCCCGCGAAGTCACCGCCGGGCACGAGCGGGAAGGCGAGCGGGAGCAGGTCGCGCATGACGCCGCTGAGGTTCCAGACGTCGGCGGGGTTCACCGAGGCGGCCCGGACCCGTACCTGGATCTGCCCCGGGCCGGGCCGGGGGACCGGCAGGTCCTCGACCCTCAGCTCACCGGGTGGGCCGTACCGCCTGGCCACCACCGCCGTCATCGTCGTGGGCATCGGCTTCCTCCAGGTCCGCCCGGGCGACCGGCCACGCCGGAGGACGCGCCGCGCGCCCGGATCCGCGACGCACTGATCCCGGCCGGTCGCCCGTACGGCGCCGACGCGGGCGGCACGATCGTGCCACGGCGCCGTGGACGATCACTCGAGCGCGCGAGGAGACGTGTCTCTTGACCGTGCATTGATCTTCGAGCGCGCCGAGAAGTCAAGATCACACACTTGTTCGCAACATTCGGCGCCGTCGGCGCCGGAGGCGTTCCCTCGGTGGGCTCTCGTCGTGCGCGCGGTCGGTGGCCGGCCGATCCGTCTCGAACCGACGAACCCACGGCACCGCACCGGTGCCACGCGAAAAAGGATGGTGCCTGTTGTGACCACACTCCTCCCCGACCCGATGACACTGCCGGCGAAGCGAAGCTGCCCGTTCGATCCGCCGGACGAGTACGCGTGGCTGCTCGCCGAGCGGCCGATCAGCCGGCTCCAGCTTCCGGGCGGGCAGATCGGCTGGCTGGTGACACGGTATGAGGACGTTCGTGCGACGCTGGCCGACCAGCGGTTCAGTCCGCCGCTCGTCCAGGTGACCCCCGCGGCCGAACTCCCGCTCCCGAACGAGGAACTGGTCGTGCCCCCGGGGACGTTCCCCGCCCTCGACCCGCCCGAGCACAGCCGGTACCGCCGGCTGGTGAGCCCCTACTTCACCCGTAAGGCGATGCGGGAGCTGACGCCGCGGATCCGGGAGATCGTCGATGAGCACCTGAGCGCGTTCATCGCTCAGGGCGACCGGGGCGACCTGGTCACCGGCTTCGCCGGTCCGATGGCCTCGTCGGTGATCGGCGAGATGGTGGGGGTGCCGGTCGCCGACCGCCCGGCCTTCCAGCGGCAGGTCGCGACGCTGCTGTCGCTCAGCGCCGGGGTCGACGAGCTGCGCGACGCCCGCCTCGGCCTCTACGGGAGCATGGCCGAACTCGTGGCGGCCAAGCGCCGCCGGCCGGGCGACGACATCATCAGCCGCCTGCTCCAGGGTGAGACGCGGATCAGCGACACCGAGGTGGTCAACATCGCGGCGCTGCTGTTGCTCACCGGGCTGGAGACGACCGCCGGGATGGTGGGCCTCGGCGCGTTCGTCCTCCTTGAGCACCCCGGCCAGCTGGCGGACCTGAAGGCAGACGAGACGCTCATCGACGGCGCGATCGAGGAGTTGCTGCGTTACCTGAGCATCGTGCAGTTCGGCGTGACCCGCAAGGCGAAGGAGGACCTTGAGATCGGTGGCCAGGTGATCCACGCCGGCGAGACCGTGATCGCCTCGATCGCGGCCGCCAACCGCGACCCGCGATTCCTCTCCGACCCGGACCGGCTGGACATCCACCGCTCGGGAACGCCTCACATCGCCTTCGGCTACGGGGTGCACCAGTGCCTCGGCGCCCACCTCGCCCGGACGGAGATGAAGGTCGCGCTGACCGCGCTCTTCCGCCGGCTGCCGACGTTGCGTCTCGCGGTGCCGGCCGAGGAGATCCCGATGGCCGACGACACGGTTCTCTACTGTGTGCACTCCCTCCCGGTCGTCTGGGACGACTGATCGGCCTCGGCCGGTGACCGCCGGAACCCGGCCCGGCCGCTCATGATCACGAGCGGCCGGGCCATCGTCGTGGCACCCGGACGACCTACGCCAAGGTGGGGCCCCGCACACCGTCGGCCGGCGGCTCCGCCCCGGCGGCCGCGCGGAGGGCCCCCGCCCGGGCGAACCGCCGGAGTGTCCCCGCCGGGTCGAGGTGGGACGGAAGCGTGGCGAGGACACAGGACACGCCGATCGACTCCAGCCGCTTCAGGTGCGCCTCGGTCTCGGCCACGTCACCCACCGTCGCGCCGATGCCCGCGGCCAGGTCGACCAGTCCCAGCCGCTCGAGCAGCCGCACGTTCTTCCCCCCGACGACGAAGTCGGAGGGGTCGTAGCGGCGCTCCATCTCCTCCACCGCGCCGAGGAGAGCGGGCGGGAGCTTCGCGCGCATGTGCGCCGGCCGCAGCCGCCAGCCCGCGATCGAGGCGAGGGACGGTCCGATCGCCGCGATCGCCTGGGCGCGGTCGTCCTCGATCGAGGCGAACGTGAACCCCCAGATGTCGATCGCGTCGGGGTCCCGCCCGGCCTCCGTCGCGGCGGCCCGGACGATCGCGATCTTCTCCTCGACGTGTTCGACGGACATCCCGACCGCCATGATCACGCCATCGGCGATCTCCCCGGCCTGTCGCAGGCTCTTGGGATGGTCCGCGGCGATGAAGATCGGCACCGCGTAGCTTCGGCCCAGGGGCTCGGTGTGGTACCCATCGACGTACGCGCTCCCGCCGCCCAGGATCGCGCGGACGGCCGTGACGAACTCGCGCACCTCCTGCCGGGTCGACCCCTTGGTGCGGCCGAGGGCGCGCATGGCGCTGCCGCCGTTCCCGATGCCGAGGACGACGCGCCCGCCCGTCAGCTCATGCAACGAGGAGACGCCGCACGCGGTGATGGTCGGATGGCGGATGATCGGTGTGGTGACCGTCGTCGCCAGGGTGGCGTTCCGGACCTCCTGCGCCGCCGTCGTCATGGAGACGAACAGCTCCTGGGCCCGGAACGGTGAGTCGCCGACCCCGAGCACGTCGTAGCCGAGCTCGTCCGCCAGGCGCATCAGGCCGCGGAACGCCGGCAGGTCCTCAGTCCACTCGATGATCGCGCCAAGCCTCACGAGCCGCACCGTCCCCCGTGTCTTCGCCTGCCGCTGCCGTACGTCGTCATGTGCGTTCCCCTCCTGGTCGCTAGCCGGCGGTGGCCTGGAAGAGCGCGACCGTCCCCCGCATCAGCACGCGGTACTTCGGGAAGTAGCGCGCGAGCTGGCGCTCGAGTCCGGCCTGGTCGTCGCCCTGGTTCTGGAAGTTGCCGCGCTCGTGCTGGGCGACCATCAGATGGGCCGTCAACCGGTTCATGGGGACGCCTTCGCAGAGCACCGTGGTGCCGAAGAAGGTGCCGCCGGGCCGGAGAACCTCGGCGACGTGCTTCAGGATCACGCCCTTCTTCTCCCAGCCGCCCGGGATGGTGTGGAAGACCAGGCTCATCGCGGCCGAGTCGAAGTGCCCGGCCGGGAGCGGCAGCGGGTTCATCAGGTTGGCCTGGCAGGTCTTGGGGTTGTACCGGGCGAGCCGCTCGGATGAGGCCCGGAGGCATTCCTCGTTGAGGTCGAGGAGGGTGATCTCCGGATTCGGGGTCGGGAAACGGCAGTGATCGACGAAGTAACCGGTGCCGGGCCCGATGTCGAGGTGCCGGTTCCCGACCGAGGCGTTGTAGAGCCGGCGCATGTGCCGGGCCGGGCAGCGCCAGACCAGCGAGCAGAACAGCCCGATGACCAGCTTGTCGTAGATCTGGAGATTGCGCGGCGTATACGCCTCTTGCGCGTGGACGATCCTCGGGTCCAGTTCCGCGGATTCGGTGGGCTCGGTCGTCATATTCGGGTCTCCGTTCTTCCCTGGCGGCGATTCCCTGGTGATCCGTGCCTTGGTGGAACGGCGGTGGAGCCGTTCCGTCCCGGGCCCCGTGGCGAGCGGGCGACGGCGGCGCACGCGCCACCGGGTCCGGCCGGCCGGCGCCGTTGGCGGCCGGCCGGCCCCGGCAGGCCGGAGGGTCCCGGGCCTGCCGGCGGCGGCCCTCTTCGCCGCCGCCCTTCTCAGCGGGCGCGGTCCGGAGACCGGCGCGCCGGCGTCCTCGTCAGCCGACGGTCGTACGGCGCCGGACGGCCGGCGTCTCGCTCAGGTACCGGTGAATGATCTGCGCCGCCTGCCGGTTGCCCTCGTCCGTGAGGATCCCGTTCGTGAGGAAGCAGGTCCCGACGAACTCGTCCGCCTTCATCTCGAAGAACTCGACCCCGAGCTGCTCGCAGCCCGCGGCGAGCATGGCGGCGAACGGGTCGAGGTGCTCTTCCAGGACCTCGTTGGGAACCCCCCAGGAGGACTTCTGGAAGTCGTAGTGCGTCAGCTCCTCTGGCGTGAGGTCACGCGTACGGGGAGACGCCCACGGCTGGAGGCAGAAGACGATCCTGGTACGAGGGTCGGCGGCCCGGGCGAGGAAGGTGAGGTCGCGCAGCTGGGCACTGGCGGCCGTCTCGACCCGAGCGCCGATCGTCGACAGGTCGGTCTCCTCCTCGGGCGGCCCGGAGGTCGCGGCCTCGAAGTCCTCGGGCATCCGCCCGGAGGCGAGTTCGGCCAGGTCGAACAGGGGCACCTGGGTCAGCTTCGCGTACGTCCCCTCGTAGAGGATCGGGCCGAACACGCTGCCCGGCGACTTGCGCGTGCGCATCACCGCCATGTAGTTGCCGAACCCGCTGAACAGGACCACCGTCGAGGCCGCGTGCAGGTACGGAATGGCGGCGATCAGCTCCTGCAGGGAGTTGGCCGCGATCACCGCGAGGTTCAGCCATCTCCGGCCGGTCAGGGCCGCGAGCTGGGACGCCGGGGTGGCGTCGTCCGAGCCGGCCGCCATGCCGAAGGCCACCGAGCTGCCGAGCAGCAGGTCTCCCCCGCCCGCCTCCAGCCAGCTCTCGCTGCCGACCGGGCCGAACGGCGAGTCGGAGATCCGGAAGCCCTCTCCGTCGGTGTTGATCACGGCCGAGCGGTGTCCCGGGGGAAGGGTGAAGCCCAGGTGGGGATGCGGGTACAGGTCGATCCCCATCTGCTCGAACAGCACTCCCCCACGCTGCCTCCGCGAGTGAGCCTCGTGATCGTCCTTGGCTGAGGTGCCCATGGTGTCGCTCCCGTCCCGAGCCGGCCAACCCTTGCGGTATCGCGGTGTCGAAGACTCGCAGGCGGCGTTCAAGCCCCGCTCGCGGACCGCTATATCCCGGATGCCGGCCGTATCCGGGTGACGGCGCCACGGCCGGGACGGGGCCGCGACGACGGGCGACCGGCGAGGCGCGCACGGCTCCAGCCTCCGCCCCGGGCCGTACACCGCCCTCGGGGGCAGCCGCCCCAACGCTCTTCAAGCCGCGCTCGAAAGCGACCATCTGCACTGTACGGGGAGACATCTCTACCAAGGAGAGCCGTATGCCCAGGTCCACCACCTCATCGCCGGCACTCAACTCGCAGGCGGCGCTCGTCCCCATGCTGGGTTTCGCCGTCTTCCAGATCGCGGCCGCAACGGCTCGCCTGGGCGTTCCCGACGCGATCGGAGACGGCGCGGCGACGGCCGAGGAGCTCGCCGCCACGACCGGCGCCGACCCCGCCGCGCTGTTCCGCCTGCTGCGGGCGGCGGCCGCCGTCGGCCTGCTGACCATGTCCGACGGCAAGAAGTTCGAACTGACTGACATGGGCGGGATGTTCCGCACCGACTCGCCGGTCGAGGCGAACAGCCTGATGCTGCTGAACTCCGCCGCGCCGATCTGGAAGGCGTGGGGCGGCCTCGCGGACGCCGTACGGGCCGGTGAGACGGCCTTCGACCAGGCGTACGGCGTCGGCATCTTCGACCATCTGGAGCGAGAGCCCGAACTCGCCAGGCTGTTCCACGCCGCCATGGCGTCCGGAACGCGGAGCCAGATCCCCCAGCTGGCCCGGCACTACAGCTTCCCCGACGCCGAGCACATCATCGACATCGGCGGCGGCAACGGCACGCACATCGCGGCCGTCCTCGAGGCGAACCCGCGGGCCCGCGGCACGGTGTTCGACACCGCCAGCGGGATCAGCGCCGCACCGGAGGTCCTCGGCCGGGCCGGAGTCGCCGACCGCTGCGCGACCGTCGCCGGCGACTTCTTCGCGTCCGTTCCCGCCGACGGGAACGTCTACCTGCTCAAGAACATCCTCGTCGACTGGGACGACGACTCCTGCGTACGGATCCTGCGCAACTGCCGGACCGCGATGACCCCGCGCGGGCGCGTCGTGGTCGTGACGACGCTCATGCCCGAGGACATCGGCACGCAGAGCGCGTCCGACGTGCTGCCGGCGTGCATCTTCGACATCTCGCTGATGGTCACGGTGAAGGGCCGGGAACGGACGCTCGCGGAGTACGAGCGGCTCTTCACCCGGGCGGGGCTCAGCCTCAGCAAGATCACGAGGGTCACCCCGGACTCCGCCGACCACACGACGTCGCTCTTCCACATCCTGGAGGCGGTGTCGGCCGCCCACCCGCGTCAGGCGTCCGACGGGCGTGGCTGAGAGCCGTCGCGCGGTACGTCGCTGAGACCCGCTCTCCGTTCGAACCACGGCGATCCCCTCGGCCGCTCGAGCGCCCTCGCTCGAGCGCGCCCGGGGCCGGGTCGCCGCGCTCGAGCGTGCCTTGAGCGCCGTCCCGGATGCTGCCGACGGACCTCTCGTCGCCGGAGGCAACGTGGCACGCACGACGGCGCCGGCCTCCGCCGGCGCGTCCCGTCGCCTCCGGCACGCCGGGCCCGTGAGCCAGCAGACCGCCCTCAGCCGAGAGAGAGGCCCCTGCCGTGCGCGTGTTCACCATGGAGGACCTGGTCGGCGTCCTGTACGAGTGCGCGCGCCCCGGGCAGCGGGCGGGCCTGAGCGGCGACATCGCCGACATCCCCCTCGCCGAGCTCGGATACGACTCGTTGGGGATACTCGAGGTCGCGGCGAGGATCGAACGGAGGCTCAACGTGCTGCTCGGCGATGACACCGTGGCGAGGACGGTGACCCCGGCGGACCTGGTCCGGCTCGTCAACGAGGACATCGCGGCCGCCGAGCGCGCGGCGCGGAAGTGAGACCCGGGACAGGCGAAGCCGGACAGGAGGCAAGCCCGGCGGATCGGGCAGGAGGCAGGGCCGGCGGGACCGGCCGCTCGCGCCGGCGTCAGGCCGGCCGCTCGGCGTGACGGCGGCCGGTCTGACGGGCGGCTCGAGTGCCATGCCGCTCAGGCGACGTGGCGACCCAGCACGGCCAGGACCCTCTCCAGATCGACCATCGTGCTCTTGAACTCCTCCGAGCTGAGGGCCTGGTCCGCGTCGCAGAGGGCGCTCGCCGGGTCATTGTGCACATCGACGATGACCCCGTCCGCGCCGGCCGCCGCGGCGGCCAGGGTCAGGGAGGGCACCATGAAGGCGCGTCCCGCGGAGTGACTGGGATCGACGATGATCGGCAGGTGGCTCAGCCGCTTCACGATCGGCACGGCCGCCAGGTCCAGGGTGAACCGCGACGCGGTCTCGAACGTACGGATGCCCCGCTCGCACAGCATCACCTGCGGGTTGCCGGCGTTCATCACGTACTCGGCCGCCAGCAGCCACTCCTGGATGGTCGCCGCCAGGCCGCGTTTGAGCAGCACCGGACGCCCGCACCGGCCCACCTCTCCGAGCAGCGCGTAGTTCTGCATGTTGCGGGCCCCGACCTGGACGACGTCGGCGTACTCCGCCACGGTCTCGACGTCCTTCGGCTGGATCGCCTCGGTCACCACGGGCAGGCCGGAGCGCAGCCGCTCCTCGGCGAGCAGCTCCAGGCCCCGCACGCCCAGCCCCTGGAAGCTGTACGGCGAGGTCCGGGGCTTGAACGCACCGCCGCGGAGCATCGACGCCTTCGCCGAGGTGACGACCGCGGCCGTCGCGGCCAGTTGCTCACGGCTCTCCACGGCGCACGGGCCGGCGATCACGAGGAAGGTGCCGTCGCCGATCCACCGGCCGGCCACCTCGATCATCGTGGACACGCTCTGGAACTTCCTGCCGCTGAGCGGGTGCGGGTCGGTGGAGCCGACGACCCTGGCCACGATCGGCAGTTGCCTGAGCCAGGTCTCGTCGATGTCCTGGGCCGTCTCGAGGATCAGCCACCGCCCCGGCCAGCGGACGATGTGCGGGCTGCCGCCCCGGCTCCTCAACAGGGCCGCCAGCTGTTCGGCGTCCTCGTGGTCGGCGTGGTCTACCAGCTCGATGATCACTGTGTGCCTCGCCATCACAGCGTCGCGGGTGCGGTGTCGTGGGCGGCGGCCGGCACCAGGTGGGTGGCCACGCTGCGGAGCTTCTCGCAGGTCTCCTCGAACTCCCGCTCCGGGGTCGACTGCTGGACGATGCCCGCGCCGGCCCGCAGCCAGGTCCGGTCGCCCTGCTGGAAGGCCGTGCGGAGGACCAGCGCCGCGTCCAGGTCGCCCGCCGAGCTCAGGGTCAGAACGGCGCCGCCGTACAGGCCTCGGGGTTCCGTCTCGAGACGGTGGATGCACTCGTACGCGGCGGTCTTGGGGATCCCGGAGGCCGTGATGGCCGGGAAGACGGTCCGGAAGGCGTCCCACGGGGTGTGGCCGGGGGCGAGCCGCCCGGTGACCGTGGAACCGAGGTGCTGTACGGTGCCGCGCTCCTTGACCGCCATGAACTCCCCGACCGCGACGCTTCCCGGCTCGCACAGGATCGAGAGCTCGTCGTAGGCGACCTTGACGGAGATGCAGTGCTCGTAGATCTCCTTCGCGTCGCTGAGCAGGTCGGCCCGCAGGCGCGCGTTCTCGGCCGGAACGTCGGTCAGTGCCCGCGTTCCGGCCAGCGGCTGGGTGACGACGTGACCGTCGGGCTCCACCTCGACGACGGTCTCCGGGCTGAAGCCGACCGCGCGGAAGCCGTCCAGGTCGAAGAGGAAGGAGCGGGCCGGGTTGTTCCGCCGGCGGCCCTCGACGTACGTGCCGGCCAGGTCGACGCCGAAGTCGACGGGCACGAGCCGGGAGAGGATGACCTTCTGCAGCCTGCCGCCCCGGAACTCCTCGATGGCGGACCTGACCGCCCTGCGGTAGCCCTCCTCTCCCGAGGACGCCACGTCGAGCGTGGCGGGGCCGCCGTGCGCCGGCGCGGCCCCGTGCTCCTGCTCGCTCACGAGGGCGGCCATCAGCAGCAGGTGATCGTCGTCGAGCGAGCGCACGACCGTCTGCTCCGCCGAGATGACGACCTCCGTCTCGGGGATGACGAGGTGGAGCAGCCGCTCGTCGCCGACGGCCTCGCTCCAGCCCGCCGTCGCGTAGGCGAGTTCGAAGGCGGTCCAGCCGTACGCGCGCCAGGACGGGAAGGGCGCCTCGTGGAGCACGCGGGAGACCGTCTCGATGATGTCGCCGACCGGGTGGAGCCGTTCCTCGCCGCCCCATCGGACCCGGACCTGGCTCCTGGTCGCCGTGATCTCCCCGGCGGCTCCGCACGCGAGCGCGACTGTGCCGTTCCGTTCGTAGAGCATGTAGTCGCGGCATATTCCGCTCTGGGTAAGCCGTGCCGCCGTGGCGATCGGATCGTTAGCCGATACCACCGTTAGTTCGCGATATTCCCGGCTCGTCAGCATGCTAGGCCTTCTGTCTTTCCGCGAGCAGCACACGCAGTCGTTTCTTGTCGGGTTTTCCGATGTCGGTGAGCGGCAGCTCGTCGAAGAACTCGATCCGTTCCGGAAATTTGTAAAGGGCGAAGCCTCGGTCCGCGAACTCCGCGCGGACCTCGGCGAGACCGGGCTCGGTGCCGGAACTCGTCACCACGCAGACGCAGACCCGCTCTCCCACCTCGTCGTCCGGCACCCCGACGACCGCCGCCCGCGCGACCCACGGGAGGCCGTACAGGACGTCCTCCAGCTCCTGGGCGGAGACCTTCTCGCCGGCCCGGTTGATCAGGTCCTTCTTCCGGCCCTCCACGACGAGGTTGCCGCTCGGGTGCAGCCGGACGACGTCGCCGGTGCGGTACCAGCCGTCAGGAGTGAACGACTGCGCGTTGTGCACACCGCCGCGGAAGTATCCCCGGGGGGTGTAGGGGCCGCGCGTCAGCAGCTCCCCCGGCAGCCCCTCCGGCACGTCGGCCCCGTCGTCGTCGACGATCCTGATCTCATCGTCGGGGCACATCGGGCGCCCCTGGGTCTCCGCCACGACGTCCGAGGGGTCGTCGAGGCCGGTGTAGTTGATCAGTCCTTCGGCCATCCCGAAGACCTGCTGCAGCCGGCAGCCGAGCCGCGGCGTCACCCGGAGGGCGACCTCCGGCGCGAGCCGCGCGCCGCCCACCTGGATGAGCTCGAGGCTGGACAGGTCGTGCCGGCCGGGTTCGTAGTACTCGAGCCAGCGCTGCACGACGGCGGGCACGGCCGAGGTGACCGTCACCCGCTCCCGCTCGATGGCGGCGAAGGCGGCACGGGGTTCCGGGCTCGGCAGGAGCACGACGCGGCCGCCGACCATCAATGTGCCCAGGACACCGGGCGAGCCGAGCGGGAAGTTGTGCCCCACCGGCAACGCGGTGAGGTACACCGTCTCGGGGCCGAGGCCCGACACCTCGCCGCTGCGCCGGGCGTTGTACTCGTAGTCGTTGTGGGTCCGGGCGATCATCTTGGGCAGCCCGGTGGTCCCGCCCGACATGAGCATCAGGGCCACGTCGGTCGCCCGGGGGGCGAGGTCGTCGAGCAGCTTCCCGCGCGTCTGGGCGTCGCCCTCCGCGGAGAGCAGACCGTGCAGCCCGATCGCGCGGGACGAGACGGGGTCGCCGACGACCAGGACATGGCGGAGATGCGGCAGCGAGTCCGTCAACCGCAGCGCCATGTCCTGGTAGTCGAACCTGCGCCAGACCGCGGGGACCACGATCGCCGCCGCCTCCACGTGCGCCGCCAGGTGGGTCAGCTCCCGCTCCCGGTAGGTGGGCAGTGCCATCACCGGCACCACGCCGACGCGGATCGCGGCGAGCGTGGTGACGACGAACTCCCAGCAGTTCTGGAGCTGGACGAGCATGGCGTCGCCGTCCCGAAGCCCGAGATCGACCAGGTTCACGGCGACCGTGTCGACGAGCGCGGCGAGCTCCGTGTAGGCGATCCGCCGGTCCCCGTCGACGAGAGCCGTGCGAGGGCCGTACCGGTCGGCCCACTCGCCCACCAGCGAGCCCAGCGTCACACCCCGCCAGTAGCCCTTCGCGGTGTACTCCGCCATCAGAGACGGCGGCCACGGTACCTGCCCGTCACGTGCCATGTGTCCTCCAGAGTCGGCGAACCGCCATCCGTGCACCCGGTCGGTCACCTGGGGAAACGCGCGGCCGACCATGCCTTCCGGACGCGGGCGACGCCTGTCCGCGGCCTACTTGTAACCGACGACCAGGGCGTGGCTGAACTTCATCCCGTCGTAGCGCTCGACGCGCGAGAAGCCGGCCGCGCGGATGGCGGCCTCCATGTCGTTGGGCGAGTAGACCATGCCCTCACCGGAGGCCAGGGTGATGAAGTACGGCGACATGAAGCCGGCGGTCGCCGAACCGGTGCCCTCGTCGTTCGAGACGAAGTTGTAGACGAGGCAGGCGCCGCCCTCCGGAAGCGCGTCGTAGCACTTGCGGAGCATCTCGGTGTTCCGCTCGAGGGACCAGATCTCGAAGATGTGGAAGAACATGATCCCGTCGATCCCCTCGGGGAACGGGTCGTGCAGCATGTTGCCCGGGAAGGTGTGCACGCGCTTGCTCAGGTCGGCGTCGGCCGCGTTCCGCTCCGCGATCCCGATGACCTTCTCGTGGTCGAAGACCGTGACCTCGAGGTCCGTGTAGCGCTTGGCCAGCTCGATGCTGTTGGTGCCGTCACCGCCGCCGATGTCGACGACATGGTGCAGGGCCGAGAAGTCGAACCTGTCCATGACCTGCGAGAACGCCTTGTGAGAGGCGTCCCCCATGTTGTCGTAGAACACCTTCTGCAGCTCCGGGCGGGTCGTGAGGCGCTCGTACAGGGTCTCGCCCGGGCCGTCCAGGTGCCGGAGGCCGACGTTCGTGAACTGCCGGGTCGCCTCGGCGTAGTCGCCGAGCGTCGGGTTGATGATCTCCGCCTGGATGTCGACCAGCGGGCCGAGGAACTCCGGGCTGGACTTCAGCATCTTGCGACGGATGATGGCGCTGTTGACGTACTTGTCGCCGTCCTTCTTCAGCAGCTCGATCGAGCACAGGCCGAGGAGCAGGATCCGGGCCGGCTGGTAATCGACACCGAGGCTCTGCGCCGTCTCCTCGATGGTCATTCCACCGGCGTTCTCCAGCTTCTCGAAGAGGTCGAACTCGAGGCCCGTGCGCAGGAGCTCGAATGCCGTCGTGCCGTGGATGATGATCCGGAGGAACTCGGCGTCTTTGATCGTGATGTCGGCCACGTTCGGTTCCTTTCTCTGGCCCGGCCACCATCGTGGCGACGCCCTCTCGCGAGCCACTTGGTCCCGGCTCGAAGCACCCGGCGCCGGGGGCGCGCGCGAACCGCCGGGATCGATGAGCATGACCTCCGGCTCCGCCCTCGCACCGTCGGGCGGGCTCGTCGGCCGCGCTAGCCGCCGCCGCGCCCGGCGCTGGTCCAGTGGCCGTCGAGCGACGTTCCATGCCTCCACGGCACGGTGATGCACGTCCGTTGGTCGGCATCGATGTGAGGCGGTCACGTTGGTCACGAACATCCTCACCGCGCTGCTCGTACTGGGCAGCGGGACCGTCGCGGGCGTCATGTTCGCCGTCGCGGTGAGCACGCTCCCCGCGCTGCTGTCCATGCCTCCGGACCAGTACGTCGACGCCCATCGGGCGCTGGGCCGCAACTGGGACCCGACGATGCCGATCATCGTGTTGTCCTCCACGATCATCGCGACCGTCCTGGCCTTCCTGGTGTCCGCCCCGGTGCCGCGCACGATGTTCGCCGTCTCCGCCGCCCTCCTGCTCGGAGTGGCCGGCGTCTCGCACCTGTGCAACGTGCCGATCAACCGTGCCGTGAAGGCGCTGGACTCGCGCGACATCCCGGCGGACTGGCCGGACCCGCGGCCGCTGTGGCGCAGATGGCACCTGCTGCGGACCGGCTTCGCCGTGACGGCGCTGACCGTGGTCGGGCTGACCGTCGCCTTCACGTGACGGTGCCCCCGAGCGACGCCGTCCCCCCGAGCGACGCCGTCCCCGAGTGACGCCGTCCCCGAGTGACGCCGTCCCCGAGTGACGCCGTCCCCGAGTGACGGGCGCCGGCCCGCTCCAGGCCCGCTCGAGCCGCAGGGGGCGGTGACGCTCACCCTCCGGAGGCTTGAGGCCGCCTAGAGCCGTCGCCCAGCGGCAGGTGGTGACATGGGCGGATGCGCGTGATCTTCACTACCTGGGCCTGGCCGTCACACCTGTACGCGATGGTTCCGCTCGCGTGGGCGTGCCGGGCGGCCGGCCATGACGTACTCGTGGCGACTCAGCCCGCACTCCTCGACACGGTGCGGCGCACGGGTCTGCCGGTGGCTCCGGTCGGACATGACGTGGACGCCCTGGCCGCGTTCCGGGACATCGCCCTGCCGCCGGCGGAACCGGCCGGCGGGGCGAAACCCCGAGGCGGACCGCGTGTCCTCGGGCTGTTCGCCGCCCTGGCGGAGTCGATGGTGGACGACCTCATCGCTCTCGGCCGGACCTGGCAGGCGGACCTGGTCGTGTACGAGCCGACCGCCATGGCGGGGCCGCTCGCGGCCGCCGCGCTGGGCGTCCCTGCGGTCCGGCACCTGTACGGGACCGATCTGCTGGGCGCCGCCGGTCCCTTCCTCGCCGAGGCGCTCGACCCGTTGCGCCGCAAGCTCGGGCTCGACGACGTCGACCTGTCCGGGGTGGCGACCGTCGATCCCTGCCCCGCCGGGCTCCAGGTCCCCGTCGCCTCGCGGCGGGTGCCGATGCGTTACACGCCGTTCAACGGTCCGGGGACGTTCCCGCGGCCGTCGGCACGCTCCGGCCGCCCGCGCGTATGCGTCACCTGGGGCACGACCCCGGCCCGGGTCGATCGCCGGCTCTTCCTCGCCGGGGAGGTGACACGGGCGATCGCCGGCCTCGACGTCGACGTGGTGGTGGCGGTGACCTCCGCGCAGCGTGAACTGCTCGGCGACCTGCCGCGCGAAGCCTGCGTCGTCGAGTCGGCGCCCCTGCACCTGCTGCTGCCCGAATGCGACCTGGTCGTCGGCCATGGAGGGGCGGGCACGATCCTGACCGCCCTCGCCAACGGTCTGCCGATGCTGCTCATCCCCTGCCTGCCCGACCACGTACGCCACTCGGCGCGGGCCGGGGAGTCCGGCGCGGCGGTCGTCCTGCCCGCCCGGTGCGACGACGCGGAGCCGATCCGGAATGGGCTCACCGAGCTGCTGGCGACCCCCGCGCACCACACCGCCGCGGAGCGGCTGCGCCGGGAACTGGCCGAGCAGCCCACCCCCGCCCAGGTCGTCGGCGAGCTCGAGGGGCTCGTCGCGGCCCCCATCGCCTGACCGGATGCCGTACGCGACGCCGCGCCGGATCCATCGATCCGGCGCGGCGCCTTCTGTTCGTCGGGTAGCGAGCCGATCGGCTCACCCGGCGGGGGTCTCGGCGGGGGCCAGTTCGCCGACGTGCTCGGCCAGCCAGGTCTCGAAGCGCGTCGGCGGACGGCCGGTGAGTTCCCGCACGGTCGGCAGCGGCGTGCCGCCCCGCCGTGGGTCGCGGTCGGCCATCGAGGCCAGCAGCCCGTCGGTGAGATCCTCGGGCATGCCGGCACCGATCATGCCCTGCCGGGCCTGCTCCGGGTCGGCGTCGACGAACCGCAGCGGACGTCCGATGGCGGCCGCGACCCTCTCGGTCTGCTCGGGTCCCGTCAACGCCTCCGGTCCGGTGAGCTGGTAGGTCTTCCCGTCGTGCCCGTGGGTCGTGAGGCACACGACGGCGGCCGCGGCGACGTCCTCCGGAGCGATCAGCGCCCGCGGCACCATGCCGTAGGGCTGGTACACGGCGCCCGCGGATTGGATCGACCACCCCCACTGCAGCACGTTCGACATGAAGCCGGCCGACCGCAGGACGGTCCAGCCGGCTCCCGACTCGGCGAAGGCGCGTTCGCCGGCCGCGTGCGCGGCCCCGTACGAGTCGAGGACCGGCGGCAGCGCGGCCACCGAGGACAGTTTCACGACCCGCCCGGTGCCGGTCCGGCGGACGGCGTCGGCCACGGTCCGTTCGTGGGCCAGCGCGTCGGGGGCGGTCGCCATGTAGACGGCGTCCGCGCCCTCGACCGCGGCGAGCACGGAACCGGGCTCGGTGATGTCCGCCCGGACGACCTCCACGGCCGCGTCGAACGAGGCACGGGCGGGGTCACGGGTGATCGCGCGAACGCGCCGGCCGGCGGCCACCAGACCGGTCACCACCTGCCGCCCCACCGTTCCGGTCGAGCCGAATACCACGATCATCGTTCACCTCTGTTCAGAGCGGCCCCGTAGGGCGTCGGATCCGAGCTTCCGGCCGGTGCCGGAACGTGCCAGTCACCGACGCCGGCGACGCCGCGCTGGCCGGCGCGTGGCGAACCGAACCGCATCTTCGCGTTGCGCAGCAGGAGCTCCAGCCGGCGCTCGTTCAGCTTCAGCTCCCCCATCCGGCGGGACGCCTGAGCGATCGCCTGCGAGCGCGGCCGGCGCTGTTCGTCGTACCGCGCGAGCGCGCTCGGCACGTCGGTCTCGGCCGCCAGCGCCGCGCCCAGGACGGCGGCGTCCTCCAGCGCCTGGCAGGCGCCCTGGCCCATGTCGGAGGTCATGGCGTGCGCGGCGTCGCCGAGCAGCGCGACCCGCCCGGAGACGTAGCGCGGTAGCGGCTCCGGCAGTTCGAAGACGTCATGGTGGAGGACCCGGTCCGGCGGCGTGGCGGCGATCAGCGCCGGGATCGGATCGTGCCAGGAGCCGAATCTCCGGGACACCTCCGCGTGGTCGTCGTCGTAGCGGGCCCCCTCGGGGGTGTTCGCGACGGCGAACCAGTAGACGCGGTCCCCCGGCAGCGGCATCCGGCCGAACTCCAGGCCGCGGCCCCACGTGCTGCCGCCCGGCTCGGCCCGGCCGTCGACCCCCTCGGCGATGCCGCGCCAGACGCTGTGGCCGCTGTAGACCGGAGGCGACGACTCCGGCCACCGGGCGCGCCGGGTCCGGCTGTTGGTGCCGTCGGCCGCGACCACCAGGTCGCCGGTGACGACCTCCTCGCCGTTCTCCCCGCGATACCGGACCGCGGCTCCGTCCGGCAGGTCGTCGACCTGTACGGCGTCCGCTCCGGTGCGCAGCGCGCCGGGTGGAAGGGCCTCGCGCAGGACCCGGTGCAGGTCCGGCCGGGGCAGGATCAGGAGCGTCAGGCCACGCTCGCGCAGGAACTCCGGGTCGGCCGGCCGTTGCAGCCTTCGCCCGGAGGGGGCGCGCAGCCCCTCGCCGCCGGGCGTCATGGTCGCCGCGCGCCGCCGGACGGCGTCGCCGACGCCGAGCCAGTCCAGGGCCCGCTGCGCGTTCGTCAGCAGCGAGATGCCGGCGCCGGCCTCGCGCGGCCGGGCGGCCCGTTCCAGGACGGTGACCCGCCAGCCGATGCGGTGCAGCCCGACGGCGGTCGACAGGCCACCGATTCCGCCCCCGATGACGACCGCGTGCCCACCGGACGTTCCAGTCACGATTCGTCCTCCTGTGTTGCCGGCGCTCCGGCCGGCGACCGTCCCGGTCCCGCCCGCGCGACGTGCCGGGGCGGCCGCGGCCGCCCCGGCACGTCGCGCGCGTACCTCAGCTCGCGGCCTTGTGGCAGATCGCGAGGGTGTCGTACTCGCCGAGCCGCCGGTCCTCGACGGAGGTGAACCCGGCGCCCAGGGCGTTGTCCCGGACCTCACCGAGGTAGTACTCCGAGCCGCCTTCGGTGACCAGCAGCATGTCGAGGCTGATCACCAGGTTCTCGACCCGGCTCGACTCGCGGTCGAGCATGCGGTCGTAGACGAGCAGGACGCCGCCCGGGTTGACGCTGTCGTAGGCCTTGCGGACGAGCTCCGCCCGCTGTCCCGGGTCCCAGTCGTGCAGCACGTGCCCGATCATGACGATGTCCGCCGACGGCAGCGGGTCGGTGAAGAAGCTCCCGCCGTGGAAGGTCACCTTGCCGGTCAGGCCCTGCTCCGCCACCTTCTCGTCGAAGAAGGGCGACATCTGCGGCAGGTCGAACACCGCTCCGGACAGGTGCGGGTACCTGGTCAGGACCTGCGACACCAGGCTTCCCCGGCAGCCGCCGATGTCGAGGATGGACTGGTACTTCGACCATCCGTCGTACGCCTCGAGCAGCTGAGGGCCGAGCACGCGCGTCAACGCGTCCATCGAGTTGATGAACTGGCCGAGGATCCTCGGGTTCTCGATCACCGCTTCGAAGCTGCTGCCGGACTGCTGCTCGCCGGTGCGCAGGCCCTCGGTCAGGCGGCCCCACGCCGGGTAGAGGTTGTGGTTGGTGCGCTCGAGGAAGCCGCCGATGTAGGCGCCCTGGCCGCGGACCAGGAACCGGCCCGCGCCCGCGCCGTTGCGGTAGCGTTCGCCGTCGCGTTCCAGCAGGTCCAGGCTGACCAGGAGCGCGAGCCAGTCGGACAGGCCACGGCCGTGCAGCCCGAGACGCTCGCGGATCGTGCCCTCGTCCGCCGGCCCTTCGCTCAGGAAGGTGAACAGGCCGAGCTCCACGGCGGTGAGCAACGCCTTGGCATCACAGAAAGAGTTCGCCAGCCGGAGGATTCCGGCCGGGGTGCTGGTGTCCAGCGTAGTCCTCGTCACTTGCGCGACTCCTTTCAGACGAGCGGACCTCGGCCCGCCCGAGCTCGCGGTGGTCTTCGGCCTCGTCAGGCGTTCGCCGTGCTCGAGGCGCTTCCCTGTTCATCGATGTCGACGTGGATCGACCACTTCGCGATCGCCAGCGACATGTTGATCGCCTCGGTCGCCGTCTCGACCATCGCGGCCTCGTACTCCTTCACGGCGTCCTCGAGCGTCCGTTCACCGGCGGCCACTGCCGTGAGCCCGCGGCACAGCGCGGTCGCGTCCCGCAGCGCGGTGTTGGCGCCGAACCCGCCGGACGGCGGCATGATGTGCACGGCGTCGCCGAGCGGGATCACGTTGCCCGTGCCCCACGGCTCCACCGGCAGCTTGACCCGCATGGCGATGGGATAGGTCTCGTCGGGATCGGCGTGCGCGAAGATCCCGTGCAGGTCCGGGTGCCAGTCGGTGATGCGGTCGAGCACCACGCGGCGGAGTTCCTCCCCGGACATCGCGAAGAACTTCTCATCCGGGATGTCCAGGACGTCCTTGTGGGAGTTGAAGACCGACATGTAGTAGTCGTCGTTGAAGTCGAACTCCAGGCCGGGCCACATCTCGGCGGCGGCCTCGCGCGGCCGGTTGCGGAACACCATGGGCATCAGGCCCAGGTGGAACCCGTCCGAGCCGATCACGTAGACGGTCCGGTCGCGCAGGACGTCCGGCAGTCCCTCCTTGAGCGCCTTGTCCCGCGGCGTACGGGACAGGATCGTGCGCACGCCCAGGTCGGTCTGCTTGTCGTCCGGCCGCAGCTGCGCGCGCACCTGGGAGTTCGCCCCGTCCGCGGCGATCAGGACGTCGCCGGTGGCGCTGTCGCCGTCGGCGAAGTACGCCGTGACGCCGTCGCCGGTCTGCTCGCAGTGCGTGAACCGCTTCCCGAACCGCACCACGTCGTCGAGGCCGGCCAGGAGGATGCGGCGCAGCGTGGCCCGGTCGAGCGCCCCCATGCTGTCCGCCGAGTCACCGCGCGGGTCCTCGAAGGTGGGCGTCCACTGCGGGGCGAGCTGCTGGTCGTACGCGGCCCAGCCGTGCTTGTACCGCATGTTCGACGTCGCGGTGAGCAGGTCCGCCGCCGCGCGCGGGAGGCAGTCGCGGAGCGCGTCCTCGCCCTCGGGCAGAAGACGGAGCCGGTATCCCTGCATCCGGCCCTTGGGAGAGGCGTCACGCTCGTACACGATGACGTCGATACCGGCCTTGCGCAGCCCCTGCGCGAGGCAGAGCCCGCCGATGCCGCCGCCGATCACCAGTACGCGCATCGGCCGGCCCGGATCCGAAGAGATGGCCATCGTCGTCCTCCTCAGCGCAGCACCACGTCGGCGACGCGGTCCAGGTGGGCGGGGTCGGCGGTGCAGGACAGCAGGATCAGCTCGTCGCAGCCGTTCGCGGCGTACCCGTCCACGACGTCGCGCAGCCTCGCCTCGTCCGTGACGGCGCCGCCCGCGATCCGTTCGGCGACCGGGCCGGCGAACGCGTAGAAGCTCATGAGGTGCTTCCTCGCCTGTTCCGCGCCGTTCGGGCCCAGTGAGACGTAGCAGTCCGCGCCGGTCCGGGGCGACCCCGAGCGTCCCTCTTCGGCCCAGAGCTGCTTGACCTGGGTCACGAGCTCGGCGAACTTGTGCGGGGCGCCGCCCGGGGAGATCCAGCCAATGCCGTGCCTCGCGGCGCGGCGCAGCGCCGCCGGGGACGTCCCGCCCACCCAGATCGGGATGTCGCCGTTGGTGGGACGCGGGCCGATGCCCTGCACCGGGCCCTCGCCCCGCCAGACCCGCTGCATCTCCTCGATCACCTCGTCGAGGCGTCGTCCCCGGGAGGCGTAGTCGGCGCCGGTGGCCAGGTAGTCGTCCTCCCGCATCCCGGATGAGACGCCGACGATGAGCCGGCCGCCCGACAGGCGGTCCAGGCTGGCGAGCTGCTTGGCCAGCTCGACCGCGCCCGGCCGCGACGCGGCCAGCAGGATGGCCGTCACCAGCTTGATCCGCTCGGTGACGGCGGCCGCCGCGGAGAGCGCGACGATGCTGTCGTAGTTGTGGTAGACGAGCCGGTCCGTCACGGTCAGGCTGCTGAATCCGAGATCTTCGGCCCGGCGCGCGAATTCCACCAGTTGCCGGCCCTCGGCACCATGCACGGTCGTCGGCAGGCAGACTCCTATGTCCATGCTGTTCTCCTCGGCTCCATTCGGGTCCGTGGGCGGCCTCACCTGAGCCGGAAAAGGCGAGTGGCCAACGTCAGGGATCTTCCGGCCGGCGGCTGGGGTCGCGGTCGAGTCGCGGTCGAGGTCACGGTGGCGCGAGTCGCGGTGCGGCCGCCGTCCCGACGCGGCGCGCGATCGGGACGGCCGGACGGGACGCCCTGACGATCGGCGCCTCACCGCGTGTCGAGCACCCCTCCAGCGGGCGCCGTGATTATCGGTCCTGGCGACACGCGGGCTTCTTCCGCCGCACAGGCCAGATCGGCCGACCCGGCGATCGCCCGGCCACCCGGTGGCCAGGTCCCCAGAACCGCGGTGTCCAGGGGTGAACCAAGATGAGAGAGACAGCCGTGAGGACAGCAGATCCAGAACGGACCGCACGCGCTCAGGTGCCCGAGGCGCAGCCGCCGGCCGCGCCCCGATGGCTCCTCTGCGAGGGCTGCAATCGACCCGTCTACGAGAGGCGCTTCTCGCGCGACCTGCGGGTGTGCCCGGAATGCGGCCGGTACGCGCGACTCAGCGCCGAGGAGCGGATCGAGCAGCTCTTCGACGCCGGCTCGATCAGTCCGGTGGCGGTGGCGGAGACCATCGAGGATCCGCTGCTGTTCACCGACAGCAGGCCGTACGTGGAGCGGCTGCGTACGGCCCGGCGGCAGACGGGGCTCGACGACGCCGTGGTGTGCGTGCGCGGTGAGATCGGCGGCCACCCGCTGGTGGCGGCGGTCATGGACTTCAACTTCCTCGGCGGCAGCCTCGGCTGCGCGGCGGGCGAGCGCATCGCCGCGGCGGCCGACGCCGCGCTGCTGGACGGCGTGCCGTTCCTCGTCGTCACCGCCTCCGGCGGGGCGCGCATGCAGGAGGGCGCGCTGTCCCTCATGCAACTGGCGAAGACCACGCAGGCGCTGGTCGCGCTGCACCGGGCCGGGATCCTCACGATCAGCGTGATCACCGATCCCACGTACGGCGGTGTCGCGGCCTCGTTCGCCACGCAGACCGATGTGATCCTCGCCGAGCGCGGCGCGCGCCTGGGGTTCGCCGGTCCCCGAGTGATCATGCAGACGATCCGGCAGCAGCTCCCCGCGGGCTTCCAGACGGCGGAGTTCCTGTTCGAGCACGGCCTCATCGACGAGGTCGTACCGCGGCCGGCGCTGCGCCCCACGCTGGCCCGCCTGCTGGCCGCGGCCGCGCCCGCGGCGCCGGGCGACGACCCGCTCCGGGCGGTTCCCTCCGGAGTCGTCCGGCAGCTCGACGACGTCCCCGAGCGGGACCCCTGGGACGTCATGCGCCTGGCGCGGGAGGTCGGCCGGCCGACGACGCTCGACTACGCCGGCCGCCTCCTCGACGGATTCGTCGAGCTGCACGGCGACCGGCTCTCCGACGACTGCACGGCGATCGTGGGAGGCATCGGCCGGTTCGCGGGCCGTCCCGTCATGCTGATCGGCCACCAGAAGGGCCACACCGCGCAGGAACTGCGCGAACGCAACTACGGCATGTCGACTCCGGCCGGCTACCGGAAGGCCGGGCGGCTGATGCAGCTCGCCGCCAGGCTCGGCCTGCCGATCATCACCCTGGTCGACACGCAGGGCGCGTACCCGGGCCTGGAGGCCGAACGGGAGGGGCAGGCCTGGGCCATCGCCGAGAACCTGCGGTTGATGGCGCATCTGCCCGTCCCGATCGTCGCCGTGGTGACCGGAGAGGGCGGCAGCGGCGGCGCGCTGGCGCTGGCGCTCGCCGACCGCGTCCTCGTCCTGGAGAACAGCGTCTACTCAGTGATCAGCCCGGAGGCCTGCGGCGCGATCCTGTGGAACGACGCGTCGACCGCGCCCCAGGCCGCGCGGGCCCTGCGGATCGAGCCGCGCGAACTGCTCAGGCACCGGATCGCCGACGGGGTGATCCCCGAGCCCGAGGGCGGGGCGCACAACGACCACGCCGCGGCCGCCGACCTCCTGCGCCGTGCCCTGTACGACGTGCTCGCGGAGATCGTCGATCTGGACGGTGAGCGGCTGGTCGCCGAGCGGGCGGCACGGTTCGGCGCCTTCGGCACGCGCCCGCCCGTGGCGCAGCAAAAGGGAGGCCAGGAATGACGGAAACGGTACCGGTCGCCGATGGCATGGAGACCGACCTCGACGCGATCTGCCGGAGCGTGATCCGGCTCCTCGAGACGAGCCACGGCGTCCCCGCCAGACTGCGGGTCGAGGCCGGGGCGGCGTCCGTGGAGGTGGAGTGGCCCGCCGCGAACGGTGCGCCGGGAGCCCCGCTCTCGGCCGGAGCGGCGGTGGTGCCGCCGGCGGCGGTCGCGACCGCCGGTGTCGCGGGCGCCGCGGCCCCGCCGGCCGCCGAGGGAGACGGCACGGAGTTCTTCATCTGCGCCGGCACCGTCGGGACCTTCTACCACGCCGCGAAACCGGGCGCCGAGCCGTTCGTCAAGGTGGGCGATGACCTGGAGGCCGGCCGGCAGGTCGGGATCGTCGAGGTCATGAAGCTGATGACGCCGGTCGAGGCGGACCGGCCGGGCCGCGTCGTCGAGTTGCTCGTCCCGGACGGGTCGCCGGTCGAGTTCGGCCAACGATTGATCGCCTGCGCTCCGCTGGGTGAGCGGTGACAGTGCCCGCACGGACGCGCCTGGAGGCCAGATGATCTCCAAGATACTGATCGCGAACCGGGGGGAGATCGCGCTGCGGGTCGCACGGACCTGCCGCGAGATGGACATCCGCACGGTCATCGCCCACTCCGCGGCGGACCGGGGCTCCCCCGCGATGGAGTACGCGGACGAGGCCGTCCAGATCGGCCCGCCCGAACCTCGGCGCAGCTATCTGAACGCGGCCGCCATCGTGGAGGCCGCCCTGCAGACCGGCGCCGACGCCATCCACCCCGGCTACGGGTTCCTGTCGGAGGATCCGGACTTCGCCGAGATCTGCGAGGCCGCCGGGCTGACCTTCATCGGCCCGCGCCCCTCCCTGATCAAGGACCTCGGCGACAAGGCGGAGGCCCGCAGGATCGCCGCCGCGGGCGGACTGCGGGTCCTGCCCGGCAGTGAACACGCCCCGGGCAGCGTCGGCGAGGCGATGCTCGTCGCCGACGAGATCGGCTATCCGGTCATCATCAAGGCGGTCGCCGGTGGCGGCGGGCGCGGGATCACCCTGGTGCGCCGACGGCAGGAGTTCGCGGCCGCCTACGCGGAGGCGTCGGCGAACGCCCAGGCGGTCTTCGGCGATTCCCGCGTCTACGTGGAGAGGTTCCTCGAACACGCCCGGCACATCGAAGCCCAGATCCTCGGTGACCGGCACGGCGACGTGGTGCATCTCGGCATCCGCGACTGCTCGGTCCAGCGCCGCCGGCAGAAGCTGATCGAGGAGACGCCGCCGCCCGACCTCGATCCGGTCACGGCCGAGCGCATCGCCCTGGCGGCCGCCGCGGCGGCCGGGCACGCGGGCTACACCGGCGCGGGCACGTACGAGTTCCTCCTCGACGAGCACGGCGACTTCTACTTCATCGAGACCAACTGCCGGATCCAGGTCGAGCACCCCGTCACGGAGATGGTCACCGGCGTCGACATCGTCCGCGAGCAGATCCTGATCGCCTCCGGGGAGCGGATGTCGATCCGCCAGTCGGACGTGCTCCAGCGCGGCGCGAGCATCGAGTGCCGCGTCAACGCCGAGGATCCCGAGCGCGGCTTCATGCCCGCGTCCGGCACCCTGGAGAGGTTCGAGATCCCGGGCGGCCCGTTCACCCGGATCGACACGCAGTGCCGGCCGGGCTTCACGGTGCCGCCCTACTACGACTCGCTGCTGGCCAAGGCGGTGGTGTGGGCGCCGGACCGCGAGCAGGCGATCGCCAGGATGGATCGGGTCCTGGCGGACTTCACCGTCTCCGGGCCTCGGGTCGCGACGACGATCCCGTTCCTCCGCGAGGTGCTGGCGCATCCCCTGTTCCGCAGCGGCAAGCACACCACGTCGCTGCTCGACCAGATGCTGGACCAGTCGTGATCCGCCCGAGCCGCCGACCGCGTCGGGCCCGCGGCTCCGAGTACCGATGACGCGTCAGGGCGGCGTTCTCGGCGCCGCCGGACGGGTGCTGAAGGGCGCGCTCCGGTCGATCCGGGGCGGGCTGGTCGCACTGGGGTTCATGTCGGGCTTCGTGCCGCCACAGCCGCCCGGCTCCGTCTCCGGAGCGGACACCGACCCGCCCTCCAGAGCGGACGCCGACCCGCCCTCCAGAGCGGACGGCGACCCGTCCTCCGTGGCCGAGGAGAACCATCGTTCCGGGGCGGATGAGGACCAGGGCGAGACGGACGGCACCGCACGGGTTCGCGACGGCGCCGGCCCGTGGCCACGGCGGCCGACCAGCGCCTGCGCCGACCCTCTGACCGCGTTTCCGGAGTACCCGGGGCTAGGAGCGCCGCTGTCGCCGCGAGAGGAGGAGCTCTGGGCGGCGATCGTACGGCGCTTCGACGGATCCGGCTGAGCCGGCGCCCGGCCGAGTCCTGCTGAGCCGGCGCCCGGCGCCTCCGTCGTTCCGACGTGACGCCCGGCGCCTTTCCGCGGCGTCCGTCAGTACGACGCCGCGACCTCGTAGATGCCGAACGTCGCCCCGCGCGTGGCGTCCTGCAGCGGGCGCAGGGACGCCGTGGTCGAGCGGTGGTCGTTACCGCTCTCCCACACCTGGAACGCCTCCAGGTCGGTCCATTCGCTGTGGACCGCGAAGGAGCGCGGGTCGCCGACGGACCGGAGGAGTCTGTTGCCGACCAGTCCCGGCGTGCCGTCGAGCGCGCGGCTGATGTCGTGATAAGCGGCCTCGACGCTCCCCGGCGCGTCGTCCGGGTCGGTCACGTACAGCAGGACATGAACTGTGCTCATCGTGTGGCCGTTCTGCGTGTTCTTCGGCGGTTACGGGCGGGCGTCTGCTGGAAGGGGAGGTGGTGGGCGAGTAAATGGTCGGCGGGTTCGGTGGTGTCGGCGGTGAGGAGTGCTTCGTGGAGGCGTTGCATGGGGGCGGAGGGTTCGAGGCCGAGTTCGTCGATGAGGACTTCGCGGAGTCGGCGGTAGACCTCGAGGGCTTCGTAGCGGCGGCCGGATCGGTTGAGTGCGGTCATGAGGTCGCCGTGGAAGCGTTCGTGGAGGGGGTAGGTGTAGACGAGGACTTTGAGTTCGCTGATGAGTTCTTGGTAGCGGCCGAGGTGCATGTCGGCTTCGATGCGCATTTCGAGGGCGCGGAGGCGGTCTTCTTCGAGGCGGGTGACGTGGGCGGAGAGGATTTCGCCGGTGGTGACGCCGACGAGGGCGCGGCCGCGCCAGAGGTTGAGGGCTTTGGTGAGGTGGTCGCTGGCGGTTTGGGGGTCGTGGTCGGACAGGGCGGTGCGGCCTTGGGTGGTGAGGTGTTCGAAGGTGCACATGTCGATGTGGTCTTCG
>NZ_BAABHJ010000020.1:0-306815 GCF_039542035.1 Actinoallomurus liliacearum
GCCCCTGGTCCGCTCCAGCTACCGCGCCGGACGCCTCTACCAGCAGGCCATCACCGCCCGCCAGGCCGACTAGACCACCATGGCGATCAGCGTCTTCGACCTGTTCAAGATCGGCATCGGCCCGTCCAGCTCGCACACGGGCGGGCCGATGGCGGCGGCCCACCGTTTCGCCCGCGGCCTGCGGCGCGACGGCCTGCTGGAGAAGACCGCCTCCGTCCATGTGATCCTCTACGGCTCGCTGGGCCTGACCGGCAAGGGACACGGCAGCGACAAGGCGGTCATCCTCGGGCTCGAGGGCGACAAGCCGGAGCTCGTGGACGTGGAGACGGCCGACGACCGGGTCGCCGCGGTGCGCGAGCGCGGCGTCATCCGCCTGTTCGGCGAGCAGGAGGTGCCGTTCGTCGTCGGCGAGCACCTCGTCTTCGAGCGCAAGGAGTCGCTCCCGCACCACCCCAACGGCATGCGGTTCACCGCCCGCGACGCCGATGGGGCGGAGCTGCGAGAGAAGGTCTACTACTCGGTGGGCGGCGGTTTCGTCGTCGACGAGGACGCCACCGGCGCCGACCGGATCAAGCCCGACGACACGGTCGTGCCCCATCCCTTCGCGACCGGCGCCGAACTGCTCGACCACACCCGGGAGACCGGCCTGTCGATCTCCGCGCTGATGCTGGAGAACGAACAGGCCTTCGGCCGGGGCCCCGACGAGATCCGCGCGCTCCTGCTGCGGCTCTGGGAGGTCATGCGGGAGAGCGTGACCCGCGGCTGCTCCCGCGAGGGACTGCTGCCCGGCGGGCTCAAGGTACGCCGCCGCGCTCCGCACCTGCACCGCAAGCTGGTGACCGAGACCGCCACGGACCCGTTGCACGCGATGGACTGGGTCACGTTGTTCGCCCTGGCCGTGAACGAGGAGAACGCCGCGGGCGGCCGGATCGTCACCGCGCCGACCAACGGGGCCGCCGGCATCGTCCCGGCCGTCCTGCACTACTACGACCGGTTCGTGCCCGGAGCGTCGGACGACGGGATCGTCCGGTTCCTGCTGACCGCCGGGGCGATGGGCGTGATCATCAAGGAGAACGCCTCGATCTCTGGAGCCGAGGTCGGCTGCCAGGGCGAGGTCGGCTCGGCCTGCGCGATGGCGGCGGCCGGCCTCACCGAGGTCCTCGGCGGCACGCCCGAACAGGTGGAGAACGCCGCCGAGATCGGCATCGAGCACAACCTCGGCCTGACCTGCGACCCGGTCGGCGGCCTCGTGCAGGTGCCGTGCATCGAGCGGAACGCCGTCGCCTCGATCAAGGCGATCAGCGCCGCCCGGATCGCGATGCGCGGCGACGGACGCCACTTCGTCCCCCTCGACCGGGCGATCAAGACGATGCGCGACACCGGCCGCGACATGCTCGACAAGTACAAGGAGACCTCACGCGGCGGCCTCGCCGTCAACGTCATCGAGTGCTGAACACGCCGCCGCGCCGAGCGGCCAGGGCTATGGTCGGGGAGATGAGCACCGTGTCGCCCACCCCCGGCCCCGATCCCGAGACCCACGCCCGCCGGGCATCGTCGTTCGGCGGGCAGGCCGCCGCGTACGCCGCGGAGCGCCCCGGCTATCCCGACGCGGCGGTGCGCTGGGCGCTGGAGCCCGTCGCGGCCCGCGGTCCCCTGCGCGTCCTCGACCTGGCGGCCGGAACCGGCAAGCTCACCGAGGCCCTGGTGCCGTACGCCACCACCCTGGTCGCGGTGGAACCCGACCTCGGCATGCTGTCGGAGCTTCACGCGCGGCTGCCGGACGTGGCGGCGGTCGCGGGAACGGCCGAGCGGATCCCCCTCCCCGACGGATCGGTCGACGCGATCCTGGTCGGGCAGGCGCTGCACTGGTTCGACCTCGGCCGCGCGCTGCCGGAGATGGCCCGGGTGCTCTCCCCCGGTGGCGTGCTGGCCTGCCTGTGGAACATCGACGACCACCGGGTCCCCTGGGTCAGGGGACTGAAAGAGGTGTCCCGCGTCGGCCGGTCCCTGAAGGACTGGAAGGCCGAGTCGGCGTTCGCCCCGACCCCGGACTTCCCGGCGACCGAGCAGGCCGAGTTCGCTCACGCGCAACGGCGGACCGCCGCGTCGATGGCGGCGACCATCGGGACGCACTCGCACGTACTGATCCTGTCCGAGGCCGAGCGGACGGCACTGATGGCGAGGATCCTCGACTACCTGCACAAGACGCCGGAGACCGCGTCCGGGGAGTTCGACCTCCCGATCGTCACCGCGACGATCCGATCGCCCCTCGCCCCGTGAGTCAGGTCACCCGCCACTCGGCGCGGTCGGTGGCGAAGCCGGCGTTGAGGGCGTAGGTCACGCCGACGACCTTCGCCTTCTTCGGCACGGCGAACACGATGACACCCGACTTCGCCTGCCCCTGCCGAAGCCTGACGACCTTGGGGAAGCCGGGACCGGCGGTCACCGAGGCCACCGTCGGGTCGTACGTCTGCCCGGCGGCGTCCACGATCTTCGCGCCGTAGGTGGGGCTGTCGTCGTACGCGGTATCGCCGACGTTCTTCAGCACGAACCGTACGGCGGCGAACCGCTCGCCCTTGCGCGGCTGTTGGAACGCGCCATGACCGGTCGTGGTGGCGACGACCTGCTTCACCCTGACCGCGAGGCGGAGCCGGTCCGCGCCGCCGGAGTCGTCCGCACCGGTGAGTGTGACGGTCTGCCCGACCTTGACCTGCTGCACCCGCGTCGGGGTCGGCGTCGGGGTGGCGGTCTCGGGGTTGTTCGCGGTCTGCGCGGCGCTGCCGCAACCGGCGAGCAGCACCGCCGCCACAGCAGCGGTCAGGGCTGGCCTCCGCACGGCATCGCTCCCCATTGGACGAACTGTCAGCACACCGCTGGATCATGATAGGGGCCGCCGCGCGGTGCCGGAGACCGAACGCCCCGGTTCGGAACACCGCGCGGCGAACCACCCGTCGTGAGGCCCGCGCCTCAGGCCGAGGCCAGCCTCCGCAGGGCGAGCTCGGCGAGCAGCCCGGCCCCGTCCGCCAGCACCCCGTCGTCGAAGACCGCGTCCGGCGCGTGGTTGAACGGCGCGGTCGCGGGGTCACGGTCGGGCGGGCAGGCGCCGAGGAAGACGAACGCCCCGGGCACCTCCTCCAGGACGTAGGAGAAGTCCTCCGCGGGGGTCAGCGGATTCGGCCCCCACACGAACCGCTCCGGGCCGTACAGGTCACCGGCCGTGGCGGCGGCGAACTCCGCCTCGGCGGCGGTGTTGACCGTGACGGGGTATCCCATGACGTGATCGATCTCGACGTCCAGGCCGTGGGCGGCCGCGATGCCGCGCAGGACCCGGTCGACGCCCTCGAGGACCCGGGCGTGGGCCTCCCGGGAGAACGAACGGATCGTCAGCTCGAGCCGCGCCTCGGCCGGGATGATGTTGGCGGCGGTGCCCGCGTGGATGCTGCCGACCGTGATGACCACCGGGTCGAAGGCGTCGAAGGACCGGGTGGCGAGCGTCTGCAGCGCCGTGACCATCTCGCAGGTCGCCGGGATGGGGTCCTTGGCCCGGTGCGGCTGGGACCCGTGGCCGCCCGCGCCGCGCACGGTGACGTGGAGCTCGTCGGCGGCGGCCATCAGCGGGCCGCTCCGGGTCATGAAGAGGCCGCTCGGCAGGAACGACGAGGCGACGTGCAGCCCGTACGCGGCGACGGGCCGGGTGCCCGCCGCGTCGAGCACTCCCTCCTCGATCATGTGGCGCGCTCCACCGGCCCCCTCCTCACCGGGCTGGAACATGAAGATCACACTGCCGGCGAACTCCGCGTCCGCGAGGATCCGCGCCGCCCCGACCAGCATCGCGGTGTGCAGATCGTGGCCGCAGGCGTGCATCCGGTCCGCGAACCGGCTGGCGTACTCGAGACCGGAGCGCTCCGTCAGGGGAAGCGCGTCCATGTCGGCGCGCAGGAGGACGGCGGGGCCGGGCGACGAGCCGCGGAGCACGGCGGTCACCGAGGACAGGGATCGCCCGAGTTCGATCTTCAGGGGAAGTCCGTCGAGGGCGGCCAGCACCTTCTCCTGCGTGCGCGGCAGCTCCAAGCCCAGCTCGGGCTCGCGGTGCAGGTCGCGGCGGAGACGTACGAGATCGTCCTGAAGGTCGGGAGTGACGTGCGCAAAGGGCATGACACCCCAGATTACGCCGCCCCGTACGGCTCAGCGGAAGACGACGGTCCGCTCGGCGTTCAGCAGGATCCGGTGCTCGGCGTGCCAGCGCACCGCCCGGGCGAGGGCCAGGCACTCCATGTCCCGCCCCACCGCCATCAGCTCCTCCGGTCCCTGGGTGTGGTCGACGCGCGCGACCTCCTGCTCGATGATCGGCCCCTCGTCGAGCCGCGGTGTCACGTAGTGCGCGGTCGCGCCGATGAGCTTCACGCCGCGCTGGTGCGCCTGGTGGTACGGCCGGGCGCCCTTGAAGCTCGGCAGGAACGAGTGATGGATGTTGATCACACGCCCCGGCAGCTTCGCGCAGAAGTCATCGGACAGCACCTGCATGTACCGGGCCAGCACGATGAGGTCCGCCTGATAGTGCTCGACCAGGGCCATGATCTCCGCCTCCTGCGCCGCACGGGTCTCGGGCGTGACGGGCAGGTGGTGGTAGTCGATGCCGTACGACTGGGTCAGCGGCCGCATGTCGGGGTGGTTGGAGGCCACCGCGACGACGTCGACGTCGAGCAGTCCGGAGCGCTGGCGGTAGAGCAGGTCGTTCAGGCAGTGCCCGTACTTAGAGACGAGGATCAGCACGCGCGACCGGACCGCGCGGTCGTGCAGGTTCCAGTCCAGGCCGAACTCCCCGGCCAGCGCGCCGAACGCCTCCCGCAGCGCGTCCTCCAGCCCCTCCGGCGCCTCGAACTGGATGCGCAGGAAGAAGCGCCCGGTGCTCCGGTCGCCGAACTGCTGGCTCTCCAGGATGTTGCACGCGCGCTGGGCCAGCGCCCCTGACACGGCGGCCACGATGCCCGGCCGGTCGGGGCAGGACAGCGTCAGCACGTATTCGGACATCGTCCACCTTCGAGACGTCGGATCGTACGGTCGGCGGGCGGGGGCGTGGACCGGCCCGCCCGCGATGTCCTCCGAGCCTACGGCCTGTCAGGGGCCACGCCGGCGGCCCACACCGGATACCGGCGGGGATCGCCGGCACGCGGAGGGTTCAGCCGCGAGCGGGACCGTCGCCCGCCGCCACCGCCTCGGCCGGTACGGGCTGCGCCGGCTCCGGTGATCCGGTGGCGACGCGGGCCGTACGCCAGGCGCACGCCGCCCCGATCGGCAGCAGGATGCCCAGCAGCGCCGTCACGCGCACCAGTCCGTCGGCCGACTGCGGCGCCGCGAGATAGACACCGCCGAGAGTGGCGATCGCCACGACGCTGGTCAGCAGCGTGCCGGTGTTGGTCAACGCGGAGATCGCGGAGGCCCGCGCGGGACCCGCCGTCGCGGCGAGCCGCTCGACGAGCGGCCCGAACCCGGCGGCGTGGCCCGCGCCCGCCAGGACGAGCAGCGGGGTCACCACGCCGAGCGGCCAGCCGTGGCGGGCGACGAGCGCGATCACCGGCGCCGCCGCCGCGAGGCACAGCGGACCGGCGACCGGCAGCACCCGGCGTGCCGGGAGACGCGGCCAGCTCAGACTCGCGGCGGCGAAGCCGACGGGGTAGGGCAGGAACGCCAGCCCGGCCCGCGGTGGCGAGAGCCCGAGGCCGGCCTGCAGGTGCAACGCCAGGCAGAAGAACAACGCGGTGTAGCCGCCCATGACGCAGCAGCACGCGAGCAGTCCGGGCCGGACGCCCCTGAGGCGCAGGACCCCCAGATCGAGGAGCGGGTGGGCGGCCCGGCGCTCGTACGCGCCGAAGACCACCAGCCCGGCGCAGCCCAGGGCCAGGCAGCACCACGACCACACCGGCCACCCCTCCTCCCGGCCGAAGACCAGGGGCAGGACCAGGCCGCTCATCGCGGCGGACAGGACGGCGACGCCCCCCAGGTCCATCCGGCGGCCGTCCGACGACACGTCCGCCGGCAGCGCACGGCGCCCCACCAGCAGGACCACCGCGGCGACCGGCACGTTGATCAGGAAGATGGGACGCCAGCCGGCGGCGCCCGTGATGAGCCCGCCCAGGATCTGTCCGACCGCCACGCCGAGCGCCAGCACCATGGAGTACGCGCCCAGTGCCCGCGCCCGGGCGCGCCCGCCGGCGTGCAACTGGATCAGGGACAGCACCTGGGGCAGGAGCAGTGCCGCCGCGATCCCCTGCGCGACGCGGGCCAGGACCAGCACGAGCCCGTCAGGGGAGAGGCCGCAGGCGAGCGAGGCGATCGCGAACGCGCCCAGGCCGATCAGGAACAGCCGGCGATGACCGTACAGGTCGCCCAGCCGCGCGCCGGTCACCACCAGGACCGCGACGGCCAGGGTGTACCCGCCCGTGACCAGTTGCAGAACGGCACCGGACGTTCCCAGGTCCGCCTGTATCCGCGGCATCGCGACGGTCACGATCGAACCGTCCATCGAGACCATGAGCTGCCCTGTCAGCAGGGCGGGGAGCAGACCCCGACGCATTGAACCTCCCGTTGTCGTCGGGGCGAGTCTGTTCCGTACGGACCCGCGGCGGCTTGACGAAATTTGCGCTGTCGGCTCCCGAACGAATCCGCGCGGCCGGCCCCCGCACGAATCCGCACGGCCGGCCCCCGCACGACCTCGGCGTGACGCCCGCCCCTCGACGGTCCGGACCGCGGGGAATGTCCGCCCGCCGGGCTACTCTGCGGAGGTGCTGTCCAGCGTCCTGCTCGCCGATTCGCCCGAGTTCTCGGTGGCGGCCGTGCGCTGCGGCGGGCACCGCTCCGCCTGGTCCGCGACCGAGGCCGCCGCGAGGTACGAGATCGTGCTCGTCCGGTCCGGGCGGTTCCGGCTGCGCCGGGCGGGCCGGGAGGCCGTCGTTGATCCGACGCGCGGTTACGTCCAGGCCCCTGGGGACGAGGCGTCCTTCGCGCACCCGGCCGGCGGTGACGTCTGCACGGCGATCTCCCTGTCCACGGGCTTCTGGCGCGCGGTGACGGACGACGCTCGGCCCGCGACACGGCCGGCGGTCCCCGTCGACGGCCGCCTCGACCTGGCGCACCGCCGGCTGTTGCGTTCGACCTCCGACGTCGCCTTCGCCATGGCCGAGGAACTGGTCGGCCTGCTCACCGAGGTCCTGCGGCGCGCGGCGGACGCCGGGACGGTCCGCCCGCACCGGCCCGCGAGGGGTCCCGGACTCGCCGACCAGGCGCGCGAGGCGATCCTGGCCGACCATCCCGACGCCACCGGGCTGGTCACGCTGGCCCGGCTGCTCGGCGTCTCGCCCAGCCACCTGAGCCGGGTGTTCCACCGCGAGACGGGCCTGACCCTGACGCGCTACCGCAATCGCGTCCGCGCCGGCCGCGCCCTCGACCGCATCGAGCAGGGCGCGCACAACCTCGCCGAGGTCGCCGCCGACCTGGGCTTCGCCGACCAGGCTCATCTGGCCCGCACCGTCAAGACGGAGTTCGGGCGCACGTCGACGGAGATCCGCCGCCTCCTGGGCGCGGTTCGGTAAAGAGTCGGGAGCCTGAACGGCGGCGACGCTGTACCCGCCGCGCGGCCGCGGCCCAGACTTCACCCAGTCGACGGGCACGCGTGGTCCGCAGAGCGTGTTCCGGCCGACGGCCGTACTCTCCGCGCCGGTTTCTCGGACACCCCAAGGAGATGGTCAGGTGCTGAGAGGCGCAGTCGCCGGGATCGCGGTCGCCCTGACGCTCTTCGCGTCCGCCGACTCACCGGCCCACGCCGAGACCGCGGCGCCCGTCCGGCACGTCGTGCTGGTCGGGGTTCCGGGGCTGCGGTGGAGCGACGTGGGCCCCGCCACCACTCCGCACCTGTGGGGCCTCGCGCGGCGGTCCGCGATCGGGCTGCTCTCGATCCGCACGGTCGGCACCCTGACCTGCCCGGGCGACGGCTGGGCGACCGTCTCGGCCGGTGCCCGGTCCGCGGCGGGTCCGTACTGCCACCGGCCCGTCGGCGTCTCCCCCTCGGGAACGGGCGCCGTGGTGGAGGACATCGGCCCGATCCGCCGCCGGAACGCCGGGTTCGGCGTCGTCGGCCTGCTCGGGGACGCCGTGCACCGGGCGGGCGGCCGCACCGCCGCCGTCGGCACCGGGGCGGCGCTGGCCGCCGCGGACTCCCACGGCCGCGTCGACGCGTACGCGCCCGGCGTCGCCACGCTGCCCGCCCCGGAGTGGTGGGCGCGATCCGCCGCCACGATCGTGGACGCCGGGGCGGTCGCGGGTCCGGACCGGGCCGCCGCGGCCCACCGTGCGGACGCCGCGGTCGGGACGGTGCTGGCGCGCCTGCCGGCCGACGCCGAGGTCCTGGTCGCGGGAATCGCCGACGACGACCGCACGCCGCACCTGCGCGTCGTGCTGGCGACCGGACCCGCGAGCGCCGGCCGCTACCTCGGCTCGGACTCCACCCGGCGGGCCGACATGGTGATCCTCCCGGACCTGACCGCGACGATGCTGGCCCGGCTCGGCGTCCCGCACCCGGCGCGGCTGATCGGCACTCCGATGCTGCCGGACGCGACCCGCCCGGCCCCGCTCGCCTCGGCGGTACGGGACCTGCGCGCGCAGGACGTCGCGGCGCAGACCGACCGCGGGCTGATCCCCCGTTTCTTCGCCGCCTTCGTGGTCGGCCAACTGCTGCTCTACGGCTCCGCCGCGCTCGCGCTCCGGCGGCGGTGGGCCGGGCGGCGACGCGCCCGGATCCTCGCCCTCACGCGCCTGACCGCCCTGGTCGCGGCGGCCGTCCCGGTCTCGACCTACCTGGTGAACCTGATGCCGTGGTGGCGCGGCGGCCATCCGCTGCCCGCCCTGGTCGCGGGCATCGCGGTCGCGGACGCGCTGATCGTCGCGGTCGCCGCGTCCGGGCCGTGGCGCCGCCGGGTGCTCGGCCCCGGCACGGTGATCGCGGGAGGCACCGCCGCCGTCCTGGGCGCCGACCTGCTGACCGGCAGCCGGCTGCAGCTCAACAGCCTCATGGGCTACTCCCCGCTGGTCGGCGGCCGCTACTACGGGATGGGCAACATCGGGTTCGCGGTGCTGGCCACCTCGACCCTGCTGGCCGCCGCCGGGGTCGCGCAGTGGCTCGAACCCCGCCATGGCCGCCGCGCGGCCGTCACCGCCGTGCTCGCCATGACGCTGACCGCCGCGCTGCTGGACAGCTGGACGACGTGGGGCAGCGACTTCGGCGGCCTGATCGCGTTCGTCCCCGGCCTGGCCACCACGGCGCTGCTGGTGAGCGGCCGTCGCGTGGGCTTCCTGCGGCTGCAGTTGCTGCGCGCGGCCGGCATGGCGCTGGTGCTCGGCATGGCCTACCTCGACCACCTGCGTCCGCCGGCCCGGCAGACGCACATGGGCCGCTTCTTCGGCCAGCTCGTCGACGGCGACGCCCTGCCCTGGCTGGAGCGCAAGTTCACCGCCATGGTCCGCACGTTCGGCAACCCGACGCTCCTGCCGATCGTGGTCGCGGCCTTCCTCTTCCTGCTTCTCGTGCTGCACCGGCCGGGCCGCGCCGGGACGGGCGGGCTGCGGCTCGCGTACGACCGCGCCCCCATGCTCCGGGCCGGCCTGTCGGGCGCGTTCGTGACCGCCGTGGTCGGCGGGGCGGTCAACGACTCGGGGATCGCGGTCCCCGCCCTGGCCCTCGCCGTCGCCGTCCCCCTGGCCCTCGCCGCCACCGTCACCGCCCTGCAGACCCCCGAGGCCTCCGAACCCCCGGCCCCGTCGTCCCCTCGCCGCAATCCGCAGCCGGCCGACGCCTGACGCGTTCACCGCTCCATACCGCGGCGATGACTCATACGGTAAGGCGCCGACTCGAAAGAGTCGGGGCCTCGGCGCCGAACTTTGCGCTACCAGTGAGTAGTTTCGGCGGGGGCGGGTGGGTTAGATCGGGGGGATGCGACGGGTTGCGGCGTTAGCGGTCATCGGCCTTCTCGTTCTCTGCGGGTGCAAGCCGGCGGACTCCGGGGGGCACGGTTCACCCCGGCCGTCCCGGGCGCGGCATGGCGTGCCGGCGTCGGTGGGTGACGTTCCCACGGCGACGGGGACGCATCGGATGAAGATCGACGTGGGCACGCCCGGGCACCGGGAGTACCTCGTCCACGTGCCGCCGGGCCTGGCGCGGCAGAATTTCCGGTCGGGGCGGCCCGCCCGTCCGCTGCCCGTCGTCCTCGCCCTGCACGGCGGAGCCGACAACATGACCGGCTTCGAGAAGAAGACCGGGTTCGACGCGCTCGCCGACCGACACGGGTTCCTCGCCGTCTACCCGGACGGGTTCGCCTTCACCTGGAACGCCGGGGACTGCTGCGCGCCCGCCCGGCTGGCCCACATCGACGACGTCGGCTTCCTGAACAAGCTCATCGACCACCTGACCGGCGTGGGGCTGGCCGATCCGAAACGGGTCTACGTCACGGGGTTCTCCAACGGGGCCGGCATGGCCTACCGGTTCGCCTGCGAGTCCGCGGGGAAGGTCGCCGCGATCGGGGCGGTGTCCGGGGCGCTCGCCATGACGTGCCATCCGGCCCGGCCGGTGTCGGTGATGGTCTGGCACGGCACCGCGGACCACAACGTCCCGTACGACGGCGGTGGGCACCGTGATTTCAACGACTCCCGGCCGTTCCCGCCGGTCGGCAAGGCGGTGGACTTCTGGCGCCGGACCGACCACCTGTCGCCGCTCCGGGCCGACGGCGCCGCGGGCTGCCACTCCACCGGGCACGGCGACGGCGGCGTCGAGGTGGTCCTGTGCACCGTCGCGGGCGGCGGGCACCAGTGGCCGTCCGACGCGAGCCGGCGGCTCTGGGAGTTCTTCGCCGAGCATTCCCGGACATGAACTCTTCTCATATTCGAGTGGTCTGTGGCACGCTGCGGGCATGACGCTGCGCAGACGGTACGACATCGCCACATCCCACCTGGAACCACCGTTCGCCATCGTCGACCTGGCGGCGTTCCGCTCCAACGCGGCGAATCTCACCCGGCGTGCGCACGGCAAGCCGATCCGGGTGGCCAGCAAGTCGGTACGCTGCCGGACCCTGCTCGAACAGGTGCTGGCCATGGACGGGTTCGCCGGCGTCATGGCGTTCACGCTGCCGGAGGCGCTGTGGCTGGCCGAAGAGCGGGTGAGCGACGACATCCTCGTCGCCTACCCGACCGCCGACCAGAGCGCCCTCGCACGGCTGGCCGACGACGAGCACGCGGCGGCCGTCGTCACCGTGATGGTCGACTGCGTCGAGCACCTGGACCTGATCGAGAAGGCCACCGGCGGCCGGCCCGTCCGCGTCTGTCTCGACATCGACGCCGCCTGGCGCGCGGCCGGCGGCCGAATCCGCGTCGGCGCGCTGCGCTCGCCGGTCCGCACGCCGGAGCACGCCGGGGCGCTGGCCCGGGAGATCGCCCGGCGTCCGGGGCTGCGGCTGGTCGGGCTGATGGCCTACGAGTCGCAGATCGCCGGCGTCGGGGACGACCCGCCCGGCAAGCCGGTGTTCTCCCGGGCGGTACGCCTCATCCAGGCGCAGTCGCGCGTCGAGCTGGCGCGCCGCCGCGCGTTGATCGTCAAGGCGGTCCGGGAGGTCGCCGACCTGGAGTTCGTCAACGGCGGTGGGACCGGCAGCGTCGAGAAGACGGCGGCCGAGAAGGCCGTGACCGAGGTCGCCGCGGGCTCGGGCCTGTACCAGTCCGTGTTGTTCGATCACTACACGAACTTCTCCGGCAGCCCGGCCGCGCTGTTCGCCCTGCCCGTCGTACGGCGCCCCGCACCCGGGGTGGTGACCGTGCTCGGCGGCGGATACCTCGCGTCCGGGGTCGCGGACCGCAGCCGGCTGCCGCAGCCGTACCTGCCCTCAGGGCTGCGCTTCGACGCCCGGGAGGGCGCGGGCGAGGTGCAGACCCCACTGCTCGGCGCCGCCGCCGACGGGCTGCGGATCGGCGACCGGGTGTGGTTCCGGCACGCGAAGGCGGGTGAACTGTGCGAGCGGTTCGACGCCCTTCATCTCGTCGACGGCGACCGGGTCACGGCGACGGTTCCGACGTATCGCGGCGAGGGACGGACGTTCCTGTAAATACCCGAAGTGAGGTAGGGAATTCCCCGAACCGCCCTGGGAACGGTCCAGTAGCGCGTACTGTCGTACGACAGTGTTTGAATCCCCCTCCGAAGGGGAGGCGCCGTGGACCAAGTGAAACCGATGATCGCGCCGCCGGGCCGTCCGCCCGAGCCGCGGCTGGAGGATCCCTGCGTCGAGCGCGAGACGGCCGCCGACTTCCTGCACGGCGACGCCGGAGGCCTCGACGTGTTCCTGGCCGGCACCGTCTTCATGGACATGATCTTCACGGGGCTGCCGGCCCTGCCGCCGCCCGGCACCGAGCTGATCACCGACGGCCTGGGATCGGCGCCCGGCGGCATCGCCAACATCGCCGTCGCGATGAGCCGGCTGGGGCTCAACGTGGGTCTGGCCGCCGCGTTCGGCGACGACATGTTCGGCACGTACCTGTGGCGGACCCTGTCGGAGCAGGAGGGCGTCGGGCTCGTCCACTCCCGGCGGCTGCCCGGCTGGCCCACCCCGGTCACCGTGTCGCTCGCCTACGACGCCGACCGGAGCATGGTGACCTACCACCGGCCCATGCCGGTGCTGCCCGAGGCGCTCGTCGGCACCCCGCCCAAGGCCAAGACCTGCTTCCTCGACCTCGCCCACCCCGTGCCGGGGTGGGCCGCGACCATGCGGGAGAAGGGCGCGGCGGTCGTCGCCGACGTCGGCTGGGACCCCACCGAGACCTGGTCCGTCGACGTGCTGAACCGTCTCGACCTGGTCGACGTCTTCCTGCCCAACGCCGTTGAGGCCATGGCCTACACCCGGACGAGCTCCCCCGAACAGGCGCTCGACGCCCTCGCCGAGCGCGTCCCCGTCGTGGTGGTCAAGCGCGGCGGCGACGGCGCGATCGCCATCGACACGACCACCGGCGAGCGGGCCGAGGTGACCGCCCTGCCGGTCAGGGCCCTCGATCCGACCGGCGCCGGCGACGTGTTCGCCGCCGGCTTCGTCTACGGCACCCTCGCCGGCTGGGGCCTGAACGAGCGGCTGCGGTTCGCCAACCTCTGCGCCGGGCTGTCCGTCCGGCACTACAGCGGTTCGCTCGGCTCGCCCTGCTGGGGAGAGATCGCGGCGTTCGGCGAGTCCGGCGAGGTCCCCGACGAGATCCTGCGGGACTACGCCTTCGTCGTCCCGTACATCCCGGACTCCTCGGTCGACTCGGTCACGCGGGCGGAGCCGACCGTACGGCAGGCGTGATCGTAACGAACGGGGGTACCGGCGAGAAGATCATTAGAGAAGACCGCGCCGCCCTTTTCGGTTGACCGAAGGAGCCCCCGCCATGCGGAAACCATTGGTGGTCCTGACAGCGGTGCTGGTCGCCGCGTCCGCCTGCGCCCCCGGGTCGGGCGGCAGCAAGCCGAAGACCACCGCCCCGAGCGCCGTCAGCACCGACGTCGCCAAGGCCGGCCCGGTCACGCTCACCGTCTGGGACCAGGAGGTCCTCGGCGGCCAGAACGAGCAGATGAACAAGCTCAACGCGGCCTTCCACGCCAAATACCCCAACGTGACCATCAAGCGGGTGTCGCGCTCCTTCAGCGACCTGGAGAAGACGCTGCGGCTGGCGCTGTCCGGCGGCAACCCGCCCGACGTCGTCGAGGCGAACCAGGGGTACGGCATCATGGCCGCCCTCGTGAAGGCCGGCGCGCTGATGCCCCTCGACCCGTACGAGCAGGCGTACGGCTTCCGCAAGCGCTTCCCCGCCGGGCTGACCCAGCTCAACAGCGTCAGCGCCGGCGGCAAGGCGATCGGCTCCGGCAGCCTCTACGGCGTCGCGATGACCGGCGAGGCCGTCGGGATCTACTACAACACCGACAAGCTCGCCAAGCTGGGTCTCAAGCCGCCCGCGACCTGGGCCGAGTTCGAGCAGGACCTCGCCACGGCCAAGAGCAAGGGCGAGACGCCGATCTACCTCGCCAACCTGGAGAAGTTCCCCGGCATCCACGAGTTCGGCGTGCTGCTCGGCCAGACGACGGGCAAGGACAAGCTGCGCGACCTCGTGTTCGGCCGGGGCGGCGCGTGGACCGATCCATCCGTCGTGCAGGCCGCGCAGCAGCTCGCCGACTGGGCGAAGAAGGGCTACTTCCCGTCCGAGGTCAACGCCGCCAAGTACAACGACTCGCCCGCGCCGTTCGCCAAGGGCGAGGGCGTCTTCCTGATCGGCGGGCCGTGGTTCGCCGCGGACCTGCAGAAGAAGATGGGGGACAAGGTCCGCTACCTCCTCCCGCCGCCCGCCCAGGCCGGCGGGGCGCCCGCCGCCACGCTCGGCGGCCCCGGCCTGCCCCTCGCCATCACCGCCAAGTCCAAGCACCCCGACGTCGCCGCCGCGTACCTGAACTTCATGACCAGCCCGCAGGCCATGGACGTCGTCACCCAGACCGGCGGCCTCGCCGCGCTCCCCCCGGCGAGCGCGCAGCCGACCTCCGCCGTCGGCCGCGACCTGTCCGCCGCGTGGAAGACCGCCAGCGACAAGGACATCCTCGTCCCCTACCTGGACTACTCCACGACGACCTTCCTCGACACGCTCGGCGGCGTCCTGCAGGAGATCATCGCGGGGAAGAAGACCGCGCAGCAGGGCATGCAGGACGCCCAGCGCGACTACGCCGCCTTCCTGGCCAAGCGGTGAAGGCGCCGGCCACCCGGACTCGGCCCCTCGCCGACCGGACGGAGGGCCGTCCGCCGGGCGCCCGGCCGCCCGGCGAGCCCCGCAAGGTCGCCTACCTCTACGTGCTCCCGGCCCTCGTGGTCTACGCGGCGTTCCTGCTCTGGCCGCTGCTGCACGGCGCGTACCTCTCGCTGTTCCACTGGGACGGGCTCTCCGTCGGCACCTGGGCCGGGCTCGGCAACTACACCCAGGCGATCAGCGACCCGCACCTGCGCGGGACGTTCTGGCACGCCGCCGTCCTCGTGTTCTTCTACGCCGTCCTGCCCTGCTGCATCGCGTTCCTGCTGGTAGCCGTCATCTCCCGGTCCCGGCCGCGCGGGCTGACGTTCTTCCGCACCGTGCTGTTCCTGCCGCAGGTCGTGGCCATGGTGGCGGTCGCGGTGGCGTGGCAGTGGATCTACTCCGAGCACGGCCCGATCAACGGCACGCTCCGCCTCGTCGGGCTCGGCGGGCTCGCCCGCGGCTGGCTCGGCGACTTCACCTGGGCGCTGCCGTCCGTCGGGCTCATCGGCACCTGGGCGGAGATCGGGCTGGCCATGGTGCTGTTCCTGGCCGGCGTGCAGAAGATCCCCCGCGAGCTGTACGAGGCGGCGCGCGTCGACGGCGCCGGGGCCGTCCGCGAGTTCTTCGCGGTCACGCTGCCCGGCCTGCGACGGGAGCTGTCCGTCGCACTGACGCTGACCATCATCGCCGCGCTGCGCAACTTCGACCTGATCTACCTGACCACCGGCGGCGGCCCCGGCGACGCGACCCGGGTCCCGGCGTACGAGGTCTACAACCGGACGTTCAACACCGGGGAGGTCGGCCTGGCCTGCGCGATCGGCGTCATCATCGCGGTCGTGGTGTTCGCCGTGACCGCAGGCGTCGGCCGTCTCGTGGAGGGCCGCGCGTGACACCGACGACCTCGCGGGCCGAGCGCGCCACGACGTACGCCGTGCTGATCGTCTTCGCGGTGATCGCCGTGTTCCCGCTGCTGGCGGTCGCCTCCCAGGCGTTCGGCCTGCCCCACCCGTCCGCCGGCGCGTTCACCGGCGCCTGGCGGAAGGGGCACTTCGCCCGCTACCTCACCAACAGCCTGATCGTCGTCACCGTGGTCGTGGTCGCGGCGTCGGCGCTGTCGATCCTGGCCGGGTACGCCCTGGGCACGATGGAGTTCCGCGGCGCGAACGCGCTGTTCTACGTGTTCCTCGCCGGCCTGATGGTGCCCACCGAGGCCATCGTCGTGCCGCTGTACTTCGATCTGCGGTCCGTCGGCCTCGACAACACCCTGCCGGGCCTCATGCTGCCGCAGATCGCCCAGTCGGTGTCCTTCGGCGTGTTCTGGATGCGCGCGTACTTCCGGTCCGCACCGCGCTCGCTCATCGAGGCGTCCCGGATGGACGGCGCCTCCAGTTGGACGACGCTGTGGCGGGTGCTGCTGCCGGTCGGCCGCCCGGCCATCCTCACCATGGTCGTCCTCATCGCGATGTGGACCTGGAACGAATTCCTGCTCGCCCTTGTGATCATGAACTCGAACGAGGACCTGCGCACCGCGCCGCTCGGCCTGTCGATCTTCCAGGGTCAGCACCAGACCGAGTACCAGATGCTCATGGCCGCCGCACTGATCATCGCCGCACCCGTCGTCCTCGTCTACGTCTTCCTCCAGCGCCACTTCATCGCCGGGATGCTCTCAGGAGCCGTCAAGGAATAGCGTCGTCCGGACAAGGAGTTGACCCCCCATGCGCAAGAGCCTCGCCCTCTCCGTGACGCTCGCCGCGGGCCTGCTCGGCCTCGCCCCGCCCGTCCAGGCCGCCGCGGGGGACCCGCCCCGGCCGGGACGGCTGGACGTCCTGTTCGTCGGCGCGCACCCCGACGACGAATCCTTCAACCTCTCCACGTACGGCCAGTGGAACGAGCGGGCCCACGTGAAGACCGGCGTGCTCACCATCACCCGCGGCGAGGGCGGCGGCAACGCCGTCGGCCCCGAGGAGGGCCCGGCCCTCGGCCTGCTCCGCGAGGGCGAGGAACGCGCCGCCGTCGCCAAGGCCGGCATCACCGACGTGCACTACCTCGACAAGGTCGACTTCTACTACACCGTCAGCGACGAACTCACCCGCTCGGTCTGGGACCACGACTCGACGCTCGCCAAGGTCGTCCGCCTCGTCCGGGAGACCCGCCCCAAGGTCATCACGACCATGACGCCGTCCCCCATCCCCGGCCAGCACGGCAACCACCAGGAGGCCGGGCGCCTCGCCGTCGAGGCGTACTACCTCGCCGCCGACCCCACGGCGTACCCCGACCAGCTCACCAAGGAGCACCTCAAGCCCTGGCGCGCCGCCCGCCTGCTCCACCAGGAGCACCTCGTCACGAGCGGCACCGGCCCGTCCTGCGAGACGACCTTCACGCCCACCGACCCCAGCGCCGACGTCTACGGCGTCTGGGACGGCCGCGCCTCGAAGAACGGCAGGACCTGGGCGCAGATCGAGGCCGAGGCCGGGCGTCTCTACGCCAGCCAGGGCTGGGCGCACAACCCCGACCCCCCGAGCGACCCGAACAAGATCGGCTGTGACTACTTCACCCTGGTCGACAGCCGGGTGCCCTTCACCCGGGGGAACCACGACCCCCTCGCCGCGCTCGAAGGCGCCACCTACCCCGCCAAGGGCGGCCTGCCCCTCGGCACCGAGTTCTACCTGACCACCGGCCGCTTCGGCGTCGCCCCCGGTGAGCCGTTCACCGTCACCGCGCACGCCTCGGTCCCCGGACGCGTCACCCTCTCCGCGCCCGCCGGCTGGACCGTCACCGGCTCCGGCACGCTGCGCCACGGCACCGCGACCTTCACCGTCACGGCCGTCGGCAAGCCCGGCCGCGTACGGCTCGGCGCCACGCTGACCACCGCGCACGGCGCCGGCGCCACCGGCCGCGCCGTCGAGGTCGAACCCGCGGTCACCGGCCGCCAGCAGCCGCTCCCCCGCGTCTCCGACTTCGACGCCTGGGCCGCCACCACCGGCGCGCCCCAGCTCTCCGACCGCGTCAAGCGGGTCCTCACCCTCGTCTCCGGCGGCTCCCGCCAGGTCCGCGTCGACCTCACCAACACCACGAAGCAGGCCCAGCAGGGCTCCGTCGCCCTGAACCTGCCCAAGGGCTTCACCGCCGACGCCGCGTCCAAGCCGTACACCCTCGCCGCCGGCGCGAAGGGCTCGGTCGCCTTCACCGTGCGCGACACCGACACCTCACTGCCGACCGCCAACCAGGGCGGCACCGGCGGCGACTACGACTACACCATCACCACCACGTCCACCGGCACCTCCGACGTCGCGAACGCCGCGCTCGAACTCGTCCCGGCCACCACGATCCCGCACGCCGCCAAGGAGCCCACGGTCGACGGCAAGGAGTCCGTCGCCGAGTACCCCGGCCCGACCCTGAACCTGTCCCGCCTCTGGGAGGGCACCGCCTGCGAGTCGGCCGCCGACTGCGCCGCCACCGGCAAGGTCACCTGGTACGACGACGCCCTCTACGTCCTCGTCCACGTCACCGACGACAAGCAGGGCAGCGTCCTCGACCCCGCCGACTGCAAACGGCACTGGCGCACCGACTCGGTCGAGATCGCCCTCGACCCGCGCGGCGACGCCGAGAACACCTCGACCACCTTCAAGACCGGGATCATGCCCACCACCACGAACGGCGCGCCCTGCTTCGAACGCGACGCCGACAACCACCAGGGACCCGGCGCGGACACCGCGCCCGGCATGCGGGTCGCCTCGGTCGTCGACAAGCCGTACACCGGCTACACCGTCGAGACGAAGATCCCGCTCGCCGACCTGCCCGCCGCCGTCGACCCGAGCCGCCTCGGCCTCGACATCTTCGTCTACGACTCCGACACCACCGACAAGACCGGTCAGACCCGCATCGGCTGGTCGACGTGGGGCGGAGTACAGGGCGACCCCTACCGTTGGGGCCTGGCCACCCTCCCCGGCTACACCCCGCAGTCCGGTAGGCCCACGACCGCGCCGCCCCCGGTGATCTCCAAGACCGCGGCGCTGTCCGTCAACTCCCCGCAGTCGATCCTGCAGGCCGCCAGGACCAGTGTCCCCCTCGCCGCCGGAACCGCCGCGCCCCGCTCCGACACCGCCCGCGTCGTCGGGCGGCCCACCGTCAACGGCGGCGCGGTCACCGTCCGGCTCCACGCCACCGGCCCCGGCACCGCGTACGCCTACGTCTGGAACGGAAAGATCCTCGGCCAGGCGAAGGTCGCCTTCACCGCGGCGGGGACCCGCACCGTCACCGTGCCCGGCGCCGCCGGCACGCTCGCCGTCGCCTTCGACGCCCAGGCGGGCGGCACCGCCGCCACCGCCGTACCCCTCCGCTGAGAAACAGACGAAGCGCCCAGACTCCCGGTCAGGAGTCTGGGCGCTTCGTTCGCGCGGTCAGCGGCCGCGCCGGCGCAGCAGCATCCGGAGCGCGAGGGTCGTCGCCACGACCCCGGCCCCGATCAGCACCGGTCCGGTCAGCGAGCTGCGCGGCCGGTCCTGCTTCTCCCGCCGGGCCAGAGCGCCGAGGTCCTCGGCGACGAGACCGGCCTCCTCCTTGACCTTCGCCATGCCACGCTGCGCGGCGTGCTTCGGGCTCAGCCGGTCGGCGAGCTCGTCGATGCTGCGCGCCAACTCCTCGCGCGTCTGCTCGATGTCCCGCTCAATCGCCGCTGGATCGCGGGCTCTGTCGGCCATGAGGTTTCCTTCCTGCGGTGGTGGTCGGAATCGGCGGCATGATCCCAGCACAAGTCTGTCAGGTGCCGCCGCCCGACATCGCTCTCTGGCCGACTTGTACCCCGATCCCGCGTCGTATGCTGCGACCCAGGTACGGTGGGACTCAGCTCGACCGGAAAGGTGATCAAGTGACGGAGCAACGACTGCAGCCCGGAGACGTGGCCCCGGAGTTCACGCTTCCCGACGCCGACGGCAAGCCGGTGTCGCTGTCGTCGTACCGCGGCCGCCGCGTGATCGTCTACTTCTACCCGGCGGCGATGACCCCCGGCTGCACCAAGGAGGCCGTCGGCTTCCGCGACGCGCTCCCGGCGCTGGAGGAGGCGGGCGTCGACGTGCTCGGCGTATCGCCGGACGAGCCCGCCAAGCTCGCTAAGTTCCGCGACCGCGACGAGCTGACCTTCCCGCTGCTGTCCGACCCCGACACCAAGGTCCTCCAGGCGTACGGCGCGTACGGCGAGAAGAAGCTGTACGGCAAGACCATGATCGGCGTCATCCGCTCCACCTTCATCATCGACGCCGACGGCAAGGTCGAGAAGGCCTTCTACAACGTGAAGGCCACCGGCCACGTCGAGCGCCTGTTGAAGGAACTCGGCGTCTGACGCGACCTCCCGGGGACTGTCCGACCCTGGCTGAGGCAGCTGGAAATCGACACTTCCCATTTCGGCCGTCAGGGATGGAACAAAGGCAAGCCGTCGGCCCGCCGCCTGACACCCGAGCAGGTCTTCGTCATTCGCCCGAGGGAAGCAGGACGGCAGCGAGGAGAAGTCCTGCGCCGCACATTAATCGAGAGCGGTACGGCCTACCGCTGCGGCGAGTGCGGGCTGGAGGCGACATGGCAGGGCAAGCCGCTGATCCTGCACGTCGATCACATCAACGGGGACTACTTCGACAATCGCAGGGAGAATCTCCGCTTCCTCTGCCCGAACTGTCACGCACAGACACCGACGTATGCCGGTAGAATGAAGAACGAGAAGAGCAAGGGGCCGTAGCCCAATCGGCAGGAGGCCTGCGGTTTAGGTCCGTATCAGTGTGGGTTCGAATCCCACCGGCCCCACAATGGGAAATCCTCCGGATCCAAGGGTTCGGAGGATTTCCCATATTCTCGGGCAGCGCGGGTAGCACTTCTTCGTGCCGGAGCTTCCTGACGTCGAGGGGTTCCGCCGGGTGCTGGCCGAGCACACCGGTGAGCCGATCGCGGGGGTGCGCGTACGGGACGCCGGGGTGCTGCGCGGGACGACCGCGCGGGCGCTGGACGACGCGCTGCGCGGACGCCGGTTCGAGGAGCCCCGGCGGCGGGGTAAGTGGCTGATCGCGCCGGTCGGCGGTCCGGTGCTGATCCTGCACTTCGGGATGACCGGTTCGCTGTCCTGGCACTCGCCGGACGAGCCGCCGCATCCGCACGACCGGGTCATCTGGAGTCTCGGCGACGGCGAGCTCCGCTTCCGGGACATGCGCAAGCTCCAGGGCGTACGCCTCGCGGACGACGAGCGGCAGGCCGAGCGGATTCTCGGCGACCTGGGACCGGACGCCCTGGACGTGTCGCGCGCGGAATTCGACGAACTGCTGTCCGGCCGCCGCGGTCGGCTGAAATCGGCGCTGACCGACCAGTCGCTGCTCGCCGGCCTCGGAAATCTGCTGGCCGACGAGATCTGCTGGCGCGGATCAGCCCGCTCCGCCCCGTGCCGGACCTGGGCGAGAAAGACCTCGCGGCGCTCTACCGGACGATGCGGCGAATCCTGCGAGAGTCGGTGAAGGTCGAGAGGGTTCCGCCGCGCGACACCTGGCTCACCGGGGCCCGCGACGAGCGGGACGGCCCGTGTCCGCGCTGTGGCACCACGTTGTCGCGGCGCCGGGTCTCAGGGCGTACGACCGTCTGGTGCCGTTCCTGCCAACCCGCCTGAGCGACGAACGCACGGTCACCGTCCCCGTGGGTGCGGTCGTGATGCTCGCTGAGCGGCGTCATCGGAGGTCGCCATGGGAGCGTTCGCTCCTTTTGCGACCCCTATCGCCGAGCGTTTCGTTCGGTCGGTGGCCGACTGCGCGGCTGAGCCGGTGGCGTGGCCGCGACGGCGGCTACGGGCGGCGGGCGACGCCGGCGTACATCCAGCGGGTGCCGTCCTCCGCGCCGGGGTCGGGGCGCCACTGGGGGACCCAGACGACGCCGGGGTCGAGCAGGTCGAAGCCGTCGAACAGGGCCTCGATCTCCTTCTGGGTGCGGCTCTGCAGGCGGGCGGTGGCGTTCTTCCACGCGCCGGCGGCCTGGTCGCCGGTCTCCGGGTGGCCCTCGGTGGTGCTGTGCGACAGGATCAGGAGGCTGCCGGGGGCCATCACCTCGCGGAAGGTCGCGATGCTGGCGCGGACCTCGTCGTCGGCGGCGAAGTGCAGGACCGCGAGCATGAGCACGGCGACCGGCTGTTCGAAGTCGATCAGGGACCGTGTCTTCGGGTGGTCCAGGATGGCGGCGGGTTCGCGGAAGTCGGCCTGGATGACGGTCGTGGTCTTGGACGGCGGCAGCAGCGCCCGCGCGTGGGCGAGGACGATGGGGTCGTTGTCGACGTAGACGACGCGGGCGTCCGGGGCGAGTGACTGGGCGGCCTCGTGGACGTTGCCCTGGGTGGGCAGGCCGGTGCCGAGGTCGATGAACTGCCGGATACCGCTCTCGACGGCGAAGCGCACGGCCCGGCCGAGGTACGCGCGGTTCTCCCGGGCGGCGCGGGGGATGTCGGGTCCGGCCTCGATGGCGACCTGGGCCGCGGCCCGGTCGGCGGCGTAGTTGTCCTTGCCGCCGAGGAAGACGTCGTAGATCCGCGCCGGGCTGGGCGTCCGTACGTCGATGCCCGGTGGAGCCTGCTCGTGGCCCTGGTCCGTCCGGTCGGTCGCCGTGCTGTCCGCGTCGGTCACGGCCGCCCACCCCCTCATCGGTCGCCGATCGACTCTGGTCGGCTCGCGATGATCATCGTACTCGGTGGTATCTGAAGCTATCTCGGATTTGCCGGCATTACGGACGCAGGGACATCTCTGAGACCGCCGCTCCGTCCTGCCCGGAAAGGCGACGGCGGGCCCGGCGTCGTCCGTGCCGGGCCCGCCGTTCACCGGACCGTTAGAAGGCGCCGGTGCCGTTAGGAGTGCCCAGGCCGGTGGGGCCGTCCCAGCCGGTGCGGGCGTTGCAGAGCTGCGACGGGGAGCAGCTTCCGTTGCTGCCCGAGGTCACGTCGAACAGCGAGCCGGAGTGGGTGTAGGGGTAGTTGTTGTCGATGCTGGCGGCGTTGCCGGCCAGGCCGTACACGCCGGCGATGACCGGCGCGGCGACGCTGGTGCCGCCGAAGACCATCCAGCCGCTCTGGCCCTGGTAGGCGGTGCTGTCGTAGACGGCGACGCCGGTGTTCGGGTCGGCGACCGCGGAGACGTCGGCGACGGCGCGGCGGGAGCAGCCCGTTCCGACGCTGGACTGGCCGGACAGGGCGGTGTTGTAGGACGAGCAGCCGCTGCCCGCGCCGCTCCAGGCGGTCTCGGTCCAGCCGCGGCTGTTGCTCGCGGTCTTCAGCGAGGTGCCGCCGACGGCCGTGACGTAGTGCGAGGACGCCGGGTACTCGACGCCGTAGCCGCTGTCACCGGAGCTGACGGTGATCGCCTTGCCGGGGTGGTTGTAGTACGAGCCGTAGCTGGAGTCCGAGGCGTCGGAGCCGCCGTAGCTGTTGCTGATGACGTTGGCGAGCTTGGCGGCGGTGTTCTCGGCGGCGCCGAGGTTGGCGAACGACGCGGACTTCGCCTCGACCAGGACGATCTTGCAGTTGGGGCAGACGGCGGAGACCATGTCCAGGTCGAGGGAGATCTCCTGTGCCCAGCCGCCGTCCGTGGACGGGTAGGACGTGCCGCCGTTCTGGTCGACCTTCTTGAAGCAGCCGTTGGCGGTCGTGCACGCCGGCAGGCCGTACTGGCTCCGGTAGACGCCCAGGTCGGCCTCTGCGGTGGGGGCGTTGTAGGCGTCGACGATGGCGACGGTCTGGCCGGAGCCACCGCTGGTCGACAGCTTGTAGGCGCTCTGCAGGTTGGCCGGCGAGAGGCCGGAGGGGGCGGCGGCCGCGGCGCGTACGGTGGCGGCGCTGGTGGCGACGTCACTGCGGACGAGGGCGTTGCAGCTCGCGCGGCCCGCTCGCGGAGTCGAGCAGGCGTGGTGGAACGGGTGCTGGACCACCGGCGCCGCGGGCGCGGCCGCGCTCGTGGCGCCGGTCGGGCTGGCGGAGGCGGGGCCGGACAGGAATGGGACCAGGGCGAGGATCAGCCCACCCATGAGGGTCCCGGTGACGCGTCGTCGCATGTGCTCTCCTAAGAGCCGGCGGGGGGTACGACGCAGGAATCTTCACATGACGCCCGACAACACCAAAAGACCCCAAATTTCTATCAATTTCAGCAACAAGTGCCAAAGACAGTAAAGCTCGATTTTCGAGGAACCCCAGGCAGCAGCCCCTGACTGTCTGAGTCAAGGCTAAGATAGTAAAGGCCTGGCAAAGGGCGTCGGAGAACGCCGAGGCGCGCGGGCAGCGCCTCGGCGCCCGGTGGTTCAGACGATCGCCGTCACCTCGACCTCGAGCAGCGCCCCGGGGACGAACAGCCGGGACACCTCCACGGTCGTGCTGGTCGGGGGCGTGCCGGTGAACCGCGGCAGCCGTGCCTGGGCGTACTCACCGATCCGGTCCAGGTCGGTGAGGAACGTCCGAATGTTGACCACGTCGCCGAGCGTCGCGCCATGCGCCGCGAGAATCTTCTCGATCGTGTCCAGCACGTAGTCGGCCTGGGCCCGCATGTCGTTCGCGCCGACGAGCCTGCCCTCGGCGTCGATCGCCACCTGGCCGGACAGGACGAGCATCGTCGTGCCGCCGAGTTCGATCCGGGCCACGTGGGAGTACCGGCCCGCGGGCGGAGCCGGGACGGTGGCGGGGTTGTCGAAGGTCGTCACTTCAGTACCTTTCGCAGGTCGGCCTCCTGGTCGGAGGCGCACAGCAGCCTTTCCCGTACGGCCTCGAGCACGGGGAACGCCGCGACGTCCAGCGCCAGCCCGACGTCCTTGGCGGCCAGCCGCAGCGGGAAGTCGGCCTCCTCGGCGCGGAGTCGGGCGACGGCCCCGGCGAGAGGTCCTTCGGCGAGGAGGGCGAGCGGGTCGGGGACGCCGAGCCGGGTGGCGAGCTCGGTCAGGTCCGCGGTCAGCGCCACGGCCCCGATGGCGGCGTTGATCAGCAGGATCTTCCGCGCGGCCCCCGCTCCGAGTTCCCCGCACCGTACGACGGCGCCGAAGACGGCGAGGACCTGCGCGACCCGGTCGACGTCGCCGCCGGCCAGCACGGTGAGGGTGCCGTCGGCGGCGCGGTCGACGCTGCCCATCACCGGCGCGTCGACCACGGCGGGCACCCGCGCGGCGAGCGCGCGCACCGCCGCCGGCCCGACGGTGGACATCTCGACGAGGCAGGCGTCGGGCCGCATCGCCGGAGCGATCCGCGCGGCCACCGCCTCGAGGGCGGGCGCGTCCGCCAGCATCGTGATGACGACGTCGGCGGCACGGACGGCCTCGGTGGGCGTCGCCGCGATGGCGGCTCCGGCCGCGCCCAGCGGCGCGGCCCGTTCGGCGGTGCGGTTCCAGACGGTCACGTCGTGCCCGGCCGCGAGCAGCCGCCGGGCGAGAGGCGCTCCCATGCGCCCGAGTCCGAGAAAGGCGATCACGACGAAGACGTTATGAGTCGGCGAGGCATTCCACCAGCGAATGTTTCGCATGATCAGCATGCGGCCCTAGCATGGCAGGATGGACACCGATCTTCTCGTCGTCTTCCAGGAGGTCGCCCGGCGGGGGTCCTTCACGGGCGCGGCGGAGGCGCTCGGCTACACCCAGTCGGCGGTCTCCCGGCAGATCTCCGTCCTGGAGGGCCGGCTGGGCGCGGCGCTGTTCGACCGCCTGCCCCGTGGCGTGCGGCTCACGGAGGAGGGCCGGTGCCTGCTGCCGCACGCCTCGGCGATCACTGAACGTCTCCGGACCGCCCGGGGCGATCTCCGGGCGCTGCGGGACCTGGCGGCCGGCCGGCTCCGGGTGGGCGCGTTCGCCACCGCCGACGCCGCGCTCGTGCCGCAGGCGATGGCCGCGTTCCGCGCCGCGCATCCGCGGGTGTCGGTCTCGCTGTCCGATGGCCTGACCCGCCACCACGCGGAGCGGCTGGCGGCCGGCGAGCTCGACCTGGCCATCGTGACGGCGGACACCGAGGAGGACTTCGAGGGCCTGCGGCTGCGCCACCTGCTCGACGATCCGATGCTCGTGGCCGTGCACCCGGGCCACCGCCTGGCCGGGCTCGAGGAGGTACGGCTCGCCGAACTGGCGGACGAGGACTGGATCGCGGGCCGGTCCCGCCCGGAGGACACGTTGATCAGCGCGACGCCGCATCGGGCGTTCCGCCCCCAGATCACCTACGTCGTCGGCGAGTGGATCGCCAAGCAGGGGATGGTGGCGGCGGGCCTGGGGGTGACGCTCATCCCGTCGCTGGCGGCCGGTGCGGCCCGGCCGGACATCGTCCTGGTGCCACTGCATCCCGATGACGCGCCGGTGCGCCGGGTGTACACCGCGACACCCGCCGGGGTGACGGCCCCGCCCGCGCTGACGGCGTTCCTCGGCTTCCTCGACGACGCGGTCACGCGGCTCCGCGAGCGAACCGCGCGCGCGACGCGGCGGACCTGACACCGCCACCCCAAAGAAGATATCCCTACTTTATTGGTTGACTTTGTTAGAATAGTCATCGACCATGGCAGCGTGACCGCATTCCACTGGTTCCTGCCCACCAGCGGCGACGGCCGCACGCTCGTCGGCGGCGGCCATGGCGCCGCCGTACGCGGCGTGCAGCGCGAACCCGACATCGAGTACCTGGCGCAGATCGCCCGTACCGCCGAACAGCTCGGCTTCGAGGGCGTGCTGACGCCCACGGGAACGCTCTGCGAGGACGCCTGGCTGACCACCGCCGCGCTGACGCGGGAGACCGAGCGGCTGAAGTTCCTGGTCGCCTTCCGCCCGGGCCTGCTGTCGCCGACGCTCGCCGCGCAGATGGCCGCGACGTACCAGCGGCTGTCCCGCGGACGGCTGCTGCTGAACATCGTCACCGGTGGGGAGACCGCCGAGCAGGCGCGCTTCGGCGACCACCTCGGCCACGACGAACGCTACGCGCGCACCGACGAGTTCCTGACCGTCCTGCGGGGCGCCTGGAGCGGCGCCTCGTTCGACTTCGCCGGCAACTACTACGAGGTCGAGGGCGCCACCGTACGGGAGGCGCCCGACCCGGCGCCCCGCCTGTACTTCGGCGGGTCGTCGGGCGCGGCCGGGCCCGTGGCGGCGCGGCACGCGGACGTCTACCTCACGTGGGGCGAGCCGCCCGAGCAGGTGCGCGGAAAGATCGAGTGGGTGCGGGAGCTGGCCGCGCGGGAGGGCCGTACGCTCCGGTTCGGCATCCGGCTGCACGTCGTGACCCGTGACTCGGCCAAGGAGGCCTGGACGGCCGCGAACCGGCTGCTGGACGACCTCGACCCGGCCGAGATCGCCGCCGCGCAGCAGGGCCTGGCCCGCAGCGAGTCGGTCGGCCAGCAGCGGATGCGCGCTCTGCACGAGACCTTCCGTAAGGGCGGGTCCAGCCACGACCTGGAGATCTACCCGAACCTGTGGGCGGGCGTCGGCCTGGTCCGCGGCGGGGCCGGCACCGCGCTGGTCGGCAGCCATGCCCAGGTGGCCGAGCGGATCGAGGAGTTCGCCGAACTCGGCATCGACGAGTTCGTCCTCTCCGGCTACCCGCACCTGGAAGAGGCGTACTGGTTCGGCGAGGGCGTCCTGCCCGAGCTGACCCGCCGCGGACTCCGGGAGGTGGCCGCATGACCGAGCGAACCGAGGGAATCGGCGTCGACCGGGGTGAGGCCCTGGCCGGCCGGCCGGCCGTGGGCCCGGACGAGGTCCCCGGGCGTCGCGGGCCGAAGGTCGTCGTGCTGGTCGGCAACCCCCGCCCGGCGTCGCGCACGCACGCCGTCGCCGACCGGGCCGCGCGGGCCATCGCGCCGGGCGTCCGGCCGGAGACCGTGGACCTGACCGAGCTCGCCGATCGCCTGTTGAGCCGGGACCCGGGCCCGCTCCTGGACGAGGCGGTGTCGCGGGTGACCTCGGCGGACCTGCTCCTCGTGGCCAGTCCTACGTACAAGGGGACCTACACGGGCCTGCTCAAGTCGTTCCTCGACCGGGTGCCGTCCCTGGCCGGTGTGACGGCGCTGCCGCTGCTGGTGATGGGGTCGCCCCGGCACGCGCTCGCGGTGGAGGTGCACCTGCGGCCTCTCCTCGTCGAGCTCGGCGCGACCGTCCCCACGCCGGGGCTCGCCGTGGTCGAGGCCGACATCGACCGCCTGGACGAGGTCCTGGCCGGGTGGGCCGCCGCCGTACGGCTCCCCCAAGCCGTACGGTGACCCGGGTCGGTTCGGAGGCGAAGTCGATGGGCACGCGTGTGGGCCAGCGACCGGTGGTCGACGGGGCGAGCTTCCGGCGGGCCGTGGGCCGGCACGCCGCCGGGGTGGTGGTCGTGACCGGTCCCGGCCCGGTGGGCCTCACGGCCACCTCGTTCACCTCGGTCAGTCTCGACCCGCCGCTCGTGTCGTTCTGCGTCGGACGCGCCTCGACGGCCTGGCCGCACCTGCGCGACGCCGCGACGTTCGCGGTGAACGTGCTCGCCACCGACCAGACGGAGATCGCGTCCCGGTTCGCCGGGCCCGGCGGCGGCCGCTTCGCGCCACCGACCTCCTGGCGCCCGGGGCCGGGCGAGGTGCCGATCCTGAACGGCACCGCGGCCCATCTGCTGTGCGAGCCGTACGACACGGTCGCGATGGGAGATCACTGGCTGGTGGTGGGCCTGGTCGTCGACACGGGCGTCGGCCCGCCGGGCGCTCCCCTGCTCTACCATCGCGGCCGGTACGGCCGGTTCGCCGCGCACGGCGGGTGACTGACAGTTTCACTGGAAGTTTCAATGACAGTGGGATTCGTGAAATCATCGTCACGCTGTGTCGTTCGCCGTATGGTGGAGGCCACCTGCCGACGTAGCGCGGGAGGAGGCACATGGAGCCCTGGTTCGCCCGAAGATCCGTCGGAGAGCTGCTTCCCGGAGACCACGCCTGGTTCTCCTACGCCGACCAGGAGGAGCACGACCACGTCATCGGAGCCTTCCTCCGTGACGGACTGGCCGGTTCCGACAAGGTCATCTACATCACCGACGCCGGCCCGCAGGACCTTCCCGACCTGCGGGCGCGTTATCGGCTGGAGCCTGAGACCTATCTGCGCAGCGGGCAGTTGGCGATCCTGCCGCAGGCGGAGACCTGCCTGACCCGCGGGGTGTTCGACCCGGCGCGGATGACGACGACGCTGCGGGAGGTCCTCGACCGGGCGGAGACCGAACGGTTCCGCGGTGTCCGGGTCACCGTCGACATGACGTGGGCGTTCCGGCAGGAGAGCGGACGCGACGGCATCCTGGAGTGCGAGGCGCGGGTGGACGCGGCGATCTCGCCCAGCACCATGGCGATGGCGATCTGCCAGGTCGACGCGCGCTCCTGCACGCCCGAGGAACTCACCGCGCTGAAGGAGAGGCACGAGGTGCTCGTGGGCGCCGATCCCTACTTCAACGACGGAGTGCTGAGCATCACCCCGACGTTCCATCCCCGTGGCCTCCGGCTCAGCGGCGAGCTGGACGGCGCGCGGCACGCCGTGTTCGGCGAGTCGCTGCGAAAGGTCGTCGATCGGGGCGGCGAGGTGCACCTGGACCTCGCCGACCTGCGGTTCATCGACCTCGGCGCGCTCAGCATGATGGCCGGCGCGGCGATGCACCTCGGGGCGCGGGTGGTCCTCGACAATCCCTCGATCCACCTGACGGACGTCGTCGAGCTGGTGAGCAGCCGACTGCTGCCCTGGCTGGAGATCGGCGACGGTGAGGCCCGATGACACGACTCATCCACCAGGTCCTGATGTACGACAACGAGAAGGACATCCTGGACACGGTCGTGCCGTTCCTCCAGGAGGGGCTCAGCGCGGGTGAGGCCGTGCTGACCGTCGGCACGGCCCCCAACCTCTCCTGCCTGCGTCAGGCCCTGGGCGCCGACTCCGACGCCGTCGAGTTCGCCGACTCCGCCTCCTGGTACGTCCAGCCGACGCGCACCATCGCCAACTACAGCTCGTTCATCGCCGAGAACGCCACCGCCCGGGTCAGGGTGGTCGCGGAGCCGGGCTGGGAGACCGGGACGCCGGCCCAGATCGCCGAGTGGACGAGGTACGAGTCGATCATCAACGAGGCGTTCGCCGACATCAGCGCCTCGGTGCTGTGCCTGTACGACCGGCGCACCACGCATCGGGGACTGCTCGACGGGGCGCTGCGCACCCACCCCCAAATCGTCGAGGGGACCTGTCCCCGCTGCAACGACGCCTACCTCGACCCGGCCTCCGTCGGCGCGCACGTCGACCGCGATCCCCTGCCGCCCCCGCCGCCCGGCGCGGTCCGGCTACCGATCGACGACGACGACCTGAGCACGCTGCGCTCGTTCCTCGCCGGCCACGCCCGCCATCACGGCATGTCCCGCCCCCGGGTGAACGACCTGTTGGTGGCGACGACGGAGGTGGCCACCAACGCGATCCGGCACGGCCGCCATCCGATCGGCTGTCAGCTGTGGCGGGAGGACGACGACCTGATCGTCGAGGTGACCGACGCGGGCCACTGGCAGCCGGACCCGGTCCCCGGCTTCGTACCGCCCGATCCCGCGTCCCTGTCGGGATTCGGGCTGTGGGGCGTTCGCATGCTGTGCGCGCTGGTCCAGTTGCGCACCGGCCCGGCGGGGACCATCGTCCGGCTGCACGCCCCCTGCCGTTAGCCCGCGCCCCTGCCGTCAGCCGTCACTGCCGTCGGCGCGCGTCCGCTGCCGTTGGCCCGCGCCACTGCCGTTGGCCCGCGTCACTGCCGTTGGCCCGCGTCACTGCCGTCGGCGCGCGTCACTGCCGTCGGCGCGCGTCCGCTGCCGTTGGCCCGCGCCACTGCCGTTGGCCCGCGCCACTGCCGTTGGCCCGCGTCACTGCAGTCAGCCGAGCGACGTGACGAACCGGTCCGCGTCCTGCCGGGTCATCCCCGTCTCCGCCTGGACGAGCGCGACGGCTCCGGAGAGGTCGCCGCCGTCGCGCATCCGCCGGGCCCGGTCGGCGAGGCTCTCCGACCCCTGGGAGGGAAGGTGCGGGCCCGGCTCGGGCAGGCGGCCGTCCCGGAGCGTGTCGACGAGCCGCTTGGCGTCCACGAGCCTGAGTCCCGTGGCCTGGCGGACCTCCTTGACCGCCTGGACCGGCCGGTCCTCGGCCAGCAGTGCCTGGACTCGGTCCTGCAGCTCGGCGGGCACCGCCGTCGGCACCAGAGGTACCGGCGCCTGCGGGCCCGTCCGCGATCTCGCGAGCAGGCCGATGCCCACCCCGGCCAGGATGACGACGGCCACGACGATCACCATGATGACAGTGGTCATCAACGGATGATTGCAGATCACCGTCCCGTCGGCCGGGGGGTCGAGGACGGCGTGGTCGTGGACGACGGGCTCGGCGTCCCGGCCGCGGTACGGGTGGGCCGTGGGGTCGGGGTCGGCCGGGCGGACGGGGTGCGTCGCTCCGGCTTCGTGGTCCGCTGCCTCGGGCGGGCCGTGCGCACCGACGGCTCCGGCGACGGTGTCACCACGGTCGTCGCGGACGGCGGAGCGATCGGCACGCTGTGATCGCTCGGTTCGGCCCGGTGATCCGGCCGGAGCAGGCCCCATGCGACCAGGGCGATCGCCGCGACCGCCGCCGCCGCGAGCAGCAGCCGCGGCCACCCGGGAACGGCCCGCGCGGGGCGCGCGGTGTTCCGGAACCGGTCGATCAGCTCGGGGTCCGGCCGGACGCCCTCGGCCGCGCGCCGGTAGTGGTCGCGGAGCAGGGCGTCGAGGTCATCGCTCATGAGCCGCTCCTTCCTCCGCCAGTTGCCGCCGTAGCGCCGTCATCGCCCGTGACGTGTGGCTCTTCACCGTTCCCCGGGAGATGCCGAGCGCCTCCGCGATCTCCTGCTCGCTGAGATCACACCAGTAGCGCAGCACCACCACGGCCCGCTGCTTGACGGGCAGGGCCGCGAGGACGTCGTCGAGCGGGGTCCCCGCCGCGTCGTACGCCTCGCGCGCCCCGGTCAGGCGATCGACGTCGATCGTTCCGCCGACCGGCAGATCGGGCCGCCTCTTGCGGCGTTTGTGATGGTCGATGGCCAGGTTGACGAGCACCTTGCGCGCGTACGCCTCCGGCTGGTGCCCGCCGCGCATGATCCGCGTCCACCGCCGCGCGACCCGCTCGTACGTGGTCTGGAGGAGGTCCTCGGCGAGGTGGCGGTCGTAGACGAGGAACACCGCGGTGCGCAGCAGGCGCCCCGCGGAGGCGATGACGAACTCGTCGAACGTGAGCTCGTCTCCACTCACTCCGCGGGCCTCCTCTCGGCTCAGGATGGACAGTGTCCCGCCTACCCCACTGCCTTCGGGCGCGGGCAGTAGGAGGGCACCGGCGTCGCCGTCACGGGCCGGTGCGACGGCCGGGCCGTCGAAGTGGGCGTCGGATGGGGCTTCGACGGGACCGGCGCGGTGCTCGTCGGCCGGGGCTCCGGCCGCGCGGTGCTCGCCGGCCGGGGTTTCACGGAGGCCGTCGGGTGGGGCTTCGCGGTGCTCGTCGGCCGGGGCTCCGGCCGCGCGGTGTTCGCACACGTCGGCACGGGGCGCGGTACGTCCGTCGGCACGGGCCGGGGTTCGGTGCTCCGGGTCGGCCGGGGAGAGGGCGTCGCCGGCGCCGGCTGCCGGGATGTCGGGGTGGGGGCGATCCGGGAGGAGTCGGCGACGTTCTTCGCCCCGTGGCCCGAGCCCCCGGCCAGGGCGGTGCCGCCCGCCCACACGCCCGCCAGCACGGCGACGGCCGCGCCGGTCCCCGCGAGGGTCAAGGTGGTCCGGCGGCGTCTGCGATCGGTCATGGCAAGATCCCTTCGTTTCCGTACACCCCCATCAACCCCGCTTCCGGGCCGATCGGTTGTCACGGTCTTTGACGGAGTCCGCGCGACCGGTCAGGCTTGTCCCGATGGAGCCCTCCGACTTCCTCACCCGGCTGTGGGCCGAGAGCGCGCACCTCGCCGCGTTCGCCGCCGACCGCGACCTCGGCGCGCCCGTCCCCACCTGCCCCGGTATGAACGTCGGCGAGGTCGTCCGGCACCTCGGCAGCGTGCACCGCGCGGTGATCGACTGGGTGCGCGCGCAGCGCCGGCCCGAGGACTGGGACCGCAGACCGGACGACGGCGACGTGATCCGCTGGTTCCGCGCCGGTGCCGCCGAACTGCACGACGAGCTCGGCCGGCGGCCTCCGGACGAACCCTGCGACACGTGGTCCCCGGAGGACCGCACCGTCGGCTTCTGGTGGCGGCGGATGGCGCACGAGACCACCGTGCACCGGGTCGACGTCGAGGCGGCGTACGGCCCGATCGGCCCGGTCGACGCGGAGTTCGCCGCCGACGGCGCCGACGAGGTCCTGTCGCTCTACCTCGTCCAGCGGTTCGGTCGCGGCGGCCGGGGGCGGCCGGCGGCCGCCCGTACCGTCGGTGTCGCCGCCGGTTCCCGGGTGTGGCGGGTGACCTTCGACGCCGCGTCCGCCGAGGTGACCGCCGAGCTGCCCGATGACGCGGACGCCGTGGTGATCGGCGATCCGGCCGCCGTCTACCTGTGGCTGTGGGGCCGCCGTGGCGACGACGCCGTCCGCGTGTGCGGCGACCGCGCGGCGGCGGCGGACCTGCGCGCCGCCCTCGCCGCCGCCACCGGCTGAGGACCTCCCGCCCCGGTATCGGCCGCGCAGGTCATTCCCTGGCGATCCGTTAACGGGCTGCCGCACCGGGAATGGCTTCGGCATGGGGGACGGGCCGGTGTACGGCCTCGACGACGGGGTGACCGTGGGCGTGGAGGAGGAGTTCCTCCTCGTGGACGCGGAGACGCCGCGGACCGTGCCGCGGGCGGCGGCCGTACTGGCCCGCACCCCGGAGCCCGGCGTCGACCTCACGCCCGGCGGCGGGCTGTACGGCGAGCTGCTCACCGCCCAGGTCGAGGCCGCGACCGGAACCTGCACCACGCTGGACGCCCTGCGTGGCCAGCTGTGCGACGGCCGGCGCCGGCTCGCCGCCGCGGCGGACGCCGAGGGCGCGCGGTTGATCTCCTCGGGGACCGCGGTGCTGCCCGGGGACGCCATCCCCGTGGCCCCCGGTGAGCGGTTCGCGAAGATCGCCGACCGGTACGCCGGCGTGGTGGCGGACTACCAGGCGTGCGGCTGCCACGTGCACACCGGCGTGGCCGACCGGGAGACGGCGGTCGCGGTGGTCAACCACCTGCGGCCCTGGCTGCCGACGCTGGTGGCGCTGGCGGGGAACTCACCGTTCGACCACGGCCGGGACTCGGGGTACCAGAGCTGGCGGATGCTCGATCAGGCACGCTTCCCCGGCTCCGGGGTGCCGCCGTGGTTCCCCTCGGCCCCCGCCTACGACCGTCAGGTGGCCCGGCTGGTCGAGGCCGGCGCGCTCATCGACGAGCGCATGTCCTTCTGGCTCGCCCGGCCGTCGCCACGGCTGCCGACCGTCGAGGTCCGGGCCGGAGACGCCGCCGCCACCGTCGACGAGGCGGTGCTGCAGGCGGCCCTCGTACGCGCCCTGATCCGTACGGCCCTGTCCGACCTGCGGCGGGGCCGGGAGGCGCCCGCCGTCGACGACCAGCTCTGCGCGGCCGCGACGTGGTCGGCGGCCCGGTACGGCCTCGACGGTCCCGGGGTGCATCCGGTCGAGGAGCGCGCGGTACCGGCGACGCGGCTGCTCCGGGAGATGCTCGACCGGGTCCGCCCGGCGCTCGAGGCGTCGGGCGACCTGGCCCGCGTACGCGCCGTCCTCGCCTGGCTGGCGCGGCACGGCTCCGGTGCCCTGCGCCAGCGCGCCGCCGCCGCGTACGGCCTGGGCGCGGTGGTGGACGTGCTCGCCGAGCAGACGGCCGGCCCCTGCCGAGAGGACGAGGACGTGACGGAGTTCCTATGACCGAGCGAAGCGAGGGAATCGGGAAGCACAGCCACCTTGGTCATGGGGCCGGCGAAGGAGGTCCCATGACCCTGGACGCCACGCTGCCCGAGCCGCGCGGGCCCCTGTCGGAGACCGTGACGGTCGCGCTGGCCGGCGGCCCGCCGCCGGCGGCGTCGCCGGAGGTGGTCCGTGCCGCCGAGCCCTTCGGCGAGGATCTGCACCTGGCGCTGTACGTCTGCTACGAGCTGCACTATCGCGGGTTCGACCGGGTGGACCCGCGCTGGGAGTGGGATCCGGAGCTGCTGCGGCTGCGGCGGCGGCTGGAGGACCGCTTCCTGCCGGCCCTGCGCGCGGTGTGCCCCGGCGGGACGGACACGGGGACCGCGCTGGGCGGGCTGCTCGTCGAGGACCCCGACGCCTACGGCGTCTCGCACCACCTACTCGACGCGGGACGGTGGTGGGAGATGCGCGAGTACCTGGCGCATCGCTCGATCTACCACCTGAAGGAGGCCGACCCGCACGCGTGGGTGATCCCGCGGCTGCGGGGCGAGAGCAAGGCGGCGCTGGTCGCCGTCGAGTTCGACGAGTTCGGCGGCGGGCGGGGCGAGCGGATGCACGCCAAGCTGTTCGCGGACCTCCTGGACGCCGCCGGGCTGGACTCCCGGTACGGCCGCTATCTGGAGCACGCGCCCGCCCAGACGCTGGCCACCGTGAACCTCATGTCGCTGTTCGGCCTGCACCGGGCGTTGCGCGGGGCCCTCGTCGGGCACTTCGCCGCCGCGGAGATCACCACCCCGCCGAACGCGGACCGGATGGCGCGGGCCCTGACCCGCCTGGGCGCGGGGCCGGAGTGCACGCGGTTCTTCACCGAGCACATCGAGGCCGACGCCGTACACGAGCAGATCATGCGCCGGGACGTGATCGGCGACCTGCTGGCCCGGGAGCCGGAGCTGGCGGCCGACGTCGTGCTCGGGATCCAGGCCACCGCGTATCTCGAGGACCGGCTCGGCGCTCACCTGCTGGAGTGCTGGCGATCAGGCCGTACCTCCCTGCGGCGTCCGCTCCCCTGATCCCCGCTGCCTCCGGCGATGGCTGGTGTCGCACAGCGGGTACCGGTGGCTGCGCCGGCACGCGCACACGGCGACCACGAAACGATCGCAGTACAACGTCGTGCCCTCGTCGGTGACCAGCTCCACCGGCCCCTCGACGAGGACCGGGCCGCCGGGCACGACGACCACACGACGCGGCTCCCGGCCGGGCCACCCGTCCGGACGTTCAGCTCTGATCGGCACGGACCACCACCAGTTCCTCGTGTCGCTGACCCGGGCGGATCAGCCCCTGTTCCTCCAGGAACGCCGCCCGCGACCGCATCACCGGCCCGAACGGCTGCCTCCACCGCGCGACGACCGACGCCTTCAGCCCGCCGCCGCGCAGCGAGTTCAGCGTCGTCTCCACCCCGCACAGCACCGACTGGACCATCAACAGCGTTCCCCCGACGGCCAGCGTTCCCGGCGCGCGGGCGCAGATCCGATCGATCACCGACCGGCCCCGCCGGCCCGCGTCGCAGGCCCGGCCGCGAACGCCGCGCGGCGCGCCCGCACTCGGCACGTACGGCGGGTTGGCCACGATGACGTCGAACACCTCATCCGCGATCGGCTCGAACAGATCACCCCGGAGCACCCGCACCGGCACCCGCCGCAGCCGGGCGTTCATCCACGCCGTCAGGACCGCGCGGCCCTCGACGTCCACCGCCGTCACCGCTTCGGCGCCGGCGTAGGCGGCGACGATCGCCAGCGCACCGGTCCCGGTGCACAGGTCGAGCACCCGGGAGCCCTGCAGCCCGCCGCAGCACAGCTCTCTGGCCAGCAGGAACGTGTCGCTTTGCGGCCGGTATACCCCGAGGGGCCGGAACATCCACATCGTGGTCGCCTATCCGGTTGATCGACGTCTCGGGCCGCCCGTCTCCGGCCCCATCGCCGGCGCGGCAGGCGATCCACGCGAGAGATCGAGTGGGCACTCTCCCCGGCTGCCCCGCCCAGATCCTCTTCCCGCAGCGGGCCGTGGTCCGGTCGGCGGTGGCGGGCGCCCGACTGGAAGCGGGATTCGTCCATGTGGCACAGGCCCTCTTCGCCGCCGGCACGCAACCGCCGGCGCCCCGTTCGCGAGCCTTATGCAGCTTTGTTCCCCCTACGGCGCCCCGCCTCACCTGCGCCCCGCTACCGGCAGCACCCGAAAGGCTCGAACAACGAGACGACCCCACGACGATCCGCCCCGAATGCCGACGTTTCGGCAAGCTGCCATCAACGCCTCACCGAGCCAAAGACTCGGAGAACGAGACGACCCCCGAGGCGGAGGGCGAGGCGCTGGTCACGAGCGTCGTGGAGCACGTGCTGCCGCCCGATGAGGGGGCCGCGAGCCGGTGAGCCCTCAGCCCGCGTGGGCGACCCGTGCGCGGATGCGGTCCGCGAGGGCGGTGAACGCCTTGCCGCGGTGGCTGATGGCGTCCTTCTCCTCGGGGCCCAGCTCGGACGTCGTACGGGTGTCACCCTCGGGGACGAAGATCGGGTCGTAGCCGAAGCCGTTCGTGCCGCGCGGCGCGTCGATGACGACGCCGTCCATGTGGCCCTCGACGGTGTCCTCCTCGCCGGACGGCCAGGCGATGGCCGCCGCGCACACGAACCGGGCGCCCCGGTGCTCGGGTGCGACGTCGGACAGCTGTCCGAGAAGCAGGTCGAGGTTGGCCTGGTCGTCACCGTGCCGGCCCGCCCAGCGGGCGGAGAAGATCCCGGGCATGCCGTTCATGGCGTCGACGCACAGCCCGGAGTCGTCCGCGACGGCGGGCAGCCCGGTGTGCGCCGCGATCGCGCGGGCCTTGAGCAGGGCGTTGCCCACGAACGTCAGCTCGGTCTCGGGGACCTCCGGCGCGTCCGGGAACTCCTCGAGGCCGACGACGTCGATGTCCTCGAGGATCCGGCGCAGCTCGGCGACCTTCCCCTGGTTGCGGGTGGCGAGCACGACCTTCATGACCCGAGTGCCTCCTGCTGGATGCGGGTGAGCTCGGCGCAACCGCCGGCCGCGAGGTCGACGAGGGCGTCGAGCTCGGCACGGTCGAACGGCTGGCCCTCGGCGGTGCCCTGCACCTCGACGAAGCGGCCGTCGCCGGTGCAGACGACGTTCATGTCGGTCTCGGCGGCGACGTCCTCCTCGTAACACAGGTCGAGGCGGGGCTCGCCGTCGATGACGCCCACGCTGACCGCCGCGACGGAGCCGACGAGCGGGCTGGACCTGACCAGCTTGCGCTCGCGCATCCAGGCGACCGCGTCGGCGAGGGCGACGTACGCGCCGGTGATCGCGGCGGTACGAGTGCCGCCGTCGGCCTCGAGCACGTCGCAGTCGAGGATGATGGTGTTCTCCCCGAGCGCCTTGTAGTCGACGCAGGCCCGCAGCGAGCGGCCGACGAGACGCGAGATCTCGTGCGTGCGGCCACCGATCTTGCCCTTGACCGACTCGCGGTCGTTTCGGGTGTTGGTCGCGCGCGGCAGCATGGCGTACTCCGCCGTCACCCAGCCGAGCCCCGAGTCACGGCGCCAGCGCGGCACACCGGTCTGGACGGACGCGGCGCACAGCACCCGCGTGCGGCCGAACTCCACCAGCACGGAGCCCTCGGCGTGAGAGAGCCAGCCACGCTGGATGCGGACGGGACGTAGCTGGTCGGCTGACCGACCGTCGGGGCGAGCCATGGGCCCAACCCTATCCAGACCCTGGAGGGCACCGACGCCTCGACGGCGGGTACGAGGGACGTTGCCCGCGGACCGAAGTACCGGCCGCGCACGTCACAACTCGTACGCGCCGCGCAAGTCGCAGTTCGTACGCGCCGCGGGTCACAGGTCGTAGACGGCGCCTTGGCGGGCCAGCTCGATCTCGCCGCGGAATCCGCCCGCGCCGGCCTCGGCCAGGACGGTGGCCGGATCGTTCCAGGGCACCAGGTGGGTGAGGACCAGTCGTCCGACGCCGGCGCGTGCCGCGTGTTCCGCCGCCTGCCTGCCGGTCAGGTGCCCTTGCGTCGGGTCCTGCCGTCCTTCGAGGAAGGAGGCCTCGGCGAGCAGGAGGTCGGCGCCCTCCGCGAGCGTCACGAGCGCGTCGGACTCCCCCGTGTCGCCGGAGTAGGCCATCGCCCTCCCCTGGTGCTCCAGCCGGAAGCCGTACGCCTCGACGGGGTGGTTCACGCGCGCGGCCGTCACGGTGAAGGGTCCGACCTGCAGCGTCCCGGGACGCAGGGGGCGGAAGTCGAACACCTCGCGCATCCCGGGATCGAGCGGAAGGTCGTACGCGCGGGCCATCCGTTCGGCGGTGCCCGCGGGCCCGTAAACGTCGATGCGCGGTTGAGGACCCCCGGCGACGTATTTGCGGGCGACATAGTAGCCGCACAGGTCGAGACAATGGTCGGCGTGCAGATGTGAGAGCAGGATCGCATCGATCGCATAAAGGTCGATCTGGCGTTGCAAGGCTCCCAGAGCGCCGTTCCCGAGGTCCAGCAGCAGCGCGAAGCCGTCCGCTTCGACCAGGTAGCACGACGCGGGACTCGTCGGCCCGGGAAAACTGCCCGAACAACCGACCACGGTGATCCGCAAGTATCGCCCTCTCGTCAGGCCGTCGTCCACCACGTCGTCATCGAGCTTAGCCTGGACCCTCCGCCCACGCGATCAGACACAGGAGTGCCGATGCCCATCGAGATCGAGCGTAAGTTCCTCCTCGCAGCCGCGCCCGATTGGAACCATCCCCTTCTGCGCTCCGCCACGGTAATAGGTTTCGAACAGATCTACCTCAAGGCGGACGGCGCCGAAGAAGAGAGAATCCGGCGGAGCCGGCGCGATGGAGTCGACAGCTACCATTACGCCCATCTCCGCCCGTTGAGCAAGGGCACCCGCGAGGTGATCGAGAAAGAGATCGACGCCCGCGAATACGAGCGACTGCGCCTCCAACGCGACCCCGCACGGCAGATCATCGTCAAGGATCGCCACTGCTTCACCTGGCAGGGGCGATCCTTCGAGCTCGACGACATCCAGCAACCCGTGACCAGGAGATGCCTCCTCCTGGAGGTCGAGCTCGATCGGCTCGCCGAGGAGGTGCCCCTCCCGGACTTCCTCCGCTACGAGCGGGAGGTCACCGGAGAGACCCCATACTCGAACGCGACGATAGCCCTCGGCTGAACGGGAACGCCGCAGCCGGGTACCGCGTCCGTTCGTTCCTAGATTTCGTACACGGCGCCCGGCTGGGCGAGTTCGATCCTGCCGCGGAAGCTGCTGTCCTTCGCCTCCGACAAAGACAGCGCCGGGTCGTTCCACGGCAGAAGATGGGTGAGGACGAGGGTGCCGGCGTCGGCCTTCGCGGCGTGCTCCGCGGCCTGGCGCGCGGTGAGGTGCTGCGCGGCGAGGGGCAGGTCGGGGCGCTCGATCCAGGCGGCCTCGCACAGGAAGAGGTCGGCGTCGCGGGCGAGTTCGATCAGGGCGCTCGATTCCGCGGTGTCTCCGGAGTAGGCGACCGTGCGGCCTTCGTGCTCGATGCGGAATCCGAAGGTATCCACGGGATGGTTCATCTGGGCCGTCGTCACGGCGAAAGGCCCGATGGTGAAGGTCGCGGGTCGCAGCGTGTGGAAGTCGAAGGTCTCGCGCATGCCCGGCTCCGGATCGAGCCCATAGGCGCCGGCCAGGTGTTCGGCGGTGCCCGCGGGTCCGTAAACCGGGATCACCGGCTGCTTCCCATGAGGCGCGAACGTCCGGGCGATCCAGTAGACGCACAGGTCGAGGCAGTGATCGGGATGGAGATGGGAGACGCAGATGGCGTCGATGTCGAGAAAGGGGTGGTGACGTTGCAACATCCCGACCGAGCCGCTGCCCAGGTCGAGGAGCATCGCGAAGCCGTCGGCCTCGACCAGGTAACAGGATGCCGGGCTGTCGGATCGGGGAAAACTACCAGAACACCCAATCACCGTAAGCCGCACGTTGGCCTCCTTAGACCGTGTACACACCGCTGACCGGGGCGGATTCGACGAGCCCGAGCTCCGGGCCGAGGAAGCGGCGGCCGAGGACGCCGAACGGCGCCGGGTCTCCGGTCGCCAGGAACCGGTGGCGGGGCTCCGGGGATCCCTCCGCGCGGGCCAGGCGGCGGTCGTGCAACACCCGGTAGACGTCCTTGGCGGTCTCCTCGGCGCTCGATACGAGCGTTACCCCGTCACCGGCGACATATGAGATGGCACCGGTCAGCAACGGGTAATGCGTACAGCCGAGGATGAGCGTGTCACAACCGGCCTCGATGATCGGCTCGAGATAGCCTCGCGCGACATCGAGGAGTTCGTCGCTCATGGTGATGCCCCGTTCCACGAACTCTACGAAACGCGGACACGCGACACTTGTCAGTGTCACATGAGGCGCAGCGGCGAACGCATCCTCATATGACCGGCTCGTCACGGTCGCACTGGTCGCCACCAGCCCCACGCGACCCGTACGGCTGGCGCTGACCGCGGCGCGCACGGCCGGCAGGATCACCTCGATGACCGGGACGTCGTAGCGTTCCCGGGCGTCGCGCAGCACCGCGGAGCTGGCGCTGTTGCAGGCGATCACAAGCATCTTCACGCCCTCCGCCACGAGGTGGTCGAGCACTTCGAGGGCGTAGGCGCGCAGTTCGGCGATCGACTTCGTGCCGTACGGAAACCGCGCGGTGTCGGCGACGTACAGCACGGATTCGTTCGGCAACTGGTCGAGGATGGCACGGGCGACGGTCAGCCCGCCGACCCCACTGTCGAAGATCCCGATTGGCGCGTCAGACATGATCCCAACAGGCTAAGAGACCATGAGCTGATCGTCGGGTGGATGCGCCGCACATCACACTGTGATTTCCGGCCCTTTACGACGCCCGCTTCCGGTCCAAAGAAAACCGGCGACCGCGGCCGACGCGGACCGTACTGGAGACTACGGCCGACGCCGGGGTGTCAGCGGCCGCGGCCGACGCGGGCGATCTGGCGGCTCTGCGCGACGAGCCGTCCGGCGGAGTCCCAGACCTCCACCTCCTCGTCGAACCACCCGTCGCTGACCAGCCGGGCGCGGCCGTGGAGGGCCAGCCAGCCCGGGGCGGGAACGGCCCGCATGTGCCAGGTCAGTTCGACGGTCGGCGCCCAGCCGCTCGCCCCCGCGTTGAGCACCACCGGCGGCAGGGCGTCGACCGCGAGGGCGAGGAGGATCCCGTCGGGTTCGTACGGCTCGCGCATCCGGAGGTGGCCGCGCATCTCGGGCACCCCGCTGGGCCGCCCGTCGAGCCAGCCCATGGTGGCCGGGTCGTACCGCAGGTCGATCTGGCGGGCGAAGCCGTTGTTCGACGGGAACTCCGGGCACTCCTCGATCGGCGGGAGCTTCTCCTGCTCCACCGAGTAGACGGGAGCGGCGTCACCGTCGAGGGTGCCGGTGGTGATGAGCGCCTCGATCAGGGCCTGGTCGTTCTGGACGAGCGTGACGCGCGCCACCGCCGCCGTACGCCCGGCCTTCAGCGGTTCGACCCGGACCTCCGCCGGCCCGGCCTTCGACACGCGCAGGTAGCTCGCGCTGGTGGCGACGGGGTGCGGGTGCGAGGACTCCTCGAGCACCGCGCGGGTCATCACCGCCATCGCGTAGCCGCCGTTGATCGCTTCTCCGATGCCGAAGTCCCCGTCGAGGTCGACGGCGTAGCGTCCCTCCGCCACCCGTCGCACCGTCGTGGCCGCCGCGAAGCCGCCCATTCCCCCACCCCACCGCCGAGAATCGAATCACGTTCGGTAATACCCTACCGGCCCGGTGGCGTACGAATCCGGCAACGAGCCCAGATGGGACGATCGCCACATGGTGCGCCGCAGACCGCGACTTAGCCCAGTGCCCTAGCCGCCCGGGTGAGCGCGCCCGCGCGCGAGGAGACGATCTTGCGCAGCGCCTGTTCCGCCGCCGCGTCGGCCGGAGTGACGGCGATCAGGTACTGGTCGGAGTTGTCGAGCGTGGCCAGGGTGGTGTAGCGGATCGTCAGGTCACCTCCGACCTCGTGGCGGATGCGCTTCGTACCGTGAGTGCGTTCCTGCACGGTGTGGTCGTTCCACCAGGCCGAGAACTCCTCGCTGCGGTGGCGCAGGTCACCGATCAGCGCGCGCAGCGGGGCATCGGCGCGGTGGCGCGCGAGGTTGGCGCGCAGGTTCCCGACGGTCTCTCTGGCGATCCTGGTCCAGTCCAGCTGCATCTCGCGGATACGCGGCACCAGGAACAGCATGCGGGCGACGTTGGCGGTCTCGCCGCTGCCGAAGTCCGCGCCGAACAACGCCGCCGCGGGTTCATTCCGGGCCAGGACGTCGAAGCGGAAGTCCACGATGTAGGCGGGCAGCAGCGGCATCCCGTCCAAAAGGCCCTGAAGGTCGGCCCCGACCGGGGCGGGCCGGTGACGGGACGGCGGGGCCTCCCCCCGCGCGATCAGGTGCAGATGGTGTCGTTCGGACTCCGACATCCGCAGGGCTCGCGCCAGGGCGTCGAGGACGGCGGTGCCGGGCGAGCCCACCCGGCCCTGCTCCAGACGGGTGTACCACTCGACACTGATGGCGGCCGACTGGGCGACCTCCTGGCGCCGCAGGCCCGGCGTGCGGCGATGACCGGCGGCGGGCAGACCGACGTCCTCCGGCCGTACGCGTGCCCGCGTGACGCGCAGGAACTCCGCCAGTTCGGCGTTATGCCGACTCATCCGACTCACCCATGACCCGCATGATCCAAGAGTCCGGTGCGCCCTGTCCATCGAGGCGCGTGACACTGTGAGTACCAGCATCCCGGCGGCCTTCCTCCGGTCCGGTCCGCGCCGCGATCGTGGACGCACGATCGAAGGAGGCAGGGAATGAAGAGATCCGTTCGGACCTTCGCGACGGTGGCCGGTACCGCCGTCCTGGTGGGATCGGCCGCGACGGCCGCCGCCGCGCACGATGGGCACCATGGCCCGGTCGGCGACGGGGGCTACGGCTTCACCGTGATCCGCAAGGGCGTGCCGGACTCCGCCACGCGGATGACGCTGACCAGCCCGGATGTCCGGGACGGCGGCGCCTTCCCGGCCGGGTCCTGGGCGAACGCGTTCGGCTGCTCGGCGGGCAACCGGCCACTGCGCCTGTCCTGGAGCGGAGCCCCGGCGGCGACCCGCAGCTACGCGGTCACCATGTACGATCCGGACGCGCCGTCCGGCAGCGGGTTCTGGCACTGGCTGGTCTGGGACATCCCCACCGGCGACACCACGCTGGGCGCCAAGCCGCCGGTGAGCGCCGTCTCCGGCACCAATGACGCCGGTGGCACCGGCTACCTCGGCCCCTGCCCGCCCGCCGGCGACATCGGGCATCGCTACCAGGTGACCGTGTACGCGCTGAACGTCGCCGGCCTGGATCTGCCGGCCGACACACCGCCCGCCGTCGCGGCCTTCACCATGAGCGGCCACATCGTCGGGTACGGCCGTATCACCGCCACGGCTCAGCGGTAGAGCGCCGTCGCGCTCCGGGAAGGCGGCGGGTGAGAGCGCTGCGGCAGGGCTCAGAGCTCGGGATCGACCTCTTCCTCCTCCATGAGCCGGAGGTTGATGTCCTGCGCCCATTCGGCCGCGAACCGCTTCACCCGCCGCACCTCGTCCAGCGTCAGGCCGTAAGCCTCGAACTCCGAGTCGTTGCGCAGCTCTGCCGCTTCAAGTCGCGAGGCCAGGCGACGCAGTGAGAAGTCGGATTCATGCGAACGGCAGAGCCATTCGAGGCGCTCGAAGCTGTACTCCCCCGCGAGCGCTGCCGCGTCGATGAGGTCACGCGCTATGCCACGATCGTGCAGCGCTCGCATCTTCAGGCCGACTGCATCGTCGAAACCCAGCACAGGACAGGAGTCCACGATCACGGGGCTGACGCGAAGGGTCGCCTTCATGAGATCGACTTCGCAGGACTCACTCGTCAGCGGATCTGTGACCACCAGCCGGGCGAACCGGTAGTTACCCGGAGCGGCGGCGACATCGAACCCCTTCGCCCGATAACCCGCCACCACGCGCAATGTCAGTTCCTCGACCGGTAGGGGGTTCGCGGTCGCGAAGTCGATGTCCTTACTGGGCCGATTTACCAAGCCGTGGGCCTTCATCGCATAACCGCCTGCGAGGAATAATCCGTGCTCCTCGCAAAGGTCGAGCCCCGCCTCGATGAGTCGCCGGTGAAAGGGAGGGAAATCTATGCCCACGGCGACTCTTTCCAGCGGGCGAAGGCGGCTGCGAAGGCACCGGGAGACGCACCGATCCTGGCCAACTCGGGAAAACGGCCCTCCCATGCCTCCACGTAACCGTCGCCCAGCCTCCGGTGCAGAAGGGGCCACGCCTCGAGGAGGTAGTCGCCGTTGAGGAACTCCGCATAGTGCTTCTGCAGTCCCTGCACGATCACCAACTCGTAAAGCGCGACTCGCTGCGCGAAGCGCTCGATGTCATAACGGGTGTGACCTGACCAGCAGAGATCCAGAGGGAGGTCGATGACGCCCTCGCGAGGACCGTGTAGGTCGGACAGGGAGCGGGGAATCCAGCGCGGCAGGTGCGCCGTCCAGCTCGGCAACGTCTCGGGCATACGGCCATTATGCCGAGCACACCGACCGTACGCGGGCGCTCACCGAAAGAGACGGCGAACGCCCGCGAGGCCGGTCAGGCCCAGAGCTGGCCTTCGAGGCGCTCCTCGGCCTCCTCGAGCGTGCCGCCGTACGCGCCGGTGGAGAGGTACTTCCAGCCGCCGTCGGCGACGATGAACGCGATGTCGGCGCGCTCGCCGGCCTTGACCGCCTTGTTCGCCATGCCGAGCGCGGCGTGCAGGGCGCAGCCGGTGGAGATGCCGGCGAAGATGCCCTCCCGCGCGAGCAGCTCACGGGTGCGCCGGAGCGCGTCCGCCGACGTCACGGAGTACCGCGTCGTCAGCACCGACTCGTCGTACAACTCGGGCACGAAGCCCTCGTCGATGTTGCGCAGGCCGTACACCAGTTCGCCGTAACGCGGCTCGGCGGCCACGATCGCGACGCCGGGCACCTGCTCGCGGAGGTACCGGCCGACGCCCATCAGCGTGCCGGTGGTGCCGAGGCCGGCGACGAAGTGGGTGATCGACGGCAGGTCCTCGAGGAGCTCCGGACCGGTCGTCTCGTAGTGCGCCCGGGCGTTCGCCTCGTTGCCGTACTGGTAGAGCATCACCCAGTCGGGGTTCTCCTCCGCCAGCCGCTTGGCGACGCGCACCGCCTCGTTCGAACCGCCGGCCGCCGGGGAGAAGATGATGCGCGCGCCCCACATCTCCAGCAGCTGCCGGCGCTCGGCCGAGGTGTTCTCCGGCATCACGCAGACGATGTCGTAGCCGCGGAGCTTCGCGACCATCGCCAGCGAGATGCCGGTGTTCCCGGAGGTGGGCTCCAGGATCGTACGGCCGGGCGCGAGCAGACCCTCCTTCTCCGCCTTCGCGATCATCCAGAAGGCGGGGCGGTCCTTGACCGAGCCGGTCGGGTTGCGGTCCTCCAGCTTGGCCCACAGCCGCACCTCGGACGACGGCGACAGCCGTGGCAGGCCGACCAGCGGCGTACGGCCGAGGGAGTCGAGCAGGGAGTCGAAACGCACGTCAGCCGCCGGCGACGGCGGGCAACACGGTCACCGTGTCGCCGTCGGAGACCTTCGTGCCGAGGCCGCCCAGGAAGCGGACGTCCTCGTCGTTCAGGTAGACGTTGACGAACCGCCGCAGGCCCTTCTCGTCGACCAGCCGGTCGCGCAGGCCCGGGTGGCGGGTCTCCAGGTCGGCGAACAGGTCGTCGAGCGTGGCGCCGCCACCCTCCACCGCCTTCGCCCCATCGGTGTAGTTACGCAGGATCGTCGGAATACGAACCTCGATCGCCATCGCGAGTGTGCTCCTTCGTCTTACGGTCCCGGCATGGCTCAACACGGCCGGATGCGCGGGGATTCCGGGCTCTGGGGGAGGTCAGCCCTGGCGACAGTCGTAGACGACTTCGGCGCGGCAGTGGCCGAAGAGGAAATTCTGCACGGGCGTGACGAACGGGGTCGGGCGCTCCGTCATCGTCGTCACGGGATCAGTCTACCGAGTCGGGTTCGTACGACTCCACGACGCGGACCTCCTCCTCGTCCACCTCGCCGTCGACGATCCGGTACGAACGGAACTCCGCCTCGTCGTCGGCGCGGGTGGAGACCAGCACGTAGTGCGCGTTCGGCTCCGAGGCGTAGGAGATGTCGGTACGGGAGGGGTAGGCCTCGGTCGCGGTGTGGGAGTGGTAGATGACGACCGGCTCCTCGTCGCGGTCGTCCATCTCGCGCCACACCTTGAACTGCTCCATCGAGTCGAATCGGTAGAAGGTCGGTGAACGCTCGGCGTTCGCCATCGCGATGAACCGGGTCGGACGGTCCGAGCCCGCGGCTCCGGCGACGACGCCGCACGCCTCGTCCGGGTGGTCGGCGCGCGCGTGCGCGACGATCTGGTCGACGATGGCCCGTTCGATGGTGAGCATGCGCAAAGCGTATCCACGGCGGCCCTCAGCGGGACTCGTGGCCCATGTGCAGCCGTACGACCGAGCCGCCGGCGCCGGACCGGATCTCCACGAGGTCGCACAACTGCCGGACCGCCCACATGCCCGCCCCCGCGGGCCGGTGCGGCGTGGGCGGGAAGTAGCCGAGGTACCGGTCGTCGAGCGCGGTCCCGGCGTCGACGACGTCGCAGATCAGCCTGCCGTGCGCGGACCACACCCACACCGATCCGTGGCCCCCGCCGCACCGCGTGATGTGCGCGACGACCTCGCCCACCGACTGCACCAGGGCGAGGCTGCGCTCCCGGGACAGCCCGTGGTGCTCGGCCGCCGCCGCGACGAAGGCGCGCAGCCCGGCCGGGTCGCCGCCCGCGAGATCGCGGCTCAGCACCGGCTCGGTCGGCGGCGCGAGCGGGACCCGGTTGCGTTCGGCGTAGAAGACCGCCGGGTCGGTGAACAGCGCGCTCTGGCGGCTTCCGGTGACGCCGACCAGCTCCGGATGGGTACGGCCCACGTCCTCGGCGGCCTCGGCGGGCAGCGACCGCACGTCGTACGCGCACAGCAGGTTGGTCCGGGTCTCGGCGAACGCCACGTTGAGCAACGACTCCAGCCGACCCCACTCCCGGATCTCCGGCCGGGTGCGCGCCCGCCACACCGGCTCCGCGACGAGATACAGCGGGCCCTGGGGCCACCACCGCTCGCGGGCGTGCGCGAGGTAGGCGGTGAGGGTCCGGGCCGGCGCGCCGAACCAGCCGGACGCGTCGACGAACTCGACCGTCCCGGCCCCGCGGCCGAGGCACCGGCGTACGAGCCCGGTGCGCTCGCTGATCACGACCGGACGGCCGCCCCGGGCCAGGCCCTCCCGTAAGAAGGGGATCGTCGCGTCGAGGAACTCGTCCTCGTGTCCGTACAGCAGGGCTCGGTGAACGAGCACATCGACGGAGTCGGTCGCGGTCACGCCCGTTCCTCCCAGCGCGGAGTCCGGCGGCGCCGCCAACCTACCAAGCCGCTGATCGACTGAGCGGGACGAACGACCGATCAGCCGATCACTTCGCGACAAATGCTTACCAAAGCGCTCGAACCAGGTCCTCTTGGAGATAGGTCAGCCAGTCATAGGCCGCGAACGGCGCGGTCCGAGGATCGTTCCAGTCGAGCCTGCGCGTCCGTTCGAGCGTCTCCTCGCTGATCCCCAGGCGGGTGCCCAGGGCCAGTCGCAGATCGTTGAGCGACCGCAGCCACACCTGGGCCTGCTCGTCGTCCAGGAGGATCTCGCCGCCGTCGCCGAGCGTGTCCAGCACGAGCTGGGCAGCCGCCCGCTTGCCGTCCCGCAGGCCGGCCTCGGTGTAGCGCCGGAACTCCGCCGCCGCGGCCCCGTTGTCCCGGTAGGCGTCCGGGAACAATCGGGCCAGCACCGGATCATCCGAGACGGTGGTGTTCTCCGAGAAGCTGAGGTTCGGCAGGCCGTCGTCGCGCGGGCCGGGTGCGGGCCCGCCGAGCAGGTCGAGAAGCTGGGTGACCAGCGCGTGGACGACGGAGGCCTCCTCCCGCGTCATTCGCAGCCGCACACCGCCGCCGTGGACGCGGGTGAACCAGGTGTTCATGACTCAGACATCCTGCCGGACCGTGGCCCACAAACCGTACGAATGCAGGATCTCGCAGTCGCGCTCCATCTCCTCCCGCGTGCCGCTGGACACGACGGCGCGGCCCTTGTGGTGCACGTCGAGCATCAGTTTCTCGGCCTTCATCTTGGAATAGCCGAACACGCTCTGAAAGACGTATGTGACGTACGACATGAGATTGATGGGGTCGTTCCAGACGATCGACACCCACGGACGGTCCGAACGTACGTCTTCGGCGGCGTCCGGCCGATCCAGTTCGACGGGAGCCGTGCTCACCTCAGTGCCTCCTTCCAGGGTGCTGCGCGCACATGGTGTACACACCACACCGTAATCTGCCACTCGTGCATCATTCGACGGCGCTGCTGACCGACCGCTACGAACTCACCATGTTCCAGGGTGCCCTGACGGCGGGCACCGCGCAGCGCCGGGCGATCTTCGAGGTGTTCGCCCGGCACCTGCCGAACGGCCGCCGGTACGGCGTCGTCGCCGGGACGGGCCGGTTCCTCGACGCGCTCGAGTCGTTCCAGTTCGGCGGCCCCGAGCTGGAGTACCTCATCTCCCAGGGCATCGTCGACGAACCGACCGCCGCGTGGCTGGAGTCGTACCGGTTCGCCGGCAACGTCTGGGGCTACGCGGAGGGCGACTGCTACTTCCCCGGCTCGCCGATCCTCGTCGTGGAGGGCAGCTTCGCCGAGGCCGTGATCCTCGAAACCCTCGCGCTGTCGATCCTCAACCATGACTGTGCGATCGCCTCCGCCGCCTCCCGGATGGTGCGCGCGGCCGGCGACCGTCCACTCATCGAGATGGGATCCCGGCGCACGCACGAGATGGCCGGCGTGGCCGCCGCCCGCGCAGCCTACCTCGCCGGCTTCCGTACAACGTCGAACTTGGAGGCAGGGCGCACGTACGGCGTGCCGACCGCCGGTACGAGCGCGCACGCCTTCACCCTGCTGCACGACAGCGAGCGCCACGCCTTCCAGTCCCAGCTCGACGCGCTCGGCGCGTCGACGACGCTGCTCGTCGACACCTACGACGTCGCCCGCGCCGTCGCGGTCGCGGTCGAACTGGCCGGCCCGGACCTCGGCGCCGTCCGGATCGACAGCGGCGACCTGGGCGAGATGGCGCGGGAGGTGCGCGAACAGCTCGACGCGCTGGGCGCGCCGAAGACCCAGATCATCGTCACCGGCGATCTCGACGAGTACTCGATCGCCGCCCTCGCCGCCTCGCCCGTGAACGGGTACGGCGTGGGAACGTCGCTGGTCACCGGCTCCGGCGCGCCGACCGCGTCGCTGGTCTACAAGCTGGTGGCCCGCGCCCAGTCCGACGACGGGCCGCTGCGGCCGGTCGCCAAGAACTCGGTCGGCAAGCCGAGCCGGGGCGGGCGCAAGTGGGCGGTCCGCCACCGCGACGAGAACGGCCGCGCGATCGCCGAGGTCGTCTCGCTGAACGAGCCGACCCCCGGCCCGTACGACCGCCCGCTGCTGCGGCCACTGGTCGTCGGCGGCGAGATCGTCGGCCGCGAGGACATCTCCGAGGCCCGAGACCGCCACGAACGCGCCCTGACGGAACTCCCCCCGTCGGCCTTCCAACTCTCCCGCGGCGACGTGGCAATCCCCACGGAATTCCTGAACGGCGCGTGACACCACCCTGAGGGCACGACACGAGCCGGAGCGGGCCGGAGGGCCGGCGCAGACGGCACAGGCGGCGCAGACGGCACAGGCGGCGTAGACGGCACAGACGGACCCGGCTCTGCGGCGACCTCGCCACCGCTGCGGTCCCGTCGCCGCTGTGCTCTCATTGCCGCCGCTGCGGTCCCGTCGCCGCCGTTGTTGCCGAGTCGATGACCGATTTGCCGGGCCTGCCACGTCACCACCGACGTCAAGGTGGCTGATCGACCCGGCCGGACGACTCCGCGGCTCGGACAGGGCCGGCTCCGATGATCTGCTGACGCCACCGTGCGCCGCGGGGCCGCTCGGCGAAAGCCCGCTCCGCCGAGCGATTCGTCCCGATGGCGGGCCCGCTTAGAGTCGGCTTTGCCGAGCGTTCCGCCCGCCCCACACTGAGGTCCCAAGGAGACGAACCGCGTCGGGATCGCGGTCGTCCGAGGCTCAGGATGAGCTGATCACTGGCGGTCGCTGCTGTCTAGGCGCAGCGATCGCCTGTGATCTTCAAGGGCGACGCGCTCACGCGGCGGACACGGCCGTTCCCGGGCGGGGGCAGGGGCGGAAGCGGGACAGGTAGGCCAAGGTCGGGCCGTGGCGGGTCTCCAGGTGGAGGCCGGAGGCGTCGGCGAGGCGGTGCAGCCGGCCGAACGGGATCCAGTGCCGGTCGAAGAACTCCCCCACCACCAGCCGACCCGTGGGCGCCAGCACTCGCGCGGCCTCGCAGAGGACCCGGTCGGGTTCGGGGATCTCGCCCAGGGCGGTCACGAGGTAGACCGCGTCGAAGGTCCCCTCGCCGAACGGCAGGGTCCGGGCGTCCGCCTCGGTCGCGGTGATGTTCGCGATGCCGCGCTCCTCGGCGCGGTGGGTGACGTGGTCGAGCATCTCCGGCTGGATGTCGACCACGTCGAGCCGCCCAGCCGGGCCGAGCTGCGGCGCCACGTGCAGGGACTGCAGCCCGGTGCCGGGGCCGATCTCGAGGATCCGTTCCCCGGGGCGGGGGCGCAGGCGATCGCCAGAGGCACCTCCGGAAAGACCGCCATCGCCACGGCCGTGGCCTGATCACGGCCCGGTGTGGCCGTGACCACGTCGAACCAGGCGTCCACGACCGGCAGCGGAGCGGTCGCGGCCGCCGCCAGGCAGCCGCGAGGGTCACGTCGCCCGAGCAGCACGCCTGTGATGATCAGGCCGAGCGCCTCCAGACCGTCGAACCCCGCCCATGCCGTCGACCAGTGCGCGGCGACCGCCGTGGCCGGGAGCCCCAACGCGAGCACGAACAGCCACGGGACCAGTGCCAGTCCGGCGCCGATCAGGACGAGCGCCGGCCAACGCGGCCTGTCCCGCCGCCGGTCCGGACGGACCGGTCCGGAAGGCGGGGAGAGCGAGGGAATAGGGGTGGTCACGGAGTTCGGTCTCCTTGTAGTGCCGTGCGCTCCCAGACGAGAGAAATCGCGACGGAGGCCGTGTGCGCCGCGATTCGAACGTAGAAGGACCGATGGGCACCTGGTGTCGTCCCGATCGTCGATCATGCGGCGGCTTCCTTTCGGCCGGGTGCGGTCGGCACGCCTGTTCAGGGCAGGACGGAACCCGCGACGGCGAAGATGAGGATCCGCCGCGCAAAGCGCGGTGCCGGTCGCGCTACGGGATCGGCGTGCGCAAGGGGTGAAACGGTGACGGTCGGCTGTCAATCTGTTCGTCGCCGCACGCCGGGAAACCGTTCCCTTCGCCCGTCGAGCGCGGGAGTCTCGCCCATCGCGGGCGACTTTGGTGGACTTCCCACACTCAACGGCGGGCCGATTGCGGGGTGACCTTACCTGGGCAGGACGTCGGTCCAGCGGGTGGCGATCCGCGCGCCGCCGCCATCCGGGTACGTCATCTCTCCGCCGTCGATGGCCAGGAAGTTAGCCTCACGGACCTGCGCGGTCACCGGATCGACGACCATCGTGGGCGGGTCGTTGTGGGTCTCGCCCTTCGCCGCCCGGGCCTTGGTCCCTAGCTCCCGGTCCTTCGCCCACTCGGCCTCTTCCTTCCGTTCCGCGGCGGTCGAGGGGGACGGCTGGGGCGGCTCCGGCAGTTCGGGCGGCGTGAACTGCACCACCAGGCCGCCGTTCCGCCGGCCGGCGACCTTGACGTGCGGGTACGTCGCGAGGGCGCGGAAGGCGGCGGCGCGGACCTTCGGCGGGGCCGGGAACGTGCTGATCAACATGAGCAGCGATTCGAACACCTGCAGTTTCTGCTGCGGGCCGGTGAGGGGGCCCGCGCCGGTCCTCATGCCGCTGTGCGCCACGGAGTCGGCCAGCCAGGCCTTCAACCGGTCCTTGTCGGTCGGCAGCCGCTGGATCTGCTCGAAGCTCACGTAGTCGGTGCCCAGGTCGAACGGCCGATCCTTCGGCCGGTCCGGCATGACGCCCTCGTGGTACATCTTGCCCTCGGTCTTGCCGTCCCTCCGCCACATCTGGCCGTCGCGGCGGGTCCACTCCTCCGAGACGTCCGGCTTGGCGTTCGCGCTGTCCTTCTCCTCCAGCCGGACGTACCAGTAGGTGCCGGTCGTCGACGGCGCCTTCTCGGCGGTGGTGGCGGCGGTGAGGAGGACCTGCCGCGCGGACAGCGCGGCGGTGGGCGGTGGGCTGTTGGGCGTGGCGGTGCGCGTGGTGCCGGTCGAGGTGATGAGGACCGCAGTCGCGGTCGTGGCGGCGGTGAGGCCGAGACCGCCGGCCAGCCAGCCGATCCGGTGCTTGCGGGCGGGGCCGCCGCGCATCGTGTTCTGGAGCCGGTGGCGGCTCCGGTCGGCCGTCTCGTCGGTCGGCTCGATGGCCGCCAGCGCGGTGGCGAGCATGGTCAGTTCATCGTCCATGGAATGCCTCCTTGAGCTTCTTGCGGGCGCGGCTGAGCCGGGAGCCGACCGTGCCGGCGGAGATGCCGAGCGCGTCGGCCACCTCGTCGTAGCTGAGCTGGCCGAGGGCGACGAGCAGGACGACGTCGCGCTCGCCCGGGGACAGTCGCGCCAGGGCCCTGACCAGCTGCGGCTTCATGTGGGCGGCGGCCACCGAGGCGACGACGCGGTTCTCGTGGCTGTCGGCGGTCGGCTCGATCCCGGCGCGGGCCACGGCCTTGTAGTGCCGTGCCTCTTTGCGCCGGTGCCGGGCTACCAGGTTCGTGGCGATGCCGAACAGCCACGGCCGCAGGGCGCCACGGCCGGGATCGAACCGCGCGCGGTCGCGGAACGCCACGCAGAACGTCTCCGCGGTGATGTCCTCGGCGGTCTGCGCGTCCAGCCGGCCCGCCGCGTACAGGTAGATGTCGCGGAAGTACCGGTCGTGGACGGCCGTGAAGAGTTCCGGGTCCCGGCGGAATCGGGCGGCGAGTTCGGCGTCGCTCGCCTGCTCGCCGACGTCGGCGGTCATGGGCCCTCCTTCGTCGGAGGGGCGACCCGCGGGGCTGCGCCGTTGATTCCCTCGCTCCGCTCGGTCATGGGCCCTCCTTCGTCGGAGGGGCGACTCGTAGGGCTGCGCCGTTGATTCCCTCGCTCCGCTCGGTCATGGCCCTGCCTCCGTCATGCGGTGCCTCCTGGGTGAGGGATCGTGGTCACCCATGCTTCGCCGCACGCCGAGATCGTCTTCCCGGGAAATCCTGGCGCTCGTCCGATGATGTTTCCGGTCCCGGCGGGGTAGCTTTTCCTGTGCTGGAGATCTGGCCGGGGAGGCTGCCGTGAGCACGGCGTTCATCATTGTTGATGTGCAGAACGACTTCTGCGAGGGCGGATCACTGCCCGTGACCGGTGGGGCCAACGTTGCGACGGCGATCTCCACCTACCTGCAGGACAACCGGCGGGCGTACGCGCACGTGGTGGCGACCCGGGACTTCCATCTGGATCCGGGCGACCACTTCTCGGAGAATCCCGACTTCGTCGACACCTGGCCGGCGCACTGCGTGATCGGCACACCGGGCGCCGACTTCCACCCGAACCTCGACCTCGCGCCGATCGAGGCGGTGTTCAGCAAGGGCGAGCACAAGGCCGCCTACAGCGGCTTCGAGGGCGCCACCGACGACGGCACGCCGCTGGGCGACTGGCTGCGCAAGCACGAGGTCGACTCGGTGGACATCGTGGGCATCGCCACCGACCACTGCGTCCGCGCGACCGCCCTGGACGCCGTACGGTCCGGGATCGCCACGAGGGTGCTGCTGGGCATGACGGCCGGGGTGGCCGGGGAGACCGTCGAGCGGGCGCTGGACGAGATGGGCGCGGCGGGCGTGGAGCTGTCCGGCCAGCCGCTCCTCCGCTGACGGCCTCCGGCCCGTACGCCGTGCTTCTGGATCACCCGATACGTTGCCAGGTATGCACCACCCGATAGTCCTCATCATGGGCGTCTCCGGCAGCGGAAAGACGACGATCGGCGCGATGCTGGCCGGTCGGCTCGGCTGGAAGTACGCCGAGGCCGACGACTTCCACCCGCCTGCGAACGTCGAGAAGATGCACGCCGGTGTGCCGCTGACGGACGAGGACCGCTGGCCGTGGCTGCGGGCCATCGGCGCGTGGATGCACGAACAGGACGCCCCGGCGGTGGTCACCTGTTCGGCGCTGAAGCGTAAGTACCGGGACGTGCTGCGGGAGAGCCGGCCGGACCTGCACCTGGTGTACCTGGACGGTTCCAAGGAGCTGATCGGCGGGCGGCTCGCCGCCCGGCACGGGCACTTCTTCCCCCGGCAGCTCCTGGACAGCCAGTTCGCCGACCTGGAGACACCGGCGCCGGACGAGAACGCGCTGATCGTCTCGATCGACCAGTCGATCGAGACGATCGTCGAGGAGATCCACCGGCGGCTCGACCTCCCGCCCGGGCCCACCGGCCGGTAATACGGCATGATCGCCGGGGCGGCGCGGCCCCGGCCGCGTCCGCCTCGGAGGTCAGCGTGAGCGTCCGCGCCGCGGTCGCCTCCGCACCCGCTCCTCCCTCGCCGACCACGTATCGCCGCCTGCCCTATCGGGGCGCGCCGCCGGCCTCGCGGTCGCTCGTCGGCGCGCCGCGGGTCAGTCGCGGACGCGGGGCATCGGGCGGGCGGCCCACTCCCGGATCTTGGCGATGCGCTTGCGGACGTCGTCGCTGCTGGCCTGCGCGCTGGGCGGCCCGCCGCAGACCTTGCGGAGCTCGGCGTGGATCACGCCGTGCGGCTGGCCGGTGCGGTGGTGCCACGCGCCGACGAGGTTGTTGAGCTCCTTGCGCAGCGCGTGCAGGTCCTCGGCGGCGGTGTGATCCTCCTCGGTCGGCGCCTCGCCCTTCTTGCTCCTGCGCTGCGCGGCCAGCTGCTCGGCCTGCCGCTGCTTCAGCAGCTGCGCGACCTGGTCCGGCTCCAGGAGGCCGGGGATGCCGAGGAAGTCCTCCTCCTCGGGTGAGCCCGGCGCGGCGGTCATGCCGAACTCACCGCCGTCGAACACGACCCGGTCGAACGTCGCCGACGCCTCGACCGTCTCGAACGCCAACTCCTCCCCCACGTCGGGGTTGTCGCGCTGCCGGTTCGCCTCGGCGATCAGGTCGTCGTCGAGGCCGTCCTCACGGACCGGCCGATCCAGGACGTGGTCGCGCTCGGTCTCCATCTCGGCCGCGTGCCCCATCAGCGTGGGCACCGACGGCAGGAACACCGACGCCGTCTCACCGCGCTTGCGGGCCCGGACGAAGCGGCCGATCGCCTGCGCGAAGAACAGCGGGGTCGAGGTCGAGGTGGCGTAGACGCCGACGCAGAGGCGCGGGATGTCGACGCCTTCGGAGACCATGCGGACCGCGACCATCCAGCGGTCCTCCGACGCGCTGAACTGCTTGATCTTCCTGCTCGCCGCCGGGTCGTCGGACAGCACGACGGTCGCCTTGGTGTTCGTGATCTCCCGGATCATCTTGGCGTACGCCCGCGCGGACTCGTGGTCCGAGGCGATCACCAGCCCGCCCCCGTCGGGGACGCCCCGGCGCACCTCGGTGAGCCGCCGGTCGGCAGCGGCGATCACCTGCTTGATCCAGTCGCCCTTCGGGTCGAGCGCGGCGCGCCACGCCTGGGAGGTCTGGTCCTGGGTGAGCGGGTCGCTCAGGCTGGCGGTGATCTCGTCGCCGGCGCGGGTGCGCCAGCGCATGTCCCCGGCGTACGCCAGGAAGATGACCGGCCGGACGACCCCGTCGGCGAGCGCCGGGCCATAGCCGTAGGTGTAGTCGGCACGGCTGCGCCGGATGCCGTCGGGCCCCTCCTCGTACAGCACGAAGGGGATCGGGTTGATGTCGGTGCGGAACGGCGTGCCGCTGAGCGACAGCCGCCGGGCGGCCGGCTCGAACGCCTCCCGGATCGCGTCGCCCCAGGACCGGCCGTCGCCCGCGTGGTGGACCTCGTCGAGGATGACCAGCGTCTTCAGCGTCTCGGTGCGGTTGCGGTGCAGGGCGGGGTGCGCGGCGACCTGGGCGTACGTCACCGCCACGCCCTGGAAGTCCTTGGCCGTACGGCCCTGGGAGTTCTTGAACTCCGGGTCGATCTTGATGCCGACGCGGGCGGCGGAGTCGGCCCACTGCCGCTTCAGGTGCTCGGTCGGGCAGACCACGGTGATGCGGGCGACGATCTTGCGGTGCAGCAACTCGGCCGCGAGCCGGAGCGCGAAGGTGGTCTTACCGGCGCCGGGCGTGGCGACGGCGAGGAAGTCGCGCGGACCGGTGCGGAAGTATTCCTCCAGGGCCCCCTGCTGCCAGGCACGCAGCGCGGTCGCGGTGCCCCAGGGTGCCCGGTTGGGCAGCGCGGGTGGGGTGTCTGATGCGGCGAACGTGCTCACGGTGAAAGAAGGCTACCTTGACCTGCCGACAGGACGGGCCCACCCTCCCGAGGTGTCCGGGACGTTTGGCGCTCCTGTTACCGGCGTTCCGGCCTGCTCGTCGCCGCTGTCCGCCTCGTGCGTCACCGGTATCGCGCCTGGCCACCGGACGCCGTGGCGCCGAGGCGGTAGGCGGCCCACATGGCCCGGATCCGCAGGCCCTGGTCCGGGGTGAACTCCCGCATGCAACTGTCGAAGCCGTAGTCCATGAAGTTGTGCACCGGGTCGGTGCCGGGCGCCGGGCAGGTGTCCTTCGAGGCCGGGCAGCCGACCGTGGGCACCGACTCGTCCGGCGTGTCGTCGATGCCGTCGCCCGGCGGCCAGCAGCCGTTCTCGAAGGTGTGGAACAGCCCCAGCCAGTGCCCGATCTCGTGCACCGCGGTGAGGCCGCGGTTGAAGTGCGGGAACGTGCCGCCGGGGAGACTGCGGTAGTCGACCACGACGCCGCCGACGCCCGGTCGTTCCCGCGCCCACTTGGGGAACGTCGAGAATCCGAGCATCTCGAAGCCGACCGCGCCGGTGTACAGGTTCAGCGTGCCGTACCCGCCCCGGCTGAGCGCCGCCTCGATCTCGGCCCGGTGGTCATGGGGCTTGCCGAACCACCGGGTGTTGGTCGTGACGTCGACGCCGTCGAGCCGGAAGGACACCCCGGTGTCGGCGCCCTGCGGCGTCCGCACGGCCGACCGCACCGTGCCGCCGGGACCGGCGAGCCGCCCGCCGTACGCCGCGTTGAGGACCGCGACCTGCTGGTCCACGGCGGCGCGGGAGAGCCGGCCGTACCGGCCGTCGGTGAGCACGTGGAACCGCAGCGGGACCACGATCCGATCGGGGATCCGGTGCGCGGCTACGAGGGCGCGCTCGTCGGCCACGCCGTACCGGGCGCGCAGCGTGCCGGTGAAGTCGCCCAGCATCGCCTGCATCTCGCCGGGGGCGAGGGAGTCGCCGTCCGCCGGACGCGCCGTACGGGCCGCCCCCGAGTCCGCCGGCCGAGCCACCACCGCCGGACGTACCGACCGGGCCACCACCGCCGAGTCCGCCGACACCGAGTCCGCCCACACCGAGCCCGCCGGACGTGCCGACGCCGGACGCACCGATCGGGCCGCCGACGCCGAGTCCACCGATCGGGCCGCCGGCGCAGAGCGCGCCGGCGGTGCCACCGATGTCGGGCGCGCGCAGGCCGCCGTCGTCCCGTGCGCCGGCTGGACACGTGCGCCGCCGGGTACGGCGGCGCACGACGCGAGCACGACTCCGAAGAGCCCGCTCAGACCTCTCCGCCTCATCACGATCCCCCCCGAGACGGAGAGGCTAGACTCCGGCGGTCGCGGTCACCGCCCGACGCGCGGGTCCTTCACGCCGATTTGACGGTCACTCTTCGCCGCCGCCGACGTCCATCGACTCGTAGATCTCCTTGCACTCCGGGCATACCGGGTACTTCTTCGGGTCACGGTTGGGCACCCAGACCTTGCCGCACAGCGCGATCACGGGAGTGCCGCTGACGGCGCTCTCCATGATCTTGTCCTTCTGCACGTAGTGCGCGAACCGCTCGTGATCACCGTCGCCGTGGGAGAGATCAGGCCTGGTGTCGCTCTCCGGAAGGATCTTCGTACTCACGTGCTCAGTTTAGTGACGGATCCTCGGGAAACGTCGCGACGAAGGCGAGTTCACCGCCCTGGCGGCGCAGAACGGCGGGCCACAGCCCGTCCGGCTCCTCCGCGAACACGTCCCCGGACTCCGCCGAGAGCACGTACCACGCGCCCTCGTCGATCTCCGACTGAAGCTGACCGGTCCCCCAGCCGGCGTAGCCCGCGAAGACCCGCAACCGGGCGACCTCCGGGGCGAGGATCTCCGGTGGCACGTCCAGATCCACGAGGCCGACTCTGGCCACGGCCGGGCTGCCGTTCAGCGCCCGCCAGCCGAGCGGCTCGTCGGTGCCCGGGACGTGCGCGAGGGCGAGCGCGCTGTCGAGCGCGACCGGTCCGCCCTGGAACACCACCGACGGGCCGGTCACCAGCTCCGACCAGGGCGGAAGGACCTGGTCGACCGGCACCTCGGTCGGCCGGTTCAACACGACGCCGAGCGTGCCGCCCTCCGGCTCGTGCTCCACGATCAGGACCACACTGCGCCGGAAGTTCGGGTCGGCCAACTGCGGCGTCGCTACGAGCAGCCGACCGGTGGAAATGCCGTCGTCCATGCCTTCATCATGCTTTGCTCTGGAGCGGAGGGAACACAGGACGGTCGGGTCGGTCGGTTACGCGCGCGAGGAGCGTGGGTAATCGGCAGAATACCGGCGTAGATCATCACCCCCCGGAGGATGCGATGCCGCTGTCGAGGGTCGCGATCGCGGCCGTCTTCTTCATCGTGGGGGCGCTGATCGTGTTCCCGATGCTCACCGACTCCTCGCCGCCCTCCCGGGCGGCCGGCAGCACCCCCGGCGTCAGCGTCTCCGCGACCACGAGCCCGAGCCCGACCAAGAGCTCCCGGCCCACGCACAAGGCGTCTCCGACCCGCAAGGGGTCGCCCACCCACAAGGCGTCGCCCACGCACTCGCCGACGCACGGTTCGATCGGGGAGCCGTTGCCCTCCGCCGGGTCGTCCGCGCCGCTCAAGGTCCAGATCGGCAAGGTCCGCTGCCCCGGGCGTACGGTCCAGGTGTCGGTCGTCAACAGCAGCGCGCAGGCCGAGGACTACGCCATCCTGACCGACGGGGCGATCTCGGTGGCGGACCGCATCCCGGCGGGCGCGACCCGCAGGTCCACCGTCAACGTCGGAGAGGATCGCACCACGACCGTCGCCGTGACCTGGCGCAACCTGCCGGTGCAGAGCGTCGACCGGCACGCGAACTGCGTGCGGAAGACGTCGGACCAGACGCTGCCGCACACCGGCCCCGACAGCGGGATGATCGTCGCGCGGGTCGCCACCGGCGTCGCCGCCATGCTGACCGGCGTCATCATCTTCTGGTACGGCCGCCAGTGGCCGCGCCGCCGGGGCAAGATGTTCGACCGCTGAGCGGCCCCGCGCCGTCGGCGAGCCACCGCCGCGCCGGCGGAGTGGCGCCCGGGCCCCTGCCGGCCCGTCCAGAGCGGGCGGGCGCCTTCGAAGGCCGCCGCCGGGTGGACGGGCGTCTCGCCGCGCCCGCCCACCTCGCGGTCAGGTCACTTGGCGCCGCCGGCGGCCTTCTGCACTGCGGCGGCGACGGCGTGGGCGACGTCCGCGTGGAAGACGCTCGGCACGATGTAGTTCGGGCCCAGCTCCTCGTCGGTGACCACGTCGGCCAGGGCGCGCGCGGCCGCCAGGAGCATGTCCTGCGTGACCGTGCGGCTCTGCGCGTCGAGCAGCCCCCGGAAGACGCCGGGGAAGGCGAGCACGTTGTTGATCTGGTTGGGGTAGTCGCTGCGGCCGGTGGCGACCACGGCGGCGTGCTCGCGGGCGGCGGCCGGGTCGACCTCCGGGTCGGGGTTGGCCAGCGCGAACACCACGGCGTCCTTGTTCATCGTCGCGATGTCGTCGCCGCTCAGGATCCCCGGGGCCGAGACGCCGATGAACACGTCGGCGCCGCGGACGGCGCCGCGCAGGTCGCCGGTGTAGCCCTCGGGGTTGGTGTTCTCGGCGATCCAGCGGAGCGAGTCGTCCAGGTCGTCGCGGCCGGTGTGGACCGCGCCGTGGTAGTCGCACACGACCAGGTGCTTGGCGCCGGCGTGCATCAGCAGCTTGAGCACGGCGTTGCCGGCCGCGCCCGCGCCGGCCAGGGCGATGCGCACGTCGGCGAGGTCCTTGCCGACGACCCGCAGGGCGTTGGTCAGGGCCGACACCACGACGATGGCCGTGCCGTGCTGGTCGTCGTGGAAGACCGGGATGTCGAGCAGGTCACGGAGCCGCCGCTCGACCTCGAAGCACCGCGGCGCGGAGATGTCCTCCAGGTTGATCCCGCCGAACGCCGGGGCGAGGATCTGCACCGTACGGACGATCTCGTCGGTGTCCTGCGTGTCGAGGCAGATCGGCCAGGCGTCGATCCCGGCGAAGCGCTTGAACAGCGCCGCCTTGCCCTCCATCACCGGCAGGGCCGCCTCCGGCCCGATGTTGCCCAGGCCGAGGACCGCCGACCCGTCGGTGACCACCGCGACGCTGTTCCGCTTGACGGTCAGCCGCCGGACGTCCTCCGGGTTGCGGGCGATGGCGAGCGAGACCCGGGCGACGCCCGGGGTGTACGCCATGGACAGCTCGTCACGGTTGCGCAGCGGCACCTTCGACTGCATCTCGATCTTTCCGCCGAGGTGCATGAGGAAGGTACGGTCGCTGACCTTGTGGATGGAGACGCCGTCGAGGCCCTCGAGCGCGTCGACGATCTCCTGGGCGTGCTCGGTGTCGCGGGTGGCGCAGGTGACGTCGATGCGGAGCCGGTCGTGGCCCGCGGGGGTCAGGTCGAGCGCGGTGACGATGCCGCCCGCGCCCTCGACCGCTCCGGTGAGCTGGCTTACGGCCTTGCCGCCCGCCGGCACCTCGAGGCGAACGGTGATCGAATAGGACACGCTCGGCACGGTGGCCACGTCAACTGCTCCTTTGTGAGGCGAGAGTCCGCACGCCAATGGTGTCATCCCTGCGTACGGGGCGACGACGAAGGTCAGCTCACCGCGTGCGCCGCCGTCACGATCATGTCGACACAGGCAGCCGCGGCCAGCCGCGTACTGTCGATGACCAGATGATAAAGGCCGGGATCGGCCGGGTCCGCCCGGTAGAAATGTTTGACGTACGCGGTTCGTGCCCGGTCGTTCTCGGTGAGGAGGCGCTCGGCCTCCTGCGCGGACAGCTCCATCGACTCCTGGACGCGGGCGATCCGCCGTCGCCGTGGGCCGTCGAGGCGGACGTGCAGCGCGGTGGGATGGTCGGCGAGGATGACCTGCGCGGCGCGGCCGAGGATCACCGCTCCCTCGCCCCGGCCGGCGACCTCCTTGATCACCTGCTCGGTGTGGTGGACGAACTCCTCTTCGGGCACGATGCCGCGCTGCGGAAGGTGGACGTCCATGCCGCCGAGCGTGACGTTCGGCAGGCGCGCGGCGTCGGCCAGGAGGCGGCCGAGCCCGTGCTCGGTGCGGTCGTCGTGGGCGAGCGCCTCCTCGAGCGAGCAGCCGATGTCGGCGGCCACGGTGTACGGGATGGCGCGGTCGATGAACGGCACGCCGAGGTGCTCGGCGACCGCGGGGCCGATGGCGCTGCCACCCGCCCCGAACGTCGCGGAGATCGTGATGACTCCGGTCATCACCCGCCCCTCCCGTCGAGGAAGGTCAGAAGAGCGCCGAGGCGAGCTTCCGCCGGGCACGGGTCACGCGCGGGTCGTCCGGCGGCAGCACGTCGAACAGCGCGAGCAGGTGCTTGCGGGCCGCCTCCCGCTCGTCGCCCGCGGTCCGGCGCACCGTGCCGATGAGGCGGTCGAACGCGTCGTCGATCCGGCCCTCCACCAGCTCGAGGTCGGCCGCCTTGACCTGGGCGGCCGCGTCGTCGGGTCGGTCGGCGGCGTCCTTGCGCACCGCCGCCGGGTCGTACGACTGGGCGCGGCGCTGCAGGTCGACCAGCGCGAGACCGCTCTTGGCGACGGGGTCGTTCGGCGCGGTCTCCAGGATCCGCCCGAACGCCGTGGCGGCGCCGTCGAGGTCGCCCCGCTGCAGGGCGGCCTCCGCCTCGATCTCCAGCGGATCGGCGGCCGGCTGCTGGACGGCGTCCGCGCCGTCGTCCTCGGGCAGCAGTCCCTGCTGACGGAGCGCCGCGAAGAGCTGGTCCAGCACCTGGCGTACCTGCGGCTCGGGGGCTGCGCCGTTGAGAACGGGGAGCATCTGGCCCGCGACCACGGCCGCGACGAACGGGATGCCCTGCACGCCCATCCGGGCGAGCTGCTGGCCGAGCGCGGGGTTCGCGTCGATGTCGACCTTGGCGAGCACCCAGCGGCCGTCCGCCTCGTTGGCGAGCTTCTCCAGGATGGGGCCGAGCTGCTTGCACGGCTGGCACCAGTCGGCCCAGAAGTCCACGAGCACCGGCACGTTGCGCGACCGCTCGACGACCTCGGTGTTGAACGTCGCGTCGGTCACGTCGATGACGTGTTGCGAGGAGTCGTCCGAGGCTCCCGAGGCCGGGCGCTGCTGCTGTCTCTGGGCCGCGGCACGCCGCGCGCCGAGGTCGATCGCGCCGTGCAACGAGAAGTCCGATGACGTCATGTGTCCATCCTGCCGCATGCACCGCCGAACGAATACGCGCGGCCGTCACGTAATCGATCAAGCACCCTCGATGATCACCCGAATACGTTGCGTGGCCGCCGCTCCGGGGTGATCCGGCGGCGTCAGAATCGGGCGGGCTCGGAGTAGTCGCCCCACTCCTCGCGCAGTGCGCCGCAGATCTCGCCGAGGGTGGCCTCGACCCGTACCGCGTCCAGCATGGCGGGGATCAGGTTGTCCTCGGTCCGGGCCACCTCGGTCATCCGGCGCAGCGCGGCGTCGACGGCCGCCTGGTCCCGCGTCCCACGCCGTTCGGCCAGGAGACGGTTCTGCTCGCGCTCGACCTCGTGCCCGACCCGCAGGATCTCCAGCGGCTCCTCGATCGACTGGGTGTGGCAGTTCACCCCGACGATCTTCTTCTCGCCCTTCTCCAACTGCTGCTGGTAGGTGAACGCGGCGTCGGCGATCTCGGCCATGAACCAGCCGTCCTCGATGCCGCGCAGGATGCCGCCGGTGATGGAATCGTCCGGGCTCATGTCCTTGATCCGGGCGAAGATCCGCTCGGCCTCCTCCTCGAGGCGGTCGGTCAGCGCCTCGACGTACCAGGAGCCGCCGAGCGGGTCGACGACGTTGACGACGCCGGTCTCCTCCATGATCACCTGCTGGGTGCGCAGGGCGATCTCGGCGGCCTTCTCGCTCGGCAGTGCCAGGACCTCGTCGAGGGCGTTGGTGTGCAGGGAGTTCGTGCCGCCGAGCACGGCGGCGAGCGCCTCGACGGCGGTGCGCACGACGTTGTTGTCGGGCTGCTGGGCGGTCAGCGAGACGCCGGCGGTCTGGGTGTGGAACCGCAGCCACTGCGCCTTCTCCGACGTGGCGCCGTACACGTCGCGCATCCAGCGCGCCCAGATGCGGCGCGCGGCGCGGAACTTGGCGATCTCCTCGAAGAAGTCGACGTGGGAGTCGAAGAAGAACGACAGGCCGGGCGCGAACCGGTTGACGTCGAGGCCGCGGGACAGGCCGAGCTCGACGTAGCCGAAGCCGTCCGCGAGCGTGAACGCCAGCTCCTGCGCGGCCGTCGAGCCGGCCTCCCGGATGTGGTAGCCGGAGACGCTGAGCGGCTTGTACGCCGGGATGTCGCGGGCGCAGAACTCCATCAGGTCGCCGATGAGGCGCAGGTGCGGCTCCGGCGCGAAGAGCCACTCCTTCTGCGCGATGTACTCCTTGAAGATGTCGGTCTGCAGGGTGCCGTCGAGCCCGTGGACGTCGACGCCCTGGCGTTCGGCCGCGACGAGGTACATGCAGAAGATCGGCACCGCCGGACCGGAGATGGTCATCGAGGTCGTGATGTCGCCCAGCGGGATGCCGTCGAACAGCACGTCCATGTCGGCGGCGGAGTCGATGGCGACGCCGCAGTGCCCGACCTCGCCGAGCGACCGGGGGTCGTCGGAGTCACGGCCCATGAGCGTCGGCATGTCGAAGGCGACGGACAGGCCGCCGCCGCCCGCGCCGAGGATCATCTTGTACCGCTCGTTGGTCTGCCGGGCGTTGCCGAAGCCCGCGAACTGCCGGATGGTCCAGGTGCGGCCGCGGTAGCCCGTGGCGTACAGGCCGCGCGTGAAGGGGAACTCCCCCGGCCAGCCGATGCGCTCGAACCGGGGATCCGCGGCCGGCGGCCCGTACACCGGATCGACCTCGAGGCCGGAGAGCGTGGTGAAGTCGGCGTCGCGTCGGCGGGAGCCCCGGGAGGTCGGTCGGGGTCGGTTGGTCGGGGAAGAGTCGTACCTCGCCTGCCAGCGACGACGACCCTCTTCGATGTCCCGCATGTCCATGAGCGCTCCTCAGGCCGGTGGCTCTCCCTAGATACTAGGATGTCCTAGTATCTCGGCGCCAACCATCCTCCTCCAGGGTGACTCGGCGGGACCTCTACTCCTCGAAGTCGCCGGCGGCGACGCGGAGGCCGCGCAGCGTCTCGAACATCAGCTCCAGGTCCTCGGCGCCGTACGCGCCCATCCCGAAGTCCGCGGCGAGGAGGTCGGCGGTCGCGCGCTCGACGGTCTCCCGGCCGCTGTCGGTGATCTCGGCGAGCACGCCGCGGCCGTCGCGGGGGTTGGGACGGCGCCGGACGTACCCCTGGCGTTCCAGCCGGTCGATGATGTTGGTGACGCTCGTCGGGTGCACCATCAGCCGCTCGCCCATCCTCGACAGCGGCAGCGCGCCCTTCCGGCTGAAGGTCAGCAGCACGAGCGCCTCGTACCGGGCGAACGTCAGGCCGTACGGCTTCAGCAGGGCGTCGAGCTCGGCGATCAGGATGGCCTGCGCCCGCATGATCGAGGTCACCGCCAGCATGGCGGGCGACCGCCCCCAGCGGCGCTCCCAGAGATCTCCGGCGCGGGCGATCGGGTCGAAAGGCAGGTTGAGCGGCTTGGCCACTCACATACGTTATCGCCTGCCCGGCCCGACATCGGCCGAATCAAGCTTGATATAGCCGCGATCGACCTGTGAATCCCGCGAATCAGCCGCAATCCCGGCGGCCGCCTAAGGAACGCTGACACTCATCATCAAGGCAAGTTATAGTTCCATTGTCGACGCGTGCGGACGACGGCAAAGAGGGGCGTCGCGCAGCGGTTCAACGCAGTGATCGCCCCGGCCCTCCGCACGCGTCGCCAATTCGGGGGGTAATTATGATCGGGAATTCTTCCGCGATCGTGGCACGGGGCCTGGGCATCCGCCGCAGCCGGCGGTGGATCCTGCGTCCCACCACGTTCGACGTGACACACGGTGTCGTGGGCCTGGCCGGTCCGGCGGGTCCGGGCAGATCGGCGGTGCTGCAGGCGCTGACGACCCTGCGCCGCCCGTCCGTGGGCGACCTCGAGGTGCTGGGCCACGACGTGACCCGGCGAGCCGGGCGGCGGGCGGCGCGCGCCCGGATCGGCCTGTTGCCCGCGCGATTCGCCTGGACGTCCGGCTTGTCGACCCGCGACTTCGTCGCCTACGCGTCCTACTACAAATGCACACCCCGCCGGGCGGTCGACGCGATTCTGGAGCGATTCGGGCTGAGCGACGCCGCGGCGCTCGAAATGGACATGCTTCCGCAAGATCTGCGATTGCGCGCCGGGCTGGCCGCGACCTGTGTGCACGAGCCGGAGCTCGTCTTTCTGGACGAGCCGCTCGCCGGCATCGGTGATTCCGAGCGGGAGGATCTGATCCCGCTGCTGCGGAGCCTGGCTCCGACGGTCGTGGCCACGGCCGCCGATCCGGCGGAGCTGACGGGGTGGTGCGATCGGGGTTTCAGCATGGTCCGGGGCCGCCTCGTCGAGGTGCCGTGCGCCCCCCGTCCCCGGCTTCGGGTGCCTGCCGGTGTCTGACCTCGGGCGGGTGCTGCGGATCGACGCTCGCCGTACGGCCTTGTTCCTGGCCGTGCCGGCGCTCGCGTTCCTCGGCGCCGTCGCGGCGTGGCGGGCACTGCTGCCGGGCGTCGCGTACTGGGACGACGCCGTCGCGGCGCTGTTCTCCTCGGTGTGCCTGCTCGGTCCGGCCTCGGCGGGGTTCGCCGCCTGGGTCGCCCTGCGCGAGCACCGTCTCGACTACCTCCGGGGGCTGACCGCCCGCTCCCCCGCCCTGGGCCCGCTGCTCGACCTGCTCCTGCTGGGGATCGTCACGCTCTGCGCGTACACCGTCGTGGCCCTGGTCGTCGCCGCCAAGACGATGATCCATGTGGAGGCGGGCCACCCGAAGCCGATCGGGCCGCTCGCCGGGGCCCTCACGCTGCTGGTCTACACCGTCATCGGCTATCTCGGCGGCCGCATGGTCCCGCGGCTGCCTGCCGTCCCGGCCGTCGCGGTCCTCACCTACCTGTGGGGCGCCGCCCGCCCCGGTGCCTGGGCGGACCTGCTGCCGCCGCCGGGCATCGGGCACATCGGGCTGTTCGCCGCGCTGCGCACCGAACTGCTCGCGGGCCAGGCGCTGTGGGCGCTGGGGCTGGGCACCGTGCTGGTCACCGGCTACCTGTGGGTGCTGACCCGGCGCCTCTGGCTCGCGCTCCCGGCGGTCGCGGCGGCGGGCGTCGTCGCGGGCACCACCGTGTGGCTGCACGGCCAGCAGCGCACTCCGCCGGTCGTGCCGCGCGCGTTCTCGTACGCCTGCCGCCAGTGGCCGCTCACCGTCTGCGTGCACCCGGCGCTGCGCGCGGCGCTGCCGTCACTGGAGGCCGGGCTGACCCCCCTCGCCACCCGCCTGAGCGGCACCCCCGGGCGGTTCGTCCGGGTCGAGCACCGGCCGGACAACGACTTCCCCCGGCCCGGCCGCGGCGTCGTCTACATCCACCTCAGCGACCTGTCCCCGGGATACGCCCACCGCGCCGAGCAGGAGATCGACATCAGCCTGCTGGACGCGCGCACCTGCGGCGACCCCGGGCACGCGGCCGGCGCGCACTACAGCGCCCTCGTGTCGGCGTGGCTGCTCGACGAGGCGCCGCCGCGGCTCACCGACGCCGTCGCCGCGCGGAACTTCGCCCGCTGGGACGAGCAGCGGCGCCGGAGATGGCTGCGCGCGCACTACGCCCGGTACCACTCCTGCGCCCTCCACGGCAGGGACTTCCGCGAACGCTGACCACACAATCCACGAACGACGTGCTCTATCTGCCGGTATTCACTATCGTCGGGCCGTGGACTGGAGCCTGCTGAAGTGTGCCCGCTCGGGGCACGTCACCTATGCCCCCGACGAACCGGCCCTCCGGGACCGGCTGCACGTGCCCACCCCCGCCGGGGAGGCCTGGCGCTGCCTGCGCTGCGGCACCTACGTCCACGGCGAGGCGCACGGGCGCGGCCCCGCCGACCGCGCCCCGCTCGTCGCGCGCGGCCGGGAGCTGCGGGACGAGCTGATCATGCGCTTCTTCGCCATCGAGCGCGTGATCCGCGGCCTGCTGATCGTCGCCGCCGCGTACGGCGTGTGGCGGTTCTCGGCCAACCGCGGGTCGATCCAGCGGGTCTTCGAGAAGGACATCCCGCTGCTGCGGCCGCTCGCCCGGCAGATCGGCTGGGACCTGGACCACTCGCGCATCATCGAGGAGATCCGGCACGTCTTCGCGCTCAAGTCGGAGACGCTGACCTGGTTCGCGGTCGGGCTGCTGGCGTACGCCGTGATCGAGCTCGTCGAGGCGGTCGGCCTGTGGCTCGGCAAGCGCTGGGGCGAGTACTTCGCCGTGGTCGCGACGTCGTTCGGCCTGCCGGTTGAGATCTACGAGCTCACGGACCGTGTCACCGCGGTCCGCATCGGCGCGCTCGTGATCAACGTCGGCCTGGTCCTGTACCTCGTCATCTCCAAGAGGCTGTTCGGCGTCCGCGGCGGCAAGGAGGCGTTCGAGGCGCACCGGCGCGGCGAGTCGCTGATCGAGGTCGAGCAGGCGGCCGTGGCCCCGCACGCAGAGGCCGCCGGATAACGAATTCGCGCGAACGACCAGGTCAACCACCAGTGCCACCGGGGCCGTACGTCCCGGGGGATGAGTGGGCCTCTTCCGGGGTAATCCCGGTCTTAGCCGAGACCCCTAGAGGTGAGACGAGAATGGTGCGACCGGAAGCCCCCGAGGACGAACCGGCATCCCCGCGGCCGCGCCGGCCGGGCGTTCGCTGGATCGCGTTCATCGTCGTGCTCCTCGCGCTGGTGTACGCCGTCCTGCAGGCCGTGAACGCCCTTCCGCACTGGCTCGACCCGTTCAGCGAGAAGACCAAGGACCGCAGCGGCCCCGCCGTCCTGCGGTCGATCCAGAACCTCTCCCGGTACGAGGCCGCGACCGGCAACTTCCAGGTCATCGTGGACCTGGAGAAGGACGCGCGGTTCCTGCCCGGCGCGATCCGCGGTCAGCGGACGCTGTTCGTGGGCACCGGGAGCGTCGACGCGTACGTCGACTTCTCCGGCCTGGGCAACGGAGCCGTCACGACCGACAAGGACCGCACGTCGGTGACGATCCGGCTGCCGCACGCCAAGCTCGAGAAGACCAATTTGGACTCGAAACGCAGTTATGTGTTCGCGCAACAGCGCGGACTGTTCGACCGAATTGGCCAGTTCTTCAGCTCGAACCCGAATCAGCAGCAGCAGCTCTACGTGCTCGCCGCCCAGAAGATCCAGGATGCCGCGGGCTCCAGTGGCCTGGCCGAACGGGCCGATACGAACACCAAACAGATGATCATGAACCTACTGCGCGGTTTGGGCTTCAAAACCGTTACGGTGACTTACGCCACATCACCGTGATCTTACCGAGACGGCCCGCGGGGAATAGCACTAACAAAGGGCCGGTTACGGATAAACCGGGGTGATCGTTGTGTCCGTGGCAGGCGCGTCCGCTCTTCACCGCATGTCCGCTCTCCATCGCCGGCCGACCTGGCCGCTCGCGCTGCCCATCGCGGCGGCCGCGGTGGCCGTCGCGCTCCCCGCTCTGAGCGGCTCGACGCCCGAGCGGCCGGCCAACCTCGTCATCGGCGACCTGTTCCCGAACGGCCAGGAACTCCTGCTCGCGCTGATCCTCCTGGCGACCGCGCGCGGCGTGCTCCTGCGCCGCCGGGTCGCGTACTACGTCATCCTGCTGCTCACCGGCCTGTCGGCCCTCGACGCCCTGAGCACCTGGCAGCTCGGCCGGCTCGTCCTCCTCACCGCCGCCATCGGCGCGTTCGTCCGGTACCGGGGGGAGTTCACCGCCTCCCCCAGCCGGGTGCGCACCGCCGTCCGCGCCGGCCTCATCACGTACGGCCTCGCGATCGCGTACGGCCTGGCGGTGATGATCCTGCAGTGGCACCAGATGACGCCCGGCCCGAGCCCGGCCGACGCCGGCCGCGAGATCCTCACCGGCCTCACCGCCTCAGGCCCCGGCCCCATCCACTTCAGCGGCTCGGCCGACCACTGGTTCGAGGCCAGCCTGGGCGTCATCGGCGGGGGCGGGCTGCTCGCCATGCTGGTCACGATGCTCACGCCCGCGCCGCCGCCCCCGGCGGGCACCGACCGGGAGCGCGCCGAGGCGGCACGCCTGGTCGACGACCAGGGCTCCGACACCCTCGCCCCGTTCGTCCTGCGCAGCGACAAGTCGTACGTCTTCAGCCCCGACCGGCGGGCCGTCATCGGGTACCGCGTGCTGTTCGGCGTCGCCGTGGCGGGCGGCGACCCGGCCGGCGACCCGCGCTCCTACCCGGCCGCCGTCGCCGAGTTCGCCGCGCTCGCGGAGCGCTCCGGGTGGCGGATGGCCGTGCTCGGGGCCCGCGCCGACCTGCTCGACCTGTGGCGCCCGTACGGCCTGCGCTCCATCGAGATCGGCGACGAGGTGCTGCTGTCGCCGAACGAGTTCGGCCTGAGCGGCCGGAGCATGCGCAACGTACGGCAGGCGGTGCAGCGCACCCGCAACGCGGGCGTCACCACGCGGGTCGCGCGCGAGGGCGACCTGACCGCCGACGAGCTCGCCCGGCTGCAGACGGTGGCCGCCGAGGCGATGGGCGGCACCGAGGAGCGCGGGTTCTCCATGAACATGGACGACCTGCTGACCGGCCGGCACGCCTCCTCGGTCGTCGTGATCGTCCGCGACGCCGAGGGCGCGCCGATCGGCTTCCAGCGGTACCTGCCCAGCGCCTGCGGACGGCGGCTCTCCCTCGACGCGATGCGCCGCGTCCCCGGCGCCCCGAACGGTCTCAACGAGCGGATGATCGTCGACGTCATGGAGTACGCCCGCGACCGCGGCATCGACGAGGTCTCGCTCAACTTCGCGGCGTTCCGGGAGCTGTTCGACACCGCCGAGCGCGGGCCGCTGGAGCAGGGGGGCTACCGCCTGATCCACCTGCTCGACCCGCTCATCAAGGTCGAGTCGCTGTACCTGTTCAACCGGAAGTTCCGGCCGCGCTACGTGAGGAGGGCTGTGGCCTTCCCGTCGTGGGCGAGCCTCGTGCCCGTCGGCGTGGCCCTGCTCACCCTCGAGTTCGGCCACCGCCGCGCACCCCGCCCCGAACCCGCCGCCGCCGCTGCCGCCGACCACGTCCCCGAGGACGGCTACCCCTCTTCGCCTTGGCAATCCGCCGGGTGACGCGGAACACCGGTCTTACGAGCGCTGCGCAGCGCCGCGACCGTCGCTCTAAGAGCGGTGTTCACCGTGTCGCGTTTCGTTCTGGTGCCCAGAACCTTTGCCGCTGCGGCAAGCGCGTCGTCGTCCACATCTACGAGGATCTTCGTCATTCGGCGCCTCCACGCATGTCGGGGTAACCGAATGTACGCGTTCAGTCGCTGGTGAGGGCGGCGATGAGTTCGTCGGCGGCGGAGTAGGGGTCGCAGTCGCCGGACAGGACCTTGGCGGCGAGCACGTCGAGGCGCTGGTGGCCGTGCAGGTCGCCCATCCGCTCGCGGAGCGCGGTCACGGCGATGGCCTCCACCTCGTCGCGGACCCGGGCCAGCCGGCGCCGGCGGAGCTCGCCGGACTCCTCCATCCAGGCGTGATGCTCGTCGAGCCGCCGGATGACGTCGTCGACGCCCTCGCCCTTGACCGCGACCGTCGGCACGATCGGCGGCTTCCAGCCGACGTCGCCGGCGAGCGCGATCATGTTGCGCAGATCGCGTACGGTCTGCTGGGCGCCGTCCCGGTCGGCCTTGTTGACGACGAAGACGTCGGCGATCTCCAGGATCCCCGCCTTGGCGGCCTGGATCGAGTCGCCCATGCCCGGCGAGACCAGCACGATCGTCGAGTCCGCCAGCGAGGCGATCTCCACCTCCGCCTGGCCGACCCCGACGGTCTCGACCAGCACGACGTCACAGCCGGCCGCGTCGAGCACGCGGATGGCCTGGGGCGCCGCCCAGGACAGGCCGCCCAGGTGGCCGCGGCTGGCCATCGAGCGGATGAAGACGCCGGAGTCGCTCGCGTGGTCCTGCATGCGCACCCGGTCGCCGAGCAGCGCCCCGCCGGTGAACGGCGAGGACGGGTCGACCGCCAGCACGCCGACGCGCAGCCCGCGTTCCCGGAACGCCGTCACCAGCGCGCCGGTGGACGTGGACTTCCCGACGCCCGGGGCGCCGGTCAGGCCGATGACCCGTGCCCGGCCGGCGAGCGGGTTCAGCGCGGCCATGATGGGCCGCAACTGCGGCGAGGCGTTCTCGACGAGGGAGATCAGCCGCGCCAGTGCGCGCGGCTGTCCCTTCCTCGCCCGCTCGACCAGATCCTCGACGTCGACGTTCCGCGCCACCCCGGGCCCTCAGACCTTCAGGATCAGGGCGTCGCCCTGGCCGCCGCCCCCGCACAGCCCCGCGACGCCGACGCCGCCGCCCCGGCGGCGCAGCTCGTACGCCAGGTGCAGGACGATCCGCGCGCCGGACATGCCGATCGGGTGGCCAAGCGCGATGGCCCCGCCGTTGACGTTCACCTTGCCGGCGTCCACACCGAGGTCGCGCATCGACTGGATGCCCACCGACGCGAACGCCTCGTTGATCTCGATCAGGTCGAGGTCGCCGACGGTCAGCCCCTGCTTGCCCAGGGCGTGCTTGATGGCGTTGGCCGGCTGGGACTGCAGCGAGTTGTCCGGGCCGGCGACGTTGCCGTGCGCGCCGATCTCGGCCAGCCAGGTCAGCCCGAGCTCCTCGGCCTTGGCCTTGGACATGACGACGACCGCGCACGCGCCGTCGGAGATCTGCGAGGACGTGCCGGCGGTGATCGTGCCGTCCTTGCTGAACGCGGGCCGGAGGCGGGCCAGCGACTCGGCCGTCGTGTCGGCGCGGACGCCCTCGTCCGCCGCGAAGACGACCGGGTCGCCCTGCTTTCCACCCCCTTGGCTACGCCCCGCCGCCCCCGGACGCTGCGGAATCTCCACCGGGACGATCTCGTCGTCGAACAGCTGGTTCTTGATGGCGTCGGCGGCCCGCTGGTGCGAGCGGGCGGCGAACTCGTCCTGCTCCTCGCGGGAGATGCCGAGCTTGGCGTTGTAACGCTCGGTCGACTCGCCCATCGAGACGCCGTCGAAGGCGTCGGTGAGACCGTCGTGGGCGGTGGCGTCGAGCACCTCGATCGAACCGTACTTGTAGCCCTGGCGCGCCTTCGGCAGCAGGTGCGGCGCGTTGGTCATCGACTCCATGCCGCCCGCCACCACGACGTCGAACTCGCCGGCGCGGATGAGCTGGTCGGCGAGGGCGATGGCGTCCAGGCCGGAGAGGCAGACCTTGTTGATCGTCAGCGAGGGGACGTTCATCGGGATGCCGGCCTTGACGGCGGCCTGGCGGGACGGGATCTGTCCCGCGCCCGCCTGCAGCACGTGGCCCATGATGACGTAGTCGACCTGGTCGCCGGTGAGTCCGGCGCGCTCCAGGGCGGCGCGGATGGCGATCGCGCCGAGGTCCACCGCTGCGAAGTCCTTGAGAGAGCCGAGCAGGCGCCCGATGGGCGTCCGCGCTCCGGCGACGATGACGGAACCGGCCATGAAACGAGACCTCCGACGAATGGTGGGGGCGACGTTTGCCAACATACCCACAAGAGAGCCGAGACTTTCCAGGGAGGCCACCGCCATGCTCACCCGAATCGATCACGTCGGGATCGCATGCCATGATCTTGAAGAGAAGATCGCTTTCTACGAGGGCACGTTCGGTCTGATCGTGGCGTCCCGGGAGGTCAATGAGCAGCAAGGGGTGAAGGAGGCGATGCTCCACGTGGCGGACGGCCCTGCGGGCGCGTCGTACGTCCAGTTGCTGGAGCCGTTGCACCCCGATACGCCGGTCGGGAAGTTCCTGGCGAAACGGGGAGAAGGCGTGCACCACATCGGATACGGCGTCGAGGACGTGGTGGCCGCGCTGGAGAGCATCGGCGGTAAGGGCGTACGCCTGCTGGACGAGCGTCCGCGGCACGGATCGATGGGCGCTTCGATCGCGTTCCTGCACCCCAAGGATGTCGGCGGCGTCCTGACCGAACTTGTCCAGGCGAGGCCGCGCGCGCACTGACTCATTGTCACCCGGGCAGAACCCGACGCCTTACCAGGTCGCTACATGGGCGCTGACAATCGCGACAAACTGCCCAGGTCGTAAAGTTGAGCCCCCAACACGGCAGTGTCGGGAGTACTCTGCTGTCGCCGGAAAGTGGTCCCGCACGTGCCGTACCCCGTAACACGCAGTACTCGCGCGGCCATCGTCTGGTACCTCCACCACTTGTAGCCGTCTCGTCACAGCAGGATTGAGCCTCATGCAGTCCGACATCGACGCCCAGCTCAGCAACTTCTTCGAAGACAGCACGCCCCCACGCGAGTTCGACGTGGTGCTGCGCGGCTACGACCGGCACCAGGTCGAAGAGCACATCAAGCAGCTCGACACCGAGGTCCGCCAGAGCCGCGAGCAGACTCAGGCGTTGCAACGGGAGCTCTCCGACGCACATCGTCAGCTCCAGGAACAGGAGCGACCCACCTATTCCGGCCTCGGCGCGCGCATCGAGCAGCTGCTGCGCCTCGCCGAGGAGCAGGCGACCGAGCTCGTGCAGGCCGCCCGCACGGAGGCCAATGAGATCAAGGCCGCCGCGAAGGTCGACGCCGCGGAGTTGCGCGCGGCCGCGGAGAGCGAAGCGTCCGACGTCCGCGCCACCGCCAAGCGCGAGGGCGACGACATGCGCAACACGGCGGAGCGCGAGGCGGAGGAGGTGCGCACGGCGGCCCGCCGGCACGCCGACGAGCTGACCTCCACCACCGAGCGCGAGGTCGCCAAGCTGCGCGCCACCGCCGACCACGAGGTCGCCGAGAAGCGCGCCGCCGCCGAGCGGGAGATCGCCAAGCTCCGGACCACGACCGAGCGCGAGGTCGCCCAGCTGCGGGCGTCCACCAAGCGCGAGCGCGACGAGATCCTCACCACCGCCAAGCGCCAGGCCGACGAGATGCGGGCGCAGGCCAACCGCATCCTCGAGGAGAGCGAGGCGCAGCGGGCCCAGGCCGAAGCCGAGTTCGAGATCCAGCTGGCCGCCCGGCGCGAAGAGGCCGAGCGGCAGGACGCCGAGCGGCACGCGGCCGCACAGAGCGCCACGCAGAAGCTCGTGGCCGAGGCCGAGCAGCGCGCGGCGTCCGCCGAGCAGCGCGCCACCAAGGCGACCCAGCAGGCCGAGCAGACGCGCCGCGAGGCCGACAGCCACGCCAAGCAGCTCGTCGCCAACGCTCGCAAGAACTCCGAGCAGATCATCGCCGAGGCGAAGTCCCAGGCCGAGCACCTGCTCAGCGAGACCAAGAGCGAGGCCGAGCGGATGCGCACCACGGCCCAGCGCCAGGTGGACGAGCTCACGCGCCAGCGGGACAGCATCACCAGCCACCTCAACCAGCTGCGTCAGCTCATCGGCGGCGTGTCCGCGCCGATGGGCGGACCGACCGAGGAGGCCATCTCCGCGCCGCCGGAGAAGCCCGCGATCGCCCCGGCCGAGCCCAAGCCCGCGCCGAAGCCGGCGCCCGCCCCGGCCACGCCCGCGCCGGAGGCCAAGAAGAAGGACGACGACGACGACTGGTGGCAGGAGTAACGTCGTCCGCTGTTCAACCGCACTGAGCCGGACAAGAGCCTAGGGGCCGTAATCCCCTAGGCTCTTGTCGGTATCTAGCTCAAGGAGACGTGCGTGCCGGCGGAAACCCCCCACGACGGCGAACAGCGCGAGGAGGTCGGGACCCTCGCGGACAGTGCCCGGCAGCCGGCGGGCGAGGTCACCGCGCTCGACCCGGTCACCGACATCGCGGCCCGGGAGCGTGAGGCGGGCGTCGACGCGCTGTTCCCGTTCGGCCGCCCGGGCCGTCCGCTGACCCGCAGTCACCCGTTCATCTTCGGCTTCTACGGCGCTCTCGGGGTGCTGGCCGCCTACATGCTGGTCAAGGCGGTCACCGACGCCCGGCAGGTGATCGTCCTGATCGTCGTCGCGCTGTTCCTCGCCGTGGGCCTCAACCCGGCGGTCGAGGCGCTGACGCGGATGGGGGTGTCCCGCCGGTGGGGCGTGCTCATCGTCTTCCTGTGCCTGGTCGGGTTCTTCGTCGGCTTCGGCTTCGCCATCGTGCCGCCGATGACCGAACAGATCACCGCCTTCATCAACAACCTCACCAGCGGCAACGGCTACCTCGAGCAGTTGGCGCACAACCCGAAGCTGCAGGACTGGGACCACCGCTACCACCTGCTCGAACGCGCCCAGACGGCGCTGCAGAGCAAGGACCTGGGCAAGCAGGCCGCCAACGGGATCCTCGGCGTCGGCCAGGTGGTGATCAGTGGCGTGTTCAGCACGTTCACCGTGCTGATCCTCACGCTCTACTTCCTCGGCTCGCTGCCGAACATCACCGGCTTCATGTACCGCCTCGCGCCCCGGTCCCGGCGCGCCCGCGTCGCGCTGCTGGGCGACGAGATCCTCTCCCGCATCGGCGGGTACGTCGCCGGCAACGTCCTCATCTCGGTCATCGCCGGGATCGTGTCCTACATCTACCTGCTGATCGTCAACGTCCCGTACGCCATCGCGCTGGCCATGCTGGTGGCCATCACCGACCTGATCCCCCTGATCGGAGCGACGATCGGGGCCGTCCTCGTCACGGCCATCGCGTTCTTCAACGGCTTCTGGACCGGCATCGCTACCGCGATCTTCTTCCTGATCTACCAGCAGGTCGAGAACTACGTGGTCCAGCCGAGGGTGATGAAGAGGTCCGTCGACGTCCAGCCGGCCGTCACGGTCATCGCGGCCCTGCTCGGCGGCGCGCTCCTCGGCGTGATCGGCGCGCTGCTGGCCATCCCCACCGCGGCCGCGGTCGCGTTGATCCTCCGCGAGGTCGTCATGCCCCGGCAGGAGAGCTCCTGACCGTACGGCCACCGGGTCAGCGGGTCGTACGGCCGAGTGCCGTCGCGAACTCCGCCACCGCGTCGTTGAACAGCTGCGGCTGCTCGACGGCGGTGAGGTGGCCGGATCCGGGCACGAGGGTGAGCTCCGCGTTCGGCAGGGCGTCGGCCATCGCCCGCGCGTCCTCCTCCGTCGTGATCTCGTCCTCCGCGCCGTGGATGACGAGCGCCGGGGACCGCAGCTCGGCGAGGGACTCCAGGGCGTCCGGGCGGGCCGCCATCGCCCGCTGCGCCCACGCCGCGGCCGCCGGGGGCGCCGACTGCACGAGTCCGCGCACCCGCCCGTAGATCAGCGCGCGCTGCCGCATCGTCGTCGGCCCGACCAGCCGTGGCAATAAATCCTCGAGGAGGACGTCCACGGTCTTGTCCTCCTCCAGCCGCCCCGCCATGCGCAGCCGACCGGCCCGCGCCGTCTCGGTGTCGGCCGTGGCCTTCGCGCCGGCGAGCACCAGGCCGAGGACGCGGTCCGCGTGCCGGCGGCAGAACGCGAGCGTGACGTAGCCGCCCATCGACAGGCCGCCGACGACGGCCCGGTCGATGCCCTTCGCGTCGAGCAGCGCCGCGATGTCGTCCGCCATCGCGTCGACCGAGGGTTCCGCGGTGCCGAGCGGGGACCCGCCGAAGCCGCGCAGGTCCGGTGTCACCACCCGGAACCGCGCGGACAGTGCCTCCCGCTGGGCCAGCCACATGGCGGACGACAGCGGGAACGCGTGCAGCAGCACCAGCGGTGTCCCGTCTCCGACGTCACGGCTGTACAGCTGCACGGCTATCACCTCATCGGGAAGAATCCGGCTCAGCCCGGCGAACGCCCGGACCCAGCTCATCCTGACCGCTGCGGATCGATCCGCCGAGAGGGTGGCCGTGTTCGGTCTCGGAGGTTTAGAAGTTCCTTCTACCCGACCTCGGTAGGCAGCGGATACGCCTCCGGCGCGACGCGGCGCACGATCTCGTTCAGCACGATCCGGACGTACGGCTCGCCCACCCACAGGTGCTTGGCGTCATCGACGCCGACGACCTCCGCCTGCGGCACCCGCTTGAAGCGTTCGCGGGCCTCCGCCGGCTGCAGGTAGTCGTCGCGTTCCGGGACGAGCGCGACGAGCGGGCGGCCGAACTCCGCCCAGGCGTCGAGGTCGGCGTCGGTCGCCCGGTGCAGCGGCGGGGACAGCAGGATCGCGCCCTCCACGAGCGGGTCGTGGCCCCACTTGAGGGCCAGCTCGGTGCCGAACGACCAGCCGAGCAGCCACGCCCGCGGCAGGTCGTGGTACTCGGCGTACTCGAGCGCCGCGGCCACGTCGTACCGCTCGGAGTCACCGCCGCCGAACTCCCCCTCGCTCGTCCCGCGTTCGCTGGTCGTCCCGCGCGTGTTGAACCGCAGCACGGCGAGCCCGGCGAGGGCCGGCAGGCGGTAGGACGCCTTGCGCAGCACGTGGCTGTCCATCATGCCGCCGTGCGTCGGCAGCGGGTGCAGGCAGATGAGGGTGGCGACCGGCGGCCGGTCCTCGGGCACGGCCAGCTCGCCGACGAGGGTGAGGCCGTCGGCGGTCCGCAGCTCGATGTCCGTACGACGCGCGGGCAGCACCGTGCTCGCCCGGATCTCCCCCATCGCGGTCCCTTCTCAGTAGCGCGGTCCCCGACGGGACCGTTGAATGTTCGGCAGCCGGTTCAGCCGGTGGTTCCAGCACGGCCGGTGCCAGTGCCGCCGGTCGTCGGGCCCACCGGCCTCGGCGGGCCAGGCCACGAGATGCCCGACGCCTGGTGTGATCTCCTGGTCGCAGCCCGGACAGCGGTACGCCTTGGTCCCGCCGGCCACCGGCCGTACGATCCAGTCGCCGTCCGGCCCCTCCTCGATCCGCTGCGGACCGCCGAACGCGCTCGCCCCGGTCTCCCGGACGGTGTCGCGGTCACGGCGGTTCTTGCGCGGACTCATGCCGATCAGGGTACGGGGACCGGGTCGTACGGGACGAACCACCCACCCGCCACCGCACCGTCGCCCGGCCGACCTACGAGCGCGAGATTTCTTGCTCACCGGAGTGGCCGGTCGGCCTCGGTCCCGAACGGTCCCTTTCAAAGCAGTCCGCGTCAACAGCGGACCTAACTCAGAAGAAGGTGGGTCGGACATGACCGCGAAGGACAACAAGACCACCGAGACGACGTCGTCCACGCCGGGCCCGTACCGTGGCATGGACGTCACGAACACCCCGGGTCTCCGGGCGACGACCAGCTGGCAGAGCCAGCCGGGACGGGCGGCGCGCTCGCCGAAGACGGACCGCGGGCAGTAGCGGTAGCCGACTCAGGCGACCGCGGCCCACAGGAGCGGCCCCCTCGCGGGGGCCGCTCTTCTCTTTTGGGGTCCGGTCGGCGGAGTGCGCCGAGTCTCCGGAATCGTGACCGGTCCGGTCCGTGGGACCGGCTCGCTTCTCAGCGGAACGTGCGGCCCGCGGTGAACAGCTCCTCCAGCAGCGGCGCCGGGGCGTAGGCCGGCTCGCGGTACTCGGTGTAGAGGGCGCGCAGCACCTCGACCGCGTGGCCGAGGCCGAGCCGGTCGAGGTCGGCGACCGGCCCGATCGGGTACCCGCAGCCGTAGCGCATCGCGGCGTCGATGGAGTCCGCGTCGGCGTACCCCGTCTCGAGCATGCGGACGGCGTCGTTGAGGTACGGGACGCGCAGCGCGTCGACGATGAACCCGGCCCGGTCGCGGCAGTGCACCGGACGCCTGCCGAGCGCGGCGACGTACTCGGCGGCCCGGCGCACGACCTCCGGAGCGGTCACCACGGTCGCGGCGATCTCCACGAGCTCACCCGCCGGGTCGGGAAGGTTCAGCCCGATGACGTCCTGCGGCCGGTCGGTCGCGGCCGCCACCTCGATCACCGGCACCGTGGTCGTCGTCGTGGCGAGGACGGCGCCCGGCTTGGCCACGTCGTCGACGGCGGCGAACAGCGACCGCTTCACCGACGTGTCCTCGGCCACCGCCTCGACGATGAGGTCGCAGTCGGCGAGCAGCCCCAGCTCGGTGCCGCCCTCGACGGGCTGCTCCAGCGCCGTACGGACGGCGTCGGCCTTCTCCGGGTCCCCCGCGACGAACCGGACGTCGGCCCCGGCCCGCAGGCACCCGCTGATGAGGGCGACGGCGAGCGGCCCCGACCCGACGACGCCCACCCGCGGCGGCGCCCCGGCCGGTTCGGCCTCGGCCGCGGCGGCCGGCTCGTCGTAGGAGTAGAAGCCGCGGCCGGTCTTGCGGCCCAGCAGGCCGGCGGTGACCATCTGCCGGAGGATCGGCGCGGGCGCGTGCCGCCGGTCCCGCGTCTCCCGGTAGATCGCCTCGCAGACCTCCAGCGAGACGTCCAGCCCGATGAGGTCCATCAGCGTCAGCGGGCCCATCGGCAGGCCGGTCGCCTTCATCGCCGCGTCGATGTCCTCACGGCTCGCGTGCCCGGCGTCGTACATCGCCGCCGCCTGGTTGAGGTAGCCGAACAACAGCCGGTTCGCGATGAACCCGGCCCGGTCGCCGACCGTCACGCCGACCTTGCCGAGCCGCTCGACCAGCCCCTGAACGACGGACAGGGCCTCCGGCCGGGTCAGCACGCTGTGGATGATCTCGACGAGTTTCATCACCGGCGCGGGGTTGAAGAAGTGCACCCCGACGACCTGCTCCGGCCGGTTCGTGCTGACGGCGATCTCGGTGACCGACAGGGACGAGGTGTTGGTGGCGAGCACGGCGTCGGCCCGGCAGACCTCGTCGAGCTGCTCGAACACGCGGCGCTTGAGCTGGAGCTGCTCCGGCACGGCCTCGATGACCAGGTCACAGTCGCTGAGCGCGCCGAACGACGTGGACAGCGTGATCCGGTCGAGGATCGCCTGCTGCTCCTCGGCGGACAGCTTCCCGCGCTTGACCGCCCGGCCGGTGGAGTTCTCCAGGTGACCACGGCCGCGCTTCAGCGCCTCGTCGCCCACCTCGACCCCGATGACGTCCAGCCCGCTGCGGGCCAGCACCTCGGCGATCCCGGCCCCCATCGTCCCGAGCCCCACGACCCCGACCTTGTTCAGCGAAGCAGCCATGTTCGCAGTCTTCCAGAGCCCGCTTGCTCCCCCAAGGGAAGGGCGCGTGGACGATCAGCCGTGCGTACGGCTCCAGCGGTCGGCGGTGGCGAAGATCTCACCGAAGGTGTCGGGGCGGAGCGGTGCCGCGAAAGTGCCGTCGGGCAGGAACGCGTCCGCCGAGGTCACGGCGAAGACGGTCGTGCCGGTGCCCGTCCGGTAGAACCAGGGTCCACCGCTGTAGCCCGGGATGAATCTTGAACCGGAGAATTCGGCCGCGTTCACCGAGTCTTTTGCGTGCCGTGGCCGATGGCGTCGAGGACGAACCGCGCACGTTCCGCGACCCCGGCGCGGGGAAGAAGGACCGGTTCGTAGCCATAGTCGGTGTAGGCCGCGACGCAGGCGTGGAAGGTCCGCTCCGCCTCCTCGGGGGTCTGCCGACGGTCGTCGTCCCGCCGGTAGATCTCCGGCCAGTGCGGGGCGACGAACACCCGGCGGTCGTACCGGAACCGCTGCGCGGCGGCGTGCAGGTGCGGTGGGACGGGCAGCCGCATGAGCCGGAGATAGCCGATGACGTCGACGACGCCGCGATCGAAGAAGACCGGGGTGTTCCCGGCCGCCCCGTACTCCGTCGTGTGCCGGTAGGAGCGCAGGTCCCAGCCGAGCATGAGTTCGGCGAACAGCCCGGCGTCGCGCCACGGCAGCGCCTCACCGCCGATGGCCACCTGGTCCTGGATGATGGCGCGACCGCCCTCCGGCGCGCACGCGAACCGCTCGCGGCGCAACTGCTCGATCAGTGTCGTCTTCCCGGCCCCGGGCCCTCCGGTGACCACGACGAACCGGCTCTGCGGCTGAACGGACATGCGAGATCCTCCTCGGTACGGGGAATGCGGGAACACGCTCGGGACGAGCGGGAGATCGCCGGTGGCGCACTGCGGCGAGATGGGAGAGGCGCGCGGCCGTAGGAGAAGTGGCGCGCGGGAGATGGCGCGCGAGGGGCGCGCGGGAGCTTCCAGGGTAGCGATCAGGCGCTGGGAGCCCTGGCGCGGCCGGCCGGGGTCTCAGCCGCGCAGGCGGAACCAGGTCGTGGTGCCGTCGCGTTCGGCCTCGGCACCCCATTCGGCGGCGAGCGCGGTCACGATGACGATGCCCCGGCCACTCTCCGCGAACGGATCGTCCCGTACGTGCGGCATCTCGCCGCCCGCGCCGTCGTCCGCGACGCAGACCTCCAGCACGTCGCCGTCCCGCGCGACCGTGATGGTGACGTGGCCGCCGTTGCCGGACTCGGTGTGCACGACCGCGTTGGTCACCAGCTCACTGGCGCACAACTCGGCGTCGTCGACGGCCGGGTGGTCCTCCCCCACCAGGTCCCGGACGAAGCGGCGGGCGTGCGCCACGCACCGCTCGCTGCCCGGAAGTGTCAGCGTCCCCAGCACGATCATCGCCCCCATGACGACTCCTCTCGCCTGATACCGCCGCAAGCATCGTCGCACCGAGTAACGCGTTCAATACGCTTCGTCAAACTAGCGTGACGGCGAGGAGCCGATTTGCACATTGCCGGTTCCCGTGGCGAGACGGCCGCTGACCGGCCAAGATGCCGCCATGGCCACCATCACGCCGACGATCCGGCTGCGCAGGCTGGGCATGGCCCTTCGCGACCACCGCGAAGCGGCCGGCCTCGCCTTAGATGAGGCGGCCCGCGTCCTGATGCGCTCGCCGTCCTCACTGAGCCGCATCGAGAAGGGCCTGCACCACGTCCCGGTACGGGACCTGGAGTACATCCTCGGCAAGTACGGCGTCACCGACCCCGCCGTACGGGACCGCCTCTTCGACTGGTGCCGCAACGGCCGCAAGAAGGGCTGGTGGCAGCGCTACGCCACCGACCTCTCCCCCGAGATGATGGACTTCATCGGCCTAGAAGCCGACGCCACCTTCATCGGACTGTTCGAACTGATCCTGGTCCCTGGGCTGCTTCAGACCGAGGCGTACGCCCGCGCCCTCATGGAGACAGGCCCGTTCGCGGACGATCCCGAGCGTGTCGATCGGCTCGTCGCCGTGCGAATGCGCCGCCAGGAACTGCTGCACGAAGCTGACCCACCCAGGCTGCGGACGATCCTGGACGAGGCCGCGCTGCGGCGTGAGGTCGGCGGCCGCAAGCTCATGCGAGCCCAACTCCAGATTCTGCTCGACGTTTCGGTTCTACCTCATGTAACTATTCAGGTGATCCCGTTCAGTGCAGGCGCACACTTGGGCGTGGCCAGCGCATTTGGCGTCATGCACGTCGGCAGTCGCGGTGACCTTCAAGTCGCGACAGTCGACTCACTGACCGAGATGTCCTATCGAGAAGAGAACACCCAGGTCAGGGCTTATTCAGCAGCTTTCGAACACCTGCACGCGACCGCTCTCTCCGATCGCGACAGCCAAAAATTCATGCAGCGGGTACTGTCGGAACTATGACGATTGTCAGTCTCTCTAAGGCGTCTTGGCGTACCAGCAGCCACAGCGCAAACCAGGGCGGCACGTGCGTACAGGTGGCCGCCCTTTGGCGGACGAGCAGCCACAGCGGAAACCAGGGCGGCGAGTGCGTCGAAGTCGCCGTCGTGCGTCCTGGCCTCAGCGGGCGATAGGGATTTTTCGGACGGATCGCGCCAAGCCGTAGCCGGGTCGAGCGCTGTTGGCCTTCGGTGGGCGTACCGGATGCTCGGTGAAGCAGTCCGACCGGCCGCGCTCTGACCTGGTTCGCCACGTCTGCGCCAGAGTTTCGCCGAGCCTTTGGCCTGCGGCTGATCCGGCAGTGGATCACCAGATGCGGCCGGACCGCCGGCGGCCGCTCGATGCAGGATCGTCGTCCGCCGGGGCGCCTCTGGTCTTTCTGCGCCGTCTACTGGGAGTAGAAAATATCGCCTCCCAGTAGACACTCCAGAAAATGCATTCCTCGCAGACGGGTCCGGTCCCTCCCGTTCGGCGGATTTCGGCCTGACTTCGTCCCTGACGCGCGACGATCCGGTGGATCAGGTGCACCTGGCCGACGGTGAACGGCTGACGCCCATCGCGGGGAACGGCGCCGGCGGGACTCGGCACCGCCTCATCCGTGGTGACGTCAATGTCTGTTTCCTGCCAGCATCGTGGCGCCGACGCTTCCTACGGTTGGCGCGTGAAAACCGATGTTGCCGATGTCGATCAGCACCGCCGATTGCCCAGCCCTGTCGTCTGGTTCATGTCGCTTGCGGCTGCGCTCGGGACAGCGACGATCTACCCGTTGCAGCCGGCGATCGCCGAGGTGGCGAACTCGTTGGACGCCTCGCTCGCCGCGGTCGGGGTGGCGCTTGCGTGCGGGCCGATGGGATACATGGTCGGACTCGGTCTGCTCGTCCCCCTGGTCGACCGATTTCCTCCGGGGCGGGTGCTGTCGGCGCAGGTCGGCGTCCTGGCGGCCGCCCTGTTCTTGAGTGCCGTCGTCGGCGATGTATGGGCGTTGGGCGCGGCGATCGGCGTGACCGGGGCCTGCTCGGCAGTCGGCGCGGGCCTCAGTTCGGTGGTCGGCCGGCTCGCGTCCCCGCATCGGCGAGCGGCGACGCTGGGGATCGTGACGGCCGGGATATCGGCGGGGATTCTCGTCGGCCGGATCGTCGGCGGCTGGCTCGCCGAGGTGATCGGCTGGCGTGGCATGCTCATGGTGTTCGCTGCGGCCTGCGCGGCCGTCGCGGTGGGCTTGCTGCTGGTGGTCCCGGGCACCCGGGGAGGAGCCGAGCGTGGTTATCTTGCCACGCTGAGGTCGATTCCGGGCCTGTTCGTCCGGTACACCGCGTTGCGGTCGGCCGCCGCCCGTGGCGCCCTGTGGTTCTTCGCGTTCTGTGCGCTGTGGGCCGGGTTGGCGGTGGCACTCTCGAAGCCCCCTTACTCGTACTCGGCAGAACGTATCGGCATGTACGCGCTTGCCGGCCTCCTCGGCATTCTCGCCACCCGGATCTCGGGCATGTGCACCGATCGTGTGGGCGCGCGCCGCGTGATCCTCGTAGGCCTGGTGATCGCCGGAGCCGCGGCGGCGACCGTCGGGTTCGTCCTCCCGAACGCCGCCGCGGCCTTGGCCTGTCTGGCGCTGTTCGACGCAGGACTGTTCGCCGCACAAGTCGCGAATCAAAGCACCATTCTCGCGATCGACCCCGCGGCGCCCGCGCGGTTCAACAGCGCCTACATGCTCGTCTACTTCGTCGGCGGAAGCCTCGGGACGGCATTCGGCGCCACGGCGGTCGAACGGTTCGGCTGGCCTGCGACAACGGCGATCGCCTCGGCCGCCATCGCCATCGCCGCGGTGATCACGCTGGGCGGGAACGATCGCTCGGTTCGATCCGCTTCCACAGGTCGCGCTGAAGACCATCTTGTTAGGAACTCTTAGCCCCGGTCCGATCAGGCGATGGCGGCCCTTCCGAACGGATCGCGCGAAGCCGCGGCCGGGTCGAGGCTGCCGGCCTTCGGGGGGCGTACCGAATGCTCGGTGAAGCGCTCCGGCCAGCCGCGCTTTGCCCTGGTTCGCCACATCTGCGCCAGGGTTTGCCGAGCCCTTGGCCCGCACCCGATCCGGCAGGACGACGCCCTGCGCTGCGCGGCGTGATGCCACGTCCTGAACCCACTTGGCGACCTGTTCGCCCTGCGCTCGGGACGGATGCTGCCGAGGGTGATGCCGATCTCGGGCATCGTTCTTCTCCCGTTGGCATTCCTGTTCGCCGGATGGTGTGCTCTTCCGGGCCGTACGACGACACGGCCGCCCTGGGTGTGAGGCGGTGCGCCGACCTCACACTTCGGTGCGCTGTCTCGTCGAATCGGTGACGGCAACTGCGACCGAGGGAGTCGGCGACACCATGAGCACCCAGTCCGAGTCAGGGCACGGTCGGCCCGATCCGGGCCTGAACGCGATCATGAGCGAGCGGCGGCAGCTGATCAATCTCGCGTACCGCCTGCTCGGCTCCCTGGCCGACGCCGAGGACGTCGTGCAAGAGACCTACACCCGCTGGTACGCCATGTCGCCGCGGCAACAGCAGGCCATCGAATCCCCCGGCGCCTGGCTGACGAAGGTCGCCGGTCGCATCTGCCTGGACCTGCTCGGCTCGGCACGCGCCAGGCGGGAGCGCTACGTGGGCGAATGGGTCCCCGAGCCGCTGCCCGAACCCACCGAGTGGATCAACGGGCGGTCGGACACCACGGGCGATCCGGCGGACCGGGTCACTCTCGACGAGTCGGTCAGCATGGCCTTTCTCGTCGTGCTCGAATCGATGACGCCGGCCGAGCGTGTCGCGTTCGTCCTGCACGACGTCTTCCGCTACTCCTTCGCCGAAGTGGCCGACATCGTCGGCCGTACGCCGGCGGCATGCCGCCAACTGGCCTCCTCGGCCCGTCGCCGCATCCGCACCTCGCAGGCTCCCGCGACTCCCGCAGGCCGGCAGGCCGGGATCGTCAGGGATTTCAAACAGGCGTGGGAGGCCAAGGACCTGGACGGCCTCATGGGCCTCCTCGACCCCGACGCCACGGTGATCGCCGACGGCGGCGGCCTCGTCGCCGCCACGCTCCACCCGATCGAAGGCGGCGAGCAGATCGCGCGCTACGTCATCGACCTCGCCGGCCGGGCACTCGACGACGTGACGCTCCTGGAGCGTACGGTCAACGGTCAGCCAGGTCTGGTGATCCAGCAGGACGGCGTCACCGTGACGGTGTTCGCGTTCGAGGTCGCCGACGACCGGATCAAGCGCATCTGGGCGGTACGCAACCCCGACAAGCTCGGGCCCTGGACGACGGGCTGACGGGAGCCCGTACCGAACGCTCGGCGGAAGCGGCTCTCCGGCCGCGCTTTCTGGCGGTTCGCCGCGCTCCTGCGTCGCTTCGCCGAGCGTTCCGCTCGGCCGTAGGCATGAGCGGTCGAGTGCGGCCCGGCCCGGTCAGGCGCGTGGGTCGACATTCCAGGTGGTGGGAAGCTCCGTGTCGCAGAAGGCGCAGTGGTAGTCGTCGTCTCGGACGACGTTCCGCTCCGCGCAGGCCGGGCAGCGGCGGAAGACGACCGGGTGGGTGAAGGCGTCCGGGTGCTCGAGGCCGGCGCGGTCGAGAGCGTCGCGGACCACGGGCCAGGTCGTGACGTCCGGGCAGTAGCCGGTGGACTGGTTGCTGATCTCGTGCACGATCCAGCGGCCCTGCCGGTGGTGGAAGGACAACTCTCCGGCGCCCAGAACGGGCGCTCCGCCCGCACAGGCGACGTGCTCGCTTCGCCGTGGCGCCAGCCGCAGCGTCCCGGTCAGGTCGACGACAAAGGTGAAGGGCTCATCGAGTTCGGCGGCGTCTCGGCCGGTGAGCCAGGCTATGAGGTCGCCGGGAGAGCCGATCCCGTATCCCTCCTCGCCCGGCTTGACCGTCGAGAGCAGATCGACGGGACCGACGTATCGGTAGTGCCGCACGGTCACCCGATCAAGCTAACCGCTGCGCCGCTGGTGGTCGGCCGAGCGCGCGGCGGGTCAGGCCGGTTCAGGCGAGGGCGCGGGTGGAGGCTTCGAGGATGTCGCCGAGCGCCGTACGCGCCTGGGTGAGGTCGGCGATGCGGGAGTCCAGGTCGGCCATCTGGGTTCTGAGGTGGTCGAGCACGCACGCCTGGAGCTCGGTGCCGTCGCCGGCGAAACACGGCATGAGCTCGCGGATGACCCTGGTGGGGAGCCCGGCGGCGAGCAGGGCGCGGATGCGGGCGACGGTGGCGGGGGCCTCGGGACCGTAATGGCGGTGGCCGCCCTCGCTGCGATGGCAGGTCAGCAGCCCCTGCGCCTCGTAATAGCGGAGAAGGTGGACGGCCACCCCCGTCTCGCGGGACAGCTCCCCGATCTTCATGTGACGCACCCCACAGGAAAGCGACTTGAACCTCACATCGATATGAGATCTTAGCGTTGGGCGCATGACGACGACATCGACGGCACAGATCCCCGTTTCCCTCTACGGATTCCTGACCCCCAGGCCCGGCCACGCCGACGAACTCCGGCGGTTGCTGATGGACCTGGTCGAGCCGTCCCGAGGGCACGAGGGCAGCCTTCAGTACCACCTCCACGAGCAGGAGGACGGCCGGTTCTTCCTGTACGAGATCTGGCGTTCGCGGGAGGGCCTCGACCGGCACAACGCGACCCCGCTGCTGCGCGCCTTCATGGACGAACTGCCGGCGCACCTGGAAGGGACCCCCGAGGCGTACTTCGGCGTGCTGAGAAGTCCCTATCCGACCGTTGGGGCCTGAGCGGAAAATCGGAGGACTTCGGGCGGAGCAGACCGCAAGATGCAGCCATGGACCGTCAGGAAATCAGCGCCATCGCCCACGGCGACCATCCCATCGCGGCTCCGATCTCGGACGAATCGGTGGGGGTCCTGCTCGATCGCGCTCTCCGGCGGAGCGACGAACGGGTCCTCGATCTCGGCTGTGGAGCGGGGACCTGGTTGATACGTGCGCTGGCCGACCGTCCCGGGCTGCGGGCGGTGGGCGTCGACACCGACGCCTCGGCGATCGCTCGCGCGGAGAAGGCCGCGACCGCCGCAGGAGTGGCCGACCGGGTCGTCTTCCACGCGATGGATGCCAAGGACTTCACCGCACCGAACCGATTCGATCTGGTGCTCAGCGTGGGCGCCGCCCATGCCTTCGGCGGGCTCCTGCCGACCCTCGACGCGGCCGCTGGTCATCTCGCGTCCGACGGCGGGCTGCTCGTCGGTGACGGCTTCTGGGAACGTCCGCCGGGCCGGGCGACTCTCGACGCCGGGTTCGAGGCCGAGGAGTACGACGATCTCGCCACGACCGTCGACCGGATCACGGACCGCGGGTGGGTGCCGATCTACGGGCACGTCAGCACACGGCAGGAGTGGGACGACTACGAATGGTCCTGGACCGGCACCCTGTCTCGCTGGGCTCTCGAACACCCCGAGCATCCGGACAGTGATCAGGCCCTCAGGGCCGCGGCCGAGCACCGTACCGACTGGCTGCACGGCTATCGCGGCACTTTCGGATTCCTCACCCTCTGCCTGCGCCGCGCGCATGACCGCTGAGCCGTTCGCAGGCTCCCGAGCGGCGTCGCCTGCCGCCGCCGCTAAAGGGGCCGGCGCGGTTCTCCGCGCCGGCCCCTTCGTACGCCGCTCGTCTCTGGCGGCCACGGCGGCATGCCGGGCGGGGACCGGGCGACCCGCCCGGCGCAACTTCAGGCGGGTCGCCCGGGGGTTCACGGGGTGGCGTCGGGGTTCACGCCGACGACGATCGTGGCGAGCAGGCCGTGGGTGATCGGGCCCTTGCGGAGCGGGCGCAGGGTCAGGAGGCCGGCCGATCCGCCGCTCTGGTAGATGCCGTCCTCCTCCAGCGTCGTGCGCCGGGTGGTGTTGACGGCGTACGGCTGGAGCCCGGCGATCCGCTCGGTGACGTTCTCGTCGAAGAAGAACTGGCCGGTGTGGGCCACGTGGCCGCCGGTGTACTTCCGGCCGACGATCCTGCCGCCGAGGTGGACCTTGGCGTGGATGTGGATCGCCCGGCCGATGTACCAGCCCGGGTACAGCGTGCGGAACTCCACGACGCCGTGCCGGTCGGTGAGCTGGACGCCCCGCAGGAAGGTGAGCTTGTCGGTCGGCTCGGCGTGCCCTCCACCGCCGCCCGGCGGCGGTGAGCCCGGCGGCGGCGCCGTCGGCGTGCCGGTCGGCGGTGGCCCGCCACCGGGGCCGCCGCCGTTCGCGCCGCCGACGCCCATGGCGGTGTACCCGGAGTACTCGCCGAGCGCGTCGCAGTGCCAGACGTCCAGTGCGGCCCTCGGGATGGCCGCGCAGGTGGCCGCGTTGACGACGGTGGCGCGCAGGATGAGGGGCACGCCCTCCTTGCGCTCGGTGATGTCGCGGCGGAAGAGTTCGTAGTCGAGGTAGTAGGGGCCCTCGACCATCTCCGGCGCGAGCACGCACGCCGGGCTCGGGCCGCCTGGCGTGCGGGTGGTGGAGGCGCCGGCCGCCGCGCGGCCCAGCGCGACGACTCCGGCGGCGCCGAGACCCGCCCCGCCGAGGACGGTGAGTGCCGCGCGGCGGTTCACGCCGCCGGCTCTCGGGGACTGCTCCTGCTGTTCGTGGTCGGTCATGCGCTCGCCCACCCTCGGTTGACAACGGCTATGACGGTCAGTCGTCCCCCGCGTGGAGGACGCTAGGCGTGGCGCGTGAGATTCAGATGAGACCGAACTGAGAACCGTGAGATTTCGCCGCCGTCCGTCGATCCGACGGAGCGCGGTTCGTACAGGAAGTGAGACGCGGCAGAGCGCCGGCACCGAGGAGAGGAGCTCCGATGAAGCAGTACATGCTCACCGTCTACCAGCCCGACGAGGGCACGCCGCCCGCCGCCGAGCTGGAGAAGATCATGCGGAAGGTCGAGGCCTGGGACGAGGAGCTCAAGGCCGCCGACGCCTGGGTCTTCACGGGAGGGCTGTACCCCGCCGGCACGGCCACGGTCGTACGGCTCCGGGACGGCGAGACGCTGATCACCGACGGCCCGTACACCGAGGGCAAGGAGCACATCGGCGGCTTCACGATCATCCGGGTGGCCGATCTGGACGCCGCGCTGAAGTGGGCGGAGGAGTTCACCCGCATCACGACGCTGCCCGTCGAGGTGCGTCCGATGCCGGCCGACGACTGACGTGTCCGCGTCTTCCGCCACCGCGCGGGTCGAGCAGGTGTTCCGTGCGGAATACGGCCGCGCGGTGGCCGTCCTGGTCCGCGTCTTCGGCGACATCGGGATCGCCGAGGAGGCGGTCCAGGACGCCTTCGCCGAGGCGCTGCGGCGCTGGCCGTCCGCCGGGCCGCCGCCGAGCCCGGCGGGATGGATCATCACCACCGCCCGCAACCGCGTGATCGACCGGCTGCGGCGGGAGGCCTCACGCGCGGACCGGCACGCCCAGGCCGCCCTGCTGTACGCCGCCGACGAGCCACCCGAGGAGGGTCCGGTGCGCGACGACCGGCTCCGTTTGATCTTCACCTGCTGCCATCCGGCACTGGCACCGGCCGCGCGGGTCGCGCTGACACTCCGGCTCCTGGGCGGCCTGACCACCGCGGAGATCGCCCGCGCGTTCCTGGTGCCCGAGCCGACGATGGCTCAGCGGCTCGTCCGGGCGAAGGGGAAGATCCGCGACGCCGGGATCCCGTACCGGATCCCCGACGAGGCGGACCTGCCCGACCGGCTGCGAGCCGTGCTGGCCGTCGTCTACCTGATCTTCAACGAGGGCTACGTGGCCGGCTCCGGTGATCGGCTGGTCCGGGAGGAGCTGTGCGCGGAGGCGATCCGCCTCGGCCGGCTCCTGGCCGAGCTGATGCCCGACGAACCGGAGGTCGCGGGCCTGCTCGCACTGATGCTCCTGCTGGAGTCGCGCCGGGCGGCCCGCACCGGGCCCGACGGGTCCCTGGTCCCGCTGCCCGAGCAGGACCGGAGCCTCTGGGACCGGGACCTGATCGCCGAGGGACAGGACCTCGTCCGCCGGTGTCTACGGCGTGATCGGCCGGGGCCGTACCAGATCCAGGCGGCGATCAACGCGGTGCACAGTGACGCGCCGGACGCCGCCGCCACGGACTGGGGACAGATCCTGCGGCTGTACGACCTGCAGCTCGCCCTCGCCCCGAGCCCGATCGTGGCGCTGAACCGCGCCGTCGCGGTGGCCGAGGTGGCGGGCCCCGAGGCGGCGCTCGCGCTCGTCGACGCTCTGGACCTCGACCGCCACCACGTGTACCACGCCGTACGGGCCGACCTGCTGCGCCGCCTCGGCCGCACCATTGAGGCCGAGCCGGCGTACGAGGCGGCGATCGCCCGCACCGAGAACACCGTCGAACGCGACTTCCTGCGCCTTCGCCTTCAGGCGCTCACCGGCGAGGGGCCGGAGGTCACAGCACCCGGCTGAGGAACGCCCGCGTCCGCGGGTTGGACGGGGCGTCCAGCACCTGCGCGGGCGGACCCGACTCGACGATCACACCGCCGTCCATGAACACGACCCGGTCGGCGACCTCCCGCGCGAACCCGATCTCGTGCGTCACCACCACCATCGTCAGGCCCTCCTCGGCCAGCGCCTTCATGGTGGCCAGGACCTCGCCGACCAGCTCGGGGTCCAGCGCACTGGTCGGCTCGTCGAACAGCATCAGCTTCGGCCGCATCGCCAGCGCACGGGCGATCGCGACCCGCTGCTGCTGCCCGCCCGACAACTGCCGCGGGTACGCTCCGGCCCGGTCCTCCAGGCCGACCTTCCGCAGCAGTTCCCGCGCACGCTCCCGGGCCTGCGCGCGCGGCTCGCCGCGTACGCCCGTCGGCGCCTCGATCACGTTCTGCAGGACCGTCAGGTGCGGAAACAGGTTGAACTGCTGAAACACCATGCCGATCTCACGGCGCTGCCGGGTGACCTCGCGCTTGCGCAGATGCCGCACCCGGCCGCCGTCCGCGCGGAACCCGATCAGCTCGCCGTCGACGTGGATGGACCCGCCGTCGATCGTCTCCAGGTGGTTGATGCACCGCAGGAACGTCGACTTGCCCGACCCGGACGGGCCCAGCACCACGACGACCTCTCCCGCGTGCACGTCCAGGTCGATCCCCTTGAGCACCTCCAGGTGCCCGAACCGCTTGCGGACCTGCCAGGCCCGCACCATCGGCGGCGTGTCGACCAACGGTTCTGCGGTCACGATGGCACCTCCGGAGTCGTCGGGGCGGCCTGAGCGCGGCGGCGCATGAGAACGAAGCTCCAGAAACCCTGCGGCGCGTTACGGGTCGCGCCGCGGGCGTAGTGCCGCTCGATGAACGACTGCCCCACGTACAGCACCGAGGTGATCACCAGGTACCAGAGGCAGGCGACGATCAGCAGCGGGATCGTCTGGAACGTCCGGTTGTAGATTGACTGAACGGTGTAGAGCAGGTCGGCCAGCGCGATCACGCTGACCAGCGACGTCGCCTTCAGCATGTTGATCACCTGGCTGCCCGTCGGCGGCACGATGAACCGCATCGCCTGCGGCAGGACGATCCGCCGCAGCGTCCGCGCGTCGCTCATGCCCAGCGCGTGCGCCGCCTCCATCTGCCCCGGGTCGACCGCCAGCAGCCCACCGCGGATGATCTCCGCCATGTACGCCGCCTCGTTCAGCCCCAGGCCGAGGATCGCCGCCAGCAACGGCGTGATCAGATGATTCGTCGACCCGCTCGCGAACTCCGGCCCGAACGGCACTCCGACCGACACCCGCGGCAGCAGCGCCGACAGGTTGTACCAGAACACCAGTTGCACGAGCACCGGGATGCCGCGGAAGAACCAGACGTACGCCCCGCACGACGCCCGCAGCAGGGGGTTGTCCGACAGCCGCCCCACCGCCAGCAGCACCCCGCCCACGATGCCGACCGCCATCGCGATCACCGTGAGCTCCAGCGTCGTCACGATCCCCTGGCCGATGATCTGGGCGTTGAAGTAGCGCCCGACGACGTCCCACTCGAAGTTGTCGTTGGTCACCAGCAGGTGGACGAGCTGTGCCGCCAGCACCATCAGGATCAGCGAGGCCACCCACCGCAGCGGATGCCGGGTGCGCGCCGCGCCGGCGACATCGACCTGCGGGTCGGTGTCGCGGGAGGTCTTCTCCGTCACTGCCACGAAAGGTTCACCCCTTCCTGGGCGCGAGGTTCACGCCGGGCTTGTCCAGGGAGTTCGCCGACAGTCCCCACTTCGTCATGACCTTGCCGTAGGTGCCGTTGGCGATCAGTTCCTTGAAAGCGTCCACCAGCACGTCCCGCAGCGGCGATCCCTTGGCGACCACGGCCCCCTGGAACAGGTCGTCGAACCCGTTGGCCTTACCCGTCCCGGCCAGCTCCAGCGCGTTGCCCGCCTCCTTTACGAAGTAAGTCAACGGCGCCTGGGAGGAGAAGAACGCGTCCGCCCGGCCCGACCGCACCGCGAGGATCGACGTCGGCTGGTCCTTGTACGACTGGACCTGCACGGCCGGCTTCTTCTGCTGGACGCAGGTCTGCGCCTGCTTCTTGATCACGTCTTCGGCGGAGCCACCGGCCATCACCGAGATCTTCAGCCCGCACGTGTCGGCGATGGAGGAGATGTGCTTCGGGTTGCCCTTCGGCACCGCGAACACCACGAACTCCCGGACCCAGTCGACGAAGTCGTTGGCGGTCTCCCGCTCGGGGAAGTCGCCGATCGGACCGATCGCGAAGTCGTACCGGCCCGCCTTGATCCCGCTGAGCTCACTCGGCAGCCCGTCGACCGTCACATGCTCGATCTTCACGCCGATGAGCTGCGACAGCGCCGTCGCCATGTCGGCGGCGGCTCCGGTCAGCGACCTGCCGTCCGAACCGGCGATCTCGTACGGCGGGAACGAGCCGTTGTTCACCGAGATCAGCTTGCCCGCGGACTTCACCTTCGCCGGCAGGCGGTCGTTCAGCTTCTGGTCCAGGGTCTGCTTCAGATCGGCGGCGCCGACGCCCGACGCCTTGGACCCGCTGCCGCCCCCGTCGACCTCCGACGGGTTCTTGCCGCAGCCGCTCACCACGAGGGCACCCGCGACGGCGAGCGCGGCGACGATCCGTTTCGACACGGTAATGCTCCTAACGAATTGACGGGTCGACGAAGAAACGCCGATTGGCGAGCACCGGCAGCTTGCGGCGGGCGGCCTCCAGCTCCTCGCGGTCGGCCTCGGCCCACAGCAGCCCCGGCCCATCGCCCAGGCGGCCGCGGACGATCCCGAGCGGGTCCACGACCATGCTCGCGCCGATGTTGCGGCGGCCGCACTCGCCGGACGCCGCGACGTAACAGGTGTTCTCCAGGGCTCGGGCGGTCACCATGACCTCCCAGTGCCACTCCTTGGCCGGCCCGCGCACCCAGGCCGCCGGCAGCACCAGCAGCTCCGCACCCCGGTCGACCAGAAGCCGCGCCATCTCCGGAAATCTTACGTCGTAGCAGGTCATCAGGCCGACCTGCCATCCGGCGCAGTCGAACACCACCGGCTCGCCGTCGCCCGGGCGCACCCGATCCGACTCCCGGGCTCCGAACGCGTCGTACAGGTGGACCTTGCGGTAGGTCGCCACGATCTCGCCGTCCCGGACGGCCACGAGCGTGTTGTGCACCTTCCCGCCGCCGGCCGATTCGTGCATCCCCACCACGACCGTCGTGGCCGTGCCCGCGGTGTGCTCCCGCAGGCCGGTCAGGAACGGGCCGGTCAGCGGCTGGGCCGCGTCGACGATCCGCAGCGGCTCGTCGATGAACAGCGCCATGGCGTCCTCGGGCAGCACCAGCAGGTCCGCTCCCCCGCCGACGGCCTCGTCGATCAGCGCCTGGCAGGACTTGAGATTGCTCGTCCAGTCCTCGGCGACGGCGTACTGCCCGACAGCGATCCTCATGCGAACAACTCCTCGGCGTCGATCGGGTGCGGGGCGATGCCCTGCGCGTGCAGCTCCTCGCAGAACGCCGCGGTCATCGCGGCGTTGGCGGCCCTGCCGTACGGCATCCAGTCCGGGCCGAAGATCTCCGCGCTCGCCTCCAGCTCCGCCAGCAGCCACGGCGCGGTGTCGGTGAGCATGCGGCGCCGCTCCGTCCACAGCCGCTTCGACTCGGTGAACAGCTCCTCCAGGGCCGAAGGCAGCCACAGATACCGGTCCACGACCGTCCGCTTGACCGCGAGGAGGTGGATGCCGGGCACGAACCCGGTCTGGCGGAAGTAGTCCAGCTCCGCGCCGCGGTGATCGTCGTACAGATGACGGAACCGGCTGCCGGGGCCGAACAGCTCATCCGGCATGAACGGCGTGAAGATCGCGTCGAACCGCCCGTCGGCCAGGCCCTCCACCAGGGACTCGCCGTCACCGGCAACCTCGACGTTGGGCGGCAGCGGACGCGGGCCGACCCGGTCCTTGCCGGTCTCCCCCGCCACCAGCGGCCCGACCGTCCACGCGATGCCGCCCAGGTCGACTCCCGCCGAGCGCAGCAGCGCCCGCGTCCAGGTGTTCCCCGAGTCCGGCCAGCCGGTCAGCCCGATCCGGGCCTCGGCCAGGTCCTTGGGCGACGTCAGCTCGCTGTCGCGCCGCACCAGCACGCACCGGTGCCGGAAACCGCGCATGACGAACACCGGAAGACCCACCAGCCGGTCGTCACCGCCGCCGCGCCCCAGCGCGTACCGGCTGAACGACGTCTCGCCCCCGTCCAGTTCGGGCTCGGCGAGCACGTCCGGCGTCACCGCCCGTGACTCGATCTCCAGCTCGAAGTCTCGGGATCGCACTCGGCCGGTCACGAGTGGAACCAGATGATCCCAATCGCGCAGGGCCAGGCGAATCCGTGGAACCGACACAACGCTCCATTCGCTCGACATCCCTCGATGGCGACCGACAATATGTTCAGCAAAGAGCGAGTACAATACTCGTTTTGTTATCGCACAAAGATTTACCGCAATGAAATCGATAGAACGGCAGGTGGGAGCCCATGCCCGAGCCCTCGATCGACGCCGCCTGGCTCGCCGAGCGCATCGGTGACCGCAGCGCCCGGGGCATCGCCTCGGCCATGACCGACCTCATCCGGCGCGGCGACATCCCCGCCGGCATCCGCCTGCCCACCGTCCGCGCGCTCGCCGCCGTCCTCGAGGTCAGCCCCGCGACGGTCGCGGACGCCTGGTCGACCCTCCGGCGGCACCGCGTCGTCAGCGCCCAGCGCCGCCGCGGCACCGTCGTCGTCGGGCCGCCCAGCGTGCCGCACCCGGTCCGCTACGAACGCATCGGCGACTTCGGCGGCCGTCCGGCGATCGACCTCGCGATCGCCGCGCCCGATCCCGCGCTGCTCCCCCCGCTGGAGAAGGCGCTCGCCGCCGCCGCCCACGCCGAACGCCTCAACGACTACGCCCGCGAGACCATCACCCCGCGCCTGCGCCGCGCGGTCGAGCCGACCTGGCCGTTCCCCGCCGAAGGGTGGCTCGTCGCCGGCGGCGGCTACGAAGGCGTGCAACTGGTCTGCCAGACCGCCGCCCTGCCCGGCGACCGCATCGCCGTCGAGGACCCCACGGGCGCGCGGCTGCTCGACATCCTCGAAGCCCTGGGAGCCGACGTGATCCCCGTCGCCTGCGACCGGGAGGGCCCGATCCCCGCCTCCCTCGCCGGCGCCCTGGCCACCAACCCCGCGGCGTTCGTCTACCAGCCGCGCGCGCACACCCCGTGCGGCCACTCCCTCAGCCGGGAACGCGCGGCCGCGCTCGCCGCCCTCCTCGCCCCCACCAGCACCCTGGCCGTCGAGGACGACGGTCTCGGCGAGGCGGCGGCCACGCCACCGGTGAGCGTCGGCGAGCACCTGCCCGCGCAGACGGTCCTCGTCCGGTCCTTTTCCAAGTCCCACGGCCCCGACCTGCGCATCGCCGTGCTCGGCGGAGCCGGCGACACGATCGAACGCGTCCGCGTCCTGCGCAGCTTCGGCACCGGATGGACCAGCCGCATCCTGCAGGACGCCCTGGCCCATCTGCTCGAGGACCCCGGTTCCCGCGCCGCCGTCGACCACGCCCGTACCGTGTACGCACGGCGGCGCGAGGGCCTCGCCGCCGCGCTCACCACTCGCGGGATCCCCACCGCGAACGAGGACGGGCTGATGCTGTGGGTGCCGGTCGCCGACGAGTCCGCCGCCCTCGTCACGCTCGCCGCGCACGGCGTCGCGGCCGTGCCGGGCAGCCGCTACCAGGTGCGCCCGTCCGCGCCGCACCTTCGCGTCGCCACCGGTCAGCTCACCGACGATCCGGTCCGGCAGACCGAGATCGCCGACCTCATCGCCCGCGCCGCGGCGTCCCCCGGCGGGTTCGACGCCCATGTCTGACGGGCCCGTCGCCGCGGAGCGCGGCCGAAGTCGCACACGACCATGTGGCGCTGCGGCTAAGGTGGGCGACCGTGCGCCTCGTCATCGCCCGGTGCAGTGTCGACTACGCCGGCAAGCTCACCGCCCACCTGCCCATGGCCCCGCGGCTCATCCTGATGAAAGCCGACGGCAGCGTCTCCATCCACGCGGACGACCGCGCGTTCAAGCCGCTGAACTGGATGAACCCGCCGTGCACCGTCAAGGAGGAAGAGGGCCGCTGGACGGTCACGCACGGCAAGTCCGGTGAGCAGCTGATCCTGACGATCGAGGAGATCCTGCACGACTCCAGCCACGAGCTGGGCATCGATCCGGGCCTGCAGAAGGACGGCGTGGAGGCCCACCTGCAGGAGCTGCTGGCCGAGCACATCACGACGCTGGGCGAGGGGTGGAAGCTGATCCGCCGGGAGTACCCCACGGCGATCGGGCCGGTCGACATCCTGTGCCGGGACGACATGAGCGCGACGGTGGCCGTCGAGATCAAGCGGCGCGGCGAGATCGACGGCGTCGAGCAGCTCACCCGCTACCTGGAGCTGCTGAACCGCGATCCGCTGCTCGCGCCGGTCCGCGGGATCTTCGCCGCGCAGGAGATCAAGCCGCAGGCGCGGGTGCTCGCCACCGACCGCGGCATCGACTGCGTCACCCTCGACTACGACGCGCTGCGGGGCATCGAGCGGGACGGCACGCTCTTCTAGATACCTGACAGAAGATGGCAGCCTTCGCCGCCATGCTGGTTCCATGAGCAAGCGAGTAGAAGGCACGTTCGTCCTCGACACGTGGGACGCCGACAAGCCGTATGACGAGCGGGACGGGGTCACGTGCACACGGGTGCACGTCGAGAAGACGTTCAGCGGCGGCCTCACCGGCACCAGCGCCGCCGAGCTGACCACCGTCGGCACCGAGGCCGGGCCCGCCGCGTACGTGGGGATCGAGCGGTTCGAGGGCACGCTCGACGGCCGGACGGGCGCGTTCCTCCTCCAGCACAACGCGGGCGGCGAGCGCGGCAAGCCCTGGCTGACCTGGAAGATCGTCGAGACGAGCGGCTCCGGCGACCTCACGGGCCTCCGCGGCGAGGGCCAGATCATCATCACCGAGGACGGCGGGCACTCCTACACGCTCGACTACGAACTCGACTGATCCGCCTCGTCAGCGTTTGTCGCGCTGGCCCTCGGCGAGCGCGCGGGTGAGCCGGTCCGCGCCGCCCCGCCGCTGTATCCGGGCGAACAGGCCGGGGGCCAGGCCGCCCAGCACCACCCCGGCGCGAACGGACAGCGGGGCGACGTCGACCTCCGCGCGGTCCCGCTCGATGGCGCGGGTCACCGCGCGGGCGACGTCGCCGGGCGTGTTGGTGCCCAGGCCCGGCGGCAGGCTCACCCCGGAGTCGGCGAACATCCCGGCGTCCCGGATGAACCCCGGATAGATCGCGGAGACGCCGACGCCGACCGGCCGCAGGTCCTCGCGGAGGCCGAGGGCGAGCCCGCGCAGCCCGAACTTGGTGGCGTTGTACAGCGCGGTGCCGCCCGCCGCGACCTTGCCCGCGATCGACGACACGAAGACCACGTGACCGCGCCCGCGTGCGGTCATCTGCTCGGCCGCCAGGCGGGCCATGACGATCGGCACGCGCAGGTTGACGTTCACCGCGCGGTCGATCTCCTCGAGCGTGAAGTCGGTGAGCGGCCCGCTCGCGGGCAGCCCGGCGTTGGCGACGAGGATGTCGACCGGGCCGGCCTGCTCCAGGACGCGTACGGCGCCGTCGCGGTCGGAGAGGTCGGCGACGAGCGCCCGGGCGCCGAGCTCGGCGGCGAGGGATTCGAGCACGTCGGCGCGGCGGCCGGTGAGCACCAGCGACGCGCCGCGCGCCACCAGCTCCCGTGCGACGGCCTGGCCGATGCCCCCGGTCGCCCCCGTGACGAGGGCGGTCGCGTCAGCGATCCTCATACCGGCATCCTCACATGTCAGGCCGTGTCGGCAAGACCCGTCGCGCAGCGGGTCCGCGCTTCGTCGATCATGCGGTACCGCACGCCGTACCGGAGCGTGCGCATGAGGGCGTGGCCGGCCACCCGGGTGGCGGGCGAGAGGGGCGGCCGCCCGCCGAGCAGGGCCAGCGCCCACTCCGGCAGCAGGTCGGTGGCGACCCGGGCGAGGAGCGCGCTGGAGATCCGGGTGGCCGGGGTCGCCCCCTTCGGCCTGCGCAGGAACGCGACGGCCTGCAGCACCTCCTCGCTGACGGTCAGGCGAGGACGCGTCGCGGCGAAATAGTCCTCCGCCTCGGCGAGCGTGCGGGGCGAGTCCGGCGCGCCGAGCATCTCGTTGATCACGGCGTACTCGGCGAAGTACCGGTCGAGGTCGCGGCCCCGGAGCGGGCGCGGGTGGTAGGTCACATGGGCGCGGGCGATGGAGTACGCCTGGGTGAGCCCGACCCACACGATGTCGCCCGGATCGGTCGCGGAGAAGGCGCGCCCGTCGGGCATCGTCCCCTGGACGCGCTGGTGCATCGCCCGGACCGTGCCGGCGAGCCGCTCGGCGACGGGCGTCGAGCCGTACGTCATGCCGAGCACGAACGACGCCGTGAAGCCGAGCCGCTTGATCGGGTCCCGCAGGTAGTCGGAGAAGCGGTTGGTGCCGTGGGTCACCGGCTCGTTCAGCGTGCCGAGGATCAGCCCGGAGACCCCGCCCAGGACGGCTGAGACGTCGCCGTGGACGTGCCAGATCGCCGAGTCCGGCCCGAACAGGCCCGGGTCGCCGGGCGGGCCGGTGTACTGCTCGCCCGGCAGGTGCGCGGCGGCCATCATCGCCCAGAACGCCTCGTCGATGGACGTCCGCGGATCGAACCGGCTCATCCGTCCTCCGATGCTCGGTGGTACGGCGACCACCGTACGCGATCTGCGACAGGATGCAATATCTGTCTCACGTTTCGTACCTGGCGAGACCGGTACCCTGCGAGGCATGCCGCAGGCCACCACCGACGTCCGGGAGCGGGTCGTCAACGCCGCCGAGCGCTGTTTCGCGCGGTACGGCGTCGCCAAGACGACCGTCGAGGACATCGCGGCGGCCGCGGGCCTGTCCCGGGCGACCGTCTACCGCAGCTTCGCCGGCGGGCGGGACGAGGTGATCCTCGAGGTCCTCCTCCGTGACCTGCGTCGCTTCCTCGACCGGCTGGCCGGGCGGCTCGGCGCGCAGAGTTCGGTGCCCGACGGCATCGTCGAGGGCGTGATCGACGCCGTCGCGTTCGTGCGCGGCGAGCCGAGGGTGGCGGCCCTCCTCACCCCCGAGGCCGCCGGCCACACGCAGACGGCCGTGGCCGGGGCCGCCCAGAGCGTGCTGCGCCTGTGCGCCGACCGCGTCCGGCCGTACTTCGCGGCCGCCCAGCGGGAGGGTCTGCTGCGCGCGGACATCACGGTGGAGGGCGCGGTGGAGTTCCTCTTCCGGATCATCTCCTCGATGATCGTCCTCCCCGGCGACGGCGATCCTCGAGACTTCCTGCGCACCTATGTCGTCCCCGCCCTCACAGAGAGCGATTGATCGATGTCCAACGTAAGCGCGGTGCGGACCGCCGTGCGGCCCAGCCCCGCGTTCCTGTTCGTCCTCGGCCTGTTCGCCCTGTCCGGCCTGGCGGTCTGGCGGTACGGCATGAGCCCGGAGCGGACCGCCCGGCTGTTCCTGTTCCTGTTCGTGGTCAGCGGCTGGATCGTGTCGCTGTGCCTGCACGAGTTCGGGCACGCCTTCTTCGCCTGGCGGTCCGGCGACCGGAGCGTCGCGACCAAGGGTTACCTGACGCTGAACCCCCTCAAGTACGGCGACATCACGCTGAGCTTCCTGCTGCCGGTGCTGTTCGTGCTGCTCGGCGGGATCGGCCTGCCGGGCGGCGCCGTCTACATCGACCGGGGGGCGATTCGCGGGAGGATCCGGCACAGCCTGATCTCGGCGGCCGGCCCGATCGCCAACCTCGTCTTCGCGATCGTCCTCGGCGTCGTCATCACCAACCTGGCGAAGGACCCGGCGCACCTGCTGTTCTGGACGGGGATGGCGTTCCTGGCGTTCCTGCAGGTCACCGCGGCCGTGCTCAACCTGCTGCCGGTGCCCGGCCTGGACGGCTTCGGCATCGTCGAGCCGTACCTGCCGCGCACCTGGGTCGCGCAGGCGAACAAGATCGGCGGGTACGCCTTCATGGCGCTGCTCGCCCTGCTGTGGATCCCGGCCGTCAACGAGCAGTTCTTCTCCCTCGTCTACCACCTCACCGACCTGTTCGGGATCGACCAGGACTACGTCGCGGCCGGCCACGGCCTGTTCCAGTTCTGGAAGAGCCTCGACGTGGCCGGCTGAGCCCGCCGGCCTCCCGTGTCCACCGTTCGGTGGACACGGGAATCACCGGTCCGCCGATCCCGGACCGGCCGGATCGCCGCGACGCTGGAGGCATGAACGACACGGCGGTGCGGGTGCGCGACCTGCGCAAGCGATACGGCGACGTCGACGCGGTGAACGGCGTGGACCTCGACATCTTCCGGGGCGAGGTCTTCGCCCTCCTCGGCCCGAACGGGGCCGGCAAAAGTACGACGGTGGAGATCCTCGAAGGGCACCGGCGGCGGACCGGCGGTGAGGTGTCGGTGCTGGGGACCGATCCCGGCAAGCCGACCCGGCAGTGGCGCGCCCGCCTGGGGATCGTGCTCCAGACCTCGAACGAGCAGCCGGAGCTGAGCGTTCGCGAGATCGTCCGGCACTTCGCGGGCTACCACCCGCGGCCCCGGGACGTCGACGAGGTGATCGAGGCGGTCGGGCTGACCGACAAGGCGGGGGCCCGCCTCGCGCACCTGTCCGGCGGCCAGCGGCGGCGGGTCGACGTGGCGCTCGGCATCATCGGCGACCCCGAACTCCTCTTCCTCGACGAGCCGACGACCGGGTTCGACCCGGACGCGCGGCGGCGGTTCTGGCGGCTGATCGAGGGGCTGGCGCACGGCGGCACGACGATCCTGCTCACCACCCACTACCTGGACGAGGCCGAGGCGCTCGCCGACCGGGTCGGCGTCATCGCCGGCGGCCGCGTCGTCGAGGTCGGCTCGCCGATGGAGCTCGGCGGCCGGGCGACCGCCGCGGCGCGGGTGGGCTGGCTCGGGCCGGAGGGCCGGCAGGCGATCGAGACCGACTCCCCCACGCAGGTGGTGGCCGAGCTGAGCCAGAAGTTCGACGGCGAGGTGCCGGAGCTGACCGTCACCCGCCCCACGCTCGAGGACGTCTACCTCACCATGATCGGAGAAGCCCGATGACCGCCGTCGCGATGCCCTCGCCCGTACGGATCGGGCTGTCCCGTGGGTCGCTGGAACTGAAGGCGTTCTTCCGCGAACGAGAGGCCGTCGTCTTCTCCCTGGGCATGCCGGTCATCCTGCTCCTGATCTTCGGCACGATCTTCAAGGGCGAGGTCGGCCACACGGGCGTGGACTTCCGGCAGTACTTCGCGGCCGGGATCATCGCCAGCGGCATCATGTCGACGACGTTCGTCAGCCTGGGCGTGGCGATCGCGCAGGAGCGCGACGACGGCACCCTCAAGCGGCTGTACGGCACGCCGATGCCGAAGGCGGCCTACTTCATCGGCAAGACGATCGCGGCGCTGGTCCTGTCGGCGCTGGAGACCGTCCTTCTGTTCGCGCTGGGGCACCTGCTGTTCGGGCTGAAGCCGCCGAGCACGCCCGAGCGCTGGCTGACCTTCGCCTGGGTCTTCGTCGGCGGGGTGACCGTCTGCACGCTGCTCGGCATCGCGATCAGCAGCGTGCCGCGCTCGGGCCGCAGCGCGGCGGCCGTGCTGAACGTGCCGTACCTGGTCCTGCAGTTCATCTCCGGCGTGTACTTCACCTTCGGCGACCTGCCCTCCGGCGTCCAGCAGGCCGGCGCGCTGTTCCCGCTGAAGTGGATCAGCCAGGGGCTGCGGTCCGCGCTGCTGCCTGACACGCTGCTGGCGGCCGAGCCGGCGCACGCCTGGGAGCACGGGCGCACCGCACTGGTGCTGGCGGCCTGGGGTGTCGCAGGCTTGGTCCTGTGCCTGACGACATTCCGCTGGAAGCGGCGCCGCGACGGATGAAGGACGACGACGCGTGGGACTGGGGACTGGGCCGCTGGGAGACGTACTTCGGCCTGGTCCTCGTCTCGACGATCATGTACGTCCTGAACGACCACCCGACGGGGACCGGTCTGGTCGCGACGGGGATCCTCCTCGTCACGGTGCCGTGGTACGTCCTGTTCGGCCGTCGTTTCCTCGGACGTGACACGTCCGCCCGGGGGGCGTACGCGTACGTCGGCGGGCTCATCGTGCTGTGCGGCGCGGCGGCGCTGACGGCCCCGGAGAGCTCGCTCGTGCTGTTCGCGGCCTGCCCGCAGTGCTTCATGCTGGTGCGCTGGCGGGAGAGCGTGGCCGCGCTCGTGCTCCTCAACGCGGTCCCGGCCGTCCGGTTCTTCCGTGGCGGCGCCGACGCGGGGACGGTCGTGTCGTTCCTGGTCTGGACCGTCGTGGTGATCGGATTCTCCGCCTTCTTCGGCCTCTGGATCGAGCGGATCATCGCGCAGAGCACGGAGCGCCGCGAGCTGATCGCCCAGTTGGAGACGACACGGGCGGAGCTGGCCGAGGTGAGCCGGGAGGCCGGCGTCATGGCCGAGCGGGAGCGGATGGCCGGGGAGATCCACGACACGCTCGCGCAGGGATTCACGAGCATCCTGATGCTGCTGCAGGCGGCCGACGCGTACGTCGGGCGCGACCCGGAGGAGGCGCGGCGGCAGCTCGGCCTCGCGGCGCGCACCGCGCGGGAGAACCTCGCCGAGGCGCGCGCCCTGGTCGCCGCCCAGCCGCCCGCGCCGCTCGGCGGCTCCTCCCTGGACGAGGCCGTCGCGCGCCTGACCGGGCGGATGCGCGAGGAACTGGGCGTCACGGCGGACTACACGCTCACCGGCGAGCCGCGACGGCTGACCGCCGGGGCGGAGGTGGTGCTGCTGCGGGTCGCCCAGGAGGGCCTGGCCAACGTCCGCAGGCACGCGAAGGCCGACCTGGTCGAGGTGCGCCTGGCGTACGCCCCCGAGTCGGTGCGCCTGGAGATCCGCGACGACGGCGTAGGGTTCGGTCCCGACGCGGCCCGCGGCTTCGGTCTGCACGGCATGCGCGAGCGGGTCGGCCAGGTCGGCGGCGCGTTCGACGTGCGCAGCGAGCCGGGAGCCGGAACGACCGTCACGGTGGAGGTACCTGCGTGATCAAGGTGTTGCTCGTCGACGACCACCCGGTCGTCCGCGAGGGGCTGCGCGGCATGCTGACGGCGGAGGACGACCTGACGGTCGTGGCCGAGGCCGGCGGCGCCGCCGAGGCGGTCGCGGCCGTCCGCGCCCACGAGCCGGACGTCGTGCTGATGGACCTGCGCATGCCGGGCGGCGACGGCGTCGAGGCGACCTCGCGCGTGCTCGCGCAGCGCCCCCAGACCCGGGTCGTGGTGCTGACGACGTACGACACCGACGCCGACATCCTCCGCGCGGTCGAGGCGGGCGCCGCCGGCTACCTGCTCAAGGACGCCTCGCGGCACGACCTCGCGCAGGCGGTCCGCGCGGCGGCGCGCGGCGAGACGGTCCTGGCCCCCTCGGTGGCGGCCAAGCTGGTGTCCCGGATGCGCTCGCCGGTCGAGCTGTCGCGCCGGGAGATCGACGTGCTGCGGCTGGTCGCCCGGGGCCGTACGAACGCGGAGATCGGCCGGGAACTGCTGATCAGCGAGGCGACGGTCAAGACGCACCTGCTGCGGGCGTTCGGCAAGCTGGGGGTGTCCGACCGGACCGCCGCCGTAACCGCGGCGATCGAACGCGGCATACTCCCCGCCCCCGGTCGGTAACGGGTAACTTACTGGACTACAGCTACCTCGTTGGGACGAAGGTGACGCCGATGACCGCGACTGCGAGCGAGAAGACCGCCGAGACGTTCCGCTCCCTGAACCCGGCGACCGGCGAGGTCGTCGGTGAGCACCCGATCCACGACGAGGCCGCGGTGAACGCCGCGATCGAGCGTGCCCGCGTCGCCGCGGTGTGGTGGGCCGGACTCGGCTGGAAGGAGCGCCGGGTCCGGCTGCTCAACATCAAGGGCGCCCTGGCCCGGTCGCTGCACCGCATGGCGACCCTGATCCACCAGGAGACCGGCAAGCCGGTGGCCGACGCCCAGCTCGAGACGGTCCTGGCGATCACGCACCTGGACTGGGCCGCGCGCCACGCCCAGAAGGTCCTGGGCCCGCGCAGCGTGTTCCCCGGCCTCGTCTCCATCAACCAGAAGTGCGTCCTGGAGTACCAGCCGCTCGGCGTCGTCGGCGTGATCGGCCCGTGGAACTACCCGCTGTTCACGCCCGTCGGCTCGCTCGCGTACGCCCTGGCGGCCGGCAACGCGGTCGTGTTCAAGCCCTCGGAGTACACGCCGGGCGTCGGCCTGCTGCTCGCCGAGATCGTCTCCGAGGTCATCCCGGAGGAGCCGGTGTTCCAGGTCGTGACCGGCCTCGGCGACACCGGCGCCGCGCTCGCCCGCGGCGCGGTCGACAAGATCGCCTTCACCGGGTCGGCGCCGACCGCCCGCAAGGTGATGGCGGCGTGCGCCGAGCGCCTCACCCCCATCGTCGCCGAGTGCGGCGGCAAGGACGCGTTCATCGTGGCCGCCGACGCCGACCTCGACCAGGCCGCCGAGGCCGCCCTGTGGGGCGCGATGTCGAACGCGGGCCAGACCTGCGTCGGCGTCGAGCGGGTGTACGTCGTCGACGGCGTCTACGACGACTTCGTCGCCAAGCTGACCGAGCAGGCGCGGGCGCTGCGGCCCGGCGAGGACCGCACCGCCGCGTACGGCCCGATCACGATGCCGAGCCAGCTCGACGTCATCAAGCGGCACGTCGACGACGCCCTCGCCCGGGGCGGCCGGGCGCTCGTCGGCGGCGCGGACGCGGTGAAGGAGCCGTACGTCGAGCCGGTCGTGCTGGTCGACGTTCCGGACGACTCCGCCGCGGTCCAGGAGGAGACGTTCGGCCCGACCATCACCGTGCACCGGGTCAAGAGCGTGGACGAGGCCGTCCAGCGCGCCAACGCCACGTCGTACGGCCTGGCCGGCGCGATCTTCTCCCGCAGCCGCTCGACGGCCATGGAGGCGGCCCGGAGGCTGCGCAGCGGCATGACCTCGGTCAACGCGGTGATCGCTTTCGCGGCCGTTCCGGCGCTGCCGTTCGGCGGGGTGGGCGACTCCGGCTTCGGCCGCATCCACGGGGCCGACGGGCTGCGGGAGTTCGCCCGCGCCAAGGCCATCACCCGCCAGCGCTTCGCCGCGCCGATGAACCTCACGTCGTTCAAGCGCACCGACAAGGACATGGCCAAGTTGCTGCAGCTCGTCAGCCTGCTGCACGGCAAGCACTACCGCTGACGCCGGATGGCCGGGCGGCGGCTCACCGGTCGTGCCCGCCGCCGCCCGACCACCGGCTCACCAGTCGTGCATGGCGCCGTCGGCCAGCCGTGCGACCGGCAGGTACTTCGGGTCGTACGGGTGCCGCCGCGCGGCCTCCTCGTCGAACTCGACGCCGAGCCCCGGCCGGTCCGACGGCCACAGCATGCCGTTCTCATAGCGGTAGCCCCAGTCGAAGACCTCGCCGGCCGGGTCCCGGTGGCCCATGTACTCCTGGATCCCGAAGTTCGGGATCGCCAGGTCGAGGTGGAGGCCCGCGGCCAGTCCGATCGGCGAGATGTCGCCGGGGCCGTGCGAGCCGGACCGCACGCCGTACAGGTCGGCGAGGTCCATGATCCGGCGCACGTGGGAGATGCCGCCCGCGTGCGTCACGGACGTGCGGATGTAGTCGATGAGCCGCTCGGTGATCAATTGCTGGCAGTCCCAGATCGTGTTGAACACCTCGCCCACCGCCAGCGGCGTGACCGTGTGCGAGCGGATCAGGCGGAACGCCGTCTGGTCCTCGGCGGGCGTCGCGTCCTCCATCCAGAACATCCGGTACGGCTCCAGCGCCGCGCCGAGCCGCGCGGCCTCGATCGGGGTGAGCCGGTGGTGCACGTCGTGCAGCAGGTGGAAGCCGTATCCGAACTCGTCGCGGACCCGCTTCATCAGGGTGGGGATGAAGTCGAGGTACGCGGCGGTGTTCCAGACCTCCTCAGTGGGCAGCGCGCCGGACGCCGGCTCGTACAGGTGCGGGCCGGTGTGCACCCCGTACGTCGAGTCCATCCCGGGGATCTTCGCCTGCACGCGCACGGCGGTGTAGCCCAGTTCACGGTGGCGCGCGACGTCGGCGAGGAGGTCGTCGACGTCCGCGCCGCTCGCGTGCCCATAGACGGTCACCGCCTCCCGCGCCCGGCCGCCGAGCAGCTCGTACACCGGCAGACCCGCGACCTTGCCCTTGATGTCCCACAGCGCCTGGTCGACCGCTGAGATCGCCGTCATCGTCACCGGCCCGCGCCGCCAGTACGCGCCCCGGTAGAGGTACTGCCACGTGTCGCCGATCCGGGCGGCGTCCCGGCCGGCCAGCAGCGGCAGGACGTGCTCCCGGAGATACGCCTCGACGGCGAGTTCGCGCCCGTTCAGCGTCGCGTCGCCGTAGCCGACGACGCCGTCGTCGGTCGTCAGCTTGAGCGTGACGTAGTTGCGGCCGGGAGCGGTGACGATGACCTCGGCGTCCCTGATCTTCATGCGTCCTCCGGGAGCGGATCGGTGAGGTTCTTAGACGCGCCGCGGTGGCTTAGGCGGCCCCGGGCGGCGGGCGGGCGGACTTAGTCCCGGGCGGCGGCCGGGATGAGGCATTGTTCCGATGCCCCGGCCACCGCCTTAGGACGAACCTTATGAGTGCGAGGCCGGACCGTCCGGCTCGCGCCGCAAGGAGTACGAACGATGCACCCGGACATCCTCAAGGCCCTCATGGACGAGCGTGACCGTGAGGCGCGCGAGGTCGAGCAGCCCCGCCGCCTGCTGCGCCGCCGCGCCCGGTGAACCTCCCGAAGTCTGTGCGCCCACGCTGAGCCCCGCCTGAACAGGCGCCCTCCATCCAGGCGGGGCTCGACGCGGGCGCACAGGCCGCCGCCGCGAGAGCGCGCCACCGGTCCGGCGGTGTGCGCGACCGCGGTCGGGGCGTGTCTGCCGGCTCCGCCGGCAGACACGCCCTAGGCGAATTCGGTGGGAGGCAGCAGCGGGCCGCCGGCGATCAGGTCGGCGGCCCGTTCTGCCACCGCGATCGTCGGGGCGTTGGTGTTGCCCCGGGGCACCGCCGGCATGACCGACGCGTCGACGACGCGCAGGCCGTCGACGCCGCGCACCCGGAGTTCGGGGTCGCAGACCGAGTCGTCGGCACCGCCCATCGCGCACGTGCTCGTGGGGTGGTAGAGCGTGACGACCTGCCGGCGGACCCACTCGGCGAGGTCAGCGCCGTCCTCTCCGGGGGCGTACTCCCCGCCGACGATCCGGGCCAGCGGGCCGGTCGCCGCGATCTCCCGGGCCTGCCGGACGCCCGCCAGGAGCACCTCGAGATCCGCGTCGTCGCCCAGGTAGTTCGGGTCGATGAGCGGCTTCCACCGCGGGTCGGCGGACCGCAGCCGCACGCTCCCCCGGCCGGCCACGGCGACGGTCGTGGCGAACACCGACATGGCGCGCTTGTTCGCGTCGGTGAGGCCCTGATCCACGTACGGCGTCGGGAGCACGTGGTACTGCAGGTCCGGGGCGGGCAGGTCCGGCCGGGTCCGTACGAAGCCGCCGCCCTCGGCGACGTTCGAGGCGTACGGGCCGCGCCCCAGCGTCTGGTACAGCATGAGGCTGCGCAGGTTGACGCCCTCCCACAACGCCTTCTTGTCCGGGGTGTGCCACATGACGGGCACCATCGGATGGTCCTGCAGACCGGTGCCCACGCCGGGCAGGTCCACGACGACGTCGATGCCGAGCGAGCGCAGGTGGTCGGCCGGCCCCACGCCGGACAGCATGAGGAGCTGCGGCGAGTTGACCGCGCCCCCGGACAGGATCACCTCCCGCCGGGCGACGGCCCGCTGTTCGGTCCCGCCGCGCACGTATGCGACCCCGGTGGCCCGCCCGTCCTCGATGACCACGCGGGTGACGAGCGCGTCGGTCGCCACGGTGAGGTTCGGCCGCTCCGCGGCGCGGGACAGGTAGCCGTCCGCGGTCGACCAGCGGCGGCCCCGCCGCTGCGTCACCTGGTAGAACCCGACCCCGTCCTGCTCGGCGCCGTTGAAGTCGTCGTTGGCGGCCAGGCCGAAGTCCGTCGCCGAGTCGATCCAGGCGCGGACCAGCGGGTGCTTGAAGCGCAGATCCTCGACGCGGAGCGGCCCGTCGGTGCCGTGGTAGTCGGACGCGCCGCGCTGCTGGTCCTCGGCGCGCATGAAGTACGGCAGCAGATCGGCGTACCCCCAGCCCTTGCAGCCGTACTCGTCCCGCCAGGTGTCGAAGTCGTGCCGGTGACCACGGATGTAGATCATCGCGTTGGTCGACGAGCTGCCGCCGAGAGTGCGGCCGCGCGGCCAGTAGACGGTACGGCCGGCCGCGTTCGGCTGCGGGGTCGTCGTGTAGTCCCAGTCGTACTGGCTCTTGAACAGCGCCGCGACCCCGGCCGGAATGTGGATCTCGGGGGCGTCATCGGGCGGTCCGGCCTCCAGGATCAGGACCTTCGTGCCGGGGTCCGCGGTCAGCCGATCGGCGAGCACGCAGCCCGCACTACCGGCGCCGACGATGACGTAGTCGTACACGGCCGCCTCCACGCCTCGAGAGCCTGGGCGAAACACTATCGATCAGTGGCAAGCCCGAACAGTGGCCCGAATCACGTTCTAATCCACGATTTCCGGCGTCCGCGCAACGAGTCGGTCTCAGGGCTGGCCGTCGAGCACCGCGAAATGTCAGGATTCGCGGCATTACCCCGGCTTTACCATCGGAAGGGCACGACGTTGCGAAAACTCGCCATCGGTACCCTCATCGGCCTGGCCGCGGCCTCCATCGGGGCCGCGACCCCCGCGGACGCGGCCGCACAGCCGCATCTCGACCGGCTGGTGAAACTGAAGGACATCCGCCGGCACCAGAAGGACCTCCAGACGATCGCCACCTACAACGGCGGCACCCGCGCGGCGGGCGAAGCCGGCTTCGAGGTCTCCACCAAGTACGTCGTCAAGCAGCTCGAGAAGGCCGGTTACCGGCCGACGGTGCAGGACTTCCCCTTCGACTACTACAAGCAGAAGACACCCGCGGTCTTCGACCGGCCCGGCGGCGCCAAGTACGTCTACGGCACCGACTACGCGACCCTGGACTTCTCCGGCTCCGGTGACGTCACCGCCACCGCCACGGCGGTCGACCCGGCGGGCGCCGGCGTCGGCAGCGGCTGCGAGGCCGACGACTTCGCCGGCTTCCCGAAGGGGAACATCGCCCTGGTCAAGCGCGGCGGCTGCAACTTCTCGGTGAAGGCCGGCAACGCCCAGAACGCCGGCGCCGCCGCCATCGCCATCTACAACGACGGCGCCTCGCCCGACCGGATGGGCCCCGTTGAGGGCACCGCCAGCACCCCCTGGAAGATTCCGGTGATCGGCCCGACCTACCAGCTCGGCACCGACCTGGTGCAGGCGGCCACGTCCGGCACCCTGACGCTGCACATCAAGACGGACACCTTCAGCGAGCGGCGCACGGCGCACAACGTCATCGCCGAGACCAAGCGCGGCCGCGCCGACAACGTCGTCGTCCTCGGCGCCCACCTCGACAGCGTCACCACCGGCCCCGGCATCAACGACAACGGCAGCGGCACCGCCACGATCCTCACCATCGCCGAGCAGATCAACAAGCTGGGCAAGGGCATCAAGAACAAGGTGCGGTTCGCGTTCTGGGGCGCCGAGGAGGAGGGTCTGCTCGGCTCGGAGTACTACGTCGCCAACCTGACCGCCGCCGAGAAGGCCAGGATCGCCCTCAACCTCAACTTCGACATGCTCGGCTCGCCCAACGGCGTCCGCGGCGTGTACGACGGCGACGACTCCCAGGGCGCGGGCACCAACCCGCCCGCCGGCTCCGGCGCGATCGAGAAGGTCTTCCTCGACTACTACGGCAAGCGGAAGCTGGCGACGTCGCCGAGCGAGTTCAACGGGCGCTCCGACTACGGGCCGTTCATCGAGAACGGCATCCCCGCGGGCGGCCTCGACTCCGGCGCGGAGGGCATCAAGACGGCGGCCGAGGCGCAGATCTACGGCGGTCAGGCGGGCGTCGCGTACGACCCGTGCTACCACCAGGCCTGCGACACGTACACCAACAACAACAGCACCATCCTCGACCAGCTCGCGGACGGCGCCGCCCACGCCGCCCAGGTCTTCGCGGGCAGCACGCTGCCGGTCAACGGCAACCGCGTCGCCGCTCCCAAGACGGCCCGCGCGCACGTTCAGCACGCGCCCGCCGGCCGCGCGCTCAGCTGAGGAATTCGTTCACCGGAGGGGCTCTGGTCGTCGTGTGGGGCCGGGTGGCCGCCCGGCCCCACACGACGACTCAATAGGGTGACGGGCATGGCGAAAGAGCGCGACGACCAGCCCGTCGTCCTGTCGAAGATCTACACGCGGACCGGCGACGACGGCACGACCAACCTCGGCGACATGAGCCGTACGGCCAAGACCGACCCTCGGCTCGCGGCGTACGCCGACGTCGACGAGGCCAACAGCGCGATCGGCGTCGCGCTCGCCATGGGCGACCTGCCGGAGGACATCGCCACGCTGCTCACCCGGATCCAGAATGATCTCTTCGACGTCGGCGCGGACCTGAGCACCCCGATCGTTCCCGACCCGAAGTTCCCGCCGCTGCGGGTCACCGAGGACTACATCACCCGGTTGGAGGCCGCGTGCGACGAGCACAACGCCGACCTGGCCACGCTGCGGAGCTTCATCCTGCCCGGCGGCACTCCGGGAGCGGCGCTGTTGCACGTCGCGCGCACGGTCGCGCGCCGCGCCGAGCGGACCACCTGGGCGGCGCTGACGGTCCACGAGGACATGAACCCGCTGACCGCGAAGTACCTCAACCGGCTGTCCGACCTGCTGTTCATCCTCGGCCGCAAGGCCAATGGCGACCGCGGCGACGTGCTGTGGAAGCCCGGCGGCGAGCGTTGAGCCGGTCGGCGTCCGGCACCAGGTGATCGGCGAGCCCGGCAGAGCGGCGCGTCAGGCGATCGGGAAGCCTGGCCGGGCGGCGCGTCAGGCGAGCGGGGTGCCCGGCGGGGCGGCCTCGAGCCAGGCGAGGAAGCCGGTCAGCGCCGCTCCGCTCATCGCCAGCTCGACGGTGCCGTTGCCGTCCTGGATCTCGAGGATGCCGGCGTCCGGCTGAAGGGCGGCCTCCTCCTCGGCCTCCGGCTTGCGGCGCCCGGAAACGACGAGGCCCCGGCGGTGTACGACCCGCCGGGGCCTCAGCCGAATGCCGAAAATCGCGAACCAGAGCAGCTCGTCACCGTTGTACCGGCCGATGCCGAGCCGCCATACGCCACGGCCGTGGGGATCGCGGAGACTGCACTCGACCGTGCCGCCGCGGCGTTCGAGCAGCCAACGCCGCAGCGACAGCAGGGCGAACGCGGCGAGCACCGCCACCAGGACGACAGCGAGCAGCCCGCCGATGTCCCACGCCAGGTACTCGCCCACTCCCCCCTGCTTCCCCCACGAGTCCGGTGCCGGTGTCAGACCTCTTGGCCGGCGGCCCGCAGGCGCGCGCGGGCCCGCCGCTGCGCGGCCGCGGCCTCCTCGCCCTCCAGGCCGGAGACCCGCTCGTACTCCGCGCGGGCGGCGTCGAGATCGATCTCGCCGCCCAGCTCGGCGTACTCGGCGAGCACCGACACCTCGTCGGAGGCGACCGAGAAGAAACCGCCGGAGACCATCGCGGAGATGGTCTCCGACTCGTCGGCGGGCTTGATCCGCACGACACTGCCGTCCACCAGCAGGCCCAGGACCGGCGCGTGACCGGGCATGATGCCCATCTCACCCTCGATGGTCTTGGCAACGACCATATCGGCTTCGCCGGCCCAGATCTCACGCTCCGGTGAGACGAGCTCGACGTGCAGCTTTGCCACTTGCTCTCCTCCGAACGCGCGAGGCGTTACTTCTGCAGCTCCTGGGCCTTCTTCTCGGCCTGCTCAATGCCACCGACCATGAAGAACGCCTGCTCCGGGAGGTGGTCGTACTTGCCCTCGGCGATGGCCTTGAAGGACGCGACCGTGTCGCTCAGCGACACGTTCTCGCCCTGCTGGCCCGTGAAGGCCTCGGCCATGTACATCGGGTGCGACAGGAACCGCTCGATGCGGCGCGCGCGCTCGACCGTGACCTTGTCCTCTTCGGAGAGCTCGTCGATGCCCAGGAGGGAGATGATGTCCTGCAGCTCCTTGTAGCGCTGCAGAATCTGCTTCACGTGCTGGGCGGTGTCGTAGTGCTCCCGGCCGAGGATGACCGGGTCCATGATCCGCGACGTCGAGTCCAGCGGGTCCACCGCCGGGTAGATGCCCTTCTCCGTGATCGCACGGGAGAGCACCGTCGTGGCGTCGAGGTGCGCGAACGTGGTGTGCGGCGCGGGGTCGGTGATGTCGTCCGCGGGCACGTAGATCGCCTGCATCGAGGTGATCGAGTGACCACGGGTCGAGGTGATCCGCTCCTGCAGCTCGCCCATCTCGTCGGCGAGGGTCGGCTGGTAACCCACGGCGGACGGCATACGGCCGAGCAGCGTGGAGACCTCCGAACCCGCCTGGGTGAACCGGAAGATGTTGTCGATGAACAGCAGCACGTCCTGGTTCTGCACATCGCGGAAGTACTCCGCCATGGTCAGCGCGGACAGGGCCACCCGCAGACGGGTGCCCGGCGGCTCGTCCATCTGGCCGAAGACGAGCGCCGTGTCCTTGAGGACGTCGGCCTCCTTCATCTCCAGCAGCAGGTCGGTGCCCTCACGGGTACGCTCGCCGACGCCCGCGAACACCGAGGTACCGCGGTGGTTACGGGCGACACGGGTGATCATCTCCTGGATGAGCACCGTCTTGCCCACACCGGCGCCGCCGAACAGGCCGATCTTGCCGCCCTTGACGTACGGCGTGAGCAGGTCGATGACCTTGATACCGGTCTCGAGGATCTCGGTCTTGCTCTCGAGCTGGTCGAACGCCGGCGCGTGCCGGTGGATCGGCCAGCGCTCGGTGACCTCCAGCGTCGAGGACGGGACGTCGAGGGACTCGCCGATGGTGTTGAAGACGTGGCCCTTGACGCCGTCGCCGACCGGCACCGAGATCGGGGCGCCGGTGTCGACCACCGGCGCGCCGCGGACGACGCCGTCGGTGGGCTGCAGCGAGATGGCGCGGACCATGTTGTCGCCGATGTGCTGGGCGACCTCGAGGGTCAGCGTCCGGGTCTCACCGCCGATCGTGACCTCGATCTGCAGCGCGTTGTAGATTTCCGGCATCGTCTCGACGGAGAACTCCACGTCGATGACGGCGCCGGTGACGCGGGCGACGCGGCCCGTCGCCGTGGCTGTTTCTACCGAAGCAGTCATGGTGACTCTCACTCACTCCCCGCGGAGCTCTCGGCGAGCGCGTTCGCGCCACCGACGATCTCGCTGATTTCCTGCGTGATCTCGGCCTGACGGGCCTGGTTCGCGACCCGCGTCAGGTTCTCGATCACATCGTTGGCGTTGTCGGTCGCCGACTTCATCGCCCGCCGCCGCTGCGCGTGCTCGGAGGCGGCCGCCTGGAGCAGCATGTGCCAGATCCGGCTCTCGATGTAGTTCGGCAGGAGGGCGTCGAGCACGGCCTCCGCGGAGGGCTCGAACTCGTACGCCGGCAGCACGCCCTGGGCCTGCTCCTCCGGGGCCTGCTCGGACTCCTCGATCTCCAGCGGCAGCAGCCGGCGGACCTGCGCCGTCTGCGTCAGCATCGACACGAACTCGGTGTAGACGACGTGGATCTCGGCGACGCCGCCCTCGTCGGCCGGCTTCTCGAACTCACGGACGAGAGCACGGCCGATGGTCTCGGCGTTCTCGAACCGCGGGTTGTCACTGAAGCCGGTCCACTCCCCGGCGAACTCGCGCTCGCGGAAGCGGTACCAGCCGACGCCCTTGCGCCCGACGATGTACGGGATGGGCTCCTTGCCCTGCTCCCGCAGCATCGTCATCAGGCCCTCCGCCTCGCGGATGACGTTGGCGTTGTAACCGCCGGCGAACCCGCGGTCACTCGTGATGATCAGCACCGCGGCGCGCTTGCTGTCGGTCCGCTCGGTCAGCAGCGGGTGGCCGACACCGACGTTGTGGCTGACCAGCGCGGAGATGGCGCGCGTGATCTGCCGGGCGTACGGCCCCGACTCCCGCACCCGCTGCTGTGCCTTGACGATCCGCGACGAGGCGATGAGCTCCTGCGCGCGCGTGATCTTCGCCATCGACCTCGTCGTGGCGATACGGCGCCGGATCGTCCGAAGCTGGGCACCCATGCCTTACTTCTTCCTTACGCGGGTGATCTTCTCCTGCTCGACGTCACCCTCATCGATGGCCTCGACCGGCTGCTCCTGGACGAGCAGGCCGTGGTTCGTGGTCTCGAAGCCCTTCTTGAACTCCGCGATGGCGTCCTTCAGGGTCGACTGGGCGTCGTCGCCGAACTGGCCGGTCTCCCGGATGCCGTCCAGCAGACCCGACTGGTTGCGCTTCACGTAGTCGAGCAGCTCGGCCTCGAACCGGCGGATGTCCTCGATCGGCACGTCGTCGAGCTCGCCGTTCGTGCCCGACCAGATGGAGACGACCTGCTGCTCCATCGGGAACGGGTTGTTCTGCGGCTGCTTGAGCAGCTCGACCAGGCGGGCGCCGCGGTCCAGCTGGGCGCGCGACGCGGCGTCCAGGTCGGACGCGAACGCGGCGAACGCCTCCAGGTCGCGGAACTGCGACAGGAACAGCTTCAGGTTGCTGGTCGCCTTGCGCATAGCCTTGGTCATCGCGGCGCCGCCGACGCGGGACACCGAAATACCGACGTTGATGGCCGGCCGGACACCCTGGTTGAACAGGTCGGTCTCCAGGAAGACCTGGCCGTCGGTGATCGAGATGACGTTCGTCGGGATGTACGCCGAGACGTCGTTGCCCTTGGTCTCGATGATCGGCAGACCCGTCATCGAGCCGGCGCCCATGTCGTCCGACAGCTTCGCGCACCGCTCCAGCAGCCGCGAGTGCAGGTAGAACACGTCACCGGGGTAGGCCTCGCGGCCCGGCGGACGGCGCAGCAGCAGCGAGATCGCGCGGTACGACTCGGCCTGCTTGGACAGGTCGTCGAACACGATCAGGACGTGCTTGCCCTCGTACATCCAGTGCTGGCCGATGGCCGAGCCGGTGTAGGGGGCGATGTACTTGTAGCCCGCGGGTTCGGACGCCGGAGCCGCCACGATCGTGGTGTACTCCAGGGCGCCGGCCGCCTCGAGGGTGGCCCGCACCTGCGCGATCGTCGAGCCCTTCTGGCCGACCGCGACGTAGATGCAGCGGACCTGCTTGCTCGGGTCGCCGCTCTCCCACGCCTGCTTCTGGTTCAGGATCGTGTCGATCGCGACGGTGGTCTTGCCGGTCTGCCGGTCACCGATGATCAGCTGTCGCTGACCGCGGCCGATCGGCGTCAGCGCGTCGATCGCCTTGATACCGGTCTGCAGCGGCTCGCCCACCGGCTGGCGCTGCATGACGCCCGGCGCCTGCAGCTCCAGCTCGCGGCGGCCGGCCGTCTCGATCGCGCCCTTGCCGTCGATCGGGTTCCCCAGCGAGTCCACGACGCGGCCGAGGTAGCCGTCGCCGATCGGCACCGACAGGACCTCGCCGGTGCGGCGGACCTGCTGGCCCTCCTCGATCTTGGAGAAGTCGCCCAGGATGACGACACCGATCTGGCGAACGTCCAGGTTCAGCGCGATGCCGCGCGTGCCGTCCTCGAACTCAAGGAGCTCGTTCGCCATGGCCGAGGGCAGGCCCTCGACGAAGGCGATGCCGTCGAAGCACTCGACGACGGTCCCGACCTCCTCGCGCGCGGCGGTCTCCGGCTCGTAGGCCTGGACGAAGCGCTCGAGCGCGCCCCGGATCTCCTCCGGCCGGATCGTCAGCTCCGCCATGTCTTCTTCGTCTCTCTCCGTGAGTCCGATGCTTGGTTCAGCTCGACCGTTCGATTCGCCGGCGGACGTCTTCCAGCCGGCGAGCGATGGTGCCGTCGATTTCCTCGTCCCCGATCTGGACGGAAATACCACCCAAAACGGAGGGGTCGACCTCAATGTTCAAGTGAACGTCGCGGCCGTACTGCGCCGACAGCGCTGCCGTCAGCCGCGTCTTCCGCGCCTCGTCGAGCTCGACCGCCGTGCGGACCACCGCGACCAGCCGGTTGCGGCGCTCGGCGACGATCCGTCCGTAGCCCTCGAGCGCTCGCTCCAGACTACGTCCTCGCGGATGTGCCACAGCCTCGCTGACCAGCCGCAACGTCGCCGCCGCAGTCTTGCCCTCCAGGAGCGTGGTGACCAGCTCGACCTTGCGCTCGGCCGGTACCCGCCGGTCCACCAGCGCGCCCCGCAGCTCCGGCTGTCCCTCGACGATCCGCCCGAACCGGAAGAGCTCGTCTTCCACGTCGTCGATCCGCGACTGCGCCTCGGCGGCGGCCGCGACGGCGGTCACCGCGAGCTCCTCGATCGCGTCGGCGAGCTCGGTGGACCGCGCCCACCGCTGCCGCACGACGTCGCCGATGAAGTCACGGACCGCCGGGGCGACGTTGCCGTCGAGCACGGCCGTGGCCAGCCCGGCCCGCCGGTCGGCCGGCTGGGCCGGGTCCGACAGGGCCCGGCGCAGCACGTGCTCCCGGTCGAGCAGGTGCACCACGGCGAACAGCTCGTCGCCGAACGCCGCCGGGTCACCAGCGGTGGACAGGACGGCCTCGAGCCGCTCCCTGGCCTCGACGAACGAGGCCCTGCTCGCGCCGATCATTTCTTACGCCCCCGCCCGCGCACGGTCCTCGAGCTCGTCGAGGAAGCGGTCGACGGTGCCGCGGCGCCGGGCCTCGTCCTCAAGGGACTCGCCGACGATGCGGCCGGCCAGCTCGATCGCGAGCTCCCCGATCTCCGTACGGAGCTGGGTGAACGCCTGCTGCCGGTCGGCGTCGATCTGGGTGTGCGCCTGGTCGACGAGCCGCTGTGCCTCGGCCTGCGCCTGGTCGCGCAGCTCCGCGATGATCTGCGCCCCCTGCTCGCGCGCCTCCTCGCGGATCCGTGCGGCCTCCTGCCGGGCCTCGGCCAGCTGCGTCTGGTACTGCTCGAGCGTCCGCTGAGCCTCGGCCTGCGCCTCCTCGGCCCGCTTGATCCCACCCTCGATCGCGTCAGTACGCTCCTCGAGCGCCTTCTGGATGCGCGGGATGAGAACCTTGCCGAGGAAGAACAGCACGACGAGGAACGCGAAGATGCCGACGATCATCTCGGCCGCGTCGGGGAGCAGCGGGTTGGGGTTCTTGCTCTCCGCCGCTAGCAGCCCCGCGTGTTGCGCCAGGTACATGGCGTGCACAGCCTTCCGTAAAAAGTCTTGGTCAGTAGACGAACGGCATGACCAGACCGATCAGGGCGAGCGCCTCGGAAAAGGCGAAGCCCAGGATCATGTTCTGGCGAATGACGTTGGTCATCTCGGGCTGACGGGCCATGGCCTGTACGCCCTGGCCGAAGACGATGCCGACGCCGATGCCCGGGCCGATGGCCGCGAGGCCGTACCCGATCGACTTGAGACCGTGGTTGATGTCGACGGCGGCGGCGAGGAGGTTCGTCATTCCTTTTCCTTTTCACTCGGCCGGTGGGGCTCCCCACCGGTCAGGTCTTGGGGTTATTCGGGTTGCTATCAGTGGTCGGCGTACAGACCGGCGCTGATGTAGAACGCCGCGAGCAGTGCGAAGACGTACGCTTGCACCGCCTGCACGAACAGCTCGAAGGCCGTCATGAAGATCGTCAGGATGACGCCGAGAATGCCGACCGGGGCGCCCAGCGGGGTCAGCTTCTCGAAGAGGAAGTGGAAGCCTACCGTCGCGAACAGCGCGACCAGGAGATGGCCGGCGAACATGTTCGCGAAGAGCCGGACCGCGTGGGTGAACGGCCGCAGCAGGAAGGTCGAGGCGAACTCGATCGGGATGACCAGGATGTAGAGCGGCCACGGCAGGTCCGGCGGCATCGTCGCGTTCTTGAGCAGGCCGAAGAAGCCCTGGTGCTTGACGCCGACGACCCAGAAGGTCCCGTAGACCAGCAGGGCGAGGACCATGGGGAACGCGATTCGCGAGTTCACCGGGAACTGCGCGATCGGGATCACCGACATGAGGTTGCCGAGCCAGACGAAGAAGAACAGCGGCACCAGCAGCCGCATCCACTTCTCGGCGTCCTTGCCCAGGAACGGCCGGGCGATCTCGTCCCGGACGAACATGTAGAGGACCTCGCCGACGTTCTGCGCGCCGCGGGGCACCAGCTTGGGTTTGGCGAACGCGGCCCAGAAGAACGCGACGATGATGATCGCCACGATCAGGCACAGGACGATCGGCTTCGCCACGGCGAACGGGCCGATGTGGAAGAGCGGCTTCCACTGGAAGAGGCCGAGGCCCGGGGCCTCGTCTTGGAAGTCCTTGGCGAGGAGGTGCGGCGCACTCACCCGGCGATCCTTTCGCAGTCGTAGCTCATCAAGGCGGCAACCTTGCTGTCGTCTCGGTGGGCTACGGCTCCGCAGGCCCTACTCAGCGGCCGTAGCGGGCGTAGACCAGGTAGCTCGCGAAGACGAGGCCGAATACCAGCCCGATGGGAAGCAGGGCCGGGACGTGGAGCCAGCGTGCGAGCAGCCATCCCGCTCCGCCGTAGACCAGCATGCCGCCCAGCAGGGTTGCGGGCGCCGCTGACATGTCGTTGGCGAACTTGCGGTTGTCTGCATCGCTGGGCTGACGCCCATCCCCGGTCATCGCGTCTCGGACGATAGCAGGCCACCTCCCGCGTAGTCATATTGGAGTAGTCCATTGTCATCATGCGCCCGACTTGCCCTGGCTCTGCGACCGGGGGGCGGGTTCGACATACGGGGCCTTCACCTTGAGGGTCGCGTTCGTCTCGGCCGCGAGCCAGACGACCGTGAGGGCGATCACCGTCCAGCCGAAGGCACGCGCGTTCCACAGGGTCACGTCTTTCAACGCGATGACCAGGCCCAGCACCACGATGAATTTCACGAGGAAGCTGAACAGGCCGGCCATCAGGACCATCTGTTCGGAAATTTTCGTGACATAGCTGACGACGACCACGCCGAGGGTGAAGAATGCAAGCACCACGACGGTCCCGAGCGCGGAGCCCAGGGCTCCCTTACCGCCGGCCAAGAGCAGGCCGGCGATGATCGCTACCAGGCCGACTAGGCCGGTCGGGATCGCGGCGCCACGGAGGATCCGGGCGTCGTTGGAGTGCATGAGTGCTCCGAGTGTTCACGGTGGGTGTTCGGTTGCCCGCTCGTGAAAGGTATCACAAGCTTCTCACTGCTCGGAATGACCTACCAAGTAATGGTAAAGTCCGCAGCTCACGCGGCCTGCCGAGGACGCTTGTCCGAGGGAGTTTCCTCGCCCGTCCGGTGTCGCCGTCCGTGCGGGCGTAGCTGCGGGAACGCCATCACCACGAGTGCGGCGATCGCGACGACGGTCGCGGCGGCCAGCACGAGCAGCGGCGACTTGGCGGCGGACAGCGCGACCACCCCGAAGGAGAAGAGCGCCGTCCAGAGGTACATCACCAGCGCGGCGCCCCGGTGCGAGTGACCGAGGTTCAGCAGCCGGTGGTGCATGTGCTTCTTGTCCGGCGCGAACGGCGACCGCCCGCCGTACGTCCGGCGGACCACCGCCATCAGCATGTCGGCGTAGGGGACGACGAGGATCGCCACCGGCAGCAGCGGCAGCAGCGTCGGGAACCGGTTGATCGACCCCTTCAGGGCCACCGGGTCGAACCCCGACACGGTGATCATGGATGTGGCCAGCATCAACCCGATCAACATGGACCCGGTGTCGCCCATGAAGATCCGCGCCGGGCTGAAGTTGTGCGGGAGGAACCCGACGCACATCCCGGCCAGCACCGCCGCGATCAGCGCCGGGGCGCTCTGGTGATCGAGGTGCGCGACGACGGTGACCAGATAGGCGTACACGAAGAAGGCGAGCGCCGAGACGCCCACGATGCCCGCGGCCAGCCCGTCGAGCCCGTCGATGAAGTTCACCGCGTTGATCGTCGCGACCACGACGAGGATCGTGACCGGCACGCCGTACGACGGCGGCAGCGCGAGGGTCGCGCCGGGCAGCGGGATCCACAGCAGCTGGACGCCGTTCATGATGAGCAGCCCGGCCGCCGCGACCTGGCCGGCCATCTTGGTCAGCGCGTCGATCTCCCAGCGGTCGTCGGCGATGCCCACCACGACCAGCAGCCCACCGGCCGACAACAGGCCGACCCACGTGGGGCTCTCGGTGAAGACGTCGCGCATGTGCGGCAACCGTGAGGCCATCAGGAGCGCGGCGCACATCCCGAAGAACATCGCCAGGCCGCCGATCCGCGGCGTGGGGATGGCGTGCACGTCCCGGTCGCGCACCGGCGTCATCGCCTTGAAGGCGATCGCGAACTTCCGCACCAGGGGAACGAGAAGGTAGGTGACGATCGCCGCCGTCAGGAACGTGAGGATGTACTCCCGCACCGCCCGCCTCCCTCCACCGTCCACCGAGCCCGCCGTGCGGGACCCAACTCTATTCCCGATGACCAAGCGGCGATGGTCACTCGCACCGTCCCGGCGAGGCACGTCGGCCCGGCCCGGGCAGGTTCCATGGCAGGACCGCGTGATCCATCCCTGAGTGTGCCGATGATCACACACCGGCCCGAGCCGCCCCGATAGGTTCGTCTCCGCTCCGCTAAGATCATCGCCCCACCGCGGCGACGTCTCCCGCTGAGGTCAGACGCCCGAGACCCCGCGAAGGTTCGGCTCCCGGCGATTCACCGACGGCCGGAAAGCACGAAAGAAGGACCCTAGACCCCGCCCCCGACATTCCTCTCCACCGGCGTCAGGCCATGCGTCACGCATGCCCGTTAGATGTCGGCGGTCTCCCATCGGTTCCGTCCTTTCGCGGCCACCAAAATCACCCGAAAAACCGGCACATCGTATTCTTCGGAAGTGCTACGGTCCTTCCCGTTCATCCAATCTCCGAACACGGAGGATCAATGCGTCGCATCGCGACTCTTGTCGCCACGGGGGCCGTCGCAGCCGCTGCCGCCATCGCCCTCGCCGCCGGACCGGCGAGCGCCGACACCAAGAGCATGGAGACCGTCCCCCTCGGGAGCCTGCAGTCCGCCCCGGCCGGCGGCGTCCACGCGACGGCCACCTACCACTACTGGCAGATCGGTGGCACGAAGCGCAGCGGCTACACCCGCTGGAGCGCGCCGTACGACATCGCCGGTGTCTACACCTACGGGAAGTACTGGAACTACAAGTCGAAGCTGGCGCTGTCCGTCTACGGCAAGGACACCAAGGCCGACGGCCTGGCGGCCGGCTTCGAGATCAAGATCCCGGGCGAGAAGTACCCGCTCGTCATCACCCCGAAGACGGGGAAGAAGACCTTCTCCGACAGCGGCTACGTCAACGCGAAGTACGCGTACATCCGCGAGGTGCTGGGCCACCGCAACACGAAGACCAAGACCTTCACGGTCACGAAGGCCGGCAAGTACAAGAAGATCTCCATCTGAGTCGATAATCGGTTCACTCTGAGCTGACGGAGAAGGGCCCTGCGGCGCGGCAGGGCCCTTCTCTTTATGTGGAGCAAACCGGCCGAACTGCTAAGATCATCGCTCGTACCGCCCAATCGATCTTGGAGAGATCAATGCGGCGAATCGCGACGGCCACTCTCGCAGCCGGCGTCATCATCACGACCTTCGCCCTGACCACGACGCCCGCGGACGCGGCGGTCGGCTTCTGGCGGACCGTCGGCCTGTCCGGTGTCGACGCCTTCGGTTTCTACAACACCGAGGCGTCGAAGGTGACGCTGACCTTCGACCTCAAGGACACGAAGAAGGACGGCTACAGCGCCGCGCTCCGCTTCACCTTCACCGGCGCGAAGAAGCAGAAGGACGACGTACGGGTCGTCGCGCTCACGGGCGACCAGGTCCAGGACAAGTGGCAGACCGTCACATCGACCCGGATCAAGCACATGTACGTCCAGGAGTGCCGCGGCACCTGGAGCAAGGGCAAGTTCACGACCAAGAAGTGCGGCGCCTGGCGCCAGCACTACTGACCCTTCCCAGCACCCGGTCTCTCGTGCTCGAGCCGGACAGGATCACTCCGGGCGCCGAGGATTTTTGTCGCTATCACGACACAAATCCTCGGCGCGGAGACCTCGACGAGATCGGGCGTCAGCGGTCGGTGGGCGCGTCCTTGTCGGCGTTCGTGCGGTCTGCGGGGGCAGGGGTCTTCGCATCCGCCTCGGGCAGCGGCGAACGGGTGTTCTGCGGGTCCTCAGCGGGCTTCGCGGCATCCTTGGGGGCGTCGTCGGCCGGCGGCTCCGGGGCGGGGTCGTCCTCGTCGCTGAGGAGGACGCCGCAGACCTCGCGGAGGCGCTCCTCGGAGATGGCGCCCGCCCGCAGCAGGCGCGGGACCGCGCCCGTCAGGTCGACGATCGACGAGGGCATCTCGTCGCCGCTCGGGCCGTCGTCCAGGTAGACCGAGACGGAGTCGCCGAGCTGGGTCTCGGCCTCCTCGGCCGTGCGCGACGGGGCGGCGCCGGACCGGTTGGCGCTGCTGACCGCCATCGGGCCGGTCTCCTTCAGCAGCTCCAAGGTGAGCTGGTGCAGCGGCATCCGGACCGCGACGGTGCCCTTGGTGTCACCGAGGTCCCAGGCGAGGGTGGTGTTGGCGCGGCACACGATCGTCAGCGCGCCGGGCCAGAACTCGTCGATCAGGTCCTGGCCGTACGTGCCGAGGTCGTCGACCAGCGCCTGCGCGGCACGCACCGAGCCGACCAGTACGGGGGACGGCATGTCGCGGCCGCGGCCCTTCGCGTCGAGCAGCGCGGTCACCGCGCTGGGTGTGAACGCGTCGGCGCCGATCCCGTACACCGTGTCGGTGGGCAGGACCACCAGCTCACCACGGCGGACGGCCGAGACGGCGTCCGCGATCCCCTTCGTCCGCTCCAGCGGCTCCGAGCAGTCGTATCGTCGGCTCACGCCCGCCATTCTCCCACCGCCGCGCACCCGCCCGGACAGGGATCGGGCCATGGGAAGGATCAGTCGGTGCCGAGGCGGGCGGTGACGAAGCGGTCGCGGCCGGTGAGGTCCTTGTGGTTGCGGACGTCGCGCCAGCCGAGCTCCTCGGCGAAGATCCAGTAGACCGGGTGGCCCTGGAGGTCGCTGTGCTCGACGGCGACCCAGCCGCCCGGGCGCAGCAGGCGCCGGGCCGTATGCTCGACGACGCGGACGGCGTCGAGGCCGTCGTCTCCCCCGCCCCACAGCGCCGCCGCCGGGTCGAAGTCGCGGACGTCCTCCGGGACGTACTCCCACTCCGACATCGGGATGTACGGCGGGTTGCTCACGACCAGGTCGACGCCGTGGTCGAACTCGTGCAGCGCGTCGGCGAAGTCGCCGAGGTGCAGCCGGACGCGGCCGCGCTCGTCGAGGTCCTCGACGTTGCGGGTGGCGTGGACGTACGCCTTCGGGTCCTTCTCCACGCCGTGCACCCGTGCGCGCGGGACCTCCTGGGCGATCGACAGCGCGATCGCGGCCGAGCCGGTGCCGAGGTCGACCACGAGAGGGTCGCCGACGTCCATCTTGTGGAGGGTGTCGATGGCCCAGCCGGCGAGGACCTCGGTCTCCGGGCGGGGCACGAACACGCCCGGCCCGACCTTCAGCTCGAGGTAGCGGAAGAACGCCCGGCCGGTGATGTGCTGCAGCGGCTCGCCCGCCTCACGCCGCGCGATGCCCTCCCAGAACCGCGCGTCGAAGGCGGCGTCGGGCACGGTGTGCAGCTCGGCGCGCTTGACGCCGTGCACGAATGCCGCCAGCTCCTCGGCGTCGGCGCGCGGCGACGGAACCCCCGCGGCGGCCAGGCGCGCCGTCGCACGGGCGATCTCGTCGGACAGCAGGTGGGTCATGTGGCTTCGGCGAGTCTTTGCTCCATGTCGGCGTCGACGAGGGCCTGCGTGACGTTGTGCAGGTCTCCGTCGAGTACCTGGTCGAGGTTATATGCCTTGTAGCCCACGCGGTGGTCGGAGATGCGATTCTCCGGAAAGTTGTAGGTGCGAACCCGCTCGGAACGGTCGACGGTGCGCACCTGGCTCTTGCGCTCGGCCGACGCGGCGGCCTCGGCCTCCTCCTGGGCGACCGCCAGCATCCGGGCGCGCAGGATGCGCAGGGCCTGCTCCTTGTTCTGGAGCTGGCTCTTCTCGTTCTGGCAGGACACGACGATGCCGGTGGGCAGGTGGGTGATCCGGACGGCCGAGTCGGTCGTGTTGACGCTCTGGCCGCCGGGGCCGCTGGAGCGGAAGACGTCGATGCGCAGGTCGTTCGGATCGATCTGGACGTCGATGTCCTCGGCCTCGGGCATGACGAACACGCCGGCGGCGCTGGTGTGGATGCGGCCCTGTGACTCGGTGGCCGGGACGCGCTGGACGCGGTGCACGCCGCCCTCGTACTTCAGGCGGGCCCAGACGCCGTCCTCGGTGCCCCGGGACTTCACGGCGACCGTGACGTCCTTGTACCCGCCGAGGTCGGAGTGCTGGGCGTCGATGATCTCGGTCTTCCAGCCGGCGCGCTCGGCGTAGCGGAGGTACATCCGCAGCAGATCGCCGGCGAAGAGCGCGGACTCCTCGCCGCCCTCCCCCGCCTTGATCTCGAGGATGATGTCCTTGTCGTCGTTGGGGTCGCGCGGCACGAGCAGGCGCCGCAGCGTCTCCTCGAGCTCGTCGATGCGCTTGTCGAGGTCGGCCGCCTCCTGGGCGAAGACGGGGTCCTCGGCGGCCAGTTCGCGCGCGGCGGCCGCGTCGTCCTGGGCGGCCCGCAGGTCACGGGCGGTCTCGACGATCGGCCGCAGCTCGGCGTAGCGCTTGCCCAGCCGGCGCGCCGTCGCCTGGTCGGCATGTACGGCTGGATCGGCGAGCCGCGTTTCGATGTCGGCGTACTCGCCGACGAGATCGTCGAGATTCACGTCAGGTCCTCGGTCAGCCGGGTAGGTGGGCGGACAGGCGGAACGCCGGCCGGGGCGGCGTGCCTCCGGCCGGCGTAGCGGTCCGACCTACTTCTTGTTGCCGCCCGCGGCCTTCTTGCCGAAGCGCTTCTCGAAGCGCGCCACACGACCACCGGTGTCGAGGATCTTCTGCTTGCCCGTGTAGAACGGGTGGCAGCTCGAGCACACGTCGGCGTGGATGACGCCGTTCTGCGCGGTGCTGCGGGTCTGGAAGGTGTTCCCGCACGTGCACGTCACCGTGGTGACGACGTAGTCGGGGTGGATCTCAGGCTTCACTATCTCTCCTCGCTCCGGGTGGTCGCCGGGTCATCCCAGAGGAAGTTCGGGGATGTGAACCGGTACCACAGCGTGTTCCAGTGTGCCAGACACGACAACATGCCGAGGCCACCGGGCATTCCCGCGCCGGCCCGCGGGGCTCAGCGCAGCGGAGCACCCGCGGCGTGCAGGTGGCCGAGCGCGTGGGCGTACGACTCGATCAGGCCCTCCTCGGTGTACGGGAGGTCGAGCCGCTCGCAGTGCGCCCGTACGAGGGGCTGGGCGCGGCGCAGGTTCGGGCGCGGCATGCCGGGGAACAGGTGGTGCTCGATCTGGTAGTTCAGCCCGCCCAGGAACCAGTCGGTGAGGAGGCCGCCGCGGACGTTGCGGGAGGTGAGGACCTGCTTGCGGAGGTGGTCCCAGCGCTCGTCCGGGCCCGGCATCGGCATGCCCTTGTGGTTCGGGGCGAAGGAGCAGCCCAGGTGGACGCCGAGCACCGCCTGGTGCACCAGGATGAAGAGGACCGCCTTGCCCGGCGACATGACGCTGAACACCAGGCCGAGGTAGCCGGCGAAGTGCAGGGCCAGGAAGGCCGCCTCGACGAGCGCCGTACGCCGCTGCCGGGCGCCGGTCTTGCCGCGCGCCGCCGAGATCACCGACCGGACGCTGGAGACCTTGAGGTTGAACCCCTCCAGGAGGAGCAGCGGGAAGAACAGCCGGCCCTGGTTGCGGGTGAGCCACCGGGTGACGGCGCCCCGCCGGTCCGCGGCCTGTTCGGCCGTCCAGACGAGGACTCCGACGCCGACGTCGGGGTCCTTGTCCACGTGGTTCGGGTTCGCGTGGTGCCGGTTGTGCTTGTCGGTCCACCAGCCGTAGCTCAGGCCGACCGCCAGGTTCCCGATCAGCATTCCCATGAGGCGGTTCATGCGGCGGGTCCCGGCGATCTGCCCGTGGCCGGCGTCGTGCCCGACGAAGTAGAGACGGGTCGTGAGGATCGCCGCGGGCACGGCCAGGGCGAGCTGCCACCAGGAGTCGCCGACGAACGCGATCAGGGCGAACACGGCGCCGTACAGCAGCAGGTCGAGACCCACCGTTCCGGCGTAGCGCCGGGTGCGCCGCTCCAGCAGACCGGCGGCGCGCACCTCCTGGATCAGCGGGGCGAAGTCGCTCCTGGGCAGGGTGGCTGTCTCGGACATGCGGAAGTCCCCTCGCGTTCGTGGATTGAGTACTGACTGTCACGAGACGCTAGGGACGCGCCGGTGACGCGCCCAGCCGGTGAGCACCCTAGGGATCGGTAGGTTTACCCCCGGTTAAAAGTGGTGCTGGCACCACCATAGCCCGGTTCTCAGACCCAGTGACCGTAACGCCGACAATCGGCACGCTCGACGGTGAATGATGGGATCCGAAATCGGAGGGAACAGTGAAGAACGGTGCGCTCGCGGCCGTACGAGGGCTCGCGATGGCGTTGCTGGCATTGCCGGTGTCGCTGGTGTTGTTCGTCTTGTCCATCGTGTTCTTCGCTGTGACGTTCCCCGTCGGGATCGTGCTGTTCCCCCTGGTGACCCACCTGGTCCGCGGCTATGCCAACGCGCGCCGGCGGCTGGCGCACGAGTGGTTCGGCGTGGAGATCAACGAGCCGTACAAGCCGAAGCCGCGGTTCCGGGGCGGGTTGGTCGGCGTCTTCCAGCGCTACCGGTGGGCCGTGGCCGATCCGGCGACCTGGCGGGACGTGCTGTGGCTGTTCGTGGACGCGACGGTGGGCTTCGTCCTGGGGATCATCGCCTTCGTCCTCCCCATGTACGGCCCGTACGGCTGGGTGCTGGCGGCGGGCGTCTGGAAGCCGATCCACGACGCGGGCGGCGGCGAGTGGTACACCTTCATCCACGTCGTCAGCCAGAACACGGCCGACAACGCGGCACTGCTCGGCTTCGTGTACGCCGTACTCGGCCTCTGGCTCGCGCCCCGGCTCATGCGGGCGAGCTCCGTGGTCACGAAGGGACTGCTCGCCCCGACGCGGGAGCGGGAGCTGGAGCTGCGGGTCGCGCACCTGACGGAGTCCCGCTCCGACGCGCTGGACACGCAGGCGGCCGAGCTGCGGCGCATCGAGCGCGACCTGCACGACGGCGCGCAGGCGCGGCTGGTCGCCATGGGCATGAGCCTGGGCACGATCGAGGCGCTGATGGACCGCGACCCGGAGAAGGCCCGGCGACTCCTCGCGGAGGCGCGTGAGTCGTCGTCCAAGGCGCTGACCGAGCTGCGGGACCTGGTCCGCGGCATCCATCCCCCGGTGCTGGCCGAGCGCGGCCTGGGCGACGCCGTACGGGCGCTGGCGATGGCCAGTCCGCTGCGGACCGAGGTCACGGTCGAGCTGCCCGGCCGGCTGGAGGCCCCGGTCGAGTCCGCGGCCTACTTCGCGGTCTCGGAGGTGCTGACCAATGCCGCCAAGCACTCCGGCGCGCAGCGGGTCTGGATCGACATCCGGCACGAGGACGACCGGCTGCGGATCGTGATCACCGATGACGGCCGGGGCGGCGCCGACGCGTCCCGTGGCACGGGACTGCACGGGATCGAGCGGCGGCTCGGTACATTCGACGGTGTCCTGGCCCTCAGCAGTCCGCTGGGCGGTCCGACCATGGTCACGATGGAGCTGCCGTGCGTCCTGACGTCCCCCCGGCGTTGACCCCCCGAGATGGAGAGTGATGCGCGTCGTCCTCGCGGAGGACCTGTTCCTCCTGCGCGACGGTCTGATCCGGCTACTCGAGGCATACGGCTTCGAGATCGCCGCGGCCGTCGACAACGGTCCCGAGCTGACCCGGTCGCTGCTGACGCTGAAGCCCGACGTGGCCGTCGTCGACGTACGCCTGCCGCCGTCCTTCACCGACGAGGGTCTGCAGGCGGCACTGCACGCCCGGCGGGAGATCCCCGGCCTGCCCGTGCTCGTGCTGTCCCAGCACGTCGAGCAGTTGTACGCCCGGGAGCTGCTCGCCGACGGCAGCGGCGGCGTCGGTTACCTGCTGAAGGACCGGGTGTTCGACGCCGACCAGTTCATCGACGCGGTGCGGCGGGTCGCGGCGGGCGGGACCGCGATGGACCCGCAGGTGATCTCCCAGCTGCTGGCCCGGAACGTCAGGAACGAACCGCTCGGCGCGCTGACGCCACGGGAGCGCGAAGTGCTGGAGCTGATGGCCGAGGGCCGGTCGAACACCGCGATCGCCCAGCGCCTCGTCGTCACCGAACGCGCCGTCGCCAAGCACACGTCCAACATCTTCGCGAAGCTGAACCTGCCGCCCTCCGACGACGACAACCGCCGTGTCCTGGCCGTCCTGGCGTTCCTCGACCGCGGCTGAGCCGGGCCTGTCGGCCCGTTAGCGGCGCCGCAGCTCCGCGCACTTGGCGGCGAACTCCTCGGCGCTGAGCAGTCCCTCCTGGCGGAGCTGGACCAGGTCGCCGAGCTTGACGGCCAGGTCGCCGATGCGGCCCACCCAGGCGCGTACCTCGTCCTTGCCCGCGGCCGTGCGTCCGGGGTGGCGTACCGCGTCGGGCCACACCGGCGTTCCGGCGAGGTACGCGTCGATCGCCGCCTCGAACCGCTCGCCGTCGGCGAGGGGCCCCGCGCACTTGGCGCTCAGCTCCGCCTCGGTCAGCAGCCCGTTCTTCTGGGCGTTGACGAGCTGGGTGAGCCGGGAGGCGGCCTCGGCGATCCCGCCGAGCCAGTCGGAGACGTCGGACAGCTCGATCTCCGGCTCCGCCGCGTACCGGCGCCCTGGACCGGCCGGCGCCGGCCGTACGGGGGAACCCGCGAGGATGGCGCCGATCGCCGTCGCGAACCGCTCACCGCCGCGCAGCCGGAAGACCAGGTCCTCCCAGCCGGACCCGAGTTCCAGGTGCAGGTCCTCGCCACCGGGCCGGCGATCCCACTCGTAGTGGTCCACGCCGGCGACCGCGGTGAGGGGAACGCGCCGCAGGCCGCCGGGACCGGCGAACAGCATCGCGCGTCCGGTCAGCGCGAGCAGACCGCTCTCCCCGGCGAACAGCGCCGGTTCCAGCTCGTGCACCTGGTCACCGGGCCCGAACCCGGCGGCGAGCAGGAGGAGCTGGTGCGCGTCGGGCCGGCCGCCGGCCCGGGACCGGGACAGCGCCGCCGCGACGTCGGGTCGCCGCAGGAGGTCGTCGGGCGACACGCCGGCGGGCGCCGGGACCTGCTCCGGCGGGCACTGCCGCATGGCGTCGATGGCGCACCTGAAGCGTTCGGGATCGCGCAGCCAGGTGAACTCGATGTCGTCGTAGTCGTTGTCCGTGATGCTCAGCTTGCCCGGACTGTCGTCATAGTCGGTGTCACAGCTGACGTAGTCCATGTCGGCGAAGGCGAGCCCGTTCAGGCCGCCCTCCTGATCCGCGAAGACGACGCGCCGGTCGGTGAGCGCCAGCAGCCCCGCCTTGCCGTTCCACCGTCCGGGTTCCACCTCCTTGACGGGCTCGCCCGCGTCGAGGACGTCGAGCAGCGCGGCCAGCTCGCGCTGGAACGGGCCCACGTCGCTCCTCGTCCGGCTCAGGGCGGCCGCGACGTCGGGCCGGTGGTGGGCCGGCGCGCCCGGCGCCTGCCGAGGCCCCGCCGCCGGTGCGGCCGCGTACGCGGGCGACGGCGCGCCGGAGGCCTGTCCGCCGTACGCGGGCGACGGCGCGCCGGGGGCCTGCCCGCCATACGCGGGTGACGGGCCGCCGGGCGTCTGTGCTCCGTACGCGGGCGACGGCGCGCCGGGCTCCTGTCCGCCGTACGCGCCGAAGCGGAGGGCGCGGAAGGTCTGCTGGAAGCGGACCGGGTGGTAGATGCCGTGGAAGGGGATCTCGTCGCCCTCCACGTCGATCCACACCAGGTTCCCCTCGTGCGTCTCATCCCAGGTCGCGCGGACGTCGGTGAACATGTCCAGCGGTACCGCCGTGTGGCCGCCGAGGGCGTCGTCGGGGCCGATGCTGAGCAGGTGCCGGTCGGTGAGGAAGAAGACCAGGACGCGCCGGCCCACGGCCAGCTCGATCTCCCGTACCGTCTCGCCGGGTTCCAGCGCGGCCGACAGGGCGGCCAGCTCGCGCACCATGGCACGGACGCGTCCGCTGGCCCGGGCGAGCGCCTCACCGACGTCCGGGCGCAGACCGGCGGTGTGCAGCAGTTCCGGGTCGGGGACGCGGGTCACGCCCTGCAGCGCCCGGGTCACCTGCAGCGTGAACTCCAGCGCCGCCGGGTCGTTGTTGTGCAGCACCGCGTCCACGTCCAGGGAGGGGTCGGGCGCGGACCGCTCGTCGGGCGCGCCGGCGAGCCGGACCCGAACGTGCCCGACGCCGCCCTGCGCCTCGACGAGCTCGACCTGGTCGATGGCGGCCAGCGGGATCCTGCGGCTCATGCCCTGGCTGGTCACGAGCACGGCCGAGCCGTCGAACTCCGCTCGTCCGTGCAGCCCGTGCAGGACGCCGCCGACGCCACCGGGCCGGCCCGGCCCGGACAGTCCGTGCGGCAGGCCGCCCTCGGCCGGCGGAGCGTTCAGGTCCAGTTGCCGGCCGCGCAGTGCGGTCGCGACGCCCGCGGCGAACAGGAGCGCCTCGGCCCGCTCGGACGCGAACGGCAGGCAGCGCTCCCGGTCCCGCGGGTCGGGCACCTGGTCGGCCCGCTCCCCCACGGCGCGGAACCAGAGGAAGTCGCCCCTCCTGCCCTGGCCGGCCACGCAGGTGACCGCGTCCAGGGCGGCCAGTGGGAAGGTCCGTCCCTCGCCTCCGGTCCGCCAGGCCAGGCGGACGTTGCGGCCGTCGAAGTGACAGGTCCCGTCGTAGGTCTCGACCGCCGACGGCCATGGCGCCTCGATCATGAACTCGGCGGCGGTGGACTGCGCCGTGTCCGCCGAGACGACGGCCGCGTGCAGGGTCTCCGCCAGCCGGCGCGCGTCCGCCTCGTGCTCCGCCGGGAACTCGACGAAGAAGGGGTGGTCGTCTGCCGAGATCATCGCGCCGGCCACCGCGTAGAACGGGTCCGCGCCCTGGCGCAGGAAGAGGGTCAGCCGTCCGACCCGCCGCCGGCCCGGCGGCAGCAGCTGGACGCCCGTCAGCGCGGTCACCGGGAATTCGATCCGGCCCAGCCGACGGCGCAGCCAGCCGCCCGAAGAAGGTGAGTAGTCCATGCGGCACTGCCGCCCGTCGAACGCCAGCCGGGCGTCCGTCCCCGTCAACCCCGTGGTCACATTCGGGACATTAGCAACATCCGCGACATTTCACGCGCCCGGCCCGCGCTCGTACGGGCCGTCCGGATCAGCTCTGGCCGAGATACGCGAGCACGGCCTTGACCCGCCGGTGGGTGCTGTCGGTGTGCTGTAGGTCGAGCTTGAGGAAGATGTTCGAGATGTGCTTCTCCACCGCGCCGTCGGTGACGAAGAGGCGGCGGGCGACGGCGGCGTTCGACAGGCCCTCGGCCATCAGGCCGAGGACCTCCCGCTCGCGCGGGGTCAGCGCCTCCAGCCGGTCCCCCCGGCGCCGCCGCCCGAGCAACTGGGCGATCACCTCGGGGTCGATGACCGTGCCGCCGGCGGCGACCCGGCGCACGGCGGCGGTGAACTCCGCGAGGTCGGCGACCCGCTCCTTCAGCAGGTAACCGACGCCCTCCGCGCCGTCCCCGATCAGGTCGGTGGCGTAGCGCTCCTCGACGTACTGGGAGAAGACGAGGATCGGCGTGCCCGGGACCCGCCGGCGCGCCTCCAGGGCGGCCCGCAGACCCTCGTCGGTGAACGACGGCGGCATCCGGACGTCCACGATGGCGAGGTCGGGGCGGTGCTCCGCCACGATGTCGACCAGCCCCGGGCCGTCACCGGACGTGGCGACCGTCTCGATGTCCTCGTCCGCGAGCAGGCGGATCAGCCCCTCGCGCAGCATTACGGCGTCTTCCGCGATCACCACCCGCACGCCACCAGACTAAGGCCTGTCTCAAAGCCCCCGTCCGTAGCGAGCGGCCGCGCAGTAGGACAGCGGGGCTTTGAGACAGGCCTGGGGGAAGGTCACCACACGCAGGGCAGGTCCGCGCGGATCACGGTCGGTCCGCCGAGCGGGCTGTTCACCGTCAGGATGCCGTCGATGCCGGCCGCGCGGTCCGCCAGGCCCGCCAGTCCGCCGCCCGGTGTGGCCTCGGCCCCGCCGACGCCGTTGTCGGAGACCTCGACGACCACCCAGGTCTGGTCCCGGGCGATGCGCACGGCGGCCTGCGTCGCCCGGGCGTACTTCGCCACGTTGGTGAGCGCCTCGGAGACGATGAAGTACGCGATGCTCTCCACGGCGGCGGGCGGTCTGGTCGGCAGGTCGATCTCCACCTCGACGGGCATCGGGGCCCGGGCCGCGACTGCGGAGATCGCCGCGTCCAGCCCGCGGTCGGTGAGGATCGCCGGGTAGATCCCGCGCGCGAGGTTGCGCAGCTCGGCGATGGCCTCCTTGGCGCCCGCGTGGGCCTGCTGGAGCAGTTCCTGGGCGGCGACCGGATCGGTCTCGAGCTTCGCCCGGGCGCGGCCGAGGTCCATCGCGACGGCCAGCAGTTGCTGCTGGGCTCCGTCGTGCAGGTCGCGCTCGATCCGCCGCCGCTCGGCCTCCGCGGCGTCCACCCCGCGCGCCCGGCTGGCCCGCAGCTGCGCCGTACGGGCCCGGAGCGCCTGGGTCTCGTTCGGTCCCAGGAGGTACCGCGCGATCGCCCCGTGCGCCGCCCCGACGATCCGCACGGCGTACATCGCGAGGACGAGGACGCCGATCCCCAGCGGCACCGCGGGCAGCGTGCTCACCGGGTCGTCCAGCCAGAAGTCGTGCCCGGCGAGCGTCACGACGATGTAGCCGCCCCGATTCTGCGTGATCCAGATCGGCATCGTGACCAGCGACATCGTCGCCGTCCACAGCACCATCGAGATGACGAACTCCGCGATGCCGATGGGGAAGGCGAGGAGCAGGTAGACGAGGTCCTTCCAGGTCGCGGGGTCGGCGGCCATCGCCTTCCACTTGCGCAGCAGGTTGTTGCCGGCCGGCAGCGCCCGGTACGGGCTGGGGATGTCCACGCCGAAGGCCAGGCGCGCGAGCCGCCGTTCCAGCACGGCGGCGCACCGCCAGAGCACCATGGTCAGCGCCAGGCCGAGGATGCCCACCCAGATCAGGAGGGTCCCGACCGAGACCGAGAGCAGCACGGTCAGCGCGACGAAGTAGGCCAGGCCGAAGGGGAAGTGCAGCAGCAGGAAGGCGGCCGACCGCCAGGTGAGCGGATCCTTCAGCAGACGCAGCGGGCCGCGCCTGGAGGAGGTCGATGTGTCGACGGTGCCGTTCACCGGGGTCCCTTCCTGCCGTATGAGCGTACGGGTCCAGCCTGCTGAACGGCGGGGCGTCCCGCCATGGAGCATTCCAGCCTTCGGCAGGTAGGGCTACCCCCACCTCGTCCGGCCCGGGAAACGACGACGCCCCGGAGGCGTGCTCCGGGGCGTCGTGTCACGCGGGTCAGTCGTTGAGCGTGGTCTTCTGCACCTGCAGGAGGAACTCCGCGTTCGACTTGGTCTCCTTCATCTTCTCGATGAGGAGCTCCAGCGCCTGCTGGGTGTCGAGCGCGTGCAGCACGCGGCGCAGCTGCCAGACGATCCGCAGCTCCTCCGGAGCCAGCAGGATCTCTTCCTTACGGGTGCTGGAGGCGTCGACGTCGATCGCCGGGAACACCCGCTTGTCGGCGAGCTCGCGGCGGAGGCGGACCTCCATGTTGCCGGTGCCCTTGAACTCCTCGAAGATGACCTCGTCCATCCGCGAGCCGGTCTCGATCAGCGCGGTGGCCAGGATCGTCAGCGAGCCGCCGTTCTCGATGTTGCGGGCGGCGCCGAAGAACCGCTTCGGCGGGTACAGCGCCGTGGAGTCCACACCACCGGACAGGATCCGGCCGCTGGCGGGCGCGGCGAGGTTGTACGCGCGGCCGAGACGGGTGATCGAGTCGAGCAGCACGACGACGTCGTGGCCCAGCTCGACGAGCCGCTTGGCGCGCTCGATCGCCAGCTCGGCGACCATCGTGTGGTCGTCTGCGGGCCGGTCGAAGGTCGAGTGGATGACCTCGCCCTTCACCGACCGCTGCATGTCGGTGACCTCTTCTGGCCGCTCGTCGACGAGGACGACCATGAGGTGGCACTCGGGGTTGTTCTTGGTGATCGCGTTGGCGATCGCCTGCAGCACCATCGTCTTACCGGCCTTGGGCGGCGAGACGATCAGACCACGCTGGCCCTTGCCGATCGGGCTGACCAGGTCGATGATCCGCGTGGTGAGCTGGCCCGGCTCGCTCTCCAGGCGCAGCCGCTCCTGCGGGTACAGCGGGGTCAGCTTGGAGAAGTCGACGCGGCCCTTGGCCTGCTCCGGCTCCATGCCGTTGACGGTGTCGAGGCGGACCAGCGCGTTGAACTTCTCCCGGCGCTCGCCCTCGCGGGGCTGGCGCACGGCGCCGGTGATCACGTCACCCTTGCGCAGGCCGTTCTTGCGGACCTGGGCGAGGGAGACGTAGACGTCCTGCGGGCCCGGCAGGTAGCCGGTCGTGCGCACGAACGCGTAGTTATCGCGGATGTCGAGGATGCCGGAGACCGGGATGAGGACGTCGTCCTCGCTGATCGTGGGCTCGGAGTCGAAACGCTCGCGGCCGCCACGGCCCCGGTTGCGCTCGCGGAACCGGCCGCGCCGACGCCGGCCGCCGCCGTCCTCGTCGTCGGAGTCGGACTGCTGACGCTGGTTCGGACCGCGCTGGCCCTGGCCGCGGTCGTCGCTGCGCTGCCCGCGGCTGTCCTCACCACGCTGCCCGCGGTCGTCGCTGCGCTGCCCGCGGTTGTCCTCGCCGCGCTGCCCGCGGTTGTCCTCGCCGCGCTGGCCGCGATTGTCCTCACGCTGGCCGCGATTGTCCTCACGCTGGCCGCGGTTGTCCTCACGCTGACCCTGGCCGTCCCGGTTACGGTTGCCGCGCTGACGCTGCCGCTGACCGCCCTCCCGGCCCGCGTGGTCGCGCGCTCCGCCGTCGCCGGCGGACTCGGCCTTCTCGGCCTCGACCTTGATCTCCTGCTGCTCCTGCGCCGGCGCCTCTTCGCGCTTGGCGGCACGCTCGCGCTTCGGCGCGGCGGCCGCGGGCGCCGCGGCGGTCTCCTGCGCGGCAGGGGCCTCGGCGTCGCTCTTCGCGGCGGGGGCCTGGTCAGCGCCTCCGGCGTTCTGCGTCTGCCGCTCTTGGATGGCGGCGATGAGCTGGCTCTTCCGCATTCCGCCCGTACCGCTGATCCCGAGGCTCGAGGCCAGGGCCTTGAGCTCGGGCAGCACCATCGCCGACAGGCCGGTGCCCGAGCGGCGGCGCCGCGGCGCAGCCGTCGTCGCCTTCTCGGCGGACGCGGCCTCAGAAGTCGTGGTGACTGCTGCGTCCGAGAGGAGTTCGGTGGATTCGCTCACTAAGGGTCCTTCCCAGGGAGCGGGTGTGGCCGCCGTCGGCCAGGCAACCCGGTCGTGCGAACCGGCGGGGGCGCCGGATCAGTCGAGCTCTGCTGATCTTCAGGTGATCGGCGAAGAGTTCTGGCCACATCCAGATGGTGGAGGCAGGTTCTCGCGAGAGATCCCCGATTCCGATACGTCCGTAGTTTTGGCTGAACGCTGAACAACGAGCGATTTCGTTGCCGGGGAACCACATCCGTGTCACACGGCCGACGTAAGTCGGAGTGGCTGACGAGCCCACGCCCCCGTACGGGGCATCTGGTGCGGCACTTAGCCTAACATCACCTGGGCACACTGCTATTCCCCGGAGACTCGCGTTTCCTGACTGATCGGCTGAACGCATGCGCCGTGGGGGTCAACGTTCAGCGGGTGTATGTGCCACGAAGTACCCACTTCCGAGCCGATCGAATCAACATCGACCCCGGAGACCAGCGCAAGGACCGTCGGCCCGGCCCCCGACACCACCGCGGGCACGCCCCGCGCGCGCAACCGGTCCACCAGCGCGACCGACTCCGGCATGGCCGGGGCGCGGTACGCCTGGTGCAGCCGGTCCTCGGTGGCGTCCAGGAGCAGTTCCGGCCGGGCGGTGAGCGCGGCGATCAGGAGCGCGGCGCGGCCGGAGTTCGCCGCGGCGTCGGCGTGGGGTACGACGTCCGGCAGGAGGCCGCGGGCGCGCTCGGTGGCGAGCCGGTGCTCGGGCACGAACGCCACGGGGCGCACGTCCGGGGCGACGTCGAGCCTGGTCATACGCGGTCCGGCGGTGCTCTCCCAGGCGATGGTCAGGCCGCCCGCCAGACACGGCGCGACGTTGTCCGGGTGTCCCTCGATCCTCGTGGCCAGCGCGAGGACGTCCGTGTCGGTGAGGCCCGCGCCCTCCGGATGCAGGGCCCGGGCGGCGAGGATCCCGGCGACCGTGGCGGCCGAGGACGAGCCGAGCCCGCGCGCGTGCGGGATCCGGTTGACGCAGCGGAGCCGCAGCCCGGGCGCGGGCGCCGGACCGATGAGCGCGTACGTCTCCCGGAACGTCCGCACGATCAGGTGCTGCTCGCCGCGCTTGGCGGTCTCCTCGCCCTCGCCCGTGACGTCGATCCACACGCCGGAGTCGGCGAGCTCGACCTCCACGTCGTCGTACAGGGTGACCGCCAGCCCCAGCGCGTCGAACCCGGGACCGAGGTTCGCGCAGGTCGCGGGGACCCGTACGTGGACGGCCGCGGGCGTGTCGTGCGGCGCGGTCATGAGATCTCCTTCGTCGGCCTCATGACCAAGGTGCTCCGCTTACCGATTCCCTCGCTTCGCTCGGTCAAGCGAGTTCCAGGGCGGACGCGGCGGCGTGCGCGTCGACCGGCACCGTGATCGGCGCCGGGGCACCCGAGATGGCCCAGTCGGGATCCTTCAGACCGTTGCCGGTCACCGTGCACACGACGCGCTCGCCCCGGCGCAGGAGACCCTCGTCGGCGGCCTGCAGCAGCCCCGCGACGCTCGCCGCCGACGCCGGCTCGACGAACACGCCCTCCTCGCGGGCGAGCAGCCGGTAGGCGGCCAGGATCTGCCGGTCGGTGACGGCCTCGATCGCGCCCCCGGACTCGTCCCGCGCCTTGAGCGCGAGGTCCCAGGAGGCGGGGTTGCCGATGCGGATCGCCGTCGCGATGGTCTGCGGCGCCGTGACCGGCTCCCCGCGGACGATCGGCGCGGCGCCGGCAGCCTGGAAGCCCAGCATGCGCGGGCGCGCGTCGGACTCCTTGTAGCCCATCCAGTAGGCGCTGATGTTCCCGGCGTTGCCGACGGGCAGGCAGTGCACGTCCGGGGCCGCGCCGAGCGCGTCGATGATCTCGAAGGCGGCGGTCTTCTGGCCGTGCAGCCGGAACTTGTTCACCGAGTTGACGAGCGCCACCGGATAGTCGACGGCGAGCTTGCGGGCGAGCTCGAGGCAGTCGTCGAAGTTGCCGTCGATCTGCAGCAGCTTGGCGCCGTGCACCAGCGCCTGCGCCAGCTTGCCCATCGCGATCTTGCCGCGCGGCACGAGCACCGCGCAGACCATCCCGGCGCGCACGGCGTACGCGGCCGCCGACGCGGAGGTGTTACCGGTCGAGGCGCAGATCACCGCCTTGGCGCCGTCCTCGGCGGCCTTGCTGATCGCGAGCGTCATGCCGCGGTCCTTGAACGAGCCGGTCGGGTTGGCCCCCTCGACCTTGAGGTACACCTCGCAACCCGTGAGCTGAGAGACCCGGGTCGCCGGCAGCAGGGGCGTGCCACCCTCCAGAAGGGTGACGACCGGCGTCCCGGCCGTCACGGGGAGCCGATCGCGGTACTCCTCAATGACGCCACGCCATGCCCTGCTCACGATGTTCCTCCTGACCTGCGCTGTCGTCCAGCGAGTCTACGGCCAGCCGGCCGCGCGTCTCACGTCGTTTCACATCCTGGACGTTCCCCTGCGGATTAGGATCATTGCCCGTGCACCCTCGAGCACGCGTCGCCGGATACGTCACGGCCGCCGTCCTGGTCGCCGTGGGGACGTTCTGGGCGACGGGGGGCCTCGGCCCGGCGGACGCCCCCGTCCGGACGGGCCCGGGGCGCGAGATCGACCAGCACCTCTTCCGGACCAGGCTCGCCGGCGCCCACGTCACCACGATCAAGAAGTTCGGCAAATCCACCCGGATGCTGGTGATCAACGCCTGGGTGACCAACCCGACCCGCGAGACGCAGGGGACGTACGGCATCAACAACGACGTGTTCGCGCACGGCATGTTCCTGCACTGGAGAACGGAGGACGGCCCGCGCCCCGAGCAGATCGACGCCCAGGCCATCGCCGGCGACACGCTCTTCCGCTCCCTGCAGCCGCGCCTGCCCACCTACGTGGCCGTGCAGTACCAGTTGGCGGCCGGCACCCGTGTGCCCGACCACGTGACCGTCGCGCTGGCGGACTACGAGCACACCGAGTCGGGCGTCCTCGACCCGCGCGGCTACTGGGAATGGAAGGCTCGCCGCGACGAGACCGCGTACGAGACGAACCCGTTGACGCACAAGTCCGGCCGGGTGACGCACATCATCCCGGTCCTGGTCGCCGACGTGACCCTGCCGGTGAAGCGATGAGACGGATCGCCTCGATCGTTCTCGCCGTCGCCCTCGCGTGCGCGGCGGTGGCCCTGCAGTCCGCGCGCTGGAGCTACACCCGGGCGTACGGCCCGTTCGTCAAGAACGGGCGGATCGGTCAGACCGTCACGGAGCCGCGGTTCACCATCGAAGTCGACCGGGTCGACGGCGCCCGGACGATCCACGTTCCGCCGACGGAGTACGCCAAGGCGCAGGAGATCCCGGCGACCGGTGTCTTCGTCGTCGTCCTCGCCACCATCGAGGCCCGGCACTCCCTCGTGTACGCCGGACAGACGCGGCTGCACACCCGGTACGGCGACTACTCCCCGACGGACGAGTTCGGCGGCGGAGGCGGCCTGTCCAAGCCCGTCGTCACCACGCTCGGCTACGTCCGGTTCGAGCCGGGCATGCCGCGCCGGGGCGCCTACGTCTTCGACGTGCCGCCCGCGGCCGTGGCCGGCGCCCGGCTCTACGTCTCCGACCACGACGCCGAGGACGCGCCGTTCGGCTTCTACCGCGACGACCCGCGGCGGTTCGCCGCCGAGGTCCACGTCGACCTCGGCCTCGACGCCGCCGAGGCCGCGCGCCTGACCACGAGACCGCCCTCCGGATACTCCGTACCGGAGCCCTCGTGAGCCGCGCCGCAGCCCTCGTGGGACGGGCCACGGCCGGCGCGCCGGGCGGCGCGGCCGGCCTGCGCCGGGGCGCGGCTGCCGTACGGCGCGGCGCGGCCCGGCTGCGGCGACCGGCGCGGATCGTCGCCCTGCTGGTGCTGGTGGGCGGGGCGATCTGCCTGCCGTTCCGCCCGGAGTGGGCGTACTACCGCGAGGACGTGCCGGCCACGCACACGCGGACGGTCCCGCCCGGACGGCCGGCCGTGTTCCAGCAGATCCGCTGGACGCTGCTCCGCTACGGCAGGGCCGAGCTGAAGCCCGGCGACCTGCCGCCCGACCTGATCGGATGGCCGGTCCGGCCCGGCGAGACGCTGGTGACGGCCACCCTGCGGGCCGAGCCGCTGACCAGGAACCCGCGTGACTTCGACATCGACTACTCGCTGCGCGACCACACCGGCCACCGCTGGAGCGCGTTCGAGTGGCACACCACGATCATCCCCGGCGGCACGGACCCCGCCTACGTGATGGGCCTCGTCCCCGACTGGGCGGTCGGCACGTTCGAGCTGGTCATGCGGCACCAGCATCAGGATCTGTCGCCGGCGCTGGGCGGTCCGCAACTGGTGTTCCGTCGCTGACCCGGCGCATCACGAGGTCGAACGTCGCCGCCAGCAGGGCCAGCCGGAGGATCTCACCGACCATGCGGTGCCCGAACTCGACCGGCACCAGGACGAGGTTCCAGAACCGCACGGTGTGGTCCGTGCCGATCAGCGCGACGACCCCGCGCTGCACCGGGTCGAGCAGCACCTCGATCGCCACGTAACACAGGCAGAACCAGGCGAACACGTACGCGCCCGCGCGGTGCGCGAGCCGGAACGCGTGCACGATCGGCACGTACTTCTCGCGCAGGCTCCGGCTGGCCACCTCCGCCAGGCGCCGCCGCCGTCCCTCCAGGCGGTCGGGCAGCCGTTCCAGCGGCGTGCCGCGGATCGCCTCCCGGTCCCGCATCTCCAGCCCGTACACGATCGCGGCGATGGCGAGCCACACCAGCGGCAGGACGAGGGCGTCCTTGACCGGCCCGGGACCCGGAATCGGTACCGGCACGGCGTGGGTGATCGCGTGCCAGAACGCCCGGTCGGCGAGCCACCTCTTGGCCGCCATGACGACCTGCATGATCGAGTACAGGGTGTAGAGGGCCACGTTGACCTCGAAGAACGCGGTCAGGACCCCCATCGTGCGGCCGTGCTTCTCCTCGTACCGGCGTTCGCACAGCACCCGCAGCGCCCACGACACGGCGGCGACCAGCAGGCACACCGGGATCGACACGTCGAGGACGTTGCCGACGTTCATGACGTCGCCGTTGTTCACCAGCCGCTGGGCGTCGGCCCGCAGCACCTCGCGCAGGTCCGTGGTGTAGAGGTTCCAGCCGAGGTAGACGAGCACGAATGGGAACAGCGTCCGGCCGACCGCGGTGACGTACGGCTCGTCGGGATCCTTGATCACCGACAGGCCCCGGCCCAGCGTGAACATCATCCCGATCGTCACGACCAGCGAGGCCAGCACGGCCACGCTCAGCGGCAGCAGGATGACGGCCTGCCGGAGGCCGTGATGACGGCCGCTCGCGAGGTGGGAGATGCCCTGGAGCAGCACGTAGCGGATGATCGTGCCGGCGCTGAACCACATCGCCAGCGGCACGGAGTACCGCGCCGCGAGCCGGAGCGCCGACACCGGCAGCAGCGCCGTGCCGAGCGCCCCGTCACGCCGGGCGGCGGAGCGGCCCGGCTCGGCGGATTCGGCGGCTGGTGCGGCAGAGGCGGCCATCGCCCCGAATGCTAGTGGCCCGGCCTCGCCTCAGCGTGCCGTTCGCACGCGCACCAGCCGCTCGCTCGCCCTTCCGGTCGTCTCTACTCGTCGCCTTCGACGCGCATGACGCTGGCGACCTCGCGGACGATCTCCTGGTCGCGGAGGTGCTCGACGGTGGCCGAGAGCGCGCCGTCGGGAGCCCGGTGGGTGACGATGACGAGCTGCGCCTCCTCGCCGTGGCCCTCCTGGCGTACGGCCTGGATCGACACGCCGTGGTCCGCGAAGACGTCCGCCACGCGGGCCAGCACGCCGGACCGGTCCGCCACGTCCAGGGAGACGTGGTAGCGCGTGACCGTGTCCGCCATCGGCAGCACCGGCAGGTCGGCGTACGTGGACTCGGCGGGCCCGCGGGTGCCGTGCACCCGGTTGCGGGCCACCGCGACGAGGTCGCCGAGCACCGCGCTGGCGGTCGGCGCTCCGCCGGCGCCCGCGCCGTAGAACATCAGCGAACCGGCGGACTGCGCCTCGACGAACACCGCGTTGTACGCCTCGCGGACGTTCGCCAGCGGGTGCGTGCGCGGGATCATCACCGGGTGCACGCGGACGGACACGCCGCGGCCGTTCCGGCCGTCCTCCGACGGCACCCGCTGGCAGATCGCCAGGAGCTTCACGACGCAGCCCATCGCCCGGGCGCTCGCCATGTCGGCGGAGGTGACGTCCGCGATGCCCTCCCGGTGCACGTCCGCGGCGGTGACCCGGGTGTGGAACGCGAGCTGGGCGAGGATCGCGGCCTTGGCCGCCGCGTCGAACCCCTCGACGTCGGCGGTCGGGTCGGCCTCGGCGTACCCGAGGGCCTGCGCCTGCTCCAGCGCCTCGGTGAAACCGGCCCCCGAGCTGTCCATCTTGTCGAGGATGTAGTTGGTCGTGCCGTTGACGATCCCCATCACCCGGTGCACGTGGTCACCGACCAGCGACTCGCGCAGCGGGCGCAGCAGCGGGATCGCGCCCGCCACGGACGCCTCGTAGTAGAGGTCGACGCCGTGCTCCCGGGCCGCGCCGAAGAGCGTCGCGCCGTCCTCGGCGAGCAGCGCCTTGTTGGCCGTGACGACCGACTTGCCGGACTTCATCGCGTCCAGCAGGAGGCCGCGCGCGGGCTCGATGCCGCCGATCACCTCGATCACGATGTCGACGTCCGGGCGGGTCACCAGCCCGGTCGCGTCCGTGGTCAGCAGCTCCGGCGGCACGCCCTCGCGCCGCTTGTCCTTGCGGCGCACCGCGATGCCGACCAGCTCCAGCGGCGCGCCGACCCGCGCGGCGAGGTCGTCCGCCTGCTCGTGCAGGAGGCGCACGACCTCGGTGCCGACCACACCGCAGCCGAGCAGCGCGATCTTCAGCGGTGGTCTCAGGGGCTGGACGGAGCTCACGGCGACACCTCCAGGCGCAGCAGATCGTCCTCGGTCTCGCGGCGCAGGATCAGCCGCGCCCGGCCGTCGCGTACGGCGACGACCGCCGGCTTGGGCACGTGGTTGTAGTTGTTGGCCAGCGAGCGGCAGTACGCCCCCGTCGCCGCGACCGCGACCAGGTCGCCGGGGGCGAGGTCGGACGGCAGCCACAGGTCGCGGACCACCATGTCGCCGCTCTCGCAGTGCTTGCCGACCATGCGGCTCAGCATCGGGTCGGCGTCCGAGCGCCGGGAGGCCAGCGCGGCGGTGTACTCGGCGCCGTACAGCGCGGTGCGGATGTTGTCGCTCATGCCGCCGTCGACGGAGACATAGGTGCGCAGCCCCTCCAGGGGCTTGACCGTGCCGACCTCGTACAGCGTGACGCCGCCGGGCCCGGAGATCGTACGACCGGGTTCGACGGTCAGGCGCGGGACCGGCAGGCCCTTCTCCTCGCAGGCGCGGGTGACGATGCCCCGCAGGTTGTCGGCGATGTGCTTCGGATCGAGCGGGTCGTCGCCCTCGAGGTAGGCGATGCCGTACCCGCCGCCGAGGTCCAGCTCGGGCAGTTCGACGCCGTGCTCGTCGCGGATGGCGACCAGCAGCTCCACGACGCGCCGGGCGGCCAGCTCGAAGCCGTCGGTGTCGAAGATCTGCGAGCCGATGTGGGAGTGCAGGCCGACGAGCTCGAGCTCCTTGATGCCGACGACCCGGCGGGCGGCCTCCTGCGCCGTCTCGCGGGCGAAGCCGAACTTCTGGTCGTCGTGCGCGGTGGCGATGAACTCGTGCGTGTGCGCCTCGACGCCCGTCGTCACCCGGACCAGGACCTTGGGCCGGACGCCCAGCTCACGGGCGAGGTGACCCAGGCGGGCGATCTCCTCGTACGAGTCGACGACGATATGGCCGACGCCGACCTCCAGCGCCCGCGTCAGCTCGGCCGTCGACTTGTTGTTGCCGTGGAACGTGATCCGCTCCGGCGGGAACTCCGCCCGGAGCGCGATCGCGAGCTCTCCGCCGCTGCAGACGTCCAGTCCCAGCCCCTCGTCCCGCACCCACCGGGCGACCTCGACGCACAGGAAGGCCTTGCCGGCGTAGTAGACGTCGCCGTCGCTGAAGGCCGCCGCGAACTCCCGGCAGCGGGACCGGAAGTCCTCCTCGTCGTAGACGTACAGCGGCGTGCCGAACTCCGTGGCGAGATCACGGACGTCCACGCCGCCCACCGTCAGCGCCCCGTCCTCACGGCGGGCGCCGCGCGGCCACACGCTGGGGACGAGCGCGTTCAGGTCGCTCGGCGGAGGCAGGGGGTGGTCCTCGGGTAGCACGTCCGCGTGCCGAGGGCCGGCCGGGTGAACTCGACTCATCGACTGCTCTTTCTGTAGGGGCTCAAAGACGATCGTTCGGGGTCTCGCCGAGCATGCGGAGGGCGTTGCCCAGGACGACGTACGCCGCTTCAGCCAGGCTAAGGCGTGCGCGATGGTGACTGGTGATGGGCTCGTCGCCCTTGGGCAGGGGCGAACACCATTCGTGAACGTCGTGGTACGCGTCGGCGATGAGCTCCAACTGCCGGGTGAACGGCCGCGGGTCGTCCGTCCGCGCCGCCTGCTCGGCCCGGCTCGGGAACTCCGCGAGCAGCGCGAGCAGCCGTGCCTCCCGCGGGTCGGTCAGCGGGCCCTCGGCCGCGCGGACGCCCAGCTCGGCGGCGTGTCGGCGCGCCGCGGCCGCCCGCGCGTACGCGAAGCGCACCACGAAGCCCGGATTCTCGAAGGTCAGCGGGCGTTCCGGCCAGGTAGCCCGCGGCACCGCCACGACGCCGTACGTCTCGTCGATGCGCGCGATCAGCGAGGCGCCGACGCCGATCGACAGGAAACCCGGCCCCGTCACCCGTACGTCGCCCACCCCGGGCATCCGGCCGAGCCGGGCGGCGAGCAGCCCCGCGATCTCCGTGGCGGGCCGCCCGGCGGCGCGCGCGAGCCGCAGCGGAAGCGGCGTCGCGTACTCACCGCTCGCGGTGACCGTGACGGGAACGCGGTCGGGCACGGGCACGGCGAACTCACCCTCGTCGACCGCCCCACGGACGGCGGCCACGACGGCGGCGTTCAACTCGGCCAGGGTCACCGGATGAGACTAACCGACCAGCATGTGGACATTCGGCCGTCACGGGCCGTCGGCACGCGAAATCCTCCGGCCCATGCCGCCGGCAACAGCGATCTCGCCGCTTCCCTGGTCAGACCACCGGGCCCGCGCCGGCCAGCTCGCGGACCGTACGGATCAGCTCGGCGGGGTCGAACGGCTTGGTCACGTAGGCGTCCACGCCGATCTCGTGCCCGCGGCGGATGTCGTGCTCCTGGGCCCGCGCGGTGATCATTACGACCTTGATGCCCCGCGTCAGGGGGTCGTCGCGCAGCTTGACGGCCGTCACCCAGCCGTCGAGCCGGGGCATCATGACGTCAAGGGTGATCACGTCCGGCGCGATGTCCCGCACCCGGTCGAGGCAGTCCTGCCCGTCCACGGCGGTCAGCACCTCGAAACCCTCCAGCTGGAGGTTCACGGCGATCAGCTGCCTGATCACCTCATCGTCGTCGACGACCAGTACACGTCCCAGGGTCACGACCGCCAAGCTAACGCCTTCCCCGGTCCGGACACGCGGATAACGGCCACACTCATGCCACACACCCGCGGATCCGCCGCCTCGACGATCTTTTCCCGCGCCCGGCAGAGCGACGTTCGCCCAGCTCATCCGGGCCCGATCGATCGACGCGGCGCCAAAACGTGTTCGAGTGTGGTCGGTGAGCTGGTAGTCTCTATCCGTCCCGAGCCCCCTTAGCTCAGGGGATAGAGCACCGGCCTCCGGAGCCGGGTGCGCTGGTTCGAATCCAGCAGGGGGCGCCACCAGCAGTCGGCACGATCTAGTCGCTGACCTGGGTGAACGATCGAAGAACGGGTCGGACCGATTTCTCACCGCGTCCGGCCCGTTCTCGCTGTTTCGCACTCCCCTCGAGAGAAGTCGCTACCAGCTGGATGTGCGGGAAGTGCGGCAGGTTACTGCGCTACGCGATCTCGTGAGCCGGATCATCCTACGTGCGTGGGGACCACTGCCGGCCGCGACGGCACTTGTGCGAGCACGGCGGATCACCCCCACGTGGGGGGTGTTCCGTGGCACGACCACTGCGGCTGCCAGGCCGTCCCGCCCTCCCCACGCACGTGGGGGCGTTCCGGACGTCCAGGCCGCCCTGTCGGACATGAAGTCGTGTCGTCGGGGGTGGTCTATCGGCTCGGGAGTGAGCGTGGCAGCCCGAACCACGGGAGCATGCTGTTGTCGAATCGGGTCATGGCGCTGATGTGGTCGCCGGCGACGGTGAGGACATAGAGGCCGGTGCCGTGGCTGATGCCGTTGAGGGCGCGCAGATACGCCCCGAATGCCGGTTGACCGTTGGCTCGCGTCGGCACGAGGTCGAACCTCCGGCCGGCGCGGAAGATGCTGGCGCAGAAGCGGGCGGCGAGGTCCCGGCCCACGTACTCGAAGGGGATCGGCGGCATCGAGAAGAAGACGTCGTCGGTCAGCAGATCCACCAGCGCGTCGAGATCGGCGGATTCCCACGCGCGGGCGAACTTCGCCACGATCGCGTCCTCGACGGCTGAGCCGGAGGCGGGCGATTGGTGGTCGGCGCCCGGCGGCTGGCGGCGTTGCAGGGCGGCGCGGGCCCGCTTGAGGGCGCTGTTGACCGAGTCGACGGTCGAGTCGAGCATGTCGGCCACTTCGTTCGCGTGGAATCCGAGGACGTCACGCAGGACGAGAACGGCGACCTGACGCGGCGGCAGCACCTGCAAGGCCGTGACAAACGCCAAGGAGACCGATTCGGTCTGCTCGTAGCGGGCCTCCGGCCCGAGCGGCGCGTCGATCACCGCCTCGAGCAGGGCGTCGGGATACGGCTGCAGCCAGACGACTTCGCCGAGCCGAGTTGGCTCCGGCGGTTCGACATGAGGCACATTCCATTCCTTCGCCTGGCGCCGGCTCGCCGAGCGACGCGCGTTGAGGCACCGGTTGGTGGCGATCCGGTACAGCCAGGTGCGCATCGACGCGCGCCCCTCGAAGCCGCCGATGCCCTGCCAGGCGGCCAGCAGCGTGTCCTGCAGGGCATCCTCGGCGTCCTGCAACGATCCGAGCATCCGATAGCAGTGCACCTGCAACTCCGCGCGGTACGGCTGGACCAACGCGCGGAACGCGTCACCGTCCCCGGCCCGCGCCTCAGACATCAGATCGCCGGTCACCATCCTCGAGTCACCTCTCCCGCACCACAGGCCAATTTCATCGGGTATGGACACCGGCCGACCGGTGAACTGGGCGGCCGACGCGCGCCCAGTTCTGCCGGTCCCGCGGTGTCTACATCGGTGGTAGTCCGACCATGAACATGGGAGCACCGGGATGGGAACGATCGTCGTCTTCGAGAACGTCTCACTCGACGGGGTCACGCAGGACCCGACCGGCGAGGAGGGCTTCAGCCGCCTCGACTGGCGCGCCGGGCTCGCCCCGACCGACCGCACGGAATGGGACAAACTCATCCTGGACGACGCGCTGGGCGCGCAGGCCCTGTTGCTGGGGCGACGTAGCTATGAGTTCTTCGCCGCACGGTACCCGTCCCGCAGCGGCGAGTTGGCGGACAGGATCAACAGTCTGCCCAAATACGTTGTCTCCGCCACCCTCGCAGACCCCGAATGGCACAACTCGACGGTACTCTGCGGTGACATCGTGGACGAGATTACGGCGTTGAAGCGCACGGTCAACGGCGAGATCCGCGTCTACGCCAGCTCCCAGCTCGTGCACACGCTGCTGGCGCACGATCTCGTCGACGAGCTCCGGCTGGCGGTTTTCCCGCTCGTAATGGGCGCGGGAAACCGCATCTTCGACCAGACCAGCAGCCCCAAACCCCTGCGCCTTGTCGACACCCGCACCGTCGGTAAGAGCCTCACCTACCTCACCTACCAATGCGTCCCGGAAACCCGGCATTCAGCCGAATGAGCGGGGACCAGCGGCGATGCATTCACGTCGGGCAATCGCATCCCCACCGAGTGTCCGCGCGATGTGGGGTTTCGTCCGGACTGAAGCAAGCCCGAAAGCGGCACAACTCAGGATGCGCCGGTAGCCGGCGCGATCTAGCGGCTGACCTGGGTGAACGATCGAAGAACGGGCCGGATCGGTGTCTCACCAGGTCCGGCCCGTTCTCACTGCGGGGATGTCACTGTCCAGCCCGTCAAGGCGCACAGTCGGGCCAGCGCGCCGGAATGAGCCGCGTCGGCCCGGGCGCGCCCTGTGGTCAGCCGGTCGCCGGGCGCCGCTGCGGCCGTATTGGCGGCGATGACCCGGCCGTCGGGGTTCACCAGCGCGCGGGGAGACCGCTCGGCGCACAGCGCGGGCATGATGCGGCGTTCCAGGTGGTCGCAGGGGACGTCCAGGGCCGCCACCCCAAGGGGCCGGGTGCCGTGGAAGACGGGGACGGACAGCGTGAAGGTGTACTCGTTCGTGCACGCGTAGTCGACGTACGGCCCGGTGACGTGCTGGTCCCCGGAGCGGACCGGCACGTCGAACCATTCGTCGTTGAAATAGTCGAAGAAGTCGGGTCCGTCCGGGTCGAGATTGACGCGCAGCGGCTCGGGGGTCCCGCCGCCCGGCCGCCACCACCATTCGAGCCAGTACGGGGCGTCACGCAGGAGGCCGGGGGCGGCCACGATGCCGGTGCCGATGGCCAGGTCCGCGAAGGCGTCCAAGGTCTCGCGGATGCGCGGGCGCAGCGAGGCGATGTCGCCGAGCGTGTACACGTCGGGCCGGCCCGCGAAGGATGCCTCGAAGGCGGCGGCGGTGTCGCGCAGGGACCGCAGGATCCGCTCGATGTCGTCGGCGAGAGAGGCCCAGGCCCGTTCGGAGAATGGTGTCGTCACTGCTCCGCCTCGGTGCGGTAGACGCCGACGCGCCACCGGATCAGTAGTTCCACCTCGTCCGTGACCTGCTGTTCGGCCAGCCGCCGGGCTCGTTCGGAGTTCCCGGCGGCGACGGCGTCGACGAGGGCGAGCCGGCCTCGTACCGCCTCGGCATGGTCGGCGTCGTTGAGCAGGGTCCAGCTCAGATCGCCCCACTCGGCGCGCAGGTTCGCTTCCTCCTGGGTGAGCCGGGGCGACTGGGCCGCCAGGGCGACCGCGACGCCGAACTCGGCGTCCGCCTGGCGGCGCTCGGCGGCGGTATCCGCCGCTGCCAGCCGCGCGGCGCGCCGGCGCAACGTCTGGATCTCGGGGGCCGTCGCGCGCCGGGCGGCGAGCGCCGCCGCGGTGCCGAAGACCGCCAGGCGCAGGTCGCCGAGTTCGCGGAGTTGCCGGACGGTCAGGTCGGCGTGCCCCGGCCGGCTGTGAAGGCCGCCGACCGGCCGGGCGACGAAGCTACCGCCGGCCCTGCCCCGGCGGGTCACGACGAGGCCGCGCTCGCGCAGGGTCGCCAGCGCCTCCCGGAGTGTCAAGGTGGCGACACCGAGCTGGTCGGACAGCGTCGCTTCGGAGGGCAGGCGCTCGCCAGGAGCGATCAGTCCGAGGCGGATGGCCTCTGCCAGCCGATCCGCGATCTGGTCGGCCCGGCCGGCCTGGCCGTTGCCCAGTGCCTGGATCGCGCGGACGGCGGCGGTGGTGAGACCGGAAACGGGTGGTGCCGGCGCCATCGCACCTTCCTCGGTTAAGTCCTGGTATCCGACCTTGACACTAAAACATTTAGAGCTAGATGATTTGCGAACTCAACGCAATGATCATGTCGCGCAGCGCGGTCGGTGCAGGTGCCCCGGCCTGGACCAGTGTGGGCGCGCGGCGCACGATCACCAGCCCCCGCCCGGTCCCCAGACCGGCCGACAGATCAACGAGGCCATCATGACCGACAACACCGGCTTGTCGACCGAACATGACGAGGACGCGGCCCATCTAGAGCGCCTCGGTTACAAACAGGAACTGCACCGCGTCCTGGGACTGTTCGACAACTTCAGCGTGGCGTTCTCCTATCTGTCGCCGATGGTCGGGGTGTACTCGCTGTTCGTGCTCGGTGTGGGCACCGCCGGACCTCGCTACCTGTGGCTGATGGTGCCGGTGGTCGGCTTCATGCTGCTGGTGGCACTGGTCTTCGGGGAACTGGCCAGCCACTACCCGATCGCCGGCGCGCTGTACCAGTACGGGAAATGGAGTGTCGGCCCGCGGTACGGCTGGTGGATCGGCTGGATCTACGGCCTCGCCCTGCTCGTCACCGTCGCCAGCGTCGACACCGGCATCGTCAGCTACCTGACCGCGCTGCTGAACAATCTGTTCGGGACGCATCTGAACGGCACCTCGCACAGCACCATCCTGGTGGTCACGGTGCTGCTCATCGCGATTCAGACCCTGATGAACACGGTGGGCGCCAAGCTGATGGGGCGGATCTCCCAGCTCGGCGTGTTCGTCGAGACCATCGGTACCTTCGGGGTCGCCATCGCGCTGGGCATCGCCGGGTTCCACCACGGGTTCGGCTTCCTGTTCTCCAGCAAGGGCGCCGAGCACGCGTCGGCCAACCCGCTCAAGGTCGACTTCGGCGGCCACTGGCTCACCGGCGCCGCGCTCGTCGCCGTGCTCGCGCACGCCTACATCTTCTACGGCTTCGAGTCCGCCGGAGACATCGCCGAGGAGACCAAGTCGGCGTCGCGTATCGTGCCCCGGGCAATGCGCTCGGCGCTGCTGTACGGCGGGGTGGCCTCGGCCGTCCTCGTCGTCGGCCTGCTGCTGGCCATGCCGTCCGACCCGCAGGGCTACGCCAACGCCGCGTCGTTCGACGGCGGGGTGCCCGCCATCCTCGGCCAGCTCCCGTCCTGGTCGCAGAACCTGTTCCTGGTGGTCGTGTGCGTCGCCTTCTTCTCCTGCGGCACCGCGGTCCAGGGCGCGGGCTCGCGGCTGATGTACTCCTACGCCCGGGACAAGGCCGTCCCGTTCAGCCACAAGCTCAGCGTGGTGTCCCCGCGGTTCCACACCCCGGTCAACGCGCTGCTGGTCGCCGGCGTCGTCCCTGTGCTGTTCACCCTGCTGGTCAATGTCAACCCGGCGCACAACGTCCACATCCTGTGGTTCGAGCTGCCCGCCGGCGTCAACGCGCTGACCCTGCTCGTCTCCTTCGGCGTGTCGGGCATCTACCTGTCCTTCCTGCTGACCGTGGTGGGTTCGATCATCGCCAGGGCCCGGGGCTGGCAGCCGGCCGGGACGTTCCGGCTCGGACGCTGGGGCTGGCCGGTCAGCATCCTGGCCGCGGCGTACCTGGCGCTGATGCTGGTCAACATCGTCTGGCCGTCCGGCCTGTCCAGCCCGCGCGGCAGCCTGTTCAACTTCGACTGGATCACCCTGATGGTGATCGTCGTGCTCCTGGTCATCGGCGCGGTGTACTTCGTGCTCGCGCGTCCCTACCAGCGCCTGGCGGTCACCGGGCAGTCCGGCGCCCCTGCGACCGACGAGGCCGCCCAGGTCGGGGATGGCGCCCAGTGACGACGGTACGGACCGTCATCGACGGCACGCCGGATTCCGGCGACTGACGCCGCCGTGCCGGACCCGCGGACACCAGGTCTCCGCCCGCGGGTCCGGCAGAGGTTCCGCTGGGGAGGACGGTACTGATGACCGAGCTACCGCTGTCCGGGGTCCTGGTCGCCGACTTCGGGCGGGTGCTGGCCGCGCCGTACGCCACCATGCTCCTCGCCGATCTCGGCGCCGACGTGATCAAGGTCGAGCGCCGGAGCATGGGGACGACACCCGCGTGTGGGGGCCGCCGCACGCCCACGGCGAGGCCACCTACTTCCTTTCCGTCAACCGCAACAAGCGATTGGTCGCGCTCGACCTAAAGATCTTGGTCTCACCGGCGCCGTCGACCCGGGCGGCGTCGAGCATCTCGGTGGGGATCGCGGCGGCGGCGTACACCCGGCTCAGGTAGTTCCCGAACGGGCTGATGATCACCGGTAGCAGCACCGACCAGCGGCCGCCCTCACGCCGATGACCGGGGCGAGCGCGCAAGTCTCGGGAAACGGCCCCGGCGAGGCCCGGCCTGTCCCGCTTCGTCCCCTCTCTCAGGCGAGAGCCATGGCGTTCACCGAGTCTTTTGCACGGCGAGGCCGTGCGCTGTACTCGTAGGCTGAAGCGCCACGGCGGGGGCGGAACCGAGACGGGACGGGTCGGGATGCCGGAACAGGTGGTGACCGCGGCGCTGGTCGTGATTCCGGGGCCGGGAGAGACGGTGACGTTCGTTCGGCAGGAACACGGCCCGTACGCGGACTTCTGGCTGCTGCCGGGCGGCAAAGTGGAGTTCGGTGAGCCCATCTCCGAGGCGGCACGGCGTGAGGCCCTCGAGGAGTCCGGTTGCCGCGTCACGGATCTCTCGCTGACCGGGGCGTACGAGATCCTCGGGCCGGATCACCACTTCGTGGTCTGGGCCCATCGCAGCAAGCACGTCCTCCAGGTGCCGAGGGACTTCCAGGGGCATCATGTGACCGGCGTCCGGCAGGTTCCGTGGAACGCCGTCGAACCGCACCCGACCGACATGCCGATCCTCAACGACGCGGGGGCCGCGGCCTATCCTCGGGAGTTGATCGATCACCGGATGCGCCGTGTGGGCATCGTGATGACGAACCTGCTCAACGGAGAGACGTTCGGAGCCGCCGAACCGTGGTAGCGCATCCACCGGTCGGGGCAAGAGCGGGTTGTGGTCCGCGCAGCCATGGTTCGGTCGGACATCTGTCGGGACGTCAGCGCCGGGAGCGGCGGGGGCAGGCCTTCGCCCGCGCCAGCAGGGCGCGCATCTGCAGCACGGCGTGGGCCGGGTTCCGCGGCGGGGTCGCGAAGGGCAGGCGTACGTCGTGGTATCCGCTCTGCCGGCGGAGGCGCAGGACGACGCCGTAGCGGTCCAGCCGTAGCGGGTCCACGCGGGTCACGCCGAGCAGGATCCGGCGGTCGACCAGCTGGGCCAGCAGCTCGACGGCGTCCCCGTGGGCGCCGGCCAGGTGGGTGAGCAGCTCCGCCTCGGTCGCCGCGAGCGGATCGGGCTCGACGGCGGCCAGCTCGTCCACCTCCAGCTCGAACCACCGCCCCTCGTGCTGGAGCTCGGCGGTCACCGTTTCGAAGGACAGGTCCTCCGCGCTCGCACCCTGACGGTCGAAGCTCAGCCAGCCGCCCAGCAGGACGCGGGCGCGGACCCGGTCGGGCACCGGCACCGGGGCGACGTCGGTGAACTCCAGCGAGGCCGCGAGATCGCCGCCCGGCGCCCAGGCCACCTCCGCGCCCACGTGGCTGCCGGCCGGGACCGTGAGCAGCAGGCGGCCGGCCCCCTCCGGCGAGTGCAGGCCGACGAGGTCGACGCGGTGCACGTCGGTGTTCAGGGTCAGGGACCGGGCCGCCACGAGTACGGAACGGACGAGCTCGGCGGGGGTCGGTTCTGCGATCGGCGCCGTGGGGTGATCGGTGGCGGACATCCAGCCTCCCTAAGTAAGGTAAGGCTAACCTTAGCCACTGAGAGGATGTTCGTGAACAGCTCGCGCCCGAAAGCCAAACGCTCCCGTGCCCTGGGGATCCCGCTCACCCCCAAGTGCGTCCGCTACTTCGAACGCCGCCCGTACCCGCCCGGCCCACACGGACGGGCACGCAGGCAGACGTCGGACTACAAGACGCGGCTGCTGGAGAAGCAGCGCCTGCGCGCCCAGTACAACGTGAGCGAGAAGCAGCTGCGCCGCGCCTTCGAACGGTCCACGCGCGGCGAGGGCCGGACCGGAGACACGCTGCTGGCCGACCTGGAGACGCGACTGGACGCCCTGGTGCTGCGGGCCGGGTTCGCCCGCACGATCTACCAGGCCCGCCAGTTCGTCTCCCACCGGCACATCCTGGTGAACGGCGCGCGCGTCAACGTCCCCTCCTACCGTGTACGGCCGGGGTCGGTGATCAGCGTCGCCGAGCGCAGCCGGACGATGCCGCCCTTCCTCGAGGCCGCGGCCGGCGGGCACGCGCCGGAGCGCGTCCCGGAGTACCTGCGGGCCGACCACGCCGGCCTGGTGGCGCGGCTCGTACGGCCGCCGCAGCGACACGAGATCCCGGTCCGGTGCGACGTCCAACTCGTGGTCGAGTACTACTCACGCTGACGGAGCACCTCGGGCACGAGGGCGCCGAGGGCGGCGGCCGCCCAGGCCCCCTCATGCCCGGCCGGTGTGCTTGTTCACCGCGTAGACGCGGCGATCCGCGCTGCCGAAGTACACGAGATCCTCATGAACGGCGGGCGACGAGTCGACGTCACCGCCGGTTCGGAAACGCCACTTGAGACGGCCGGACGCCAGATCCAGAGCCAGGAAGTACTCGACGCCGCTGCCGATGTAGACGGTTCCCGCGTCGATGACGGGCGAGGAGTCGAGGCCATCCGTCCCGGTGGGATCCGCGCTGGTGGTCCGGTACTTCCAGCGGACCCGTCCCGTGGACACGTCGACGCAGAAGGCGTCGAAGTCGGCGGTCGCCACGACGGCGAGGCCATCGGCGAGGGCCACCCTCGAGCTCGCGTCGCCCTGGCCGTCGCCCGAGGTCAGGATCCGATGGCGGAGCGCACCGGTACGCGCGTCCAGCGCGAACAGATCGCCGACCCGGCTGCCGACCCAGACGAGTCCCCCACCCAGGACCGGGGCGGCGCCGAGATACTGGCCGGATTCGTGGCTCCACCGCACCGTGCCACGGCGGGGATCAACGCTGCTGATCTGACCGTCGATGCTGATCAGCAGGCGCCCGCCGGCGTAGGTGGCCGAGCGCGACAGGCTGCCGCGCAACCGCCACCGGATCTCGCGGGTCGCCAGGTCGACGGCCGTCAGCACCTGGTTCCCCACGACGTACGCGGTCCGCCCGTCCGTCGCCACCGTGCCCGGGCCGAGGCCGGGCACGCTCCACAGCGGAGTCCCGGTCCGGCAGTCCAGCATCTGCAGCGACTCGCCCATGCAGGCGAGGACCCGCCCGCCGGTGAGAGCGAGCCATTCGCTCACGACGCCCTTCACCGCCCGCTGCCAGCGCACGGCGCCCGAACGGAGATCCAGTGCGATGAGGCGGCCGCTCGCCGGGTAGTGGCTCTCCGTCACCGGGACGAGCACGACGCCCGCCTCGGGTACGACGAGCAGCGCCGAGTCGACGATCCACGTCGTCTTGAAACTCCATCGGGCCTGATCTGGTCGGGGCGAATGGTGGAGGAGCGCCGCGCTCGCCGCGGCGCCGGCGGCGAGCGCCGCCGTTCCGGCTCCGGCGGCCAGTGCCGCCCGCCGGGTGATCCTCGGGCGGGACGGCTCGGGCTCGCCCGCCGGTTCCGGCTCAGGCCGGAGGAGGCGGTAACGCAACGCGGCCGGCAGCGGCGTCTGGTGCTGCGGCGGAGGAACGACCGGCGGCGTGCGCGGAGCGGCCGGCGGCGCGCGCCACGCGGGCTTCGTCTCCACGGCGAGCGCGCTCGCCGCACGGTCGAGCACGATCGACAGGAGATCCGCGGACAGCCAGCCGTGGAACGACTCCGGGCTCGGTTCGGGCAGACCGAGTTCCATGGCCAGGACCCTGATGGGCGGGCGATTCTCCGGGCGCGGCTGCAGGCACCTGGCAATCGGTTCCCGCAACGGTGGCGGGAGGCCGTCCGCCGCCTCGGCGTTCCCGGTCGCGGCCAGCGCCACGAGGCCGCCCAGGTCGTGGACGTCGTCGGCGCGCCGCGGCGGGTCGGAGGCGCCGGTGAAGGAGGTTCCGAAGTCCATGACGCGCGGCCCCGTGGCCGTCAGCAGGAGGTTGGACGGCCGTAGCGCGCCGTGTACCAGGCCGGTCCGGTGCGCCGAGGCGAGCGCCGTCGCCAGGGCGGCGGCGAGCAGCGGAACCGCCGGTTCGGGCAGCGTCCAGCCCCGCCGGGCCATCTCCGCCAGTGTCATCCCGGGCTCGAAACCGGTGGCCACCCAGGGCGCCGGATCCAGCGGTCCGGCGCCGACGACCTCGGTGGTGAACGGCCGCGCCTCGGAGGCCGGACCGTCCGCTGCCTCGACCAGGCGGCGCCGGAGCTCCTCGTCGTCGGCGTGCTCGATGCGCACCACCTTGATCGCGACCGCCCGGCACCGTGGGGAGAAGCCGAGATAGGTCTTCGCCCGTGGGCTCTCGCCCAGCAGCGCGCCGACCTGGTACGGCCCTATCCGCGCCGGGTCGTCCTCCGCCAGATCTCTCATCGGGACGAATCAGATGCCGGATATCCGGATGCCGGTGAAGTCGCGGAACCGTTCGAGGAAGAAGTGGTACGCGTCCTGATTGTTGTGAACGCTGAGCGCGAGCTGACAGCTGCACATCGAATGCGTCCAGACGGCGACCCCGTCGTGGCCGTCGTACCTGCTCACGAAGTAGGTGTATCCGCCGACGGTCCCCTTCTGGAGGGCCGGCCTGTCGAAGTAGAGCTGCCTGATGTCCGCCGCCTCGTCGGTGCCGGACCGGAATCGCAGGACGCTCAGGGAGATCTCCCGCGAGGTTCCGCCGAGGTAGTTGAGCACGCACTCGCCGGTGTCGTCGCACCGGTCGGCATAGGGGAGCCAGGGCCGTACGAGCGCGCGGACACCCGGGTCGCCGAACCGGTAGTCGAGGCGCCCGATGTAGTCGAACGCGCCGAGCGTGACCGCTCCCGGTATCAGGGTCAGCAGAACCGACCACAGGATGGTCCGCCTCAGCCACGGGCGGTTGACGCGGCGCCGGTCGCGAGCCCGGCCGAGCACCGGTATCCAGCGGATCGTCCAGTGCACGGCCAGCGCGCCGAGCGCGAACCCCAGGGCCTCTGTCGCCGTCACCCAGAACGTACGGTCGACCGCCATGCCCTTCTTCAGTGCGGCGAACGTCCGAAACCCCGTCGCGGTCCACTGATTGCTCTCATAGTCGCCGAACCGGTAGGCCAGATAGGTGCACGGCAACGCGATGAGAGCCGTGCCGACGACGAGCTCACGGGTCTTGCCGGGATCCCGATGGGGCGTCCTGAGCCTCGTGGCACTCAGGAGCATGATCATGGCGGGCACCAGCACGACCGCCCGGTTCGAACCGTAGGAGAGCAGCCCGTCGAAGGCACCGGACGCCGCCCACAGCGTGAGCAGTGACGGCGGTATCCACCACCACGCGCCCAGCGCGCGGCTCAGGAACGCCGCGCAGACGAAGAGCCCGGTGGCCAGGCCGAAGACGAGGATCGCGACCTCGGTGAAGGCGGGCCCGAGCGAGCCGAGGGCAACGGGTTTCTCGACCGCCTCGGCCAGGCGCCACTGCGCCCGGTAGGCCAGCTCGTCCACGGCGACCGCGAAACCGCCGGAGCCCGCCACGAGCAGCACGCCCAGCAGGAGTGTCAGCGACCATCGGCCGATCGCCTTGGCGGCTCGCGGCGCGGGCGCCGTCGTCGTGCGAGCGGGTGACGGCTGCTTCTCACGCACGAAGTCCGGAAACCGTGCGAGAACCGGGTAGCCGTACCCGTCGAACTTCCGGGGCGGCACCGTTCCCTTCCCCGCACGCATCCGCCGCGCGAGGTAGGAGTAGAGGTCCTCGACGGTGATCTCTTCGGCGTCCGGCGCGTTCGGCGGCACGGCCTTCCCGTACAGGCCGTCGACGATCAGGTCGGTGAACTCGCTGAGCCCTCCCACGACGTCCGCGTCGCGCGCGACTCCGCGGGTGCGCGTGGCGGAGAGGATGAAGCGCCCCCGGCCTGCCAGCTCGCGTACCTCTTCCCCGCTGGGCACGGCCTTGGCCAGACCGCTGTAGCAGCAGTCCAGGATGATGACCAGCGCACCGGCCGGGCAGTCGTCCAGAATCTCGCTGATCTGGGCGAAGCTCACGGCGGTGGCGGCGTCGGCCGCGACGGTGTCGCGGGCGCACAGGAGCAGGGAGTCGGTGCCGGGTTCGCGGTAGCCGTGGCCGCTGTAGTAGATCAGCAGCAGGTCGTCGTTGCCCGTACCAGCGCAGAGAGCGCGCAGCGCGTCGAGAATCTCATGCGACTCGCGCTCCGGCAGTTGCGTCACGTCCTCGGGCAGGAAGACCCCGAAAGCCGGATGGGTGAGAACGCCGCTCAGATGGCTCAGGTCGTTCGGCGGACCGTTGAGGGGCGGCAGCGTGATCGGATCCTTCGGATAGAAACCGTTGCCGATCAGCAGTGCCCTGTTGCGGCCTGCCATCGCGGGTCAGAGATCCTTCTCGAAGCGCTCGGCGAACTCGTCGACGATCCGATCGAATCGCCCTTCCTCGATATCCCGTCCGGAAATGGTGAGGGATTCGTCGACGCCGTCATGCGTGCGAGTGATCTCCATGCGGCGGGTGCGGTCGCGTTCGAGCCAGAGCTTCCAGCACTCGACGGCGGACTTCAACGTCGCCGCCGAGGTCAGGGCCATGACGATGGTCTCGGGCAGCCCCTTGTCGCCGGATCCGAAGGCGTTTCCGCTCCACAGCGGGATACCGCGCTCGCGGAGCGCCGCGAACAGCTCGGCCTCGTGCTTCAGCCACACCCTGTCCTGCTCGTCGAACCGCTCAGAGTGGGCCGTGATCGCGAAATCCACTTCGCCCCCTAAGGTCGGATCAGTAATACCACGGTCACCTTGTGGGACATCTGGCCAGGAGCGGCCACTCCGGGCCCGGAATAAAGCGCAGGAAAAGCATCACCGAAAACGACCCGAGCCCGCGACGTCCGCTGATTCCGGTTGGTCCGAACACCACCGGCGGAGTCTCGGGCTCGGGGATGAAGTCGCGCCGCGCGGGGGCGCCGTGGTCGGAGTTGTGCGGCCCGGGTCGTTAGTGAGCCCGCACGTGTGCGGCGTGGGCCCAGACGTCCAGCAGCCGGCCCGTGGAACCGCCGATCGGGCCGACGGCGTCGGCCAGGGTGGCCGCGTCCGGGAGACGCGCCGCCTCGATCGCCGGTACCGCGTCCGCGGCGTCCTCGATCGTGGACGAGCACACCGAGAGCAGGTAGTCGGGCACGGTCAGCGCGGGATCGACGCACCCGACGACCGGGGTCCCGACGGCGGTGATCAGCGGGAACACCGTCCCGGGGATCCCGACGGCCGCCTCGGCGCGTGCCGAGGCCTCCAGCGTCGGCACCGCGCTGATCTCGTACTGCGCCCAGAGGCCGCGGTCCTCCCGGGGGTGGAGGCCGACCAGGATCGACTTCCCCGACGCCTTCAGCCGTTCCGCGGCCGCCAGCAGCAGCTCGGTGCCGGGCGCCGCGCCGCCGGTTCCGTCGGGGTGGGTCACGCTGGTGACGACCAGCACCAGTCCCGGCTCCGGCCTGCGCACCGGCAGCGCGTCGGTCTGCGGCGAGCCGACGACGCGTACGGGACGCCGGGTTCCGAGATAGCCGGCGAACGCGCGGCCCTCCGCCGGAGACGACGAGGTGATGGCGCGCAGCCGCCCTCGGAGCCGCCGGGCTCCGGGAGCCTCGGCGGGACCGAGGTAGGCCAGCGAACTCGCGACCGCCGGCAGCCGCCGGAAACGCGCCGCGCACTCCAGCGGCCAGTCGCCCGCGCCGGTCACCACGAGCAGGTCGGCGGGCGGCGCGTCGGCCGGTGTCGCGACCGGCACCGGGTCGCCCGCCGCGATCTGCGACAAGTCCGGCACCAGTTGGGTCAGCCGCCAGCCGCGCCGCGCGGTCTCGGCCAGCAGCGGTTTGACGTGATAGGTCCCCCACGGTTCGTTCGTCGCGATCAGCACGCGGAGCGGGCGTGGCCGTGGCGAGGCCCACGCCGGGCCGCCCAGGCCGACCACCCCCGCGGCACCGACACCGGCGATGCCTCCGAGCACGGCCCGGCGCGACACCGCGGCGGCGTGTGATCGTTTTTCGTTGCTCATGCGTGGCACCGTAGGAGTCCGGCCCGGCCGGGCGGTTAACGGCCCGGGAACCAGCGGTGATCACACGGCTCCGGGAGCCACGTGCACTTCGCAGCGGGGCAGGCCGCGCCTCGGACCGTTGAACACGCCCTCGGTAGGCTGGCACGCAGCAGTGGACGGTGTCGGCGGGCGGTACATGCACGCGGAGCGAAGGTCAGGAACGGACGGCGGGCTCGAGCAGGCGATGTCCGCCTTCCTGGAGTCACGCCCGCGTCTGTTCGGCATCGCGTACCGCATGCTCGGAAGCGTGGCCGAGGCCGAGGACGTCCTCCAGGAGGTCTGGCTGCGCTGGCAGCGGACCGACCGCACCGTCGTCGTCGACCCGCCCGCGTTCCTCGCCCAGATCACCACCCGCTTGGCCATCAACGTCGCCCAGTCCGCCAGAGCACGACGTGAGACGTACATCGGGCCCTGGCTGCCCGAACCCGTCGACACCAGCGTCGACCCGGCCGTGGGCGCGGAACGCGGAGAGGCACTGGAGTTGGCCCTCCTGTTCCTCCTGGAGAAGCTCAGCCCGGCCGAACGCGCGGCGTACATCCTCCGCGAGGCCTTCGACTACCCCTACGGCGAGATCGCCGGCATTCTCCAGCTCAGCGCGGTCAACACCCGCCAGATCGTCAGCCGCGCCCGCAAGCGCCTGTCCGCCGAGCGGCGCGGCCCCGTCGACAGCGCCCAGCACCGGCGGCTCCTCGACGCGTTCCTCGCCGCCGCCCGGGCGGGCGACGTCGCCGCCCTCGAGGACCTCTTCGCCACGGACGTCGTCAGCTACACCGACGGCAACGGCATCAGGGGCGCGTCGAGATTCCCCGTGGCCGGCCGCACCCGCGTGGCGAGATTCATCGTCGCCTTCGGTCCGCGTTTCTGGCCGGGCGCGGACCTGGAATGGGTACAGACGAACGGGCGCCCGGGCCTTCTGATCTCCCACGGCGGCACCGTCGTCGCACTGCTGAGCATCGACGCCCTGCCCCAGGGCATCAACACGCTGCTGTGGGTGATGAACCCGGCGAAGCTCGAGGCGTTCGCACGCTCGCGTGGCCGCCTGAGCGCCGGCGACATCCCGTCGGAGGATCCTCCTCGACCCTGAACCTTGGCGGATCATCCAGTGCCGACGCCGAAGCACTGTGCGAAGGTCCATGGCAGGGTGAGCCGCCACCGGGGTTGACTGACGCCCATGAATTCGACGAGGCGTCGTACCGTGGTGCCCGCCCGAGACGCACGCGCGGTCCGGCTCGCGGCCGGTGACCGTGTCCGTGTGGTCGACCTCGAGGGCCGGCAGGTGGGCGATGTGTTCTGCTTCGCCGCCGAGGACCCATCCGAAGCCCTCAGCGCCGCGCATACCCGGACCCAGCTCGGCCGGCTGTTCCCGGCGCTGTGGGAGTCGTTCGTCACCGACCGGCGGCGGCCGATCCTGACGCTGGTGGACGACACCTCCCCCGGCGTGCACGACATGCTCATCGCCGCCTGCGATCCGGCGCGCTACCAGGCCCTCGGCGTCGAGGGCCGGCACGCCTCATGCGCGGAGAACCTGCACCGTGCCCTCGGGGAGGTGGGCCTGCGGACCGCCGTCGTTCCCCAGCCGGTCAACGTCTTCATGCGGATCTCGATCGAGGAGGACGGCGGTCTGACCTGGCTGCCCGCGCTGAGCCTGCCAGGAGACAGCGTGACCTTCGAGGCGGCGATGGACTGCGTGCTGGTGGTCTCCGCCTGCCCGCAGGACGTCGTCGGCATCAACGGGGGGAACGAGCCGACGGCACTCGCCCTCGACCTGTTGCCCGCCCATGAGCCCGCCGAGCGGGTCCCCGCTCTTCATGACACAGGAGATGAGCAGTGACCACCATCGACTCCGGAGCCGCCCACCCGGCTCTGAAACCCCTGCACGCCGCCGGGTTGGACCTGCGGAACCGGCTCGCGGTCGCGCCGATGACGCGTGTCTCCGCCGCGCCCGACGGCACGCCGACCCGGCAGATGGCCGAGTACTACGCCGCGTTCGCCCGCGGCGGCTTCGGCCTCGTGATCACGGAGGGCACCTACACCGACGACCGGTACAGCCAGGGGTACTTCAACCAGCCGGGCATCGTGACGGACGGGCACGTGGCGGCCTGGCGGGAGGTCACCGAACGGGTGCACGCGGCCGGCGCGGTCACCGTGCAGCAGTTGATGCACGCCGGAGCGCTGTCCCAGGGCAACCCGTACCGACCGGGGACCGTCGGCCCGTCGGCGGTCGCGCCACTGCGCGAGATGATGCCCGAGTACGGCGGGAGCGGGCCGTGGCCCGTCCCCCGTGAGATGACCGCCGCCGACATCGACGAGGCCGTGGCCGGGTTCGTCGCCGCCGCCGGGAACTCCCTGCGCGCCGGGTTCGACGGGGTGGAGGTTCACGCCGCCAACGGCTACCTGCTCGACCAGTTCCTGACCGACTACACCAACCGGCGGACCGACGGGTACGGCGGCGCGCTCATCGACCGTCTGCGGCTGACCGCCGACGTGGTCACGGCCATCCGCGCCGGCCTGGGCCCGGACGCGGTCATCGGCGTGCGCCTGTCCCAGGGCAAGGTGAACGACTTCACCTACCGCTGGCCCGGCGGCGCGCGCGACGCCGAGGTCGTCTTCGGTGCGCTCGCCGAGGCCGGGGCGTCGTACCTGCACATCGCGAGCGAGGGGCGCGCCTGGATCGAGAGCGCCACGCTCGACGGCGGGGCCACCATCACGGCGCTCGCGCGCAGGGTGACCGGTCTCCCCGTCATCGCCAACGGCGGCATGCACGACCCCGCCCAGGCAGCGGAGGTGCTCGAGGACGGGCACGCCGACCTGCTGTCCCTCGGGCACGGCGCCCTCGCCAACCCCGACCTGCCCCGGCGGCTGGAGAGCGGAGCCGCGCTGGCAGAATTCGACCGCCGGCTGCTGGAGCCGATGGCGACGCTGGACAACGCCGAGCGCCACCGCCGTGAGCGGGCCGGCGCGGCGTCGTGAGTCCGGCTCCGGCCGGAGTGGACGGGGATGACGCGATGGACGAGTCGGGCTGGCGGGCCGGGGCCCGGTGCGTGTTCACCCTGACGTTCGACGTGGACGCCGAGGCGGCCGTCCTCGCGCACGGACGGCGGTTCGCCGACCACGCGATGACGATGTCGCACCAGGCGTACGGCCCGGAGGTCGGCGTGCCACGGCTGCTGGAACTGCTGGCCGACCTCGGCGTGCCGGCGACGTTCTTCGTGCCGGGCTGGGTCGCCGAGCGGCGGCCCGGCCTGGCGGCCGTCATCGCGGAGGCCGGGCACGAGGTCGCGCACCACTCGTACAGTCACCGTCCGCCGACCGGAATGAGCGCGGCCGAGGAACGCGCCGACTTCGAGCGGGCGCTGGAGGTCTTCGCCGACCAGGGCATCGAGATCGCCGGGCACCGCGCCGCAGGCTGGGAGGCGACATGGCGCACTCCCGAACTGATCGCCGAGCACGGGCTGCGGTACGACTCCTCGCTGATGGGCGATGACCGTCCGTACCTGCTGACGACGTCCGGCGCCGACGTCGTGGAACTGCCCGTGCACTGGTCGCTGGACGACTGGGAGCAGTACGCCTTCCTGCCCGACCCGCACGTCGGCTCGGTCATCGAGTCCCCGGCGAAGGCGCTGGAGATGTGGCGTGCGGAGCTGGACGCCATGCGGCACTACGGGTGCCTGTTCAACCTCACCAACCACCCGTTCCTGACCGGCCGGCCCGGCCGGGCCGTCGCGCTGCGCACGCTGGTGGAGTACGCGCTGGAGTGCGGCGACGTCCGGTTCGACCGGTGCCGGGACGTCGCCGAGCGCGTTCGCGCGGACCGGACGCTGCCCCGCCGCGGCCCGGAGCCGCCCGTCGTCGACCCGGCGGTCTACCCGGTCGACTGACTCCGGATCCAGGCCGGGGCGGCGGGACCTTCGCCGTGGCTCTTCACCTGGGGCTTTCGGCGCGGCTCGCCGCCCCGGTCAGGGGAGCTGCCGGAGCGTGTCGGCCCGTAGTGCGAGGAACAGGTCGACCATGTCCTCGGTCCGGTTGACGTCCCGTCCGGTCAGCTCGGCGATCCGCGCCATGCGGTTCCGCAGCGTGTTGACGTGCACGTGCAGCGCCGCGGCGGTGGCCGCCCAGTGGCGGTCGTTGTCCAGGAACGCTCGCAGACTGGTCTCGAGCCCCCCGCCGCGCGCGCCGTCGTGGGCCCGCAGCGGGCCCAGTACGGCCGAGGAGAAACGCCGCAGCGTCTCAGGGTCGTGCCGGCCGAGCAGCAGCAGGTGGGTGTTGAGGTCGGCGTACGCCATCACCGCCGGGCCGCCGCCGCTCCGGCGGCGGAGTACGCGGCAGGCCTCCCGCGCCTCCAGCACCGGACGGCGCAGTCCGGCCGCGTCCGGAACGGTCCCACCGAGCCCGGCGACCAGGCGGCGGTCGCCGAACCGCGGCGCCAGGTCGGTCACCAGCCGCCGGGCGAGAGCGGCGAACTCCGCCTCCGCGCCGCGCCAGGACACGATGACGACGACGTCCTGGCTGGCGGCCGCGGTCACCACGGGAACGCCCTGGGTCAGGAAGAACCCGGTCACCGCGTCGCCCAGGCCGGTCGTGCCGGGGCCGTCGTCGTCGGCGAACGCCAGTGCGCACACCGCGAGCGGGTGGTTCGCGTCGATCCCGAACGCCCGCAGGCGGCCTGGCAGCTCCGCCTGCCGCCCCGGTCCGGACAGCACCATGTCGAGCAGCTCGCCCGCGAACCGCAGCTCGATCGCGTGCACGGCCTGCCGCTTGGCGACCTCGAGGCTGAGGAACGACGCCGCCTGCCTCATGGCGTCCTGCTCGGCCGGGCTCAGCTCGGCCATCGGGCGCAGGCACACCAGGCCCGCGTCCACCTCACCGAGCGCCGCGATCAGGAAGATCGACGCGCGCCCGCCCGAGCCGAGATCGAGTTCCAGCGGCGGCGGGCGCCGGGCCAGGGCCTCGGCGACGAGACGCGCCTGCCCGGAGTCCAGGTCGGCGCCGGCCGCCGCGACGACCCTCGCCGTACGGTCGATCACGGCCAGCGGCAGGTCGTGATCGCGGCGCAGCACCCGCAGGATGCCGGACGCACCGGCTCCCCGTGCCATCACGTCGGTGAGCGCGTCGCTCCGCCGGATCCGCCCTAGCAGCTCCCGCTGGCGCTCCTCGGCGTACGCGGTGGCCATGGCGTGGGAGAGGGCGGTGAACGGAACGTCCTTCGACAACTCGATGAGCGGGAGGCCCGCCCGACGGCAGGCGGCGACCAGCTCCGCCGGGACCCGGCGGACGCTCTCCCGCAGGCCGAACACGACCCCGCCCGCACCCGCGCCCGCGACGCGCGCCACGAACGCCTCGGCGTCATCGGGGCCGGCGCACCACAGGCCGTTCGTCAGGACGAGCTCCCGTTCCCGCAGGTAGGGCGACGGATCAGGCAGCTCGGTGGTGTGCACCCAGCGCATCTCGGCGTCCAGCGCGCCGGCGGAACCGGGCTCCAGCACCCGCAGTTCCAGGGTGGGGTCGGTGACCAGCCGCCGGATCGTGACCATCCCTGGAAGTTAACACAGTGTCCGGCGGACGAGAGTGGATGTTCATCCACTCTTCAGCGGGCTGACCTGCGTGCTTTTGTAACCCCACGAGAGCACGCCGCGCGGCATCATCGAGGCGCGGCCCGAGGAGGTTCCCATGTCCGCCGAAACCATCGCCTCCGGGCACGCAGAGACGGCGCGTTTCGACGCGCACGGCATCGAGCCGATCCCCGAGCACGGCCGGGACTCGACACCGCTGGAACAGTTCTGGATCTGGGCGGGCGCGAACATCGCGCCGATCAACTGGGTGCTCGGCGCGCTCGGCGTCACGCTGGGGCTGACCGTGGTGGAGACCCTGGTCGTCGTCGCGGTCGGCAACCTCGTCGGCTGCGCGGCGTTCGGGTTGTTCAACCTGATGGGGCAGCGCACCGGCGTCAACCAGATGCTGCTCGGCCGCGCGACGTTCGGCCGCCACGGTGCCGCCGTTCCCGGCCTGATCCAGGGACTGCTCGCGATGGGCTGGGTCGGGGTGAACACCTGGGTGGTCCTCGACCTGGTGCTGGGCATCCTCGCCCGCCTCGGTGTGCACGGCGGCTCCGGCACGAAGTACCTGATCGGCGGCCTGATCATGGCGGCGCAGCTGGGCCTGGCGCTGCTGGGCTTCTACGCGATCCGCACGTTCGAGAAGTACACCGTCCCGCTGACCGTGGTGGTGATGGCGGTGATGACGGTGCTGGCCGTCGCCCGCGCGCATCCGCACTGGTCCACCCCGGTGCATCCCCTCGGCGACGGCGGGAAGGCGACGGCCGTCACCCAGCTGCTGACCGCGATCGGCGTCGGGTGGGGTATCTCCTGGCTGCCCTACTCCGGCGACTACAGCCGATTCGTCCGCCGGGACGCCGGCGAGCGCGCGACCGTCCTGGCCACCGCCGCCGGGGTCTACCTGCCCAGTGTGTGGCTCGCGGCGCTGGGCGCGGTGCTCGCCGGGTCCGGCGGCGGCGGCGACCCGGCCGACCTGGTCGCCCGGACGTTCGGCGTGATGGCCGTCCCGGTGCTGCTGCTGATCATGCACGGCCCGATCGCGACGAACATCCTCAACCTGTACTCCTGTTCCCTCGCGGCGCTGACCGTCGGCGTCCGCGCCGCCCGCTGGAAGGTCACGCTGTTCGCCGGCGTGATCGCTTCGGCGGTGCTCGTCGTGTTCATCCGCTCCGACAGCTTCGCCGGCGCCTTCGACAACTGGATGAGCTCGATCCTGGTGTGGATCAGCCCCTGGGCGGCGGTGGTCGTCGTCGACTTCTTCGTCCGGCACCGGGGCCGGCCGGACGTCGCCGCGCTGTACCACGGCGATCCCGGCGAGCCGGCGTTCAACCGGCCGGCGCTGGTGAGCCTCGCGCTGGGCATCGTGGCGGCGTGGAGCTGGCAGTACGGCCTGGTCCCGGTGATGCGCGGGCCGCTCGCCCGCCTGCTGGCGCACACCGACTTCTCGTGGCTGGCCGGGATCGTGGTGGCGGGCGGTCTGTACTACGCGCTCGGCCGCCGCGATCTCGCTCCCCGGCCCGCACGATGACGCGGCGGCCGCTGCGGCGTGCCTTCCCTATCAGTCGGAGGGGGTACGCCGCAGGACGAGGAGCGCGACGTCGTCCTGCATCGGTTCCCGGCCGATGAGCGCCGCCATCACCGCCGCGCAGACCTTCTCGGGATCGTCGGGGCGCACGGCGTCGCACAGTTTGCCGATGCCGATGTCGAGGGAGGCGCGCCGACGCTCGACGAGCCCGTCGGTATAAGCGCAGAACAGACCGCCGGGCGGGATCTCCACCGTGGAGGTGTGACGCTTGGTCGCGACATCGGCGCCGATCACCAGGTCGTGGCTGAGCTGCGGTTCCAGGGAGACGGTCGGCTCTCCCGGACGGGCGAGGACCGGGGGCAGGTGACCGGCCGAGGACACCCGCACCCGCGCCAGGTCCGGGTCGCAGACCGCGTACAGGACGGTCGCCATGGCGCCCGGCTCGAAGTGCTGCATCTTGTAGTCCAGCTTGCGCAGCACTTCGGCCGGGTCGTCCGTCTCGAGGGCGTAGGAGCGGAGGGCGCTGCGCATCCGGCCCATGATGACCGCCGCCTTCAGCCCATGGCCGGCGACGTCTCCCATCACCACGCCCAGCTCACCGGACGGCAGCTCGAAGACGTCGTACCAGTCACCGCCCACGCTCGCCAGGCCCGGACTGTACCGCGCGGCCATCTCGACCCCTTCGAGGTCCGGCAGGGCGGTCGGGACCAGGCTGCGCTGCAGCTCACGGGCTGCCGTCCGCTCGGTCTCGGACAGCAGGGAACGCGCCGCCAGCGCGATGCGGTCGGCCGCCATCCGTAGGAACGTGACCTCCTCGTCGGTGAACCGGTGGGGACGCATGGTCCCCACGTGCAGGACGCCCAGCGGCGTGCCGTCGCTCACCAGCGGAACGCCGAGCAGCGACTGCAGTCCCCTGTCCGCGAGGAGCGGGTTGACGATGTCCGCCGTACGGACGTCGTCGATGATCGACGGCTCCAGGTTCGCGGCGACGCGTCCGGCGAAGCCTTTCCCCACCGGCACCCTGACGGCCTGGTAGACCTCCTCCTCGATGCCCTGGGCGGCGGTCGCGACGAGGTGCCGGCCGGAATGATCGAGTAGCAGGACGACCGCGGTGTCGGCCCTGAGGATCTCCCGTACCCGAGCCAGCAGCTCGTCCAGAACGTCGTCGACGCTCATGTGCGCGAGCGCCGCGTCGGTGATCGCCCGGAAATGGGCGAGCTCGACCTCGGCGGCGGCCGACGGGGCTTCAGGGCGGGGGGCCATGCCGCCAGGGTAGTCGCGGTCACCGCCCGGAACGCACCGGGCAGGTCGGGGTCCGGCTGCCGGGATCGGCCTTCGGTTCCGTACTCGCCGTGCGGCCCGACCTGCGACGACGGATTCGCCGTCCCGCGCGTTTCACCGTCCGTAGCCGGGGCAGTGGGGTAGGCGAGCGACTTCCGAGGTACCGGGATGAACCGATCCGACGATCTGTGCCATGTCCTGACGGAGGACCATCACGAGCTGCGGCAGCTCCTCGTCGAGCTGAACCACCTGACCGCGTCCGAACCTTTGTGGCGATCGTTGGCCGACCTGCTGATCGCCGAGATGACCCGGCACTCGGTCGCCGAGGAGTCCTACCTGTATCCGGTGGTCCGTGACCGCGTGCCCGAGGGGCGTCGGCTCGTCGATGAGTACCTCGCCGAGCACGAGAAGCTCGAGCGGATGGTGAAGATCCTGGAGAGGCACGATCTCCCCGGCCCGGAGCTCTCCCGCCTCGTGGCACGGTTGGACACCGAGGTGCGCGCTCACATGCGGGCCGAAGAGGAAGAGCTGTTCCCGATGCTGATCGAGCACCTCGGCGCGGAGGAGCGCGCCGCCCTCGGGCGGAAGGCCGCGGCGGCGAAGAAGGAGGCGTCGATGCGGCAACGCCTGCCGGACCATCCCGTCTTGAAAGCGATCATCGCCACCGGTGCGGGACTGATCGAACGGGTCCGTGGCCATCTGCGCGGCCGGGCGTATCCGCGCTGACCGGTTCGCCGCCCGGTGGCCGCCGTCAACGGCCCGGGCCGCCGACGGCGCACGGCCGTGACCCACGCGCGGAGGCGTCGGTCACGGCCGTGGATCGCGGTACGGCTCGGGTCGAGGGTCAGCCCTTCGGCCGGAGCCGGACGACCTGCGGATCGTGGTCGCTGGTCTGGCCGGCGAACTCCGCGTTGATGTGCACCACGTCGTAGTCGGCGCCGCCGCTCACGCGCGGGCTGGTCAGGATGTGGTCCAGCACCTGCGAGTTGCCGTCGTAGACGTAGCTGTACCGCTCGGCGAGCGGCAGGTCGGCGATCAGGTCGTGCAGCACGCCGCCGGCGGTCAGCGTCCGCAGCGCCGGGGAGAACTGGTAGTCGTTGAAATCGCCCACGACCACCACGTTCGCCTTGCGGTCGGTCTTCAGCAGGTTCTCGAGGAAGCCGTGCACCACCGTGGCCTGCTGCCCCCGCTGGACCTCGGACGACCGGGCGGGCGGCTGGAACCGGCTGTGCAGGCTCTGGTCCCCGCCCTTGGAGTTGAAGTGGTCGGCGACCACGATCACCCGGTGCCCGTGGAACTCGAACATGCCGGCCAGGGGCTTGCGGCTGTCGGTCCAGGCCGCGTTCCCCGGGTCGACGCGCCCGGGCGACACCGACAGCCCGGCCTTGCCGTGGTCCTTGACGACCTGGACCGCGGTGGTCGAGTTCCCGCCGGGCCGGTCGATGAAGGACACCCGGTCCGGGTTGAACAGGAACGCCACCCGGATGTTGCCGCCCGGCTGGCCGCCGTCGGCGTCGTTGACCGGGTCGATCTCCCGCCACCGGTAACGGGGACCGCCCGCGGCGACGACCGCGTCGACGAACTTGCGCAGCGTGACGTCCGCCGCGACCGTGCCGTCGTCGACCGCGCCGCTGTTGTCCTGGATCTCCTCCAGCGCGACGATGTCGGGCGTCGCCAGGTTGTGCACCACTCCGTTGGCCAGCCGGTCGAACTTGGACTGGGCGTCGCTCGGCGCGAGGTTCTCCACGTTGTACGTGGCGACCGCGAGTTCCTTGTTCTTCTGCTTGCGCGTCACCTCGGGCGTGAGGCCGCCGTCGTGCAGCGTGCCCAGGCTCGTGGCCTGCAGTTCGTACCCGCCGTAGCTGACGTAGTCCAGCGGGCCCTCGGTCGTGCCGGTCAGCACGTCACCGACGTTCGCCTGCGGGAAGGGGTGCGCCGAGTCGGGGAGCAGCGTGGTGACCTCGAGACGGCCGCTGTTCGGGTCGGCGTAGGAGGAGTAGATCACCCCGCCGTGCGCGCTGCGGTGGTCCGCCGGCCTGGTGGTGACCCACAGCTCGTCGTACTCGTTGGCCGGGGCGATCACCGGCGCGTCGTCGACCCGTACGCGCATGCCCTCCAGCGACTCGAACAGGTCCAGCGCGTACGTGGACGGCTGCAGCGCCGACGATTCGATGCTGCCGCCGGCGGCGTCCGGCGCGTAGGCGGACGGAACGGTGTCCGGACCGAGCGCGAACGGGGCCGGCAGCGCGTTCCCCGAAGAGAGCACGGTCCACTTCGGCTTGGTCAGCTCGGTGACGGACTGGTTGCCGCTCGCGGCACCGCCCGGGTAGTACTCGCTGACCGTGCCGGAGACCAGCACCGAGTCACCCGGCTGCACGGCCGGCGTGCTGGATCCGGTGAAGACGAACAGGCCCTCGCTCGTACGGGGGTCGTCGTCCGGCTGCGGGTCCTGGAACCAGAACCCGCGCGACGAGCCGGTCGCCCGGACACCGGTGACGATCCCGGGGACGTTCGTGACGGACTTCGCGCCGTCCGGGGAGATCCGCGTCGTGCCCTGGATGTCGTGGATCCGTACGCTGCCCGGCGTCGGCGTCTCGGTGGGGGTGGGCGTCGGGGTCGGCGTCGGATCGCCGGACCCTCCGCCACTGCCGGTGGGCGTCGGCGTGGCCGCGGTGAAGTCGGCCCCGTTGTCGTCGGTGTCCGCGAGGCCGGCCCCGCGGTTCACCGAGGTCGAGTTGGTCGCGGCCGGGGCGGAGGTGCCCTCGCGGACCACGGCGCCGCCGAAGCCGACCAGGTCGCGGACCCGCGAGTCGGCCGCGCAGTCGGCGGCGGTCAGGCAGGTGAGAGCGTCGGAGCCGGTGACCAGGGCGACGGTGCCCGCCGTCGCGGACATGCTGATCGTGCCCGTGGCGTCCGGCGTGGGAAGGGCGACCGTGCCGCCGCTGCCCTTCGCCTCGGCGACCAGGTAACGCGAACCGGCGGCGATGCCGCCGGCCAGCTTCGTCACCTGCCACTTGGAGGTCGGCCCGGGCGAGGCGGACAGGTACTGCACGCTCCAGCCGTCCACGGACACCGGCTGGGAGCCGCGGTTGGCCAACTCGACGAAGTCCTGGGTGAGGGTCGCGCCGGAGTTACCGCCGCCCCCGTACACCTCGGCGATCAGCGCGTCGGACGAGGGGGCGGCACCGGCGACCCGTGGGATGACCAGGGCGCCGAACGCCAGCGTGGCGGCCACTGCGCCGAGCACACCCACGTGGCGAAGAGGGACAGAAGACACCTCGGTCCTCTCGGAGAAGAAAGGTCGGACGCAGGCATCCTCGCGGTGGTCAATTAAGACAGGCAGGCGACTTGGTCACGTCTGGATTGCGTAATGATGTGCGCTTTGCCCTTCTCGGGGAGCGCAGGGTCTTCACGGAGCCCCTCTTGAGGTGCCGCCGACGGCCGTCGCCGCGCTCCCCGGCCACCGCGTCTCCGTGGCGGGCCTCGCCCCCGCCGGGCCCGAGGCGGGCCACTCCCCGAAGGACGGCACAATGTTCTCTTCGAGGAACGGTCGACAGGAAGGGATCGCGCATGGAATGCCCGGCGTGCGGGAGCGATGTGCCCTCAGGCCGGTCCGCCTGCCCGCGGTGCGGAACGCCACTCCCGTCGGCGGGAGAACGCCTCGGCCCGGGCCCGTACTCCGCCGATGGAGCACCGAAGGGTCCCCAGGCCGGGTCGTCCAACCCGCGGACCGAGCCACTCCCCGTCCCGGCATGGGACGCGGACGAGGAGCGGCCCTGGAGCGCGCCGCCGGACCTCCCGCCGGCCGCCGGCGCGGGTGAGACGCCGCCCGACTCCGGCAACGCCACGCAGATTTTGGGCCCTCCGGGCGCGGACCCGATGCCGCCCGAGCCTCCCCCCGCCCCCTGGAACCTCGGCGCTCCGGCGGCGGACCCCATGCCGCCCTCGAGCGGCTGGAGCCCCGGTGCTCCGGCGGACCCCGTACCGCCCGCCGCCCCCTGGAACCCCGGCGCCCCGGCGGCGGACCCCATGCCGCCCCCCGCGCCCTGGAACCTCGGCGCTCCGGCGGCGGACCCCATACCGCCCGAGCCGCCTTCGACCGGCTGGGACCCCGGCCCGCCGGGAGCGGGCCCGATGCCGTTCGAGGCTCCCCCGGCCCCCTGGAGCCCCGGCCCTGCGGGGACCGGTCCGACGCCGCACAAGTCGCCCGTCGGACAGGCCGCCGGACAGGCCGCCGGACAGCCCTTCGGCGGTCCGGCGCCAGGCCTCGCGCCGCCCGGATACCAGCCGAACGGCTGGGACCAGGGCATTCCACCGGCCGCCGGGGAGACCACGGGGGCATCGACCGACGCCGACCGGAAGAAGAAGCGGACGATACTGCTGGCCGGCGGGATCGCCGCGGCGGTCGTGGTCGTCGGCGGTCTCGTCTACGTCCTGACCCAGGGATCCTCGGGAGGCGGAACGCCGACCTCCCGGTCGACGGCGAACACCGACACGGCCGCGCAGCAGGCCGCCGCCGTCGACAAGATCCTGGGGTCCGGTCAGGCGGCCCGCGGGCACCTGCCGTCCCGCCTGCGGACGTGCGACGACGTCTCCGCGGGCGTCGCCGGATTCCAGCAGGTCGTACAGGACCGGCAGCAGGAGGTCACCCAGACGAAGGCGCTCAAGCTCGACCGGCTGCCGAACGGCTCCCGTCTCCGCCAGTCGATGCTCGCGGCCTACCAGAGCTCGCTCGAGGCCGATCAGGCGTACCTCGGGTGGGCGCGGAAGGTCCGGGCACGGAACTGCGGCGGCAGGATCGCCCCACTGGTGGCGCCGTACCATGACGCCCTGACCGCCAACGACAAGGCCGGCCCCGCCAAGCGCAGGGTGGTCGCCCTGTGGAAGCCCATCGCCTCCGCCCACGGCCTGCCCGCCTACGCGTGGAACCGCCTCTGACCGACCGTCCCACGGACGCGAAGAGTCCCGGGCATCGGAAGCCTCATGATGCCCGGGACTCGTGATCACGGCGATGGGCCATGACCGCGGTCGGCTCGCGACCTATCGGTCCAGGATCGCGATCCTGTGCTGCCGCGAGGGCATGAGCCCCATGCGGAAGGCGGCCGTGCCGAGGTCGATCGGCGCTCCGCAGGTGAACGCCGGGTTGTTCCTGCAGGAGGACTGGAGGACGTCACCGTTGGTGCCGCGGACGGTGACGTGCACGTTGTTACCCATGGTCGTCACCGTCACGCAACTCGGCACGAAGCCCGGATGCCCGGTGGTGAACACGCTGGTGAAGTTCGCCCAGGCGCCGGGCGTGGGTGTCGGCGTCAGGTCGACCTGCTGAATGAAGAGCTGCCCGTTCTGGGTCTGCGCGACGGTCTTCGTGTTGCCCTGGACCGTCGAGTCGATGCAGGGACCAGAGGCGCCCGCGGGACCGGTCGGGCCTGTGGGACCCGTCGGACCGGTTCTACCGTTTTCGCCGTTTTCACCGCGCGGACCGGTCGGGCCCGTGGGACCCGTCGGACCGGTTCTACCGTTTTCGCCGTTTTCACCGCGCGGACCGGTTGGGCCCGTGGGACCCGTCGGACCGGTTCTACCGTTTTCGCCGCGAGGACCAGTCGGGCCCGTGGCGCCGCGATTGCCCTTACGACCCTTGTGGCCCCGGAGTCCACGCGGACCTTCGGGACCTTCCTCGCCTCGGAGGCCGGGCTGGTTCTCGCCGCCCTTGACTATCGCCTTTGGCCCCCCTCTCCCCGAACCTCCGCCGAGAGCGTCGCCGAAGTTCTCCCAGCAGCTGATGTCTGAGTCCCCGCAGAAGTCGAAGGCCGAGAGGTTCGCCGACCGCATGGAGGACGATCCCGGCATGATGCGCTCGGCATCGGCCGACGCGGGCAACGCCACCGCGACGCCCAGGCCACCGACTGCCGCGGCGGCCGCCAGAGGTACGACACGCGACCGCGTCCTGCCGCGAGCCGCGCCGTGTTTCCCGTAACGAGTCAATTTGGACACCTATAACAAGTCGAGAAGGCTGGATTTCGGATTGACCGAAGATTGCGCGATGTGAATACCCCGCAGCTCATCGCCTGACGCGCTTGGTAGTTAATGATCGAGCAAGGCTCATTCTGCACAGAACGGCGATCGCGGCCTTTGACTCAGGGCCGCACGAATTACGGCTTAGGCGGCGCGTAACGGATGACACCGGCCTAAGCCAGGTCACTCCCGTTCACCCCGACTTCAGCACGGGGAGCACGTCAACGACAAACCGGAAATGTTCGCCGTCAATACCCTGAATAATGCGGTTCCGCTCCATCGTCATAGGCGGCGCCAGGCGACCCAGTTTCCGGAATCGGTCCAATGCACCGAGACGGGCGCGAAGCCCGGTGGAGCGGCGGGCCAGCTGGTCTGCGGTGCCTGGTGCGGGTCCCAGGGCACGATGACCAGCGTCAGGCCCTGCGGCAGTGTCCGCGGATTGAGGCGGTCGATCGGTTGCAGGTGGCTTTGGACCTGGAACGCCTGAGAGACCCAGACACGCCAGCTCATGTCCCGGTAGTCGATCCCGACGCGGTCATCGGGACGGAGCGCGGCGCCGGCCAGGCTGCTCGCGTTGTAGAGGGTGTCGGCCCAGTGGCGTGCGTCCCGGTCGACGGCCACGGTCACGACCGCCAGGTCCGCGGCGACGCCGAGGGCGACCAGGGCGCGCACGACCTTGCGCCCCTTGGCGAGGACCACGATCAGCAGCGACAGCAGTACGACCGCCGTGACCCACCAGAACCTCAGGCGATCCCAGCTCCACGTCAGCGCGCTCATCTCCGGGAAGTCCAGGGACAGAAAGAAGGCATGCGTGAGGCGGCCCCCCGCGTGCAGCAACACCACCAGGGCACTGGCCAGCGTCAGACCGGCCGTGACCAGCACCGCCTTCACGACGCCGATCCGGGTGGCGCGTACGACGAGGGCGGCCCCGGCCAGGAACAACGCGGGAGCCAGACAGCCGAGGTACCGGCCGTACGCCAGGTTCGCGACGGTCCCCTCGTCCGGCGTCGCGGCCGAGGTCGCCAGCGCGATGCCGGCCACCGTCACCAGGGTCAGCACCGCCGTCGCCCGCGTCGCGAGCGGCGTGCTCTGGCGGAGCGCGGCCAGCGCCGCGGCCACCAGGCCGACGCCGGCCAGGCCCCAGGTCGAGGCGATGAGGTACCAGATCTTCCCCGCCGCCAGCCCGAACGTCCAGCCCAGTCCACTCGAGGTGGTCAGCCGCTCGACCAGCAACGAGCCCAGTGGCAGGGCGCCGCCGGGGTAGATCTCCGCACGCACCCAGGAGTTCAGCACCCAGCCGGCCACCACGCCGGCGACCAGCGTCACCGCGGCCACCCCCACATCGCGCCCGGGGAGCCGGCGGCGCGCGAGCATGACGGCCAGCAGCCCCGCGTGCGCGATGACCACGATGAGGCCGCGGGTGTGCGCGCTGTAGCAGTAGGCGGCGAGCGCGCTCGCGGCCACCCCCCATCCCGGGCCCCTCCGGGCGATCCACGAGTGGACGCACAGCAGCCAGGTGAGCATCGCCAACGGGAGTACCGCATCACTCATCGCGTACTGCCCGTAATAGACCACCGACGGCAGGGACGCGGTCACCATCGCCAGCAGGTAGGCCCGTCCCCGAGGGAGCCCGAGCCGGCGCAGCGCCACGTGGGCGGGTGCCAGCAGAGTCGCGCCGATCAGCGCATTGATCACCAGGACGATCCGGTAGATGGTCAGCGAGTCGTCGCTCAACCAGTACGCCGGGCTGATCAGCAGCGGATAGCCGGCTTGATAAAACGTCCGCCCGGACAGGTCACTCGACGCGCCGCCGGCCAAAAGTCGCGCCGCCAGCAGATACCCCGACTCATCCGGGATCACGATCGGAAAGTCGTGGAAAGCGGCCAAAATCATCCGGATCGCCACCTGCGCCAGCCACCCGCCGCATACCGCGGCCGGCCACCAGCGCATTCGGCTCTTGATTCGGATCGTCGGCACGTGCACCGATTCTTGCGGTTCCGTCCTCCCGAGCAAGCCCATGTCGTCTCCCCCGAAAACCGACCTGTCGCATATTCCGACCCCGGCCGGCGAGCCTGCGGTAATAGATCAACGACAAAAGCTAACCGAGCCTCGTCGCACCCTCACCGGCGAGACGAGAAAAACGCGTGCCCGCACGAAGCAAAGAAGTCTCCGCCCGCGCACGTCACCGGCCCGCAGCGCGGGGCGCTGCGGGCCGGTGGTTCGGCGCGGTCGTCAGGGGGTGGCCCGGTCCACCGCCTCCCGTGCACCCAGCCGCTCGATGCGCCGCCGCGCGCGCTCGATGTTCTCCGGCGTGGGGTCCCGGCCCTCGGCCATCGCCAGGTCCTCGGGGTCCACCGGCGTCTCGGAGCCCGTCCGCAGGTCGGGGCGGCGCCGTTCCGGCCCCTCGGTGCGGCGGCGCGGTTCGGCCCCCTCGGTGCGCTCGGACATCGTCGTCTCCTCTCAGCCGTCTCCCGTGTCAGCTCTTCGAGCGGGCCTTCGCCGTCTTGCGGTCGTTGGCCTTCTCCAGCGCGTCGACGAGCTCCCTCTTGCTCATGTTCGAGCGGCCGAAGATGTCCATCCTCTTGGCGAGGTCGTACAAGTGCTCCTTGGACGCGTTCATGTCGACGCCGCCCGCGCTCTTGCGCGACGTGTCGCGGCCGCCCTTGGACTGCGGGTCGGAGGGCCCCTTGGCGCCCTTGTTCTTCGGCTCCCAATGGTCGCCCACCTTCTCGTGGGTGTGCTTCAGCGCGCCGTACGCGACCCGGTGCGCGCGCTCTCCCTCGCCGTACTCCTCGACCGCCGAGTCGTGGGCCTTGGCGAAGGTCCGCTGCGCCTTGGCGTCCGAACGCTTGATGGTGTCGGGCAGCTCGCTCTTCTTGGCCGTTCCCTTCTTGGTCGTCTTGGGCATCTCTCGCTCCTCCCGGTACGAAGGTCGAACGCCTTCGGCCATACCCCGAGGTACGCCGTCACACCTGCCGGCCCGGCTGAAGCAGCTCCGCCCGGGCCGCGTCAGCCTGCTTTCCCCTCAAAGGCAGATGAAACGGAACCCGGTAGGCGACAGCCGCTCTGGGTAGGCCCCTCACCTGGACATCGAGGGATCACCGAACGGAGGAGTGACGGGTGCGGAGGCTGCGCCGGGTCGACGAGCGCGTGATGCGGGCGATGACGTCCCTGGGCTGCAGGGCACTGGACGAGGTCATGCCGCGGGCCTCACGCGCCGCCGACCAACTGCTCGTGTGGTGGCTGATCGCCGCCGCGCTGCGGGTCGGCGGCGACCCGCGGTCACGGCGCGCCGCCGTACGCGCGGCGCTGGCGATGTCCGTGGCGGGGACGCTCGCCAACGGGGTGCGGATCTTCGTCTTCGACCGGGAGCGCCCTCCGAAGACGCTGGGCGGCCGGCGGCCGGGGCGGGTCCCCGACTCGCCGGGGTTCCCGTCGGGGCACAGCGCGGGCGCGGCGGCCTTCGCCACGGCGCTGGTGTGCGAGGCGCCGTGGCGCGTGAGTGTTCCGGTCGCGGCGCTGGCCTCCCTGGTCGCCTACTCGCGTGTCTACATCGGCGCGCACTATCCCGGGGACGTGGCGGCCGGGGCCGCCACGGGGGTCGCGGTCGCCCTGGCCCTGCGCGGCCTCCCCATCGCCGGCGACTCGTGATGGCCGCCTCCCGCGTGACGGCCGCCGATGGGGTGAGAATGAGCGCATGGGCAGGGTCGCGTACGGCATCGCACTGGTCGTCCTCACCGCCGCGACGGCGTGCGGTTCCGGTGGCGAGTCCCGGGCGGACAGCGCTTCACCCCCTCCCGGCGGATCCGCCGCGACCTCCTCCGCCCCCGTACGCACGGCCGGGTCGTGGCCGACATACCACGGCGCGAACGACCGGGCGGGGTTCGCCGCCGGCTTCCCCGCGCCGAGCGCGCTCGGCGACGCGTGGACGGCGAGGCTCGACGGGGCGGTGTACGGACAGCCGATCGTCGTGAACGGCACGGCGTACGTCGGCACGGAGAACGACACCGTCTACGCGCTGGACCTCGCGACGGGGCGGCAGGTCTGGCAGCGGCGCCTCGGCACACCCGTACCCCGGTCGGCGCTCCCGTGCGGGAACATCGACCCGCTCGGAATAACGGGGACCCCGGCGTACGACCCGGGCACCCGCACGGTGTTCGTCGCCACCGAGACGACCGGTGGGCGGCACACCCTCGTCGCGCTGAACGCCGCGGACGGACGCGTGCGGTTCACGCGGGGCCTCGACGTCGTGGCCGGCCGGGACCCCACGGCGGAGCAGCAGCGCGGCGCGCTCGCGGTCGCGGGCGGCCGGGTGTACGTCCCGTTCGGCGGGCTCGCCGGCGACTGCGGGAACTACGTCGGCTACGTCGCCGCCGCGCGCACCGACGGCGGGAAGGAGGTCGCGTCCTACGTGGTTCCGACCCGCCGGATGGGGGGCATGTGGGCGCCCTCCGGCCCGGCCGTCGTCCCGTCCGGCGACGTCTACGTCGCCGTCGGGAACGGCGCGAGCCTGAGCGGAGCCTACGACGGCAGCGACTCGGTGCTGCGGCTCTCCGCCGACCTGTCCCGCCGCCTGTCGTACTTCGCGCCGAAGAACTGGGGCTCGGAGAACAGCGAGGACCAGGATCTCGGCTCGACCGGCCCGCTGCCGCTGCCCGGCGACCGGGTGCTGATCGCGGGGAAGACGGGCGACATCTATCTGCTCGACGGTCGTGACCTCGGCGGCGTCGGCGGCCAGCGCGCCTCCCTGCACGGGTGCGTCGCCTTCGGCGGCATGGCCCGGAACGGATCCTCGGTCTACCTGCCCTGCGAGGAGGGCCTGCAGCGCGTGGACGTCACCGGGGGCAGCGGGCTGCGCCGCGTCTGGCGTGCGCCGGGCAATGTCAAAGGCTCACCGGTGGTCGGCGGCGGCGCGGTGTGGACCCTCGACACCGGCGCCGGTGTGCTGCACGCCCTGTCCGAGTCCGACGGGCGTTCGCTCGCGGCGCGGCGGATCGGGGAGGTCAGCCGGTTCGCCTCGCCGACCCTCGCCGGGTCGCTGGTCCTCGTCCCCACGATGCGGGGCGTCACCGCCATCAGCGTCCGCTGATCCGCCGTCACGGATCAAACCTTGGTCCAGACCGGTGCCGTAACCGTCATTTCGGCACCGCATGAATCAGACGAAACGCTTCACTCAGCGACAAGCCGGGTAATCAAGCGATCATGCGCACCGCCATCTTGGACGTCGGGTCCAATGCCGCCCATCTCAAGGTCGTCGACCTCGTCCCCGGCGGGCCCATACGTACGGTCGTCTCCGTCAAGGAGCCGACGCGACTGGCCAGGGCGGTCCTGGCCGACGGCCGGCTCGGGCGGGCGGAGACCGACCGGGTGGTGGCGTCGGTGGCGGCGACCGCCGATGAAGCCGCGCGGATGGGCGCGGCCGAGTTGATCCCCTTCGTGACGTCCGCGATCCGCGACGCGCCCAACCGGGAGGAGGTCCTCGACCGGGTCGCCGCGGAGACGGGCGTGGAACTGGGCTTCCTGGCCGGCTCCGACGAGGCCCGCCTGACCTTCCTGGCCGTGCGCGCGTGGTACGGCTGGTCCGTCGGACCGGTCGTGCTGGCCGACATCGGCGGCGGCTCCATGGAGATCGCCACGGGCGACGGCGCGGAGGCCGACGCGGCGCTGTCGATGCCGCTCGGCGCCGGCCGGCTGACCCGTGAGCACCTGACCGGCGACCCACCGGACCGGCGGCAGCTCGAACGGCTCCGCGCGCACGTCGCGGACCGGCTGGCCGCGTACGGCGTCGACCGGCTGACCGACGGGTCCTCCGGCCACCACGCGGTGGCCACCTCGAAGATCTTCACCCAGCTCGCCAAGCTCTCCGGAGGCCGGAGCGCGGACGGCCGCCGGGTCCTGGAGCGTACGGCCCTGCGGCGGCGGATCGCCGGCCTGGCGGCGCTGACGGCCGAGGAGCGCGCGCGGCTCAGAGGCGTCTCCCGCGCTCGCGCCCGCCACATCCTGGCCGGCGCCGTCGTCGCCGACGAGATCATGACCGCCCTCGGGGTACGCCGCCTGGAGATCTGCCCCTGGGCGCTGCGGGAGGGAATCGCGCTGCGCAGGATGCGATGGCTCGAGGCGGAGGCCGACCAGGCGAGCGACATCGAGCACCTCGTACGGCCGCTGCCCGGAGACCGGCTGAGAGCGGGCCCTGGGCGGGACAAGGACGAGGGCCCCTCCGGGACGTCGCCCGGTGGGGCCCTCGATGTGTGTACCGGTGTGCGGGTCGCCTCTCGGCGAAAGGCACAACGCGGCTCCAGCCGAACGGTATTCCGCGAAGGCGATAGGTGAGGCCCGGGGACACCAGGCACACCGGCCACGCCAGGTGTAACAGAAGCCGGGGGACGGGTTGTTCCCGCCCGCGCCATGAACTTTCCGCACGGCGGATCGGTGCTCGACCCGGCATGCCCACCATGAGACCGGTGGCCGCCGCGGGTGGTCGCGCGCCGCTCAGCCGGGGCCGGACCGGCGGCCGAGCAACCGCTCGATCTCCCGGCGGTCCCGCTTGGTGGGCCGCCCGGCACCGCGTTGCCGGCGTGCGATCGGGAGCAGCGCCTCCCGCGGGGGCGGCGGCGGGCTGTGGTCGGTGTAGCACTCGACGGCGACCGGCGCGCCGACCCGTTTGCGCACGACGCGGCGGACCACGACGACGCGCTCACGTCCGGCCAGGCGCACCCGCACCTGGTCTCCGGGTCTCACGGCGGCGGCGGGCTTGACGCGCTCGTCGTTCACCCGGACATGGCCGGCCCGGCAGGCGGCCGTGGCCAGCGAGCGGGTCTTGACGAGCCGCACCGACCAGATCCACACATCGACTCGTACGGTCTCCTGATCCGCCGCCATGGGACAGACCTTATCCAGGCCGAAGCCGAGACCGTCGCTCGGGAGTCGCACGGCCCATCTCCGTCGAAGGTGCGCCAAAGCCCACCAGCCGAAGGAATCCCCTGCTCCGGCGACCTGTCTCAGACGACAGGGGTACATAGAACGGCCCATGTGCGGGCAAAGTGGGCGCCATGGGTGATCTGCCATCGTTGGTGTTGCTCGTCTTGTTCCTGCTCAGTGCCGGGATCATCTGGTACGCCGGGATACGGCTGTCCGACACGACCGACGTCCTGTCCGAACGCCTGCACCTGGGCAGCGCGCTCGGCGGGGTGATCCTGCTCGCGGTCGCGACCAACCTCCCGGAGGCGGCGATCACCGTGAGCGCCGCGATGTCCCACCACCTCGACGTCGCGGTCGGCAACATCCTCGGTGGCATCGCCGCGCAGACGGTCGTCCTGGTCATCCTGGACGTCGCCGGGACCGGCGGCGCGCCGTTGACGTACGTCGCGGCGAGCCTCAGCCTCGTCCTCGAGGGCGCGCTGGTGGTCGCGGTGCTGGCGGTGGTCGTCATGGGCACCCAGCTGCCCGGCGACCTGGAGTTCGCCCGGCTCGACCCCGCATCCCTCCTGATCGTGGTCGTCTGGGCGGCCGGCCTGCTGCTGCTCAGGCGGGCGGGCCGGGGCCTGCCCTGGCACGAGGGCGGCGACGCCCCCGACACCCAGCCCGAACCGAAGGGTCATTCCAGGACGAAGAAGGAGGCGCGGGCGACCTCGTCGGGGATCGGCACCCGCCGCGCGGCGGTGGTGTTCGGCGTCGCGGCGGTCGCCACACTCGTCGCCGGCGTGGTCATCGAGCGCAGCGGCGAGGAGCTCTTCGGCCGGCTCGGCATGAGCGGTGTGGCCTTCGGCGCCACCGTGCTCGCGGCGGCCACCGCGCTCCCGGAGATCAGCACCGGGCTGACCTCCGTCCGGATGGGCGACCACCAGCTCGCGATCAGCGACATCTTCGGCGGGAACGCCTTCCTGCCGGTGCTGTTCCTCGCCGCGTCGCTGATCTCGGGCCGGCCGGTGCTGCCCGACGCGCACCGGTCGGACATCTACCTCACCGCGCTCGGCTCCCTCCTCACGCTGGTCTACATGGCAGGCCTGATCTTCCGGCCCCGGCTCCTGCGGCTTCGGATGGGAGTGGACAGCCGCGCGGTGCTCGCGCTGTACGCGCTGGGGATCGCCGGACTGCTCGCCGTCGGCGGTTGAACCGGCCGGCCCCGGCGCGTTCCACCAGGTCGTTCCGGGGTAGCCCTGGCCGCATGACGGGGAACCAGAGTCTGCGAGAGATCGCCGGCGCGCGGCTCGGCCTCGCCGGGCTGCGGCCCGCGCAGGAGGAGGCCGCGGCCGAGCTGGTGAAGGGCCGTGACTGCCTCGTGGTCATGCCCAGCGGGGCGGGGAAGTCGGCGATCTACGAGCTCGCGGCCGTCGCCCTCGGCGGACCGGCGGTCGTCGTGTCGCCCCTGCTGTCCCTGCAGCGGGACCAGACCCAGGGGCTGCGGGAGCGGGGCCTCACCGCCATCAGCGTCAACGCGGCCGTCGGCGAGAAACGCCGGGACCAGGCGTACGCCCTGCTCCGCGCGGGAGCGACGGGCTTCGTCTTCCTGGCGCCGGAGCAGCTCGCCCGGCCCGACGTCCGGGCGGTGCTGGCCGAGGCGCCGCCCGCGCTGATCGCCATCGACGAGGCGCACTGCGTGTCCGCCTGGGGCCATGACTTCCGCCCGGACTACCTCCGCCTCGGCGGCGTCGTCGAGGGCCTGCCGCGCCGGCCGGTGGTCGCCGCGCTCACCGCGACGGCGGCTCCACCGGTGCGGGAGGAGATCGTCGAACGGCTGCGGCTCCGCGACCCGGCGCGGGTCATCCGCGGCTTCGACCGGCCCGAGATCCGCCTGTCGGTCGCGATGTTCCACGACGCGGACGAGAAGGAGGCGGCCGTCGTGGACGCGGCGCGGCGGCTGCCCGGCTCCGGCATCGTGTACGCCGCGACCCGCCGGGAGACCGAGGAGTACGCCGAGCGGCTCGGGGTCCGGGCCTACCACGCCGGGCTGCGCAAGACCGAGCGGACCGCGACTCAGCGGGCGTTCATGGACGGAGAGACCATCGTCGCGACGAGCGCCTTCGGGATGGGGATCGACCGGCCCGACGTGCGCTTCGTCGTCCACGCCTCCGTCCCGGGGTCCCTCGACGAGTACTACCAGGAGATCGGCCGGGCCGGGCGGGACGGCGAACCGGCGGAGGCGATCTGCCACTACCGCCCGGAGGACCTGGGGCTGCGCCGCTTCTTCGCCGGGGGCCTGCCCGAGGAGGAACTGCTCGCCCGCGTCGCCGCGGCGGTCGACGGGCCGATCTCCCGCCGCGACCTGGCCCGCCGCGTGGACGTGTCGGACCGGCGCGTCACCGCGCTGCTCAACCTGCTCGAGACGGCCGGCGCGCTGCGCCTGCGCCGCCGCGTCGAGCCGCTCCCGGACGCGCCGCCCCCGCAGGAGGTCGCCGCGATCGCCCGGGAGATCGCCGAGAAGCACCGCTCGGTGGAGCGCTCCCGCGTCGAGATGACGCGCCGGTACGCCGAGCTGACCGACTGCCGCCGCCGCTTCCTGCTGCGGTACTTCGGCGAGGTGGTCGAGGACCCCTGCGGGAACTGCGACAACTGCCGGGCGGGCACCGCCACCCCCGCCGACTCCGAGCGCCCGGTGTTCGCGTCCGGCGCCCGGGTCGAGCACCAGGACTGGGGCGGCGGCACCGTCCTCGGCGCCAAGGAGGGCCGTCTCACGGTGGTCTTCGACGAGGTCGGCTACAAGGAGCTGCTCGCCGAGACGGTGCTGGAGGAGGGCCTGCTCGCCCCGAGCGACCGGTGAGCACGCCGGCGACCGGTCGGAATGGCGGCCGGGCCGCTGGGAGGGGCGGCGCATGGGCGCGCCGCCCGCCGGATGATCGACCAGGGCGGCGGCCGGATCGTCAACGTCACGAGCGTCCACGAGGAGTACCCGCGCGTGGGGTCCGGCCCGTACTGCGCCGCCAAGGGCGGGCTGAAGATGCTGACCCGCGTCCTCGCGCTGGAGCTGTCGGCGTACGGGATCACCGTCAACACGGCCGCCACGGGCTCACAGCTCGATGAGCGTTCCGCGCTGCACGACCTGCACCTTGTCCTGGAGGCCGCGCCGGCGCACCTCGGCGTCGAAGTCGGACAGCGGGGACTTCATCACCGTGTAGTCGTTGTGGTGGATCGGGAGGACGCGGGAGGCGTTCACCAGCTCCACCCAGTCCGCGCCCTGCCTGCCGTCCATGGTGACGAGCAGGGCATTGAGGATCTTGGTGCCGCCGAGGTGGACGACGCCGACGTCGATGTCCGGGTAACGGCGCGGGATCTCGGCCAGGTCGTCGTACATCAGGGTGTCGCCGCTGATGTACATCCGAAGGTCGACCCGCCCGCCCCGGGAGCCGAACTCCAGGATGCTGCCCATCACCGGCGGCAGCAGCATCTGGAACGCCCCCGGCGCGTGCCGTCCGGGGGCCGAGATGACCCGCAGGACCCGGTCGCCGCTGACGAACTCGTGGTCCTCCCAGGTGCGCAGGCCGTGGGAGTTCCCGAAGCCCTGCGGCTTGAGCCGCCGTGCCGCGTGGGGCGTGGTGACGATCGGCAGCTCCTTGTCGAGGTTCCGCCGCGCCACCCGGTCCCAGTGATCCCCGTGCAGGTGGGACAGGACGATGCCGTCCAGCGGCGGCAGCCGGTCCACGGGAACCGCCGGATCCAGGAGCCGGGTGGTCATGACGCCCCAACCCAGGTGGACCTTCTGGCCCCGGCGGATGAAGTTCGGATCGGTCAGCAGCGTGAACCCGCCGTACCGGATCACGGTGGTGGCGTTCCCGATGAAGAACAGCCCATCGGACTTCGGAATCAGGTCCTCTTCGGTCATCACGATCCCCCAGTCGATGTCGTACCCCTCGGGCCCATGATCGAGCGGCGCTGAGGTCATCGACGCTCCGGAAGCCGCCCGCCTACCGCGGCACGCGGGTAAAACGTGCTCGCGAGCCGTGAGGACGCATTCGCGCCGGGTAGTGCTCTCCCGCACTGAGGGGAGGCGCCATGAGAAGCATCGAGAAGCTGAGCGAGCTGACGGAGCTGGTGAGCGGGCGGGAGGAGCTGTACCTGCGGCACTCGGGCGGGCCCGAGTCGGACGCCGACGGGACGAGCCGTGACTACGAGAGCGGACTGGAACTGCCCGGCCTCTCGGTCGTCCCGCTGAGGTCGCCGCAGTGGTGGAGCCGCCCGTTGGAGGACTGGATCGCTCGCCAGATCCGGAAATATGCCCACTTGGCGGAGAAGGGGGACGACCGGCACGCCTGGATCCTGGCCGGTGAGGTCTGCGACTTCGGCCCGGACCACGAGCCCCTCGTCGCCGACTTCCGGCCCGTCGCCGCCCTGAGCGACGACCTGTTGAGGGAGGCGGAGGAGCGCTACCACGACCGCTTCGAGGTGGGTCGCGACTCGCTCCAGTGAGTCGCCCGACCCCGGACCGGGTACGGCGTACCCATCGGGGAAGAGGGTTTGACGATGGCTCAGGACTTCATCGAAGTGCAGAAGTATCTGTCCGGCGTGGACTACCCGGCGTCCAAGGAGCACCTCCTCGAACACGCCAGGAAGAAGGGCGCGCCGAAGGAGGTCATGGACGACCTGAAGGAGATCCCGGAGGAGGAGTACGACGGACCCAACCGCGTCAGCAAGGCGGTCGCCGGGACCTGACCGGCCGACCACCCGGTTCCGGCCGCCGCACGATCACGTACGGCGGCCGTGAACACCAAGGCGACCAGGCGGCGCCCCTAGTCCTCGCGACCGGCGGCCATCTGAGGTACGGCAGCGACCTCAACGCGCCGGCCACCGAGGTCGGTGCTGTGGCTGCGCCACATCGCAGCGATTTCGACACACTGGCCACCTGTGTTCGTGCTAAAGCTGGCCTTACGCCAAAAGATGGCAGACGCGTCGAGAGTCTTCACAGGTCCTCCCAAACCGTGCGAAGCAACTTCAGGGAGTCATCTGCGGACATAGCAGCACCCCTGATCAAACTGAAGCTTAATACATGAACGCGAATTTTATCGGGCTGGTCGGTCACCTGGCCTTCCGCGTGACCTTCGACATACACGAGATCTGGACCATCGTCGAAACTCAGCAGAGTAAACGCTCCTGGTAGGCCGGCATAGGTGCCAGTCCGGCTTGGCACGATCTGCACTGTGATGTTGGGTTCTTCGGCGAGCTCGATCAGGTGGTTGATCTGCTCTTTGCGGGTCTCCTCGTCGCCGATCGGGCGGTGGAGGACGCCTTCGTCGAGGACGAGGACGATTTCGGGTGGGTCATCGCGGGTGAGGATCACCTGACGTTCCATCCGTGTGGCGACCAGGCTCTCGACCACCTCGGGTCTCCGGCCGGTCTTGAGCACCTCGTGGGCGTACTGCGGGGTCTGGAAGAGGCCCGTGACGACCATGTTCTCGAAGATGCACATCATCGTGGCCTTGGCTTCCAGCTCGACGAAGCCGGAGAAGCCTGGGGGTAGTGCGGCGTGTTTGCCGGCGCGGCGGATCTCCAGCCACATGCGGTGGAAGGTCTCCGGGGTCTTGAAGTAGGTGTCGAGGTCCTCCGACGTCGCCTCTGACGGTGCGCGCAGGGCGGTCTCGAGCTTTTCGATCCACTGGGGCGTGCAGCCCAGCGCCTGGGCGAGCGCCGCGCGGGAGAGTTTCGCCGCTTCGCGGTGGCCGCGTAGCACCGCGCCGAAGGCTCGGACGAGGGGGTCTCGGGTCAGCGCGCCGTTGGTCATGGTGAGTCCTTTCGGGGGGCCACGTGTGACGTGGGGTGATGCCGGTCTGTAGCTCAAAGTAACTCAGCGTGTGAGCCTGGTCACTGGAAAACGGCAGGCGATTAAAAGGGAATAAGTCGTGAAACCGTACACAGCGGAAGACATTTACGCGTACGCGAAGTGGCTGACCCAGGAATGCCAGGCGGCGGGACTCAACGCGGAGCAGTACGGGGCGGAAATTCTCATCCACGGGGCGAGCAATCACCTCAGCGAGAGGATCATCTGTAGACCCGATGAACAGAACCACCTCCGCTGGCACTGGTCCTGGGGAGTCCCCATCGGCCACCTGACCGACTCGTCCCGGCTCCTGGCCGTCGACGACATCGAGGAACTGATCCGGGTGATCAGCAAGGTCGTCTGCGTCCCACTGCGGCGGGGACAGTGACGATGACGCCCGAGGAACGGCTCATACGCTCACTACCGGGGCTGCGCGCCCTGGTCGACTCGCTCGCGGCGCACCCGCCGTCCGAGGCCAGGGCGTTACTGCACCTGGACTTCCTCATCCGCAAGTACCCGGCCGCCGCCCGCATGAGCCTGCAACGCCGGCAACGGGCCGACACCGACCCGCCGACACCGCCACAGGGCTGGTCGCCGGTGCTGGACACCGGCGGACTGCCACTGTGGCGCTGGGCCGGCGGCCAGGTCTGCGTGGCCACCACCGACACCGACCAACTCCGCTACCTCGCCGTGGCCCTGCGACGCTTCGACGAGATGACCCCCGAAGAACTCCACGCCTACCTGCGCGGCTGACCGGGTCAGGCGCGACCGCGACCGCGCCGGACCGAACGCTCGGCGACAGTTCGCTGGAGAGCGACCAGAGCCCACATATCAGCACCAGCAAGGACCGCTTTCCCGAGCGTTTCGGCACGCCTCCGCGCAACCGCTGTGGTCAGTCGCGGGCCGCTCTCAACTCGGCCGCGCGGGCCCGCCGTTGCCGGTCGCCGATGTCCGCCCTCCCTGAACCGCATGTACGTCGTCACCTCCGGTGACCTGCTCAGTGATGGGGTCGGGTGGCGGTGGCGGTGACCCATGCCTGGGCGAACATCGCGCTCGGCCTGGTGGCCCAATCGCGGAGTCGGCGGGCCTGGGCGGTCTGTCCCGCCGCGTCGAGTTGGACCGCGAGGTAGTCGGCGATGCGGGAGGGGTCGGCGTAGCGCTCGTAGTGCGCGTTCAGGTGGCATTGCTCGAATCCCGCGTCGAGCAGGTACTGGCCGAGTTTGCGGCCGACGAAGGGGTCTCCGCCGTTGGCCTGCTGCAGGCGTGTGTAGGCGCTGATGGCGTCGTCCGACGGCGGGCTCAACAGGAATCCGCCCCAGTCGGGACTGCAGAGGCCGACTCTCCCGCCGGGGCGCAGCACTCTTCGGATTTCGGCCAGTGCACGGGCCGGGTGGGCGAGGTGTTCCATCAGGGCGTGGGAGAAGACGCGGTCGACGGATCGATTGTCCAGGGGAATGTCGTAACAGGAGCCTTCCTGGAACTCGATGTTGGTGAGGCCTTTTCCTCGGGCGAGGGCGCGTGCGCTGAGGAGTTGGGCCGCTTGCCGGTCGAGGCCGAGCACGTGTCCCGGTGCGACGGCGGCGGCGAGGTCGGTGGTGATGGTGCCGGGCCCGCACCCCAGGTCCAGGAGTGTCATTCCCGAGGCCAGGTGCGGCAGGAAGAAACGCGCGTGCGTCGCGGCTGTTCTGGCGGCCATGAAGTCGATGGCGGAGGCGTCATGGCCGGGTGTGTAGCGTTCGGTTTCGGGCGTGCCGGTCATCGTGCGATCGCCGCCTTGGCACGCGCGTCGATCTTCCCTGAGCAGATGGCCAGTGCGAGCCCGGCGGCGGCCAATACCGCGCCGATGGCGTTGGGGCTGGTGTAGCCGAACCCGGCGCTGATCACCGTGCCGCCGAGGAACGCGCCGAGCGCGTTGGCGATGTTGAATGCCGACAGGTTCAGCGCGGAGGCGAGGGTGGGGGCGCCTGCGGCCGTGTCCAGGATGCGCATCTGCAGCGCCGGGACGGTCGCGAAGCCGAACAGTCCGAGCATGAACAGGGTGCAGGCCGCGAGGGCCTTGCTGTGCGCCGTCACCACGAACACGCTCAGCACGACGGTCAGTCCGGCCAGGAACACGTACAGGCTGGGCATGAGCCGGCGTCCGGCGTAGCGGCCCGACAGCAGGTTGCCGGTGGCCATGCCCAGACCGAAGATGACGAGCAGCACCGTCATGCTGGAAGCGCTGAACCCCGCGACGTCGGTCATCATCGGCGCCACGTAGGTGAAAGAGGCGAAGACACCACCGAAACCCGCCGTCGTCACCGCCATCGCGAGCCAGACCTGCGGCCGCCGTAGCGTCGCCAGTTCCGAACGCAGCCCGGCCTCGCCCTCGGGCCGCAGCCGACGTGGGACCAGCGCGGCGATACCGACTCCCGACAGCGCGCCCAACGCCGCGATCGCCCAGAACGTGGCCCGCCAGCCTGCGGCCTGCCCCAGCCATGTCACCAGCGGCACCCCGGCCACGTTCGCCATGGTGAACCCGCCGAACATGATCGACATGGCGCTTCCACGTCGTTCCGGCGGCACGATCCGCACCGCGACCACTGACCCGACCCCGAACAGCGCCCCCTGCGGCACGCCTGCGACCACCCTGGCCACCAGCAGCAGGCCATAGCCGGAGGCGATCGCCGACAAGACGCTGCCCGCCACCAGCAGCGCCGCGACGACCAGCAGGGTCGCGCGGCGAGTCAGGCGGGCCGAGGCCGCGGTGAGGAGCGGCGCACCGACGATCACCCCGGCGGCGTATCCGGTGATCAGTCCCCCCGCGGCCGGAATCGACACTCCGACCCCGCGGGCGACCTGCGGCAACAGTCCCATGATGGCGAACTCCGAAGTCCCCACGCCGAACGCCATGACGGCCAAAGCGAACAAAGCCAACGGCATGACGCCGCACTCCTCACGTCGCGGAAAAGATCGCTCTCCAGCCTGGTCGGCAGCCCACCCGAACCGTGAGCGGCAGAAACGGCAACGTGGGATAGATTTCCGCCATGCTGCGTGTGGGAGTACTGGTCACCGAGCACACCCGCGTATTCGACTACGCCGTGGCCACCGAGGTCTGGGGACTCGACCGGACCGCCCGCGGCGTCCCCCCTTTCGAACTGCGCACCTGCGGCCCGCACGGCGCCACGGTGCCCATGCAGCCGGGCGTGACCTGCGTTCCCGATCTCGGTCTGGACGGCTTGGAAGCGTGCGACCTGGTCGTCGTACCCGGCGTTCAGTACCCCACAGAGCCCGTCCACCCGCACGTGCTCGCCGCTCTCCGCGCCGCCCACGCACGCGGCGCCACCGTCGCGTCCCTGTGCTCGGGCGCATTCCTGCTGGCGGCGGCCGGTCTGCTGAAGGGCCGCCGGGCAACCGCGCACTGGCTCGACGCCGAGGAACTCGCCTGCCGCTACCCCGATGTGACCGTGGACCCCAATGTCCTGTTCGTCGGGGACGGCGCCGTGTGGACCTCTGCGGGCGTGGCGGCGGGCATCGATCTGTGCCTGCACCTGGTCCGCCGCGATCACGGCGCCGCCGCCGCGGCCGAGATCGCCCGCACCATGGTCACCGCACCGTTCCGGCCCGGCGGGCAGGCGCAGTTCATCACCCGTCCCGTCCCCACCGGTGCCGGCCAGGCCGACGACCTGTCCGAGCTACGCGAACGAATCCTGAACGACCTGGCCCACCCATGGACCGTCACGGAGATGGCGAGCCTGGCCCGCATGTCCGAGCGCAGCTTCGCCCGCCGCTTCGTCCAGACGACCGGCGACACCCCTCTGCAATGGCTCCTGACCCAGCGCGTCCTGGCCGCCCAGCACCTCCTCGAGGTCAGCGACCTGCCCATCACCGCCATAGCCGGCCGCTGCGGTTTCGGCACACCCCTCACCATGCGCCACCACTTCACCCGCCACGTCGGCCTGCCACCCCGCGACTACCGCCGGGCCTTCGGCACCATCACTGATCACACCGGCGCCTCCGGCCCGCAGGTCTGAACGACACGCGGCCACCCGCCGGGTACGGTCAGTCGTCCTGTTCGGCGCGGCGTTCGGCGCCGGTCTCCTCGGCGTAGCCGACGTCCTGGCCCTGCACGCGGCCGACGAACGTCTCGTTCGGTGTGGTCCCGGTGGTGGTGCCCTGGTCCGGCTTTTCCGGGTCTGGCTCGCCGCCGACGTCGCGGCTGTTCGCCACGCCCTCGTCGAGTGGCACGTCCCGCTCCGGCTTCTTCGCACCCATTTCCCTGCTCCCTTCCGGTCGGTCAGCGGTTCGCGCGGAGGCCTCGGTAGGTGGCGGCCGTGACGACTCCGTACGCCAGGTGCGGCACGACGTCCGAGACCCACCCGGCGGCTCCCCAGGTGCGCGGGTCGGTGAGGCCCAGCGCGACGGCCGGTCCCTCGCTCGCCACGGACGCCGCCGCCCCGAGGGCCAGCGCGTCGGGCAGGGTCCTCCCGCGCGAGCGGATCAGGCCGTACGCGACGCCGACCCCGATGCCCACGCCGAATCCCAGCAGGGCGCCGAGGGCCTGACGGCGGTTGTCGGCGGTCTCGTCCTCGCCGAGCGACACGCCGGCGCGCTCGGTCGTCTTCTCGACCATCTGTTCCGGGACCTGGCTGCCCGAACGTCCTCGCAGGGCCATGTCGGCGTACGTGACCGCGTTCAGCGCGGCCGTACCCGCCGCGCCCGCCAACGCTCCGGAGAGCGGACCGTTCACGATGAGCCCCCCTCGTCGCTCTTCCCGTCGTGAAGAGCCCCTTTCCCGGGACGGGAGAGATATGCCGGTCTGCCGGAATGCCTGCTCGCCGGGAGGGTAGACGGGGGTCGTGACGATGACCGACGTGGAACTCTCGCGCAGCGATCTCGGGTGCGCGGGCATCCGGCGGATCCGCTGCGGCCGGGGCTTCCGCTACGTCGACGCGGACGGCGAGCCGGTGCGCGATCCGGAGACGCTCGCCCGGGTCAAGGCCCTGGTGATCCCGCCGGCCTGGGAGAACGTCTGGATCTGTCCCTACTCCGAGGGGCACATCCAGGCGGTCGGTACCGACACGGCGGGCCGCCGCCAGTACCGCTACCACGACCTGTGGCGCGAGCAGCGGGACCGGGAGAAACACGACCGGGTGCTGGAGTTCGGCCGGGTGCTGCCCCGCCTCCGCGAAAGGGTCGAGCGCGACCTGAGGGAGAAGGGACTGACCCGGCAGCGAGTGCTCGCCGCCGCCGTCCGCCTCATCGACCTGGGGTTCTTTCGCCCCGGCGGTGAGGAGTACGCGGCGGAGAACGGCACCTACGGTCTCGCGACGATCCGCAAGGAGCACGTCAGCCTGAGCGGAGACCAGATCATCTTCGACTACGTCGCCAAGGGTTCGAAACAGCGCGAACAGGCCGTCGCCGACGACGAGGTCTGCGCGGTCGTCCGCAGCCTCAAACGGCGCCGGAGCGGCGGGGAGGAACTCCTCGCCTACCGCAGCGGACCCCGCTGGCACGACGTCACGTCGACCGACATCAACGACCATCTGCGGGAGCTGTCCGGCGGGGAGTTCTCCGCCAAGGACTTCCGTACGTGGCACGCCACCGTCCTGGCCGCCGTCGGCCTCGCGGTGTCCGAGCGGGCCGCCGCGGCGAACGGAACCCGCAAGCGGGCCGTCGCCCGTGTCGTCCGGGAGGTCGCCGACTATCTCGGCAACACCCCCGCCGTCGCCCGCGCGTCGTACATCGACCCCCGGGTGATCGAGCTGTACGAGCGCGGCGTCACGATCGCCCCCATCCTCGGCCGGCTCGGCGAGAACGGCGACTTCGGCGACCTCGCCACGCGCGGCCCCGCCGAACGCGCCGTCCTCAAGCTGCTGACCGAGCACGGCTGACCGGACGGCGGGGCCCGCCGGCGATTTCCGAAGGAACCGTTCAGGCGAGGGCGGCGCGGTCGACCTCGGGGATCCACACGCGGTGGTCACCCGGGTCGGGGATGGACGGGACGGGCAGCGCGGCGAGCAGCCTGCGCAAGCGGGGATCCCGGTTCTCGCGGCGCCAGGTGACGGACCACAGGTGCATCACCACCGGCTCGATGATCGGGATCCGCCGCATCCGCGGGTCCTCCAGGTCCGTACCGGCCTCGCTGAGCATGACGGCGCGCCGCTCGCGCCGCATCTGCTTCCCGTAGTCGCGGACGCCGATCGCGGGCTCGGTGAACCGGACCGGAACGCCGAGTTCGTCGCGGAGGCGGCTCAGGTAGCCGCGCCATTCCTCGGCGCCGCCGGGGTCCGGCATCGCGATCCCCGCCGTCCGGAGGTCGGGCAGCCGCAGCACCGGCCGGTCGGCGAGGGGGTGTGCCTCGTCGACGAAGGCGTGCAGGGGCTCGAGGTGCACGGGTCGGTGGTCGAGGTCGGCGGGCCAAAAGCCGCCGACGTCGTGCACACGGCCGAACGCCGCGTCCAGTTCGCCGGTCCGCACCGCCGGCAGCGCGGTCGCCAGGCCCTGGCGCATCGTCGGCTCCACCCGGAGGCCCGGCGTACGCCCGGCGGCCTCCCGCAGGACCCGCAGCGGCGTGAAGCGCTCAGCGAACACCTCGACGCGCAGCGGGGCCGCCGTCTCGCGGACGGCGGCGACCGCGGTGTCGTACGCGGCGACGGCGTCCCGGGCGAGCGGCAGGAACCGCCGGCCGGCCGGGGTGAGCTCCACCCGGCGCGTGGTGCGGTCGAACAACGGCACTGCCAGGGCGTTCTCCAGTCGGCGGATGCGCTTGGACAGCGCCTGCTGGGTGAGGAAGAGCCGAGCGGCGGCCCGGCCGAAGTGCAGTTCGTCGGCGAGGAGGACGAACGCCCGCATGCCCTGGAGATCGGGTTCCACCCAAGAAACTCTCGATTGACAACCCCCGGCTGTCAAACGGCCACAGAAATTGTTGGACACGGTTTCTGAGCCGCCGGTTTCCTGACGCCATGACCGTTTCCCCGGAGACAATCCTCGAACCGACCCTTCGTACCGCCGAGGCTCCCGCCCCGCCCGCGACCGAGCAGGTGTTCCAGCGGCTGCTGCGCGAGCGCATCATCGTGCTCGGCCAGGAGGTGGACGACGAGATCGCGAACCGGATCTGCGCCGAGATGCTGCTGCTGTCGGCCGAGGACCGGAACCGCGACATCCACCTGTACATCAACTCGCCCGGCGGCTCGGTGACGGCCGGTATGGCGATCTACGACATCATGCAGTTCATCCCCAACGACGTGGCCACCCTGTCCATGGGCTTCACCGCCTCGATGGGACAGTTCCTGCTGTGCGCCGGGGCTCCGGGCAAGCGGTACGCCCTCCCGCACACCAGCATCCTCATGCACCAGCCGCTCGGCGGGATCCGCGGTGTGGCCACCGACATCGCGATTCAGGCCGAGCACATGCGCATGGTGAAACACCTCATGTTCCAGCGCATCGCCCTGCACACCGGACAGCCCGTCGAGCGGATCGAGGCCGACGCCGACCGCGACCGCTACTTCACCGCCGAGGAGGCCCGCGCGTGCGGTTTCGTCGACCACGTGGTGCACTCCGCCGACCAGGTGCTCCCCCGATGAGCGGCGCGCCGCCGGTGGTGACGAGGCCGGTCGGGTACCGGCACGGCTCCGACACGCTCGAAGGCGTGCTGATGACCAGTGAGGCGATCCCGGCCCCGGCGCCCACGGTCCTGATCCTCCACGGCGCGGAGGGCTTCAGCGACGCCCTGATCGAGATCGGCAGGGAGCGCGTCCTGCCGCAGGGCTACCAGGCGTTCGCCGTGGACCTGTTCGGCAAGGGCGTGAGCGCCTCCACGCCGGAGGAGTTCGACGCGCGCATGGGACCGTTCCTGGCGGACCGCGCGATGCTCGCGGACCGGCTGGCCACCGTGATCTCCGTCGTCGCCGGGCTGCCCGAGGTCGACGCCTCGCGCCTGGCCGCCATCGGGTTCTGCTTCGGGGGGCTGTGCGTGCTCGACATGGCCCGGGCCGGCCTGCCCGTCAGCGGGGTCGCCGCCTTCCACGGCGTGCTGACGCCTCCGCCCGACCGGCCCGTACGGCCGATCGACTGCGCGGTCGCCGTATACCACGGCTGGGACGACCCCTTCGCGCCGCCGGAGGACGTCGTGGCGCTCGCCGGCGAGCTGACCGAGGCCGGCGCCGACTGGCGGATCGAGGCGTTCGGCCACGCGAAGCACGCCTTCATGGCCCCGGTCGTGAACATGCCCGAGCGTGGGATCCAGTACGACGCCCGTACCGCCCGGCGCGCCTGGTCGGCGCTGGAGGGCTTCCTCGCCGAGTGTCTCTCCTGAACGCGTCCGCGTGGAGGTACGGCTCCGTCACAGGTAGAGGCCGAACTCCTCGGGCTCGGCCGCCGGGCGGGACGGCAGGTCCTCGGCGCGCAGGGTGACCAGGTCCGTTCGCGCGGGCCGGTCGAGACCGGTGACGCGCTGCGCCTGGCGTGCGATGGCGCTGTCGAGCAGGTTGCGCATGAACCGTCCGTTGCCGAACGACGGACCGCGCGCCGTACGACGGAGCATCGCCCGCAGCGCGTCGCCGACCTCGGGCGCGAGGACGAAACCGTCGTCCGCGGCCAGCCGCTCGAACACCGCGCACAGCTCGTCGTCGGTGTAGTCGTCGAAGTGCAACTGCTTGGCGAACCGCGAGTCGAGGCCCGGATTAGCGAGCAGGAAGTCCGCCATCTCCTGTTCGTAGCCGGCGACGATGACGACGAGGTCGTCCCGGTGATCCTCCATGAGTTTCACCAGCTCCGCGACGGCCTCGAGACCGAAGTCGCTCTTGAACGACGGCTGCGTGAGCGTGTACGCCTCGTCGATGAAGAGCACCCCGCCCAGCGCCCGCTCGACCAGCCGGCGGGTCCGCGGGGCGGTCTGGCCGATGTACTCCCCCACGAGGTGCGCCCGGGACGCCTCGACAAGGTGGCCCGAGGACAGCGTCCCGAGCTGCTTGTAGATCCGGGCCAGCAGCCGGGCCACCATGGTCTTGCCGGTGCCGGGGTTGCCGGTGAACACCATGTGCCGCGCCGGGGTGGTGCCCGGCAGTCCCTGCTCCCGGCGCAACCCCTCCGCGCGCGTCATCGCGATGAGGAGGCCGGTCTCCCGCTTGATCGTCTCCAGCCCGGTCAGGGCCTCCAGCTCGGCGAGGGGGTCGTCCTCGACACCGGCGGAGCCGAACGCGCGGGGCACGTCGGCGCGTTTGACGATGAGCTCGGCGTCCGGCTCCGTACGGCTCCGCGCGGCGGCCAGCGCACGGTCCGCCAGCTGGGAGACGAGGCGGGCGTTGCGGAGGGTCCGCGTCGGCGGCGTCGCCGCGAGCAGCTCACCGGCGGCGTCGCGGGCGCGTTTGTACGTTCGCACGCCCCGCCGGCGCACCTCGCGGTCGAACAGCTCGGCGTACTCCTCGACCGTGAACGGCCGGGTGCGGGCGACCCGGAACCGGCCCAGCAGGGCCGGATCGGCGTCGCGGATCCGCTCGATCCCGGCCTCGCCGCACAGCGCGACCAGGTGGAGGTCCGGGTGGACGGTCAGGAGGCGGTGCAGCTCGCTGATCATCTCCTGGCCGTTGCCGACCTCGCCGGCGAACTCGTCCAGGCCGTCGATCACCAGCAGCCGTTCCCCGGCGGCGTCGCGGACCTCGGCGTGCAGTCTGGCGGCCGCCTCGTACAGGGGCCGGCCCGCGAACACGGTGTGGGTCAGCCAGAGCGGTTCGCGGGGCAGCCGCAGCGCCGTGGCCAGTTCGTCGACGGCGAGGCGCCGGCCGGTGCCCTCCGGCCCGGCCAGGAGCACACGCACGGTCTCGCTGTCCTCGGTGACCTCCTGGAGCAGTTCGACGACCTCGGGCTGGCCCACGAGCCCGGTGGCCACATCGGCGGACGCGGCGCTCTCCGCCCGGGCCGCGGGCCGGTCCTCCCGGCCGGTCGCGAGCTTGGCCGCGAGCGGGTTGACGACGCGGCGGCGCGGGGCGTAGAGGCGACGCAGGTCACGCTGGAAATCGTCGATCGGCGTGTGGTCCCGGCTTCCGCTGCGCTGCGGCTCGCCGGGCAGGCCCTGCGCGCACGCCACCATCCGGGTCGCCATGTCGAGCCAGGCCCGGCAGGCGTCGGCGGCGCCCGCGACCAGCGCCTCGGCCAGCCAGAGCCGGATCTCCTCCTGCCACACGGTGGCCCGGAACCCGCTCCGCTCCCGCCGGAACCGCGCGGACACCTCCTTGTACAGGTCGTCGTCGAGTACGGCGGCCAGCTCGACGGGCACCCGCTCCAGACCGCACTGCAACAGCAGCCGGCTCAGGTGGGTTCCGATGAGACGGCTGCGCGGCACCACCCCGGCCAGGTGGTCGGTCGCCGCGCGGAACCCGGACCACACCCACTCCAGGTAGCCGACCGGCCCGGCCAGCTCGGGGACCTCCGCGAGGATCTCGTCGTCGGCGTGCGCGGCCCACCGCGCGCGGAGTTCGCTCTTCGTCAGGTTCGCGTCGCAGTCGGGCGGAGCGTCGTACAGCCGCAGCAACGCGCGCCGCCTGCCCTCGAGCGGCTCGATCCCCTCCAGCACGGCCAGGCAGTCACGGGCGAGCCGGAGCGCGAGTTCCCGGTCCGGCACCTCGATCAGCCAGTCGATCGGCGGCCGCCAGAGGTTGGTCGAGGTGTTCCACCAGGTGTTCGAGGTGGTGAGCTGGGCCGGGTCGCTGAGGTGCCGGCGGAGCAGGCGGTCGGTCAACTGGCACTGGGAGCCCCCGCGGATCGCGCTCACGCCGGGCAGGAAGCCGATGATCTGATACAGGTCCGCGGCGACCAACGAGGCGGGCAGTGTCAGCAGCTTGTGATCATCGGTCGTCAGGTCCGCGCAGCGTGGATCGGCCAGCAGCGCGTCGATCCGATCGGCGATCTCCGCGAAGAGCCCGTCGGGCACCCGCCACGGGCCGTAGGCGTAGACGTCGAGGACCGGCTCGTCCGTGAGCAGCAGTTCCAGATGCTCCGGCAGCCCCACCGCGTTCCCCCCATCACCCGTACGAATCGGACATCAGCCTACGGCGAGTGGATCACCGGTGGGGTCGATGTCGGATCCCGGGTGCAGGATGGCCCCATGTGCAGAAGCATCAAGACGCTGCGGCCACCCGCCATCGAAGAGGTCACCGACGACGACATCCGGGCGGCGGCGCTGCAGTACGTCCGTAAGGTGTCGGGTTTCCGGCGCCCGGCAGCGCACAACCAGGCCGTCTTCGACCGGGCGGTCGAAGAGGTGACCCGGGCGACCGCCGTCCTGCTGGCCGACCTCGAGGTCCGGGGCAGCCGGTCGGGCACCTGACCTGGCCCTTCGCGGTCCCCAGGGAATTCTGTCAGGACTCGTGCGGTCGGGCGATACGCAGCCGCCGCTCGGTCATGATCACGTTACCTGACCGCAAACCGCCGGAAACGGAGAACTGGCTATATTTCGGAGGGTTATGGACTGACCAGAAATCAGGTATCAAACGTGCACGTACTGCTCGTGGGTCCCGCTTCCTCCGGACAGCTGTATCCCCAGGCCGCGCGGCGGCTGGGGATGCGCGTCACCGTCATCACGACCGGTCGCGACGTCTACGCGCTGCCGGACGACGTCCGGGAGTTCATCGACGACATCCGGTTCGTCGGCACGCTGTCCGCGGCCGAGCTCCGGGCCACGTCCCGGCAGGTCCACCGGGAGCGCCCGGTCCACGCCGTGGTGGCCGGGGACGAGTTCACCGTCCCGGCCACGGCCACGATCGCGGCGGATCTCGGAGTCGACGGCATCGACCCGGCCGACGCCCAGGTGGTCCGCGACAAGTCGGCCATGCGGGCGCGACTGCACGCGGCCGGGGTGCGGGCACCGGCCTTCGTCGTCGCCTCCTCCCCTGCGGAGGCCGCCGACGCGGGCGAGACGGTCGGATTCCCCTGTGTCATCAAGCCGTCCGGGATGGTGGGCACCATCGGCGTCCGGCGGGCCGACAGCCGGGAGGATCTGATCGACGGCTACCGGCGGATCGCGGACGAGACGCTGCCGGTGGCCGGGCGGCTCCCCGACTCGACCGTCGTCGTCGAGCAGTACCTCCGCGGCCAGGAGTTCTCCGCGGAGGGATACGTCCGGCAGGGGCAGGCCACCATCCTGGCCATCACCGAGAAGTGCCTCGGGCCGGAGCCGTACTTCCAGCAGCAGGGCCACATCGTCCGTCCCGCGCAGGACGTGCCGGGCCACGAGGCCGTGGCCGACCACCTGGAGCAGGTCACCAAGGCCCTCGGCCTCACGACGGGCGCGTTCCACGCCGAGTACCGGGTCACCGACGAGGGGCCGACCCTCATCGAGATCGGGGCTCGCATGGCCGGGGACCACATCGCCGAGATGGTGGAGACCGTCACCGGCCTGTCCCTCGCGCAGGCGTCGCTCGCCGCGGCGGCCGGTGTGCCGTGCCCCGCTCCGGCGACCCCCGCGGCGGCGGTCGCCGGCATCCACTTCGTCACCGAACCGCGCCTCGCCGGACGTAGCCACACCGGGCTTCGCGGCTGGGAGGAGGCGCTGCGCCTGCCGGGGGTGCACGACGCGCGGATCGCCATCCCCGCCGGGCGGCCCATCCCCGATCGCCAGGACATGCGGTCGCGGATCGGCCACCTGATGTTCACCGCCGCCACCTACGACGACGCCGTACGACTGCGGCGGACGCTCGCCGATCGGATCAGCGTTGTCGGCTGAGCCCGGCGGAACGATGACGGCCTCGGACGTGCACGTCCCGGCGCCGGCCGACGGGACCGAGGGGGCCGGGGCGTCGCCACGGGCGCTGTACGGATCCATCATCGTGCGCGCCGCGAACCGCCTCGCCACGGAGACGCTCTCCTACGCGATCCCCTTGCTGATCTTCGACGCCACCCACAGCATGGCCTGGTCCGGGCTGGTGCTGGCCCTCGAATGGACGCCGCGCCTGATCGGCATTCCGATCGCGGGCCCGCTGGTGGACCGCTTCGGATCGCGCGCCTGCCTCCTCACCGCGGAGGCCGCCCGGACCGCCCTGCTGACCTGCGCGCTCGTCGGCCTCCTCGCCGGTTCGACCGCCTGGGCCCTTCTCGTCGTCGTCGCCTTCGCCGCCGGTACCTTCGGCCAGGCCTCCTACATCGCCGTCGAGAAGCTCGGCGTGGAGATCAACGGCTCGAAGTCGCTGGCGTGGACGCAGTCCGCGCAGGCCGGGATCGACCAGACGGCGCTCATCGCGGGCCCGTTCGTCGCCGGAGCCCTCGTGGGTCTCGGCGACGTCTGGGTGCTGACGGGCGTGCTGGCGCTGGTGTTGATCAGCATGGCGCTGTGCCGTGGGCTTCCCGAGCGGCCGCCGGGCGAGCGGGTCCGGCGTTCGGCGTGGGCCGAGCTGACGGCCGGCCTGCGCGGGGTGGCGCGCCACCGGGCGCTGATCCCCATCGTCGCCGCCACCGCGGCCTTCAACCTCCTCGCCGCGACGATCCTCGGGATGACACCGGCGATCGTGGAGGACCGCTTCGGCCGGCCGGCCTCGTACGCCGGCGCCGTCTGGACGCTGGGGGCCGCGGCGTCCCTGGTCGTGATCGTGATCATGACCAGGGTCGCCTCCCGGACGGGGATCCTGAAGATCGGGCTCGTCAGCGGCCTGATCGCGTGCGCGGCGGCCGCGGGCGCCGGGTCGGCGTCCGGCTACGCCGCCTACCTCACGTGGGCGTGCCTGTTCCTGGCGGCCGAAGGAGCGTTCGCCTGTTTCCTGCGGATAGCCCGGGCCCGGGTCATTCCGGTGGAGGAGTTCGGCGTCACCGTCTCGGCGGTCGTCCTCCTCATCCTGATCCCCTATCCCCTCGCGGGCGTCCTCGTCGCGGTGACCCCGTTGCGGAACGCGCCCGAGGTCCTCGCTCTCTGCGCCGTCGTCTGCCTCGCGGTCACCGTCCTCAGCTTCTCCCGGCTGCGCCGCCACTCTCTGTGAGGCGGACGGCCGCTCGGCTCAGCCGTAGAGGCGCTTGGCGTAGTCCGGGCCGTAGTAGCGCTCGAGCTCCTCGAACGTCTCCTCGGTGTGCTGGACGTCCTTGATGAGCCGCGCGTGCGAGGGGAGGACGTCCGGGTCCCAGGTCTCGGGCTTCCACAGCGCCGAGCGGAGGAGCGCCTTGGGACAGTGGAAGAAGATCTGCTCGATCTCCACGACGAGAGCCAGCTGGGGCCGGTGGCCCTTGACGACCATCTCGTCGAAGAAGGGCGCCTCGCGCACCACCCGGGCGCGGCCGTTGATGCGCAGCGTCTCGCGCCGACCGGGGATGATGTAGACGAGGCCGGCGTGCGGGTTGGCCAGGACGTTGCGGAACCCGTCCGCGCGCCGGTTCCCGGGCCGGTCCGGGATGGCGATCGTCACATCGTCGATGACGTGGGTGAAGCCGGGCGGGTCGCCCTTCGGGGAGACGTCGCAGGCTCCGGTCGCGTCGGCGGTCGCGATGAGGCAGAAGGGCGAGGCCGCCAGCCACTCCCGGTCCCGCTGGTGCAGCCGGACCCGTTCCTTGGACGCCGCGCGCGGCATCGGCTCGCCGAGCAGCTCCCGCAGTTCCTCCTCGGAGGTGACCTCCGTGAACGCCATCAGATCCGCCATACCGCCTCCCCTGGACGATCAAGAGGACTCTCAGCCTAGACCCGGCCACTCGCCCGATCCATGCGCTTATTCGCCGGTCTGCCGGGAGGTCGGTCGGGGTTGGTTGGTCGGGGGTGAACCGCTGCCGTGTCCGGCGGGCGGCGCGACAACGACGGCGGATGCCTGCACAATGCTTCCCGAAGCTCAGTGAGAGGTCGGGTCAGAGATCGTGTCGACGACGATTCACCAGAAGATCGCCGAAGAGCTCGGCGTGCGCGAGCGGCAGGTTCAGGTCGCCGTCGAGCTGCTCGACGGCGGTGCCACCGTGCCGTTCATCGCTCGGTACCGGAAGGAGGCGACCGGCACGCTCGACGACGAACAGTTGCGCACGCTCGAAGAGCGGCTGCGCTACCTGCGGGAGCTGGACGAGCGGCGCGCGGCGATCCTGGAGTCGATCGAGTCGCAGGGCAAGCTCGACGACGCCCTCCGCGCGCAGATCATGGCCGCCGAGACCAAGGCCCGGCTCGAGGACATCTACCTCCCCTACAAGCCGAAGCGGCGGACGAAGGCGCAGATCGCCCGTGAGGCGGGGCTCGAGCCGCTCGCCGACGCGCTGCTCGCCGATCCGAGCCTCGACCCGCAGGCGGAGGCGGCGTCGTACACCAACGCGGACCTCGACGTCGCCGCGGCGCTGGACGGCGCCCGCGCGATCCTCGTCGAGCGGTTCGCCGAGGACGCCGACCTCATCGGCGACCTGCGCGAGCGCGTCTGGTCGCGCGGCCGCATGGTCGCGAAGGTACGCCAGGGCAAGGAGGAGGCCGGCGCGAAGTTCTCCGACTACTTCGACTTCGCCGAGCCGCTGTCGGAGCTGCCCTCGCACCGGGTCCTGGCGCTGCTCCGTGGGGAGAAGGAGGACGTCCTCGACCTCACGATGGAGCCCGACGCCGAGGAGCCCGACCCCGCGCGGCCGAACCCGTACGAGCTGGCCATCGCGCACCGTTTCGAGGTTCCGACGAGCGCACGGTGGCTGATGGACACCGTCCGCTGGGCCTGGCGGACCCGCGTCCTCGTCCACCTCGACCTGGATCTGCGGCTGCGGCTGCGCCAGGAGGCCGAGGACGAGGCGGTCCGGGTGTTCGCCACGAACCTGCGCGACCTGCTGCTGGCCGCGCCCGCCGGCAGCCGTACGACGATGGGCCTGGACCCGGGGTTCCGCACCGGCGTGAAGGTCGCGGTCGTCGACAACACCGGCAAGGTGGTCGCGACCGACACCATCTACCCGCACAAGCCGCACGGCCGCTGGAAGGACGCCCTCGACAGCCTGGGACGCCTCGTCGCAAAGCACAACGTCGACCTGGTCGCGATCGGCAACGGCACCGCCTCCCGCGAGACCGACCAGCTCGCGGCCGACCTGATCAAGCAGCATCCCAAGGTCACCAAGATCGTGGTCTCCGAGGCGGGCGCGTCGGTCTACTCGGCCTCGCCGTACGCCTCGCGCGAGCTGCCCGACCTGGACGTCTCGCTGCGCGGCGCGGTCTCGATCGCCCGCCGGCTCCAGGACCCGCTCGCCGAGCTCGTCAAGATCGACCCCAAGTCGATCGGCGTGGGGCAGTACCAGCACGACGTCTCCGAGGTGAAGCTGTCCCGGTCGCTCGACGCGGTCGTCGAGGACTGTGTGAACGCCGTCGGCGTCGACGTCAACACCGCGTCGGTCCCCCTGCTGACCCGCGTGTCGGGCATCGGCTCCGGGCTCGCCGAGAACATCGTGACCCACCGCGACGCCAACGGCCCATTCCGCACCCGTGACGCGCTCAAGAGCGTCCCCCGGCTCGGCCCGAAGGCGTTCGAGCAGTGCGCGGGCTTCCTGCGCATCCAGGACGGCGACGACCCGCTGGACAGCTCCGCCGTGCACCCGGAGGCGTACCCGGTCGTGCGGCGCATCCTGAGCACGAGCGGCGGCGACCTCAAGTCGCTGATCGGCAACAGCACCGCCCTGCGATCGCTGAGGCCGCAGGACTTCGTCGACGACACGTTCGGCCTGCCGACGGTCACCGACATCCTCAAGGAGCTGGACAAACCGGGCCGCGACCCGCGCCCGGCGTTCAAGACCGCGACGTTCAAGGAGGGCGTCGACAAGGTCGCCGACCTCCAGCCCGGCATGATCCTCGAGGGCGTCGTCACGAACGTCGCGGCCTTCGGTGCGTTCGTCGACATCGGCGTCCACCAGGACGGTCTCGTCCACGTGTCCGCGATGTCCCGGACGTTCGTCAAGGACCCGCGCGACGTGGTCAAGTCCGGCGACGTCGTACGCGTGAAGGTCCTCGACATCGACATCCCGCGCAACCGGATCTCGCTCACCCTCCGCCTCGAGGACGACGCCGAGCGCCGCCCGCAGGGCGGCGGTCGTCGGGAGGGCGGAAACCGCGAGGGCGGAAACCGGCAGGGCGGCCGCCGCGACGGCGGCGACCGCACGGGCGGCCGGCAGCGCCGCGACCGCGGCGGCTCCGGCGGCGGAGGCGGCGGAGGCGCGATGGCCGACGCTTTGCGCCGCGCGGGCCTCGACAAGGGCCTCGGCGGCCGCTGAGCCGAGATCACTGGCGGTCGCCGCCTGTCGTGACGCGGCGACCGCCAGTGATCAGACCGGGCGGGCGGGCGGTGCGGGGCGTTCGTCACCAGGCGAGAAGGCCCCAGTACACCGCCCACGGGATGAAGATCGCTCCTGCCGTCACCACCATGGCGATGCGAACCCGGCCGCCGGCCGCCGGCGTACGCCGGTTCCGCCAGGCGGAGACGGCGGTGACGACCGTGGCGACGGCGACGATGACGGCGAGGAGCTGGAGGACCAGCCAGGAGAGCGGGCGACCGGCGAGGACCGGGTCGCCCAGCCGCCCGCTGGTCGCGAAGACCGCGAGCGTGAACAGGAGGGTTCCGGCGACGGTCACCAGACCCGTCGCCGCGAGCAGGCGGGCCGGTCGGCGGGCCGGGACCGCCGCGGTGCGCCCGAGGATCCGGCGCACGATCCCGGTGACCGGGTATCCGGCGAACGCCAGCAGAAAGAACGCGATCGCGGCCCACTGAAGGCCGTTGGCCTCGTACCAGGCGCCGTTCGACGGGGCACGGCTGGTGAGCGCCTGCCGTGGGGGCGCGGCGGCGCTGGACAGCGGCGGGTGACCGGCGGCGACCTGGTGGATCCACGCCGTCATCGTGTCCGCGTAGCCGGGCGCGAGGGCGCCCAGCGGGTGACCACCCAGCAGCGGGCCGCCGAGATTCTCGAATCCGTCACTCGTACGGTGGCCGTTGTGGCCGGCGCCGGCGACGAACCGGATGGTCACGTGGTCGTTCCCCGCGCGGGCGAGGACGCGTTGGAAGATCTGCGCGCTCTCCCGTGGCGGCACCTGGGTGTCATGCTCGCCCCACAGCGCGAGCACCGGCTGCCGCAGGCGCTGGAGCACGGGCACCGGGTCGTACCCGCCCGCCGGGAACAGGCCCGCGCCGTCGACGAGGTGCGCCGCCGGCCCCGTGATCGTGTCGAGGAGTGATCCGGAGACGTGGTCATGCCGCAGATGCACGGCGAGGTACCAGGTCTGCGTGCGAAGCGGCGTGTAGCCGGGGCCGCCGATCGTGATCAGGAACGCGACGTCCGAGGACCGTGACGCGGCCAGCGGCAATACCCAGCCGCCCTCACTGAACCCCCACAACCCGACCTTCGCCGGGTCGACGCCGGGACTGGCCTGGAGCGTCCGTACGCCGGCGAGCGCGTCGGCGGCCAGGAGGGAGAAGTCGCGGTGCATCTTGGAATAGCCGATGGTCCGCTTGTCGTAGACGAGCGTGGCGACCCCGCCACGGGCGAACGCCTCGGCCTCCTGCGCGTACTCCTGCCGGGGCCCTGGACCCGAGCCGCCCACCAGGACGATGCCCGGAACGCGACCCGTGGTCCTGCTCGGCGCGACGACCGTCCCGTGCAGGACCAGGCCGCCGCCGCCGCGGAAGGAGACGTCGGTGCGGGTCAGACCGTCGCGGGCGGCGCCCGGTGCGGCGGCGTACGCGGCGTGGGTCGGCGTCACCGGCGACGGCGCGAGCGCGAGCGCGAACGACGGCACCAGCAGGCCGATCGCCCACCCGACCGCGCGGACGCGGCGGGATTTGAACGAGAGCAGCATGACGTGCTCTCCTTTCTCTGGGATTCGGGTACGCGAAGACACGCCCACATGGGCGTGGTGACACGGAGTCCGCACACCGGGTCGCCGAGTTGCCGCTCGGCGGCCCGGGTCATTCCGCGGAGCCCGCCTCGGGTTCGGTGGCGGCCGCCTCGGGGATGCCGAGCAGCCGGAAATGCACCGCGCGTGCGCCGGGGGGCGTCTCCTCCGCCGACCGGGAGAAGCGGTAGACCAGCGCGATGTACTCCTCGAAGAACTCCTTCACCTCATCGAGCGTGAGACGAACGGTGGCGCGGGAGAACAGGAACGCGTCCGCCCACTCGCCCAGCGCCTCATGGTCGTCCGCGAAGCGCGAGAACAGCTCGACGAACTCCGCGACGTTGTGCCGCGCCATCTCCGAGAGCGCCTCGCGCATCTCCGGCGTCTGGCGGCTGTAGGGCGGGAACCGGCGGTCGCCGGGCACGGCACGCCACCAGCGTTCCCGTCCCTTGGACAGCTCGGGAACCTCCTCGATGAACCCGTGCTTGGCGAGCTGCCTGAGGTGGTAACTGGTCGCCCCGGTGCTCTCGCCTAGCGCCTGGGCGAGGGTCGTGGAGTTCACCGGCCCGTCACGCAGGCACTGCTCGATCTTTCGCCGCAGCGGGTGCGCGAGCAGCCGGAGCGCCGCCACGTCGCTGATCTCCTGAGCCGGAGGACGATCTGCCACCCTCAGATCATAAACAGTTGCAAAGCTCCTTTGCAAAGCCTCTTTGCAACTCGGGATCACTGGCGGTCGCTGCGTTCTGACCACAGCGACCGCCAGTGATCATGTGGCCGTTCCGCTGAGGCGTTTCCACAGGCCGGCCACGTGCGCGTCCAGGACGTCGGCGGCGTTCTCGGCGGTGAGGTGACCGATCAGCACGTGGGTGGTGAGGCCGTCCGCGAGGGCGAGCAGGGCGCGGGCCTCTTGCTGGGGGTCGACTGGCGCACTGCCGCCGTCGCCGGGCGGGTCGCTCTCGGCGGCCTCCGCGATGAGGTGGGCGAACAGGTCCTGGAGGGCCGCGTAACTGATCCTCAGAGTGGTCGCGAGCGGTGCGCTCACGGCGGCCTGGGCGACGAACGCCAGCCACACCCGCGCCTCGGCGCGGTGGTCCCGGCGCAGGAGCGCGATCTCAGTCGCCGCGTACCCCAGGGCGGTCGCGGCCGACTGCGACGGGCTGCCTTTCAGTCGCGTCCGCACGCGTTCGGTGATCCGCTCGCCGATGTGGCCGACCGCGAACAGGAGCATTTCCTCCTTGCTGCCGAAGCAGCGCTGAACGGCACCCATGGAGACCTGCGCACGGTCGGCGACGTCCCGCAGGGTCACGCCCTCCAGTCCGCGTTCATCCGCGAGACCGCAGACGGCCTCGGCGATGCGACGTCGCCGGCTCTCGTGATCCACCTGCCTGGGCACCCCGGCCGCCCCTTTCCGATGCGCTTGTATCGGTTCCAGGCTACAGTTCCGATGCGAGCGCATCGGAACGTGGAGAGGAACGGAAGAGCCGTGCAGGACGCCGTATGGAAGATGACGGCCGCCGAACAGGCGGCGGCGGTTCGCGACGGGGACGTGTCGGCGATCGAACTGATCGACGGTCACCTGGCGCGCATCGCCGAGATCAACCCGCGCGTCAACGCGGTGACGCAGCTCCTGGCCGAGCGTGCCCGGGAGGCCGCGGCGAGGATCGACCGGCGGCGCGCCGCGGGCGAAGAACTGGGCCCCCTGGCGGGCGTGCCGTTCACGGTGAAGGAGACCACCGCCATCGAGGGCGTGCCGACCACGTTCGGAACGCCGCGTTTCCGGGATCTGATCGCACCGGCCGACGCGCCTCCCGTGGCACGGCTGCGCGCGGCCGGAGCCATACCGATCGGGCACAGCAACGTACCCACCATGATCCTCGCGGGCATGCACACCCGCAGCGAACTGTTCGGCGACACCGTCAACCCGTGGGACGCCGGCCGCACCCCGGGAGGTTCGAGCGGCGGCGACGGGGTGGCCGTCGCCACCGGGATGGCCGCCCTCGGCCTCGGCAACGACTCCGGTGGATCGGTGCGGATTCCGGCCTCCTTCTGCGGCGTGGCAGCGCTGAAGCCGACCACCGGGCGATTTCCGGCCGACCATCGCGTCATCGGCCCGGACGACCCCGGGCCGGCCTCCCAGATGCTGGTCACCGACGGGCCCCTGGCCCGAAGGATCATCGACCTGCGGCTCGCGTACGAGGTCCTGGCCGGGACCGATCCGCAGGACCCCCGAGCCGTGCCCGCACCTCTTTACGGTGCGCCCCTTCGGACGCCGATCAAGGTCGCGGCCGTCGCCGATCCCGGCGGGCACGGCGTGCACCCCACGGTTCGCGGGGCCATCACAGCCGCCGCCGACGCGCTGCGGGACGCCGGATACGACGTGCGGGAGGTGGCGGACGTACCGCGACTGGATGAGACGCTCGAGGCGTACGGCCGGATCACCGTGACCGAGTTCGCCCCCACCTGGCCGGTGGTGCGGACACTGCTCGGCGAAGGAGGAGACCGCTACATCGAGATGGCGATGGAGCGGACTCCGCCCGCGAGTGCCGCGGAGTTGGTGAAACTGATGGGTTCCTGGCTGAACATCCGCCGGTCCTGGTCCGAGTTCCTCCACGAGTACCCGCTGCTGGTCGGACCGGTGTTCACCGAGCCGCCCGTCGAGCCGGGGCTGGAGTCACGCGACCGGGCGGGACGCGATCGGGTCGGGGCGGGCATGCGCCTGTGCACGGTGACCAGCTTCGTGGGCGTACCCGGGGTGGCCGTACCGACCGGAGTGACCGACGGGCTCCCGTCGGGCGTGCAGATCGTCGGCCGGGCGTTCCGTGAGGACCTGTGCCTGGCCGCCGCCCAGGAGATCGAGGACCGCCTCGGAGTGCTCACGCCGATCGACCCGCGACCATGAGCCCGTGCGCGCACCGCTTCGCGCCGCGCGGCCCCGGGAGCGGCTGAGGCGCGCCGCCAAGCCAAGATCCCTGGCGGCCACTGCGTTCTATCCGCAGCGATCGCCAGTGATCACTGCGCTCCTCAGGCGGGAAGCCTCGGCACGCCGGTGAGCCCCACGACCTGCCATCCGCCCTTCCGCTGCTCGGCCGAGCACTGGAACGCGTAGCCCCCCAGCGCGGTCGGCGCCCCCGGCGGACCCGGGGACCGGAAGACGGCGGCCACCGAACCCTGGACCGTCGCACGGCCGTGACCGGCGTCGACGTTCACCCGTTCCCCGGAGAACTCCGCCCGGAACTCCTTCAGCCGGTCCTGGACGGCCCGCTCGCACGCGGCCTTGACCTGCCCCGGCCGGTCGTCCCGCCCCTCGTGACCACTGCCACAACCGGCCGCCACCACGGCGACGAGCAGCCCCAGCCCCGCCACCGAGAAGCACCTGGATTCCCTCATATCCGTGATCATGCCGACGATCGATCGCCGGTGAGCCCCCGTGGCCGCTGTGGGTCAGCGGTCGGTGAAGTCCTGGGGGACCATGACGCGCAGGGCGTTGGGGCGGATGTGGATGCGGAGCGGGGTGCGGCCGCGGATCTCGCCGTCCACGTCGAGCGGCAGGGCGGGGTCGGTCTCCAGATGCAGGTCGCCGGTGGTGAGGAACGGCTCGTCGTCCACGCTGAGGTAGGACCCGGCGAGGGCGTGCCGGACCGCGGAGCCGACCAGGTGCAGGCGGCTGCCCGCGCCGAAGCGGTAGGCCAGCAGCAGCCGGTCGTCGATGTCGGCGTCACGGGCGATGCGGCGGCCGCCGTGGAACGCGCCGTTCGCGATGTTGAGCTGGTGGGTCTCGAACTCCAGCTTCGTGTCGCCGGCGATGATGCGGGCCTGGAAGGGCCGGTGGCCGCGGAGCGCGGCCAGCGCGGTCAGCGGGTACGCGCTGCGGCCGAGGTGCCGCTTGAGGCGGTGCGGCACCCGGCCCGCGACCTGCACGGACACGCCCAGGCTGACCATGTTCGTGAAGGCGTCCGGGCCGGCCTGGCCGAGGTCGACGTCGGCGACCTTGCCCGATCCGAGCGTCGCGAGCGCGCCGTCGAGGTCGCCGGACCAGCCGACGCTGCGGGCGAAGTTGTTGGTGGTGCCGACGGGCAGCACGCCGAGCGCCAGGTCGAGACCTGCCACGCGCTTGCCGGCGGTGCTCAGCGTGCCGTCGCCGCCGGCGGCGATGAGCAGGTCCGGCCCTTCGGCGATCGCCTCGTCCAGGGCCCGCGCCAGGCGCTCCGGCCGCCGTACGTTGATCACCCGGGCCACCGCGATGCCCTGCTCGGCCAGCCGCCGTGGGGCGTGCTCGAGCAGGGCCGCACCGGTACGGGCCCGGGCGTTGATGACGAGGACGGCCGGGCCGCCGCTCCTGATGGCGGCGGTCAGGTCGGCTTTGCTGCGCATGCTCCTCGTGATACCAATCGCTGGTCGTTTTTAACGTTCCTTTACGCTCGTCAGTCTTCGGCGGCCCGCAGCCGGGCCGGGGCGCGCCGCCGGGCGTACAGGCTCGTAGCGGTCACCGTCAGCAGCGTTCCGACGATGACGGCGAGGGACAACGGCGTGGGGACCTCCGGGACCTGCGGCCAGGGGCCATGTGCCCAGTGCAGCACGAGCTTGACGCCGATGAACGCCAGGATGACGGCTAGCCCGTAGCCCAGGTGGACGAGCTTGCTCAGCGTGCTCTGCAGGACGAAGTACAACGCCCGCAGCCCGAAGAGGGAGAAGGCGTTCGCCGTGAAGACGAGGTACGGGTCCTGGGTGATGCCGTAGACGGCGGGGATGGAGTCGACGGCGAACACCACGTCGGCGGCGAACACGGCCACGACGACGAGAGCGAACGGGGTCAGCGCCCGCCGGCCGCCCTGCCGGGCGAACATCCGCGGCCCCTGGTAGTCGTCGGTCACCGGCATCAGGCGGCGCAGGAGGCGGACCGAGCGCAGCGAGGACACCTCGACGCCGTGGTCCGCGCCCTTGACCGCGTCCTTGAGGATCTTCCCGGCGGTGACCAGCAGCACGGCGCCGAACAGCAGGAACGCCCAGTCGACCGCCTGCAGCGCCGCCGCCCCGATCGCGATGAAGATCGCACGCAGCACGAGGGCGCCCGCGATGCCGTAGAGCAGGACGCGCTGGGTCAGCGCCGTCGGCACCGCGAAGGCGGCGAGGAGCAGCATGAAGATGAACAGGTTGTCCACGGACAGCGACTTCTCGACCAGGTAGCCGGTGAAGTACTCCGTCCCGGTCGACGCCCCGAACCACTTCCAGGCGAAGACACCGAACAGGAAGGGCAGCGCGATGTAGAAGCACGACCACGCCAGCGACTCACGCAGCGAGGGAGTGTGCGGGCGGCGGGTCATGATCAGGTCGACCGCGAACAACGCGATGACCCCGGCGATGGTGATCGCCCACAACAGCGGTGATGCGACGGATCCGGACATGGAAACTCCCGGCACGTTGAATCGGCCGAGGTCTCCTTCACCCGCCGTCACGCGGCGGACCGCCGCCCGGGGACCCCATGGGAGGTCCGTCCTGACCGGGTGGGCGCTGGGAAGTACTCCCCTCAAAACCCACCATAGCCAGTCGGACCGCCCGGAGGCGAACGGTCAGGCCCGTCGCGTCAGTGGTGAGTGCCGCTGGAGGAAGCCGGCGACCACGGCGGCGATCGGCTGGGGCGCCTGAAGGTTCAGCAGGTGGTTCGCGCCGGGGATGTCGGCGTCGGCGCACTGGGTGAAGCGCTGATGCAGGAACTGCCGGCCTTCCTCGAAGAAGGGCCCGCTCCGGGTGCCCAGCACCGACAGCACCGGGCCCTGCACGGCGGCGGCGCGTGTCTCGTCCAGCGTCCAGGCGGTGAGGGACGGCGCCTCGGCCCGGTAGAAGAGCTCGGTGTCGCGCACCGCCAGGTCAAGGGCGTCCGGCCCGGCGGTCGAGACCAGTTCCCGCCAGTCCGGGCCCCCGAGGCCGGCGAATGTCGCACTCGCGGCGCCGGCCATGTCACCGGCGGCGTAGAGGCTCATGACGGGTTCCATGCCCGCCCTGAACGTGGTCCACGATGGCACCTCGGTCAGGATCGGTTCGAGCAGTGCCAGGCTTCGCACGCGAGCGGGCGCCGACAGCGCGGCCTCAATCGCGATCACGCCACCGTAGGAGTAGCCCAGCAGGTGCGCGGACGGCAGGCCGAGGGCGTCGAGCAGGCCGAGGGCGTCGGCGGCCTGCTGCCCGACGCTGATGGGCAGGGCTCGTCCGCCGCTGCCCGCCATCCCACGCCGGTGGTATCGCACGAGTTGCAGGTGCGGGGCCTGGGCGGCCAGCGCGGCCGCCAGCGGCGCGAGCCCCGTGGCGAGGTTGGAACCGTGGATGAGCAGCAGCGGCTCACCGTGGCCGATCAGCTCGTACTCGATCTCGATGTCGTTGACAGGTGCTGTCTGCATGATGTCTCCCCAGGGCGGGTTCGATCTCGTGCGGTCTCCTGCCGCGCGCCGGCTCAGGGCGCGGCGCGCGGCAGGCGGTCATCGGTCGCCGTGTCCGATCACTCGCCGGGGAGCTTGGCGGCGATGACGTCGACGTGCTCGATGGAGGGCGACCCGGCGAACAGCTCCGCCTTGCGCAGCGCATCGCCGTGGGCCTCCAGGTGAGCCTGACGGTCGGCCTCGTCGACGAAGGCGTCGAAGACGGCGAACGTCGTGGGCCCGAGGCGCAGCGCGGACCAGATGACAGCCAGCCCCTCCTGCCGCACGTGCTCCACGGCCGACTTCAGCAGAGCCTCGACCTCCGGCACCTTGTCCGGCTTGGCCTCGACGCGGATGAGCAGTCCTGTAGTGACCATCTGTGGCTCCTCCTACTTTTGTAGCGATCGTTCGAGAAGTACCGTAACGCACATCTCTAGCGATCGCTATAGAATGGGAGGCGTGAAAACGGGACGGCCCCGGTCGTTCGACCGCGACAGAGCCCTCGAGGGCGCCATCGCCGTGTTCTGGGAGCACGGCTACGACGCGACCTCGATCGCCATGCTCACCAAGGCGCTCGGCATCGGCGCGCCCAGCCTCTACGCGGCCTTCGGCGATAAGCGGGCCCTGTTCCTCGAGGCGCTCGACCGCTACATCCGCACCTACGGCGCCTTCACCGAACGCGCGCTGGCCGAGGAGCCGAACGCCTACGACGCCGTCGAACGCCTGCTACGCGAGGCGGCGGCCGCCTACACCAGGCCCGACCGCCCACGCGGCTGCCTCCTGATCACCGCGGCGACCAACTGTGCACCCCAGTCCGCCGACATCGTGGCCCGGCTGCGCGGCCTCCGCGCCATGGGCGTCCGCGCACTCGAAGCCAAGATCGACGCTGCCACGCGCTCGGGAAGACTCCCCGCCCACACCGACGCTCATGTGCTGGCGACCTTCTACTCGGCCGTCCTCCAGGGCATGTCCGCCCAGGCGCGTGACGGCGCCACGACGAGCGACCTGGAGCAGGTCGCCGAGACGGCCCTCCGCGCCTGGCCGTCGGCCGCCGACCAGAGGACCGGCGACAGTGGCCTCGCGGCACCGAAATGAAGGCCCGCCCGCCTTCATCCGGTGCACAGGGAAACGGCCGGAAACAGCGCCGCCCGCGCCGGCTGAAGCTTCGGTGCGGGCGGCGTGGGGGTCAGTTGGAGCTGCGGATCCAGCCAGATCTAACCAGCCGGCCGAATCGTGGCGAATTTCGCGCGCATGGACGGGCCGAGATGGTCAACCAGCCCATATCCGGGCTGGTGCGGCCAGGGCAGGTAGAAGAGGAACGAGGCGACTACCTGGTTCACCTCGCGGACATCGAGTCGAAGCTGCTCCTCCAGGAATCGCAGGGTGACCCGCCAGTCCGTCTCGTCCCCTCCGAGGAACGACGAGACAGTCTCCCGGACCACTTCCCAGAAGAACACGATGGACAAGACGCCGCCTTCGTTGAAGACGTGTGCGTCATACAGATCCTCGAAGCCGGGCACAGCGGCCACGAAGTCCTTCACCAACTGAACATCTCGCTCCACGTGACCACCCTGGCCGTCAGAATAGATCGCCTCCTGCACCCGGCGAGCCCACCGACGACTGTGTCCCAAGACGAGTCCGCGCGCATGATCCGCCGCACAATGCCTCGTGCGGTGACCACGGACGCTCGCCGGGTGAGCGACAGCGCCGATGGTGTGAAGCCCATCACCGTGATGCCTGCTTCGCCGTCGCTGTGGTCACTTCGCCGTCGCCGTGGCCAGGCTTCGTCCCGATCACGCGTTTTGTCCCGTCAAGGCCGACGGCAAGGCTCCGTGCCGCCGGTATGGGGACGACGCTGAAAGACCGAGCCGATTGCGATCGGCTCAGCTTGCCGCAGGGGTCTCCGCAGGCATAGAGCCGTCGGCAACCACTCTGCCACGGACCTCCGCCTGACCCAGAAGAGCGGCGACTTCGACGCACTCGCCGCCGTTGTTCAAACTCCGTGTTGCCTTACGCCACTCGACACCGCTGAGGTCCATCGCTCTTCGGCCACCTTCCTGATGAGGTCCCGTGACATGTGCCCTGGGAGCGTTCTGTTTCGAAGATCGACCAGAACGCGCGAGAGCGTTGCGAGGTCCGCAGGATCGTCCGTCGCGAGCCCTCGCATAACCGTCTCCACGTAGGCTACTCGGCTCATATCGGCCATCGTCGCGAGGACGAAGCTGCTGCCGTTTCCAGAGTGTTCGCCGCTGCTGCTTACGACCTGCACCGTCACGTTCGGGCGCTCACTCAGCGAGAGCAGGTGGTGCAGTTGGTCACGCATGGTCTCGGCCGTGCCGACCGGTCGGTATAGGGCCTGCTCATCGACCAACAGCGCCACCGTAGGAGCGTTCTCCTTGTCGAAGAGCTTCTGGCGTTCCAAACGCGCGTCCACAGCATCCTTGTTACCGCCGAGGATCGCCGTCGCGTAGGACGCCGACTGCGCCAGCCCGGCTATCACCGATAGCTGATAACACGTCAACTCGATGGCGTCCGCCTCTATCTGCGGCCAGTCGAACCAGATCGGCACCGGATGGCCGTCCTCGTTCAGGTCCTCCCACAGGCTGATGAGTGCCCCGCCCGCTTCGAGGAATCCGTCGACGTTCTCAACGAACGATCGAGTGGCGCGCTTCTTCCCTGCCTCGATCTTGCTCACTTGCGGAGCACTCACCTTTGTCAGGCGAGCGATTGCCTCCTGCGTAAGGCCTTTCGCCTCCCGCATCCGGCGCATCTGACGACCGAAGGCGACGAGTGCGGGCGACTCGCGGTAACGCTGACGACGGGGCGGCATTGCACCTGCCTCTCGGTGGAACCTTCCGACTTCAGCCAGCGACTTGCCACTACCTGCCGCCTCTGAGCGGCAAGAACATCCTAGGCCGGAATGTGACTTCATGTGACTGACACATCACACAAGGTTGTGGAGGGTCGCATGGTGGAGGCGGCGCAAGTCGAGATCGTCGTAAAGCGGTGCCCAGAAGCCGTAGCGGAGGTTCGCAGGTTCGTACGCCTCACACTGGGCGACTGGGGCTTGGACGACTACGTGGCATGTCTGGTGGCGAGCGAACTCGTCACCAACACCATCCGGCACGCCTCGGGGGACGACGTGGCCGTACGTCTCAGCCACACCGACGACGGCGCACTGTGGCTGGAGGTGGAGGACGCCACCAGCCTTACGCCACAGATTCGAGAGGTGGAGCCGGCCGACGAGTCGGGCAGGGGCCTTCTCATCGTTGAACAGCTCAGCCGGCACTGGGGCGTACGCCGCCTCGCCGGTGGTGCCGGCAAGGTCGTCTTCGCGGTACTGGAGTCGTGAGGTCTCTCGGCGAGACGGACGACGTCGAGAACGGCCGGAAAGCGCCGCCCGCGCCGGCTGGGGCTCCGGCGCGGGCGGCGTGGGGGATGATCAGTTGGAGCTGCGGATCCAGCCCGAAGTGGTGAAGCGGGCGGCGTCGGCGGGGCGCTCGCCGTTGAACACGACGTTGCCGTCGGCGTCCGAGGCCCGTACGCCGTCGACGTAGACGCCGCGGCCCTGGTACGCCGGGTCGGAGGTGTAGCGCCAGCGGACCGAGGTGGTACCGGCCGGGAGCGTCGCGGTGGCCTTGGCCCAGCGCCGCCCGGCGAAGCCGGAGAACGCCCCGTTCACCGTCCACGCGTTGCGCCCGGACCGCAGGGACAGCGGGGCGGGCGTCCAGGTCTTACCGTCCGAGGAGGTCTCCAGCACGCCGAGGTCGGTCTCCTCGGTGTCGTACCAGAGGTCGAAGGAGAGCTTGGTGGCCCCCGTCGGCATCGGCGCGGTCAGCGTCGCGGTCTTGCCGTCCGCCATCTGGGAGAACCACGCGTCCCGCCCCTCGGCGGGCCGTACGGGGACGGCGCGGCCCAGGTCGCGCGCCACGGCGCGGCGCGCCGGGTTGATGCTGGGCCCGTTGCGGGTCGGGTGGACCCGGTTGGTGAGCAGGATCACGAACGACCGGGAGATCGGGTCGATCACGATGCTGGTGCCGGTGTAGCCGGTGTGCCCGATCGTGACCGGCGAGGTCATCGCGTCCTCGTACCAGCGCAGTCCGATCTCGAAGCCGAGGCCGTGCGCGTTGCCGGGGAACGCAGTGTTGAAGTCGGTGAACAGCAGCCGGACGGAGTCCTCGTCCAGGACCCGCGCGTGACCGTACCGCCCGCCGTCCAGGATCATCTGGGCGAAGATCCCGATGTCGTGGGCGGTGGAGAACACCCCGGCGTGGCCGGCGACGCCGCCGAGGGCGTAGGAGTTCTCGTCGTGGACCTGGCCCCAGACGAGTCCGCGGTCCAGGGCGGCGTACGGCTTGTGCTCGTACTCCGTCGCGGCGATCCGCGGCTTCTCCGACGCCGGCGGGTTGTAGCCGGTGTCGCGCATGCCGAGCGGCCGGGTGATGCCGTCCCGTACGAGCACGTCGAGGGTCTTGCCGGTCACCTTCTCCAGCACGAACTGCATCGTGATCATGTTCAGGTCGGAGTAGATGTACGCGGTGCCGGGCTTGGCCTGCGGGGTGTCCGCGAACAGCGCCGCCTCCTGCGAGGCGCGGTCCGGATAGTTGTAGAAGGGCAGGTCCGGCCGCAGGCCGCTCGTGTGGGTGAGCAGCTCCCGGATGGTGATCGTGTCCTTGCCGTTCTGCCCGAAGCCGGGCAGGTACGACGCGACGGTGGCGTTCAGGTCGACGCGGCCCCGCTCGATCTGCTGGATCGCCGCGACGGTCGTGAACAGCTTCGACATGGACGCCAGGTCGAAGATCGTGTCCTTGCGCATCGGGATCCACTGGTCCCGCGGCAGCTCGGTGGGCTTGTCGTCGGCGTACCGCAGCGCGTAGCCCATCGCGTCCTGCGCCGCGACCACGCCGTTCCGGGCGGCGAGCACGACGGCGCCCGGGTAGTACGGCGTCGGCGCGGAACTCATGTAGCTCGCGGCGTCATTGCCGATCGCCGCGACCGCGTCGGGCGACAGGCCCGCCTGCTGCGGGGTGCCGTCCCGGAGCACGCGGCCGGGGGTGAACCGCAGGTCGGCGGCGGTGACGGTCGGCGGCCCGGCGGTGGTCGTACGCACGGGGGCCGACAGCCCCTTCACCGGTGGGGCCGGTGGCGAGGCGGCCTGGGCGACCGCGGCCGGCGCGCACAGGCCCGCGACGGCGAGGAGGATCGGCAGGGCACGGCGCATCGTCTCTCCTGGGGGATGCGGAGGATGGGGAGGATTCAGCGGTACGGCGGAGGGTGGGGCGGACTCAGCGGTACAGCAGGTAGCGCTTCCGCTGCGCGCGGAAGCGTGCCAGGTCGGCCTGCCAGCCGGCGACGACCTGGTCGACGTTCGCGCCGCCGTCGATGGCGGTGCGGACCTGGTCGGATCCGGTGAGGAGGTCGATCCAGTACGGCGACTTGCTCTCCCGCCAGGCGAAGTCCTTCGGGTAGAGCCGGCGGGCACTGATGATCATGGCGAGCGCGGTGCGGATCGGGTCGAAGCGCCGGCGGTCGGTGACGAACAGCTGCACGCCCCCGCAGTTCTGGTTCACCCACTTGTTGAACGTGGGCGCGAAGTACGCCTCGCGGAACCGCACTCCGGGCAGGCCCAGGCCGTTCAGGTCGTCGGCCCAGTGCCAGTCGACGTACGGCGCGCCGACCATCTCGAACGGCACGGTCGTGCCGCGCCCCTCCGAGAGGTTCACCGCCTCGAACAGCCCCATGCCCGGATAGGCCACCGCCGTATTGATCGTCGGCATGTTCGGCGAGGGCAGCACCCAGGGCAGGCCCGTCTCCTCCCAGGTCATGCCGCGCCGCCAGCCGCGCATCTGGACGACCTGTGGCTTCGCCTTGCCCTCCAGGAACTCCCCGTCGAACAGGCGGGCGAGCTCGCCGACGGTCATGGCGTGCTGCTGGGCGATCGGCTCGCGGCCCACGCCCGAGGCGTACTCCGGGTGGAGCACGGGCCCGGTCGCCTCCACGCCGCCGAGCGGGTTCGGCCGGTCGAGGACGACGAAGCGCTTGCCCGCCTGGATCGCCGCCCGCATGCAGTCGAACATCGTCCAGACGTAGGTGTAGAAGCGCGCGCCGACGTCCTGGATGTCGAAGACCACGGTGTCGATGCCGGACTTGGTGAAGTAGTCGGCGATCTGCTGCGGGGTCTTGGCGTAGGCGTCGTAGACGGCGATCCCGGTGCGCGGGTCCTTGTAGGACCCCTCCGAGCCGCCGGCCTGTGCCGAGCCCCGGAACCCGTGCTCCGGGCCGAACACCGCGGCCAGGTCCACGCCGGAGGCCGCGTGCATGACGTCCACCTCGTGGCTCAGGTCACGGATCACCGCGGTCGGGTTGGCCACCATCCCGATCTTCTGGCCGCGCAGTTCCCGGTAGCCCCCGGCGCGCAGCACCTCGAAGCCCGTACGGACCCCGCCGTTCCGGGACGCGGCCTGGTCGGCCTGGGCGGCCGGCGTGCCGAGCGCGGCGATCGGGACGGCCGCGCCGCCGGCGGCGATGCCACGGAGCACTCCACGTCGTGTCGTCATCAGCGGATCCCCTTCAGGTCGGCCACGACGGGCCGGTGGTCGGAGGCGAGCGTGTCCGGCACGAACGCGCGGGTGACGCGCGGGCCCGGCGTGAAGGTGATGTAGTCGATGCGCGTCACCGGCACGTCGGCCGGGAACGTGGGCGTCGTACGCTGCCCGGCGACCGTCAGCGCGTCGCTCAGCCGCGTCCAGAGCGGCGCGAGCTCGGGCGCGTCCGGCTCGGCGTTGAAGTCCCCAAGCAGCAGCTTAGGACCGTGTCGTCGGTCCATGATGGCCGCCATGTCGGCGACCTGCGCCCGGCGTACGGAGGGGTCGGAGCGGTAGTCGAGGTGGGTGTCGTACACCCAGATCCGCGTGCCCCGCGCCTTGATCAGCACCTCGGGGAAGCCGGGGGCCGGGGCCGGTACGGGGTTCGGCACCTGCGTGGACAGCCGCGTGATCTCGTGGTTCTCCGCCTGGAGGATCGGGAACCGGGACAGCACCGCGACGCCGAACTCCCGGTCGGGCGCGCCGGCCCGGTCCGGCGGAAGCGTGTAGATCGGGGCGAAGAACACCCGCATGTGCAGCCGCCGCGCCAGCCACGACGCCTCGTCGACGTAGTCGCTGCGCGTGCCCCAGTTGACGTCGACCTCCTCCAGCCCGACGACGTCGGGATGCTGGGCCTCGATCGTGCGGGCCTGGCGCTCGAGGTCGAAGACGTGGTCGACGCCCGCACCGGCCTGCAGGTTGTAGGTCATCACCCGAAGTGACGCGCCTTTGGCACCGGCCGCGTGCGCCGGCGGGCCGACGACGAGCGCGGCGAGGAAGAGGGCGAGCCCGGTGACGGCCCGGGGACGCGTACGGACGGACCGGCGGACGAGCGAGGACATGGACTCTCCTGCCGCGTTTCGAAGGTTTGTAAAGAATCAACGGGCGGAATCGGACGTATGAAAATTAGATACGGATGATCCCCAACGTCAATAGCCTCGCCGAAGCGTCTCCGGGAGCACGGCGATGCGAGGATGGAGGGGTCATGCCCAGCGATCCGGTGTTCCGCCTGCCCCGCGCGCTGATCTTCGCGGCCGTGTGCACGGCTCTTGCCGTGGCCGGACATTCGGTGAGCTCACACGAGCCCGTACCGCCCGCCGCGGTCGGCGCGGGGCTCGTCGGGCTGGCCGTCGTCGGCGTCTTCCTCACGGGCGTCGAGCGGTCCCTGGGCACGATCCTGGCCGGGCTGCTCGGCGGGCAGTTCATGCTGCACGTGCTGTTCGCCGCGGCGCAGCACGGCCAGCACCTGGCCCACCACCCCACGGCCGTGGGCTCTCACGGCCACGGTGCGATGACGCTCGCGCACGTGACCGCGGCCGTCGTCTCGGCCTGGTGGCTCCGGCGCGGCGAACGCGCCGTCTGGCGGCTCGCCAGGCGGGCCGCGGCCGCGGCCGTCCGACCGCTGCGGGCGCTCCTGTCGACGTCCGCTCCCCCGCCGGTGCCGTACCGGCGGCACGGGTTCGCCGGCCCGGCCGGCCGCCCGCCGGAACGGACCCTGCGGCACGTCCTCACCCGGCGCGGGCCGCCCGCTCCGTTCCCGGCGTTCCGCTGAACGCCTCGTTCGCACACACCTTGCCGCACCGGATCCGGCGGATCCGGTCACCCGCACGCTCAGCGAGCCTCACGATCGGAGAAACCCCATGTACACCCCGCGACTCCCCCGGCCGCCCCGGGCCGTCCGGCGGCCCTTCACCCGACTCGCGGCGGCGATCGCCGCCACGGCCGTCGGCTGCCTCCTCACGGCGCCCCCCGCGTCCGCGCACACCACGCTCGTCGCCGCCCAGCCGGCCAAGGGCGCCAAGGTGTCGTCGCCCGCCCAGATCAAGCTGACCTTCGCCGAGGCGGTGCGGTTCCCCGGGGTCGTCGTGCTCGACGCCAAGGGCGGCCACCACGAGTCCGGCAAGGCGCACGCGGCGGGCGCCACGGTGACCGAGCATGTGGCAGGCGTCCTGCCCCCCGGCGTGTACACGGTCGGCTGGCGGGTCGTCTCCGAGGACGGACACCCGGTGACGGGCGACTACAAGTTCACGGTCGTGGGCGGGTCGTCGTCGGCACCCGCTTCGGCCGGGTCGACGCCCGCCCCCGCCGGGTCGGCGGACGGCAGCGCGGCCCCGGCGGCGGCCACGCCGTCGAGCACCCCGACCGCGCAGAAGTCCGCGAGCACCTCCAGCGCGAGCTGGTTGTGGGTCGGTCTGGGCGCCCTCCTCGTCGTCGCGGCGGTCGGCGGCGCCGAACTCACCCGCAGGCGCCGCTCGTCGCGGACCTGACCGCCCGCGCCCCTCGTCGAGGCGGGGGGCGCGGCCGTCAGCGGCGTACGGCGGTGAACGCGGCGCGCCGGCCCGGTTCGCCCGCCGGACGCCGGACGCCGTTCACGTACACCTGGACCGCCCCGGCGTCGCTCAGCACGACGTTGAGACGAGCGTCGCCGAACCGAAGGGTCTGCCCGCGCACGAGGGTGCGGTTGACCAGGATGTCGCCGCCGGGGACGCCGACGAAGACCTGGCACCGCGGGCCGGTGACGGTCAGCGTCAGGGTCGCGGCGGGGGCGGCCGCGATCGGCCGCCGCGTCGGCGCCGGCTCACGGACCCGTGCCCAGATGGAGTAGCCGGCGAAGGCCAGCACGCCGGCCAGCACGACGATCCCGATGAGGGCGACGATCGTCACCCGGCGGAGCGACCGCCTGTGCTGCGGCGAGACATGACGTCCCACGGTGAAGAGTCTAGTCAGCCGTTAAAACGCGCGACAGTCACCCTATTTGTTTATGTCCGGAAACGGTCGCAGCCACGGGTTTGGCGAGCCATCGTGCGACGTCCGGAACGCCTGTGGCGTAAGGGATGCGCCCCGTCGGCCACACCCAGTCGGAATGTCCGGAAGTAGGCGTTATTCGCCGGTGCTAACTGGATAATTCTCCCGACGGGTGACGGGAAGCCGTCAAATGAGCGGACGGACACCGCCGATGCCTTATTCTCGCCGCGCCACCGGGACGAAGGCACTGGGACACGCCCTGGGCACGCTGCTGGTCCTGCTGCCGGCCCTCGCCGCGTGCGCGCTCGGCTCCGGCCCGAGCCGATGCGCCGGCCGGGCGATCACCGTCGCGGTCGCGCCGTCGATCGCCCCGGCGATCGAGCAGGCCGCGCGCCGGTACGAGTCCGCGGGCGGGTGCCGCGTCACCGTGAGCCGCCAGCGGCCCTCCGACGTCGCGGCGGCCCTGTCCGGGCAGGGTTCCAACCCGGGCGTGGCCCGCCCCGACGCGTGGATCCCCGACTCGTCCCTCTGGCTGCCGATCGCCCGCCGCACCGACGCGGGCGCCGCCGCCGTACGGGCGTCCGGCGCGTCGGTCGCGATGTCACCCCTGGTCCTCGCGGTCCCGCGCGGGCACGGGCCGGGCACCGCGACCTGGCGGCTCCTGCTGTCCACCCGGCTGCCCGGGACCGGCGGCCCGTCGCCCGCCCTCCGGATCCGATTCCTCGACCCCGCCGGCGACGCCGCCGGCCTGGGCGCGCTGCTGCTCGCCCAGCACGTCGCCGGCCCCGGCCGGAGCGGGCTGTCCTCCTTCGCCGTCACGCTCTACTCCGACCTCGGCGGCGCGCTCCCCGACGAGCGGGCCGCGTACGCCCAGATCGCCAAGGATCAGGCCGCCCGGCCGCCGACCGCGGTGGTCCTGTCCGAACAGTCGGTCTGGCGGCACGCGCACGCCGGCGACGCCCCGACCGTCACCGCCCTGTACCCGAAGGGCCCCACCCTCGCGCTCGACTTCCCGTACGTGTCCACCACGACCGACCGCGGCCGCTCCGGGACGGTCGAGGACTTCCAGGCCACGCTCGCCCAGTCCCAGACCCGCGTCGCGCTGCAGGGGCTCGGGCTGCGCACTCCCGACGGCGTGGCCGGGACGGACTTCGACGAGCGGTACGGCGTCACGACCCGCGCCCCGGACCGGCTCCCGGCCCCCGACCCGGTGAACACCGGCCGGGTCCTGCAGATGTGGCAGCGTACGGTGCTCGGCGCGCGCATGCTGATCCTCCTCGACGTCTCACCGTCCATGGGCGACCCGGTCCCCCGGACCCAGGACACGCGCATGCAGGCCACCGCGAAGGTCGCCGTCGGCGGGATGAAGATCCTCAGCGACAACTCGCAGGTGGCGCTCTGGGAGTTCTCCACCGCGCTGGACGGCGCCCGCGACTACCGCCAGATCGTGCCGTTCCGTACGCTCAGCGACAAGATCGGCGCGAGTACGCAGCGCGACCTGGTCGAACGGTCCTTCGCCGCGGCGGCGCCGGTGCCGGGCAGCCGCACCGGTCTGTACGACTCGGTGCTCGCCGCCTACCAGGAGGCGGTCCGGACCTACCAGCCCGACCACAACAACGTCGTGGTCGTGCTGACCGACGGGATGAACTACGACCCGGGCCGCACGATCTCCCTGCAGACCCTCCTGAAGGAGCTCGCCCGGGCCGGTGATCCGATGCGCCCCGTCGCGGTCGTGCCCATCGCGTTCGGGCCCGACATCGATCCGGGGCCGCTGCAGCGGATCGCCGCGGCGACGGGCGGGCAGGCCTTCGTGACCCTCGACCCGCGGCAGGTGCAGCAGGTGTTCCTGCAGATGTTGATCCGCCTCACATGCGGGGAGACCTGCCCCACGTCGTAAGTTGTCCAGGTAAGGTCACGGTGCTGTGAGGTCACTCGAGTGGCTGGGCATGGCCAGGCATGGCGAGAGCACGGGGAACGTCGCCGCGCACGACGCGGCGGCCCGCGGGCTGGACGCGGTCGACATGACCCTGCGCGACGCCGACGTCCCCCTGTCGCAGCTCGGGCGGGAGCAGGCGATCGCGCTCGGTCGCCGGCTGGCCGAGCTCGCCCCGGACGAGCGTCCGACGGCGGTGGTGTGCTCGCCGTACCTGCGGGCGAGGGACACCGCGCGCCTCGCCCTGGAGCAGCTGGCCGATCCGCCGCCGATCGTCCTCGACGAGCGGTTCCGTGACCGCGAGCTCGGCGACTTCTACCTGCTCACGCAGCGCGGCGTCCAGGCGCGTCACCCGGAGGAGGCCGAGCGCAAGCGCAGGCTCGGGAAGTTCTACTACCGGCCGCCCGCCGGCGAGTCCTGGGCCGACGTGGCGCTGCGGCTGCGGAGCGTCCTCGGCGACCTGGACCGGGAACATCCCGGCGGCCGGGTCCTGGTCGTCGCGCACGACGCGATCGTCGTCCTGACGCGGTACATCGTCGAACGCCTCTCCGAGGAGGAGCTGCTCGACGTCGAGCGCACGGTCGTCGCGAACGCCTCGCTCACCGTCTGGGCCCGTGAGGACGACGAACTGCGGCTCGTCACGTTCAACGACACGAGCCACCTCAAGGACGCCGGCCTCCTCTGAGGGCTCAGTCCTCCTTGTCGTCGTGCACGAAGAGGTTGAGCAGCCAGCTGACCAGGCCGACGACGATCGCGCCCCAGAACGCCGCCCAGAACCCCGACACGTGGAACGGCAGATTCAGCTTGTCCGCCGCCCAGCTCGCCAGCCACAGCAGCAGCCCGTTGACGACGAGCGCGAACAGCCCCAGCGTCAGGACGTAGAACAGGCAGCCCAGGGTCTTGACGATCGGCTTGATGAACTGGTTGATGAGGCCGAAGACCACCGCTACGGCGACGAGCGTGCCGATCTTGCGCGGTGTGGTCGCGGCCGTGAGGTCGATGCCGTGGACCACCAGAGTCGCCACCCAAAGGGCGACAGCGGTGATGACCACTCGAATCAGGATCTTCACGACACGATCGTCGCACGCGGCGGGCCTCGATTCGACGGTCAGGACGCCTTCTCAAGGGTTGCGGTCTCGGGAGCGGGGGCGCGGCGGGCGGCGAGGACCCTGATCGCCGGCGGCCCCGCCAGCGCGACGAAGACGGCGAGGACGCCCGGGAGGACCAGCGCCGTCCGCAGTGAGGTCGCCTCGGCGAGGTGGCCGATGACGGCCGGGCCGGCCAACAGCCCGCCGTAGCCGAAGCTGGTCAGCAGGGCGATCGTCCGCCCGGCCGAGGCCGAGTCCGCCCCTGCGGAGCTGAACCCCACCGGCACGACCGTCGCCAGGCCGATTCCGACGAGGACCCATCCCGCCCAGGCGCACCCCAGGGCGGCGCCGCCGGCGGAGGGGGCGAGCAGCACGAGCGCGTAGCCGGTGGCGGCCACGGTGCCCGCCAGGCGCAGGGTACGGCCGCCGCCGAGGCGGCCCCGCAGCCGGTCGCCGAGGAACCGCATGGTGGTCATCGCCACCGAGTAGACCGTGTAGGACAGCGGCGCCAGGTCGGCCGAGACGTGCAGCACGCGGCGGGCGTGCATCGCCGCCCAGTCCATCGCGCCGCCCTCGCAGATCGCGCCGGCGAGCATCACCACGCCGAGCAGCACGATCACCTTCGGGATCCGGCCGCGGCCCGAGCGCGCCGCCTCCGGCGACGCCTCCGACGTCTCCCGCGCCGCGGGGCCGGGGAGGAGGAGGCGAGCCGGGAGGAGGAAGAGCACCGCCATGACGAGCGCCGTGCCGACGAGGAGGGCCTGGACGCCGAGGCCGCCGCGCATCGCGGCGGCCGTGACGAGGCCGGCGACCGCGCCGCCGAGACTCCACAGGCCGTGGAACGCCGACATGATCGGCCGGTCGTAGCGGACCTCGACCTCGACGGCGTGGGCGTTCATGCCGACCTCGAGCAGCCCGAAGCCGAGGCCGAAGACGACCGCGCCGACGAGGAGCGCGGAGTAGGACCCCGCGAACGCCGGTCCGAGCAGGAGCAGGGCGTGCAGGGGCCCGGCGACCCAGGTGAGCCGGCGGCTCGACCAGCGGTCCGCCATTCGGCCCGCGGCCTGCATCGAGACGAGCGCGGAGAGGGAGATCAGGAGCAGCGCGGTGCCAGTCCTCCCGGCGGTCAGGTCGAGCCGGTCCGCGAGGGCCGGCAGGCTCGCGGCCCAGATGCCGATGGTCATGCCGCACAGCCCGAAGTAGCCGAAGACGCCGACGCGCGCGCGCCTGGCCACGGAATCGAACACAGCCCCTCCTAATTTGCTCTTGCCGAGAACATAATCGAAGAGGGAGGGCTGACACAATCGACGGGTGCGTACGGTGACCGGAGCGACGACCAGCGGCGAGCTGCGCCCGCACAACCTCGTCCGCCTGCTGCGGGCCGCGCATGACGGCGCGGGCCGGGCCACCCGCTCGGAGCTCACCCGTGATCTCGGGCTGGCTCGCGGAACGGCCGCCGTCCTGGTCGCCGACCTGGCCGAGGCCCGGCTGGCCGAGGAACGGCCCGCGCCGCAGCGGGCGCGCGGCCGCCCCACCGCGATCGTCGGCCCGCACCCCGAAGGCCCCCTCGCCCTGGCCGTCGACCTGCGGGAGGACGCCTGGACGACCGCCACCGCCGAGATCGGCGGCGGCCTGACGGTGCGCGAGGAGCGGCCGCACCCCGGGAACCCGCCGGAGGCCGTCCTGGGCGACCTGGCCACGGCGATCGACCGGTGGCTCACCGAGCTCGGTCCCCGGGTCGTCAGCGTCGGTGTCGCGCTGCCCGGCCCCATCCGCGACGGCCGCGTCGTGGACATCCCGCACCTGTCCTGGCACGACGTTCCGGCGGCGGAGATCCTGCGCGCCGGCGCGACGCCGGTCGCGCTGGGCAACGACGCGACGCTCGCCGGCCTGGCGGAGGCGCGGCGCGGCGCGCTCCGCGGCGTCGGCGTCGGCCTGCACTTCCACGTCGACTTCGACCTGGGCGGCACGCTGCTCGTCGACGGTAGTCCGCTGCACGGCGCGCGGGGGACGACCGGGGAGTTCGGGCACATGCCGCTGGGCGGCTCGGACCTGCCGTGCGACTGCGGCGCCGTCGGCTGCTGGTCGCTCCAGGTCGGCGCGAACGCGCTGCTGCGCGCGAGGGGGGTCCCCGTCGAGCCGGCGCGCGGACGGGCGGACGCCCTGCGGATCCTCGCCGGCGCCGCCGAGGGCGATCCCCGCTGCGCCGCCGCGCTCGAGGAGGTCGCCCGCGCGTTCGGGACCGGCACCGCGGCCCTCGTCAACGCGCTCGACCCGCAGCGGGTCACGCTGTCCGGCCTGGGCGTCCGGCTCCACGAGCAGGCGACGGGCGCGTTCACGGCCGCCTACGAGAACGGCCTCATGGCCTTCCGCCGCGAGGAGCCGCCCCAGGTCGTCCCCGCCGCGCTGGGCGGGGACGCGACCCTCGTCGGAGCGTCGGAGCTGGCCTTCGACGCCTTCCTCACGCCCGAGGGCCTGACCGCCTGGCAGGCCGCCCGCTGAGCCCCGGCCAGCGGCGGCGGCAGCGGCAGCGGCAGCGGCAGCGGCAGCGGCAGCGGCAGCGGCAGCGTGAAGTCTCGGAGAAGACCCTCCGCGTGGGCCGCGCATCACCACGAACCGCGCGCCGGCCAGGATCTTCGCCGAGCCCTCCGTACGCCGGAACGTCAGGGAGCGGCGTTCATCGCGGCGGCGACGCGGTCCGGGGTGAGGTCTCCGAGGTCCTCGGCGACGTACGCGGCCAGGGCGAGGGCGTCCGGGGCCGGCGGGTAACGCGGGTGCGGTACGGCGATCACGCGCATCCCGGCGGCGTGCGCGGACCGCAGGCCGTTGCTGGAGTCCTCCACGGCGGCGCAGCCGACCGGGTCGACACCGAGCCTGCGGGCGGCGAGGAGGTACCCGTCGGGGGCGGGCTTGCCCCGGGCGACCTCCTCGGTCGAGACGGTCGCCCGGAACGACGCCGCGAGCCCCGTACGGTCGAGGACGACGTCGATGAGCACGCGCGGCGAGGAACTGGCCAGTCCGAGGGGCCAGCGGGACGCCAGCCGCCGTACGGCCTCGACCGCGCCCGGCATCAACGGGACGCCGTCCTCGTAGCGGCGGGCCATCTGCTCGACGACGCCGCGGGCGACCTCGTCGGCCGACATCCGGACGCCGAGTTCGCCGCTCAGGTAGGCGGCCCACTCGGAGGTGCTCATGCCCATCAGGCGCTGCTGGGTGTCGGGCTGCCACCGCCCGCCGTGGTCGGCGACGAACGCGCGCCGCACTTCCTCCCAGACCGGTTCGGAGTCGACGAGCACGCCATCGAGGTCGAAGACCACAGCATTCACGCCGATAACTCTGCCAGCAGGGGAAGAGTGAGCACGAAGCAGGCACCCTTGTCGCTGTCGGTCAGCGTGAGCGTGCCGCCGTGCGCGTGGGCGATCTCGCGGGAGATCGCCAGGCCGAGGCCGCTGCCGCCCGGGTCGCGCTGCCGCGCGTCCGGCAGCCGGATGAACCGTTCGAAGATCCGTTCCCGGTCGGCGGGAGGTATCTGTTTGCCGTCGTTGAAGATTTCGACCACCGCCTCGCTCTCCTGCCGCCGTACGGTGACGGTGACCTCGGAGTCGGCGTGCCGCGCGGCGTTGTCGAGGAGGTTGGTGAGCACCCGGCTGATGTCCAGCCGGTTCGCCCGGACCACCGCCCCCGGCTCGGCGATCACTTTGGCGGTGATCCGCCGGGGCACGCGGCGTACCTCGCGCTCGGCCAGGTCGCCGACGTCGACGGGGCCGTTGCGGCTGGGCAGGCCCGCGTCGCGGCGCGCGAGCGCGAGCAGTTCGGTGACGATGTTCTGCAGCCGGTCGATGTTCGTCAGGGTCCGGCCCAGCGCCTCGCGCAGGTCGGTGCCCTCCGGGTCGATCAGCGCGATCTCCAGCTCGGCGCGCAGCCCGGCGATCGGGCTGCGCAGGTCGTGGGAGACGTCGGAGACGAGGCGGCGCTGCTGCTCCACGGCCGCCTCCAGCCGGTCGAGGGTCGCGTTCACGGCCATCGCCAGCCAGTAGAACTCGTCGCGCCGCTGCGGCATCGAGACCCTCCGGCGCAGATCCGCCGCGTTGATCGCGTCGAGTTCGTCGCGCAGCGCCTCGATCGGCCGCAGCCTTCGCCCGGCGGCCCACCATCGCCAGACGCCGGCCGCGCCGATGCTGACGGGGATGCCCAGCGCCAGCAGGACGGCCAGGCCCGGACGCGGGAACAGTCCCGGTTCCGGCGCGATCGAGTGGATCGTGAGCGCCTGTCCCGGGCCGGTGACCCGCTGGGAGACCAGCGTGAGGCAGTGGCGCGGATCGACGCACACCCGCTGCTCGATGCGCTGCCCGTCGGCGGGCCGCCGGGCGTGCAGGGCGGGCAGCCCGGACACGCTCCGGGTGGCCGCCACGACCTGCCCCCGGTCGTTCTGCACCTGGACGAGCTGATGACCGCCGGTGATCACGGGATTGGTCAGCCGCCCGGCGCGGGCCAGCGCGGCCATCTGCCGGGTGGTGTACGTCAGATCCGTGGAGAGCCGGCTCGTCACCTGGTACTGGATCAGGGCGAGCACCCCGATGTAGAGCAACACGGCGACGACCCCCGTCACCGTCATCGCGACGACGGTGGCGCGCTGCCGGATCGTCTGGTCCCTGTGTCGCACTGGCTGTCCCCCGCGGCCACGGCGCCCCCTGAGCCATGCCACAGCACCGGACAACTACCCAGCGGGGGACTCCCTATGCATTCCGTCACCCCACGGTGTACACCGGCCGCGAAGCGATCGGCCGCTGTCGGCCACCGCGCGGCCCCTGCCGGTGGGCGTGATCGAGGATCGGTGCGGGCCCCCGCGCGGCGAGAGAATCGTCTACCGCCGCCGGTAGATCCGGACGGGTTCCTTTTCGGACGCGCGCGGTGACGACGCGGCTGCATACGGACATGACCGATGGCATGCCCGGTACGTCCGATTCCTTCAATGGAACGTGGCAAAGGTCGCCGACTTGAGGTCGTCCTGACACACGCACTTGTGTCAGAGTTGACACGCGACAGAACACAGAGAAGCGGTGATACTCAACTGGAGGAGACGTACGGTCGCGAGGGCGGTCGCCTGCCGAGGCGGCCCGGCCGTGGAACATCAGGACAACGAATGACTGCCGTCCGCGCCACAGATGGGCGACAATAGCGGCGTTCGATGGGAGGCGGGAGCGCCAATGAAGAAGTACCTGACCTGGGCACTTATAGCCTTTGTCATCTTCTACCTGCTGACATCCCCCAGTGGCGCGGCCCACATCGTGCACAACGCACTCGGTGGGCTGACGTCGGCGGGCAACTCTCTGAAGGCTTTCGTCAACGCACTGTGACCCCCTGTCGGCGCGACGCCGTCTCGCGCCAAGCCCTACGTTCCCGTTGGTCCCGACGTCGCGACCCGGGCGTCTTACCCTGCTCGGCTCCGCAGGTCGCCGCGCGGCACTCTAGAACGAAGTTCTAGAGTGTGCCGCAAGGCCGACCTGAGGGGTGAGCATGGGACCACTGCACGGTGTTCGCGTCATCGAGATCGCGAGCCTCGCGCCTGCGCCGTTCGGCTGCATGGTGCTCTCCGATCTTGGTGCCGACGTACTCCGCGTCGACCGCCCGTCCACGGTGGCGGGCGCGGCGACTCTCGTCGGCGGCGCGGCGACCGCGGATCCGTTGAGCCGCGGTCGCCGGTCCATCGGGCTGAACCTGAAGGACCCGGCCGGCGTCGACGTGCTCCTGCGGCTCATCGAGTCGGCCGACGTGCTCGTCGAGGGCTTCCGCCCGGGCGTCACCGAACGCCTCGGCTTCGGCCCCGACGTCTGCCTCGAACGCAACCCGCGCCTGGTGTACGGCCGGATGACGGGGTGGGGCCAGGAGGGCCCCATGGCGACCATGGCCGGCCATGACATCAACTACATCGCGATCGCGGGCGCGCTCGACCCGATCGGCCACGCCGGGGAGCGGCCCGTCCCGCCGCTCAACCTCATCGGCGACTTCGGCGGCGGCGGCATGCTCCTCGCGCTCGGCATCCTCGCCGCGCTGTACGAGCGTTCGCGGTCCGGCCGGGGGCAGGTCGTCGACGCGGCCATGGTCGACGGCGCCGCCCTGCTGACCTCGTTCATCCACGGCATGCGCGGCCAGGGGCTCTGGCGCGACGAGCGCGGCACCAACCTCCTCGACGGGGGCGCGCCGTTCTACGACACCTACGAGACCGCCGACGGCCGGTTCGTCAGCGTCGGCGCCCTCGAGCCGCAGTTCTACGCCGCCCTGCTGCGCGGCCTCGGCCTGGCGGACGAGGACCTGCCCGCCCAGCTCGACCAGGAGCGCTGGCCCGAGCTGCGGGCGCGCTTCACCGAGGTCTTCAAGCAGCGCACCCGCGACGAGTGGACCGCGATCTTCGACGGCACCGACGCGTGCGTGGCGCCGGTGCTCGGCCTCGGCGAGGCTCCCGCCCACCCGCACAACCGGGCGCGCGACGGCTTCGTGGAGATCGGCGGAATGGCCCAGCCCGCCCCCGCGCCGCGCTTCGGCCGTACCGGGGCCGAGACGCCCCGCCCGCCGGCTCGGCCGGGCGAGCACACGGACGCCGCCCTCGCCGAGATCGGCCTCACCGAGGACGAGATCGCCGCCCTCCGCACGAGCGGCGCCATCGCCTGATCACTCACCCGGCCGTACCGGACGACGCCGCCGGGGACGGCGTCGTCCGGTACGGCCTTCGCGGGCACGGCCCGCGGTGAGGCGTTCGTCAGGCGGACTTCCAGACGTAGCCCACCGGGCCGAGGCGAACGGCCCGTGGAGCGCCTCCCGCGCCGCGCAAGGGGGCGAGAGTTCGAGCGCCCCAAGGCACTCGACGTGATCCTCGGCCGACGCGGTGGGGCGGTCTTCGGGGAAATGGGCAGATTACACCGGGCCGTCTCCGTCAAATGCAGGATCTGCGCGGGCGTCGCGTCCGTCATGCTCACCTCATGAGGTCCATCCGCGTCCTCATCGTCGATGATCACGCGCTCTTCGCCGAGGCGCTCGCGGCCCGGCTGGCCGCGGAACCCGACCTTGAGGTGCTCCCCGTCGCGGGCGACGTCCGCCGCGCCGCGGCGCTCGTGGCCACCGAGTCGCCCGACGTCGTGGTGCTCGACTTCGTCCTCGGTGAGGAGAGCGGGCTCGAGGCGCTCGATCTCCTGCGGCGCCGGCGCCCGGAGGTGCGCGTCGTGATCCTCAGCGCGATCACCGACGTCGCCCCGATGGTGACCGCCCTGCGGCACGGCGCGGTCGCCTGGGTGCCCAAGACGGAGAGCGCCGACCTGGTCGCGCGGGTGATCCGCGGCGCGGCGGGCCGGGGCGGGTGGGTACCCCCCGACGTCCTCGGCGACGTGCTGCGCCGCCTGGTGGCCTCGGGCGAGCAGGGCGGAGGTGCGCTGGCCGAGCTCACGCCCCGCGAAGGCGAGGTGCTGCAGGGCATGGTGGACGGGCTGAGCCGTACGAGGATCGCCGAGCGCCTCGGCCTGTCCGCGAACACGGTCCGCACTCACACCCAGAACCTCCTGGCGAAGCTCGGCGCGCATTCGGCGGTGGAGGCCATCACCATCGCCATGCGCGCCGGGGTGGCACCGACCGATCCGGGCGAGGGCCCCCCACTCTGACACGCGTTTCCATTAAGACGCCCGGATTTCAAGCACGGTTCACTCACAGTGACGGAGTGACCACCTGTGGCCAGGTCCGGTCTGGTTGCGGCCACTCGCCTGGACACCCGCGTCGTACAGGGTGACCGTCGATACGGTCAGTCACTTCAAAGACGGGGGTCTTCGATGATCAGTGCAACGGCACGGTCCTCGCCACCACAGGCGTCCGCACGCGCAGGCCGCGTCGCGGATCCCACCGGCACGCCGCAGGCGTCGCTGCTCGACACCGACGACGCCCGGTTGTGGCGCCGGCGGGTCCGGCACGACATCCGCCACGAACTCGGCACGATCATCATGCTCGCGTCCGCCGTCGCGGTCTCCGACGACATCGGCCCGGTCAGCCGGGAGCGCGTCGAGGCGCTGATCGGCGAGACGCGCTGGCTCGACCACCTGCTCCGGCAGCTCGAGGCGGAGGAGGAGGGCCCCGTGCCGGCCGGCCCGGAACGGGTACCCGTGGATCGGCTCGTCGGCGAGATCGTGGCCGGGCTGCGGCTGTCCTCGCCCCGCCGCATCTCCTACGCGGCCGACGCGGCCTGGGCGCACATCGATCCGCTCGCGCTCTGGCGCGCGGTTCGCAACGTCCTGGACAACGCCCACCGCATCGCCCGCGACCACGTCGAGGTGCGCGTCGGTGTGGAGGCGGACTGGACGGTCGTCCAGATCGACGACGACGGCCCCGGGTTCGGGGCGGGGCCGAGCGGCCTGGCCTCCCTGGGCCTGGGGATCGTCAGCGACCTGGTCGCCGAGTACGACGGTCTGATCGAGATACGGGGGTGCGAGCTCGGCGGGGCGCGGGTGCGGATCCTGCTGCCCTCCTCGGAGGGCCCATGAGGGTGCTCGTCTGCGACGACCACGCCGTGTTCGCCGACTCGCTCGCCGTCGTGCTGCGCGAGAAGGGACACGACGTGGTCGGCGTCGTCTACTCCCCCGAGGCCGCGCTGCGGCTGCTGCCGGGCGTACGCGCCGACGTGTGCCTCATCGATCTGCGGTTCCCGACCGGGTCGGTGCTGGGCAGCCTGCCGGAGCTCGTCGCGGCGGCTCCCGACACCCGGTTCGTCGTGCTGACGGGCTCGGCGGATCCCGGGACGGTCGAGACGGGGCTGGCCGCCGGGGTGCGGGGCTTCGCCCACAAGGGCCAGCAGGCCGGCGAGATCGTCGACCTGCTGGCCCGGGTCCACGCCGGCGAGGTCGTCGTCGACCCGGAGGCGGCCGGCCGGCTTCCGGCGCGTCCCCGCAGCGAGGCCCAGCGGCTCGCGAACTACCTCACCCCCCGCGAGCGCGAGGTCCTCACCCGCCTGGTCCGGGGCGAGAACACCGCGGCTCTCGCCCGCAGCATGCGGATCACCCACAGCACCGCCCGCAGTCACGTGCAGAGCGTGCTCACCAAGCTCGGCGTGCACTCCCAGCGGGAGGCCGTCATCATCGCCGCACGGCACGGGCTGGTCAGCGTCAGCACCGGTGAGTGGCTGCTGCCCTGATCACCCGGCGTGTCCCGTTCCGCGGTCCATTGCCGGAGTCACTGCGATCACTCCCGCCCCATGCCCATTCGTGCGCGGTCCGGGCGATGTACGATCAGCAAAGCTCAGACGTGGCAAGTGGTCTAATCGTTGACCTGCGCCCTGCCCCCCGCTCTGAGCAACCGGTGGAGGAGGCGCGGGTGAGCAGGTACGAACGCTGGAACGACCTGCTGTCGCTACTGGCGGGTCGGGGACGGCTCAGCGTCGAGGAGGCCGCCGCCGAGCTGGCCGTCTCGACGGCGACCATCCGCCGTGACTTCGACCAGCTCGCGCAGCAGCAGATGCTCACGCGCACCCGCGGCGGCGCGGTCGCCCACACGGTCACCTACGACCTGCCGCTGCGCTACAAGAGCGCCCGGCAGGCCTCGGAGAAGCAGCGGATCGCGGCGGCCGCCGCCGAGCTCGTGCAGCCGGGCGCGGTCATCGGTGTCAACGGCGGCACCACCACCACCGAGATCGCGCGGGCCCTGGCGACCCGCGCCGACCTGCACGCGGAGAACGGCGCACCCGCCATCACGATCGTGACGAACGCCCTGAACATCGCCAACGAGCTGGTCGTACGACCGCACGTGAAGATCGTGCTGACCGGCGGGGTGGCGCTGCCGCAGTCGTACGAGCTGGTCGGGCCGCTCGCCAACGGGGTGTTCGACCAGGTGACCCTCGACATGGCGTTCCTGGGCGTCAGCGGCATCGACGTCGAGCGCGGCGCCACCTGCCACAACGAGGACGAGGCGAACATCAACCGGCAGATGGCGCTCCGCGCCGAGCGGGTCGTCGTCGCGGCGGACAGTTCCAAGCTGGGCGAGCGCGCCTTCGCCAAGATCTGCGGCATCGGCGAGATCGACATCCTCGTCACCGACGCGAGCGCCGACACCCGCGCCTACGAGGAGGCCGGCGTCAAGGTCGTCCCCGCCTGAGGCCGGGACAGGCGCGACGCCCGCCGCCGACCGGGGCCGGGACGGGTGCGACGCGGGGCGTCCGGCCGAGGTTCAGGACCAGCGGGAGGCCGGGCGTCGCTGGGGCTCGCCGTCGATCTCCAGGTCGACCCGCTCGTTGAAGAAGCACACCAGGTCGCGCACCCGCTCGGCGTCGTGCAGCGGCTCCTCGTACGTCCACGCGACGTCCTCGCCGCCGTACGCCCAGTAGCGCGCCCGTCCCTTGTACGCGCACCAGGTGACGGTCTCGGACGGCTGGAGCAGGTCGAGACGCACGTCCTCGCGCGGCAGGTAGTAGCGGACCGGCAGGCCGGTCTCGAACAGCACCATGGGCCGCTCGGACTCGGCGAGCACGGTGCCGCCCACGCTCACCCGTACGCGCCGGGAGCCGCGCAGCACGTCGATCCGGCTGTACGGGTCGTGCGGGTGGCCGAAGACCTGTTCGTCCTCTTCGTACCAGGCGTCCATGGCGTCCCAGGAGAAGGCCACGAAGCCCTTCAGCCAGGGAGCGATCGGGTCGGGGTACCCCCACACGGCGTTCTCGGCGGTGCGGCCGCCGGCGGACACCGTCCAGTACGAGGCCCGACCCTTCACCGGGCAGTGGGTCGCGTGGTCGGTCGGCCGCAGCAGGTCCATGCGCACGTCGGCGACCGGGAGGTAGTAGACCGGCAGCAGCCCGGTCTCGAACAGCAGGTGCGCGCCGGTGCTGTCGGCGATCGTCTCGCCGCCGAACTTCACGCGGATCCGCTTCGGGGTCGGTTCGAAGTAGAGCAGGTGAGGTGGGGCCGTGACGTCCCCGTTGAACACTCCGGCGGGCCTTCCGGACAGCGGGGCTCCAGGCAGCGTGAGGCTCATGTCCGGGAGAACCTCGGCCTCCGAGGAGGAATTCCGCGACCGCGTCAACGGGCCTCGGTCCGCAGGGGTATTCCGGTGACGGCCGGAACCGGCCCTTGGTCTGGAAGCGGCGTGCGGGATACGGTCCTTAGACGCGGGAGGGGAACTCATGACTCAACGACGAGTCGCCACGCCGGTCTCCGATACCGACATGATCTACAGCGCCGACACCTACGTGCGGGGGGTGCCCTACGACGCGCTGGCACGGTTGCGCGGCTCCACGCCGGTCGTCTGGATCGAGGAGCGCCCGGTCGACCACGGATCCGCCGGCCCCGGCTTCTGGGCGGTGCTCCGGCACGCGGACGCGTGCCACGTCCTGCAGAACCCTAAGCTCTTCGCCGCGCGCGGGACCGCGGACAAGGGCCTGGGCCACGGTCGCGGCAGCGCACCCGCCGCGGACCCGCCCGCACGCTCCCGGCTCCGCAGGCGGCTGCCCCGGGCGTTCGGCGCGCGCACCATCGACGGCCTGGCCGCCCGCATCGAGCGCCGGGCGTGCGCCCTCGTGGACGCGGTGGCCGAGAAGGGCGAGGCCGACTTCGCCACGGAGATCGCGGCGGAACTGCCGCTGCTCAGCTTCGCCGACCTGCTCGGAATCCCGGAGACCGACCGGTGGCTGCTGTCCGACTGGTCCGACCGGGTAACCGGCCGCCCCGTCGCCGGGTACCCGGTCGGATACTCCCCCGAGGTCGCGGCCGACACCGCCACCTGCACCGAGATGGCCCGCCGGGCGGTCACCGCGCGGCCCCAGGGGCCGCTCGATCCCGCGACGGCCGATTCCGCGGAGCCCGGCGCCGCCGCCCCACAGGAGCGCAGGGAACTGCCCGACCTGCGCCTCTACGCCGGCGAACTCGCCGAGTACAAGCGCCGGCATCCCGGCGAGGACCTCATGACCGTCCTCGTGCACCAGTCCGGCGGCAAGAACGGCCCGGTTCCGGTGGAGGAGTTCGAGAACCTCTTCCGGCTGTTCGCGGCGGCGGCGACCGACACCGTCCGCGGCGCGCTGTCCGGCGGGATGCTCGCCCTGCTGAAGAATCCGGCCGAGGTCGAGCGCCTGCGCGCCGACCCGGGCCTGCTCGACGCCGCGGTCGAGGAGATGCTGCGGTGGTGGTCCCCGGTCATCTGCGTCGATCGTACGGCCGCGACCGACACCGTCGTGGGCAACGTGCCGGTCCGCAAGGGCGAGCGGCTCGTCGTCTGGCTCGCCTCGGCCAACCGCGACGAGCCGGTCTTCCCGGATCCCGCGCGGTTCGACGTCGGACGCGCTCCGAACGAGCACCTCGCGCTCGGCCACGGGCCGCGCGCGTGCCTGGGGACGCACCTGGTCCGGATGCAGATGCGCGCCATGTTCGCGGCCGTCCTCGGCCGCTTCGACGCGATCGAGCCGGCCGGCGAGGCACGGCGGCTGCGGTCGAACGTCCACAACGGCATCACGCACCTGCCGATCCGCTGGAACCTCCGCAGCCGCCCGTCTGAGGCGTGCGGAGCGCGCACGCCCTAATCAGGGGCCCTCGTGGGCCAGGTGCGCGCTCATCCACTGCAGGGCGCTCGGCGTGACCCGCTTCCACGTGTGCGGGTTGTGGCCGCCGCCCGGAACCAGGATCTTGTCCGTGGCCATGGGCGCCGCGGCCAGCTGAAGGAACTTCCGCGCCTCGCCGAAGTCCTTCTCGCCGTCCGGGCTGGTGGTGACGAGCACGGAGATGGGGGGCGGCGGCAGGTGCTGCAGCCGCCAGATCAGGCTGTTGTCCGACTTCACCTGCTTGCTGCCGGCGTAGAGGTCACCGGTCTGCCAGTCCTGCCGCGGGTAGAAGTAGCCGGCCATCGAGACCGCCGCGGTGAACCGGTCGGAGTGCGTCATCGCCAGCTTGACCGCGCAGTACCCGCCGGTCGAGTCGCCCATCACGCCCCAGCTCCGGGAGCCGGTCGCCAACCGGTAGGTGGACGCCAGGCTCTCGGGCACGTCCTGGGCGTAGAAGCTCAGCACCTGCGGGCCGCCGGGCACGTCCGTGCACTCGGTGTCCCTCGGCATCACCGACGTCGGCGTCGGGCGCATCATCACGATGACCATCGGCTGGACCCGCCCCGCGGTCATCTCCTTGGTGGCGGTCTCCGGCACGCCCAAGCGGGTGATGAGCTGCTCGGGGACACCCGGGAAGCCCGTGAAGTCGTACATCACCGGGAAGTGGCGCTTGCCGAACTTCTTCTGGAAGTACTGCGGAGGTAGATAGACGTACGCCTGCGTGGTCAGCCCGGTGCGCTCGCCCCGGATCTCCACCTGCTCGACCTGGCCGTCCTTGGCGGGGTTCGCCTTCTTCTTCTGGCCGATGGTCGTCATCTGGCGGGCCAGCGGCCGTCCGGTGCCCTGCGGCTTGCTCGGGCCGCTGCTGTTGTTGTTCAACGTCACGTTGACGCCCTGGTTGTTGGTCCCGAACAGGTCCGACCAGGAGGCGTAGAACAGGAAGTAGTTGTTCACCCCGGCGAGCAGCACGAAGATCAGGGTGACCTGGGCGACCAGGAACAGCCCGATCCGGGCGAGGAACGGGCCGATGCCGGAGCCGGCGAACTTCGGCCACCACCAGATGGTCGCGGCCGTGGCGGCCACGGCCACCACGATGAGAAAAGCGAAGAAGCCCCCGCTCGTCAGTCCCACCAGTGCCCTCTCAGATCCGGCTCGCCCCCCGAGGGCACGCGCCTGAAACTCATCGAACTCTCAGCATGGCCCAACGCCGCGCTCAGCCGACTACGGTATCCGCGATCACACGCTCTCCATCACAAGATGCCTGAGGCACCGAAAAAGTTGCCCAGAAGCCGCAAATCGGCCGAGATCAACCAGTATCCGCACTGGAGGGCTATCGGCCGGTAAATCATAGGGGGCGGCGCGACTACTCCCCGGGGCGTACGCGGAATGCCGACTTCGACCGGATGCCCGCCCGCGCAGCCGCATCCTAGAGTGCAGGCGTGAGTACGCGATGGCGGCCCGGTGCGCTGGCGGTCTGGGTGATCCCGCTGGTCGTCGGCTTCATCCAGGTGATGGGCTCCACGGGCGCCGACGCGAACATGCGCTACCAGGCCCGGCACCTGGACGCGCTCGCGTACGCGCTGCTCGTCGCCGGGCCGGTCGCCCTGCTCGCCCGGCGGCGTCTGCCGGTCGCCGCGCTCGCGGTCGTGTTCGCCGTGACCGACTGCTACATCCTTCTCGGTCACGTCCTCGGACCGGTCTTCCTGAGCATGGTGGTCGCCATCGTGGCGGCGATCGGCGCCGGGCGTCGCGTCGCCGCCTGGATCGTCACGGGCACGGGGTTCGCCGTGCTCAACGGTGTGGGCGCGCTCACACCGTTCGGGCCGTTCCGGCTGCGCGCCTGGCCGGCCACGCACGCCCTGGTCATGCTGATCTGGCTGCTGCTGGTACTGACCGGCGCCGAGCTCGTGCGCATCCGCAGCGAACGGGCGGCCGAGGCGCGCCGTACCCGCGCGGAGGAGGAACGCCGGCGGGCCAGCGAGGAACGCCTCCGCATCGCGCGCGAGTTGCACGACGTCCTCGCGCACAACATCTCGATGATCAACGTGCAGGCCGGAGTGGCGCTGCACCTCATGGACGAACGGCCCGAGCAGGCGCGAACGGCCCTGGCCGCGATCAAGGAGGCCAGCAAGGAGGCGCTGACCGAGGTCCGCTCCGTGCTCGGCGTCCTGCGCCAGGTGGACGAGGACGCGCCCCGGACGCCGACCGCGGGCCTGGGCCGCCTCGACGATCTGGTCTCCCGCGCGCGGGCGGCGGGCATCACCGTACGGACCCGCGTGACCGGGCGGCCGTACCCGCTGCCCGCCGGGATCGACCTGGCGGCGTTCCGCATCCTCCAGGAGGGGCTGACGAACGTGACGCGGCACGCCGGGCCGGGCGTGACCGCGACGGTGCGCGTCGCGTACGGCGCGGGCGAGCTCCTGCTGGAGGTCGAGGACGACGGGCGCGGCGCCCCCGGGGACCTGCCCGGCGGCGGTGACGGCATCCCCGGGATGCGCGAACGCGTCACCGCCCTCGGCGGGGAGATGACGGCGGGGCCGCGGCCGGGCGCCGTCGGGTTCCGCGTCCGCGCGACCCTCCCGATGCCCGTGGACGGCACGCCGGTGGGGACGGGCGCCCGGGACGACGCGAGGACACCCGACGATCAGCACGCGGGGACACCCGCCCTGGACAAGGAGCACGATTGATCCGCGTACTGCTCGCCGACGACCAGGCCCTCGTCCGGGCGGGGTTCCGGGCGCTGCTCGACGCGCAGCCCGACGTCGAGGTCGTCGGCGAGGCCGGGGACGGCGCCGAAGCCGTACGCCTGGCCCGGCGCGAGCGCCCCGACGTCGTGCTGATGGACATCCGGATGCCGGTGCTCGACGGTCTGGCCGCGACGCGCGAGATCGTCGGTGACGGACGGCTGACGGACACCAGGGTCGTCATCCTCACGACGTTCGAGCTGGACGAGTACGTCTTCGAGGCGATCCGCGGTGGGGCGAGCGGCTTCCTGGTCAAGGACACCGAGCCGACCGACCTGATCCGGGGCGTACGGGAGGTCGCCTCCGGCGACGCGCTGCTGTCGCCGAGCGTGACCCGGCGTCTCATCGCGGAGTTCGCCGCGAAGGCGAGGAAGCCCCGCTCCGCGGCGGAGCTGCGCGGCCTGACCGACCGGGAGCGCGAGGTCATGGCGCTGGTGGCGGAGGGGCTGTCGAACGAGGAGATCGCCGGACGCCTGGTCGTCAGCCCCGCGACCGCCAAGACCCACGTGAGCCGCACGATGGTGAAGCTGCACGCCCGCGACCGCGCCCAGCTCGTCGTGATGGCGTACGAGACGGGCCTGGTAAAGCCGGGATGGCTGCAGTAGGACGCGACGACCGGCGTACGGCCGTACGAGCGCGTGTGCCCGCCCGGTCACCGCACCGGCGTGCCGCGACCGCGGGATGCGGCGCGGCGGGGACGGGCGTACGGTCACCGCACCGGCGTGACGCATCCGCAGGGCGCCGGCGCCCAGGCCGACGCCGACCGGGTGGCCAGGCGGAACCAGACCGTCTTGGACCCGGCCGCGTACGACACGCCCCAGGCGGCGGCGAGCAGCATCGGCATCAGCAGCCCGCGGCCGCTGACGCTGAGGTCGTCGGCCTCACGGGGTGCCGGGAGCAGCCGCGCGGGGTCGCGGTCCACCACCTCCACCTGCACGGAGGAGTCGTCCACGCGGCAGACCACCTCGAACGGGGTGCCTGCGTGCGTGATGGCGTTGGTCGCCAGTTCGCTCGTCAGCAGCACCGCGTCGTCGAGCGCGTCCTCGGCGCCCCACGCGATGAGCGTGTCCCGGACGAACCGGCGCGCCTGCGCCACGGCGGTGCGGTCCGCCGGATAGGCCGTCCGCACAGTCGTATGCACGGGAGCTCCCTTCACGAAGTGTCTCGCCTCACCTGCGCCTTACATCGTGACAGAGAGTGTTGATCGATTACTCAATGTGAGAAAAATGGCGGCGGACTCTCACGGCCGCGTCGCGGGGGGCGGGCGTCACCGGGCGCCGGGCTGGAAGGACGCGAGCGCCTTGTCGAACCGGACCCCGGCGGCACCCGGATTCCCGCCGGCGGACATGAGGGAGTACTGCCGACCGTTCAGAGTGAACCCGGAGTCGAAGGCGTAGACCTTCCCGTACTTGCCGTAGTTCCAGGAGTACTCCGCGTTGGCCCCCTCCGCACCGTGCACCGTCTCGGGATGCGGCTGGACGACCCACTGGAACCCGGAGAGGTTCCGCGGCGCGTCCCTCCCGAACATCTCCCAGTGCTTCACCGGATCGTCCGTCCCCCAGGGGATGGTGTCCAGCTGGATGTGGTTCCCCGTCCGGGGGTCCTGCCATTTCTCGGACTGGGCACTGTTGATCTGGTGCTGCCACCCCTTGGGCACCATGAGCGTCGATCCGTCCTGGGTGGTGACCTGGTGGTAGCCCGCCGGGATCGTCTTGCGGGGCGAGGGCGTGCCCTTGGTCGGCGACTGAGTCGGCTTCGTGGACGGCGAGGAGGTGGTGGGCGGCTGCCCGTTCGCGGACGGGTGCCCGTCGCGGGAGAAGTAGATCAGCAGCCCCACGGCGAGCGCGGCGACGACGAAGACGGCCCCCACGGCGCCGACGACCGTCCGGCCGCGACCGCGCCCGGCCGCGGTCGGCGCCTGTCCGGGCCGGTCGTAGGACCGCATCCACGTCTCGTCCTGCGCGGCGCCGGCGGAGTTCATCGGACCGGTCACGCCGGGCGGCGGCCCGCTCGAATCCGGGCGGGCGGCGCCGGACGGAGCTGGGTCCTTCACCGTGGCCGGGCCGTGGGCTCGCCCGCCGCCTCCAGGGTCCGCCATGGCGGCGGAGGGATGGCTCGGCGGCGGCGGAGCCTCGGCGGCGAGACGCCAGGGGGCCGGCGGCCGCTCGTGTCCGGGATCCGCGCCGTTGCCGCCCGTCGCCGGGCCGGGGGCGGGCAGCGGCCGGGTGCCCTGCGCGGCACGGGTCAGGCCCGCCGCCGCCTCGTCCGCCGTCAGGCGGCGCGCGGGGTCCTTGTCGAGCAGGCCCATGAGCACCGGCGCGAGCGCCCCGGCGTTACGGGGCGGCGGCGCCTCCTCCGAGATCACCGAGGTGAGCGCCGCCATCGCCTCGGGCCGGTGGTGCGGCGACTGCCCCTCGACCGCGGCGTAGAGCGTCGCGCCGAGCGCCCACAGGTCGGAGGCCGGTGAGGCCTTGTCGCCGCGCGCCCGCTCGGGGGCGATGTAGGCGGGCGAACCCATGATCAGGCCGGTCTGGGTCAGCGTCGAGTCGCCCTCCATCGTCGCGATGCCGAAGTCGGTGATGACGACGCGCGTCGAGCGGGAGACCGGCTCGTCCCCCGCCCCGGCGAGCAGCACGTTGGCCGGCTTGACGTCCCTGTGGGTGATGCCCGCGGCGTGCGCGGTGCGCAGGGCGGCCAGCACCTGCGCGCCGATCTCGGCCACCTGGGCGGGCGGGAGTGGGCCGTCCTCGTCGATGACCTCCTGCAGGGAGCGCGCCCGGACGAACTCCATGACGATGCAGGGCCGGCCGTCCTCCTCGACGACGTCGTGCACCGTGACGATCCCCGGATGGTTGAGCCGGGCCGCCGAGCGCGCCTCACGGAGCGTGCGCTCGTACATCACCTTGTGCTCGTCCTCGCTCAGCCCGGGTGGGAAGAGGACCTCCTTGACGGCGACGTCGCGCGCGAGGAGGTCGTCATGGGCATGCCAGACGGTGCCCATGCCGCCTCGCCCGATGTGCGAGAGCAGCCGGTAGCGATGGCCGAGTACGAAACCCTCCCCCAGTGGCATAGCTGAGGACGATACCGATCAGTGATGACGGATCAGCATCGTTTGCGGCGAGTCACCGCACCAAGGTAAGGACGATCAGACCGATGACGATGACCCCGAGCACGGCCGCGATCGCCAGGTTGCCGTGCCGGCCCGAGAGCCAGACCGGCCGGATGTCCTCGATCGCCGACCCGTGCCCGCGCCCGGGCTCGTCGACCGGCGTGTCCTCGGCCGCAGGGTCATCGGTCAGCGTCTCGCCGGGGTTCGACGGGGTCAGGACCTGACCGGTGACCGGCATGTCCGAGGAGTCGTCCGAGTCCATCCGGGTCGCCGCGGCGGCCTGGGCGCCGGCCGTCTCCAGCACCCGGGTCGAGCCCGAGCCGTCGTTCATGATGATCCGGTCGAGCATGACGGCGGCCTCGGCGGCGGTCAGCCGCGTCTCCTGCTCCTTCCGGAGCAGACCGGCGATCACGGGGGCCAGCGGCCCGGCGTGCGGGGCGGACGGAGGCTCCTCGGTGAGCACGGCCACCAGGCTCGCCATCGCCTCGGTCCGCTCGAACGGGGACTTGCCCTCCACGGCGGCGTACAGCGTGGCGCCGAGCGACCACAGGTCGGAGGCGGGCACCGCCTGGCGGCCCTTGGCCCGCTCGGGGGCGATGTAGGCCGGCGAGCCGATCAACATGCCGGTCTGGGTGAGCGTCGCGTCGCTCTGCGCCCGCGCGATGCCGAAGTCGGTCAGCACGGCGCGAATCGACCGCCCGTCGATGACCAGCACGTTGCTCGGCTTGACGTCACGGTGCAGGATGCCCGCCTCGTGGGCGGTCATCAGGGCGCTCAGCATCTGCCGCCCGATCTCGGCGGCGCGCCTGGGCGAGAGCGGGCCGTCCTGCTTGATCATCTGCTCGAGGGAGCGCGCCCGGATCAGCTCCATCACGATCCAGGGACGTCCGTCCTCTTCGACGACGTCGTAGACGGCCACGACGCCGGGATGGCTGAGCCGGGCGGCGGTACGCGCCTCGCGGAAGGTCCGCTTGTGCTGGATCTCCCGCTCCTCGTCGGAGAACCCGTGCGGGAGGATCACCTCTTTGACGGCGACGTCGCGGCCGAGCGCTTCATCTCGGGCGTGCCAGACCGTCCCCATGCCACCACGACCTACTTCAGTGAGCAGGCGGTAACGCTGGGCAAGAAGGGGTTTTTCCGGCATAGTCCATGCACGATACCGACAGGAGGAGCGTTCATTTGGCCTGACGCTCACCTAATCCCCGGTACAAAGAAAGAATGTACGGCATGACGACGGGGGCGCGATGAGGACGACGGTGACCCAGACATGGCAGCGGGTCGTCGAGGCCGTACCCACCGCCTTGTTCTGGTACCTCCGAGTTTCAGGCGTTTTGTCCGTTTTGGCGTGGTTGTCGTCCGGGCTCATCCAGTGGCTGTCCGGCATCTGGGTGCTGCGCTCGATCAACTACTTCGGCTGGTACTCCAGCCTCCCGTACGGGCTGCTGCTCATCCTGCTGTCGGTCGGCGTCCGCCGGCGCAAGAAGGCCGCCTGGCGCATCAGCGTCGTCTTCTTCCTGCTGTTCTTCGGAGTCTGGGCCCTCGCCGGCCTCGCCGGGGGCGGGGGCGAGCTGGCCACGGCCATCGCCTTCGGCTTCGTCGTGGTGCTGCTCGTCGCCGCGCGCGGGCAGTTCTCCGCCCTGCCGGACCGCGCCAACCGGCGGCTCGCCCTCCTGGTGTTCACCGGGCTGCTCATCGTCGGCGGCGTCATCGGCACCAGCCTGGTCTTCCTGACCGACCGCGACGCGCGCGGCGCCGAGTGGACGCACCTGGTCTACGCCGGACTGCAGACGCTCCTCGGCGCGGGCGTCAGTGGTGAGGAGCTGCACGTCAACGTGCCCGGCTGGGTCGACGGCATCCTCGGTGTGCTCGGCAGCGGCCTGCTTGTGATCACGGTGTGGGCGCTGTTCCGGCCCGGTCAGCGGCTCGCCGTCCTGACGCCCGACGAGGAGCTGCCGGCACGCGCCCTGCTCGCCGAGTGGGGCGAGCAGGACTCCCTGGGCTACTTCGCGCTCCGCCGCGACAAGGACATCATCTTCTCCCCCAACGGCCGGGCCGGCATCTCCTACCGGGTCGAGGGCTCGGTCTCCCTGGCCGCCGGCGACCCGCTCGGCGACCCGGAGGCCTGGGACGCCGCCATCAAGGAGTGGCTCGCCGAGTGCCGCGCGCACGCCTGGATCCCCGGCGTGATCGGCGCCAGCGAGCGCGCCGCCGCCGCGTACGGCCGGTGCGGGCTCGACGCCCTGGAGCTCGGCGACGAGGCCATCCTCGACCTGCGCGAGTTCAACCTCGAGGGCCGCGACATGCGCCAGGTACGGCAGGCCGTCCGCCGCGTGGAGCGGGCCGGCTACACCGTCCGGGTCCGCCGGCACGGCGCGATCGACGCCGAGGAGATGGCCGAGCTGATCGCCGACGCCGACCGGTGGCGCGACGGCCACACCGAGCGCGGCTTCTCCATGGCGCTGGGCCGCCTGGGCGACCCGACCGACGAGCGCTGCGTGATGGTCGAGGCGTTCGACGGCGTCGGGCGGCGGCGCGGGCTGCTCAGCTTCGTCCCCTGGGGCCGGCCCGGCCTGTCCCTGGACCTGATGCGCCGCGACCGCGACGCCGAGAACGGCCTCAACGAGTTCATGGTCGCCAAGCTGGCCGAGAACGCCGCCGTGGTCGGCGTCACCCGGGTCTCGCTGAACTTCGCCATGCTGCGCTCGGTGTTCGAACGCGGCTCGGCGATCGGCGCCGGGCCCGTCAGCCGGCTCGCCTACCGGCTGCTGTCCTTCGCCTCGAAGTTCTGGCAGCTCGAGTCGCTCTTCCTGGCGAACGCCAAGTACAACCCGGTGTGGACGCCGCGCTTCGTGTGCTTCGAGCAGAACCGCGAGCTGATCCGGATCGGCCTGGCCATGGCCCGGGCCGAGGGCTTCCTGCCGACGCCGTTCGGTCCCCGCCTCCACACGCCCACGCCCTCCCCGGCGCTCGTCGAGCGGATCAGGGAGATCGAGGAGTCCGCGGACGCCGCCCGGATTCCGACGCGACGCCTGTCCGAGCAGGAGCGGGTGCGCCACGCCAAGCTCGACCGGCTGCGCGAGGCCGGCATCGAGCCCTACCCGCTCGGCTTCGAGCGCACCGCGACCGCGGCCGAGGTCCGCGAGCGGTTCGGGGATCTGGCCCCCGACACGCACACGGGCGAGCAGGTGGCGATCGCCGGGCGGGTCATGCTCGCCCGCGAGCACGGGAAGCTGATCTTCGCGCGGTTGCGCGACGAGACCGGCGACCTGCAGGTGATGCTCGCCGCGGACGTCGTCGACGCCGAGGCCCTGCGGGCCTGGAAGCAGCTGATCGACCTGGGCGACCAGGTCGGGGTGCGCGGCGAGGTCGTCACCTCCCGTACCGGCGAGCTGTCGGTGCTGGCCTCCTCCTGGACCCTCACCGCCAAGTGCCTGCGCCCCCTCCCCGGCGGCTTCAGCGCACCCGGCAAGGCCCTGTCCGACGAGACCCGGGTCCGGCAGCGGTACGTCGACCTGATCGTGGGCGACGAGAGCCGGCGCATGCTGCGGATGCGCGGCGACGTCATCACGGCCCTGCGCGACCGCCTGCGCCGGGAGGACTTCCTCGAGGTCGAGACGCCCATGCTGCAGCCGGTGCACGGCGGCGCGGCGGCCAGGCCGTTCACCACCAGGATGAACGCCTACAACATGGACCTCTTCCTGCGGATCGCGCCCGAGCTGTACCTCAAGCGGCTGCTCGTCGGCGGCGCGGGCAAGGTGTTCGAGCTGAACCGCAACTTCCGCAACGAGGGCGTGTCGCCGCGGCACAACCCCGAGTTCACGATGCTGGAGGCGTACGAACCGTACGGCGACTACGACACGATGGCCGCGCTGACCCGCGAGCTCGTCACCGACGCGGCCCGCGCGGCGACCGGCACGACCGTGGTCGTCCGCGACGGCGTGGAGTACGACTTCGGCGAGCCGTGGCGCGAGATCACGGTGTACGGCTCGGTGTCCGACGCGCTCGGCGAGCAGGTCACGCCGGGCACCTCGCTGCGCACGGTGCAGAAGCACGCCGACCGGGTCGGCCTCGCGTACGACCCGGCGTGGGAGCAGGGGAAGCTCGTCCAGGAACTGTTCGAGTCGCTGGTGGAGCACACCCTGCAGGCGCCGACCTTCGTCCGCGACTACCCGGCCGCCACCTCGCCGCTCACCCGTCCGCACCGCGACGACCCGCGGCTCGCCGAGAAGTGGGACCTCATCGTCTTCGGTCTCGAGCTCGGCACGGCGTACTCCGAGCTCATCGACCCGATCATCCAGCGCCGCAACCTCACCGAGCAGTCGCTGCTGGCCGCCGGCGGCGACCCGGAGGCGATGGACCTGGACGAGGACTTCCTGCGCGCCCTCGAGTACGGCATGCCGCCCTCCGGCGGTCTCGGCATGGGCGTCGACCGGCTCCTCATCACGCTCACCGGCCGCAACATCCGCGAAACGATCACCTTCCCGCTGCTGCGACCGGGCTCGTAGGACACCGGACGGGTTCCGCAACCTGCGATCAGTGCTCGCGAACGCCTATACAGTCGTGTCGTGAGCGACAAGGACGACAACGTCACACGGCTCCCGACGAGCGAGGTGGAGGGGTACGACGACCTCCTCGAATTCGATGCGGACGAGTTCCTGCGTGAGTGGCAGGAGGCCGACCGTGCGGCGGTGGAGATCCTCCGGGACGCACTGCCCGAGGTGGTGGCCACCGCAGTTCCCGCCGAGCACCTGCGCCCGGCCGCCGAAAACATCCGTGGCGGGCTCAAGGAGTGGCCCTATCGCCATCTGGCCGCGGCCGCCGGCTGGCGCGGGCAGCCGCCCGCCGACGACGAGATCCTGTGGACGCAGGCCGCCGGGGCGCTGATCGCCATGAACGGCGAGTCCGGGCTCGGCACCCACGAGGAGAGCGCGCTGATGACCCTGCAGCACGCCGACTGGGCGGGGGCGGTGATCGGCCTGGCAAGAGCCGGCGTCGGCGCCCGGGCCTGGCCGGAGGACCTGTTCTCGTACGCGGACCGCTGCCCGGAGATCGAGGGCTCCTACGACCCGGACGACCGCGAACCGGTCGAGCAGGGCTTCGAGCTGATCGTGCCCGTCTGGGAGGCCGTCGGCGCGCTGGACGAGCACCGGCGCCTCACCCCGCTCGGGCACTGGGGTCTCCCCCGCGCCCTGGCGTGGGCCTGGGAGGGCTCCCTCGATGAGGGCTGAGGCATGAGAAGAGGGCCGCGTCGCCGGACCGACGCGGCCCTCTGTCTTCGAACCGTGGCCGAAGACCCTGTACCAAGAATGGGTTTTTCGGGCCGTCCCGACTAGAGTCTGCGGTCCCCATCCGAACCGGGACTCCGGACCTAGAGGGTGCCCGGCTCGAGGTCTTCGAGGAGCACGGAGACGAGGCGGTCCTCGCGGACCGCGTATCCCGCCCTGGCCATCTCCACCGAGAGACGTTCGTCCCAGGGGGTGGCGGCACGGGCGCCGCGCAGCGGATCGCGGGCGGTCCGCACGGCCTCCAGGTAGTCCTCGGCGCCCATGCGCCACGGCAGGGCGGCGTACCGGTGAACGGCCGCGGCCGTCATGCGCAGGGCCGCCCAGTCGAAGTCGCCGTGCCACCGGATCCGCGCCCCGGCGACCGCCGCCGCGGTGAGGAGGCGGCGGCAGGCCACGGACGCCCGGCCCTCCGTGCACACGAGCGCGGCACACCGCGCGCCCATCCGGGCGGCCGCCGCGCGGACCACCGCCGGGCTCTGGCACACGAAGATCTCCCGCGCCTGCGGCGTCAGCGGACCGCTCATCAGCTGCTGCAGCGTGGCCCGGAACGGCATCCCCGCGGCCGCCGCCTCATCCAGCCACCGGGCGACCGTGTGCTCTTCGGCCACGCGCAGGTTGAGGACCAGGACCTGACTGGTCAGGTCGTCGACGAGGACGCCCGCGTCGTTCCAGATCCTGCGCTCGGCCGCGCGGTCGGACGGCGGCGACGCCCCCTGCCAGAGCCGCAGCGCCCACAGCACCAGGTCGGCCAGCGGAGTGGCGTACAGCGCCGTCGCGTCACCGGTCGCCCATTCCGCGAGCACGGGGAGCGGCACGTCCCTGGCGGGCAGCCGGTCCAGTACGGCCGCGGCCCGCGCCAGGAGGTCGCCCTGCCCCTGCCGTACGAGCCGGGCGGCGGTTCCGTCCCGCGAGACCTGGCCGAGCCACGCCGAGTACCACCCCTCGCCCGCGTGCCGGCCCCGCAACGCGGCCTGCAGCGCGGCGACCATCCCCGCCGTTCGTTCCGGCGCGTCGATCCGGGCCAGCGCGGCCAGCAGGCCGGTGCCGTACGCCCGGCGCAGCATGCGGTCGAGTTCGCCCAGGGAGACGGTGACACGGCGGGCCCTGGACCCGTCGTGGTACCGGTCGGTGATCAGGTCGACGATCCGGCGCTCGGCGTCAGAGGGGTCGGTCAGCCCGATGGAGCCCACCGGCTCCCCGCCGGTCCGTTCCAGCCTGCGTCGCGCCGCGGCGAGCAACCGCTGCCACTCCGCGACCCGCAGCTCGGCGAGCTCCTTCATGAGGGTGAGTCTGCCCCGTGTCTCGCCCTCCGGACCGGCGCCGCTCCTCCGAGCCGCTCAGCCGCTGGACATGGTGGCCGCGTTGCTCGCGATGACCGCGGCGGACGTCGCGGCCATCACCGCCGCGTGGATCGACGCGATGACCTTCGCCACGGCCCGCCCCGCCCACTGCTCCTCGGTGATCTCCCTGACGCGCCCGCGCAGGACCTTCCCGTCGACGTCCGGGAACGCCTTCCGGTCGAGACGGCAGGCATGGACGATCGCGAGCAGGGCGCCGGACCGTTCGTCTGCCGGAGCGCCGTCCAACACCGCGCGGAGCCGGGCGCGGAGCTCCTGTTCGGGCCCCGGATCGCGCTCCGGGTAGCTGGTGTGCTTGAAGAAGAGGAACTTGTGCTCCCGTTCCTCCAGGATCCCGATCGCCGCGAGGCGGCCCAGGCGCCGCTTCCGGATCTCATCCCGGCGCGTCCTGCTCACCCACTGCTCGGCCTTACGGGGTTTGCCGTCCGCCGTGATGCTCGCCAAGAGACCGTCGAGGTCCGGGTCGCCGAGCGGGGACTGGTCGGCCGCGACGACGCGCCCGTCAACGAGCTGCACGCGCTCGGCGAGCGCCAGCTCCGCCAGCAACGCGCCGGCCACACCGCAGTCCAGCTCGGCGGACCCGATCAGGGCGCTGCCGTCCTCCTCGCGCAGCGCCAGCAGCAGAAGCTCATCGGCCAGTGTCAGTCGCACGTCGTCCACCTCACCGTCTCGAGGGCGATCCGGCCGGTCCCCTACCCACCCGGCGAAAGATCACCGCCATGTCGGTAGGACGAGACAGGGCCGGATCGAGTTCCGTGCCGTACGCCTCGTGGCGAACCCGGGCCGTCGCGGACCTCGTACGGTGGGCTGGTGACGACGGCACTGGAAGACCTGGCGGATCGGCTGCGGGACTTCGCCGCCGCACGCGACTGGGAGCAGTTCCACACTCCGAAGAACCTCGCCATGGCGCTGGCCGGTGAGGTCGGCGAGCTGCTGGCCGAGCTGCAGTGGCTGACCCCCGAGGAGTCGGCTCGGGTGATGCGGGATCCGGAGGCGGCGGGGCGGATGCGCTCGGAGCTGGCCGACGTGGCGGTCTACCTGGTCCGGCTGGCCGACGTGCTCGGCGTCGACCTGATCGAGGCCGCGCACGCCAAACTCGACGAGGGCGAACGCCGCTACGACGCCGACACCTACCGCGGCTCCGCCCGCAAGGCCCCGCCCCTCCAATGAGACCGAAGATCGCGTCGGCCGTGCGCCCCGTCTCCTGATCGCCGAGGAACGTCGGAGCCCGCCGCTAACTTCGGGGCATGCGCCGCGAATCGCCGTTCAACGACCTCCCCGACGGGCTGCCCGCCGGTCGCCTGGTGACACCACAGCAGAGCTTCAGACCGCCGAGCGGGCCGACCGGTCCCGTCCTCTGGGTGTCGGACGAGCCGCTGGCCGACGCCGGGGCGCACTGGGCCAGGCTGTTCGCGCTGCACGAGCGGACCGGCCTCTACCCGCTGCTCCTCGCCACCTTTCGGCGTGACCCCGGCCGGCCGTGGCACGACGGGGAGCTCGATCCGCCGTTGCCCGTCGGCGCCATCGACATGCTGGCCGCGGAGGGTGTGCTCCGCCGATTCTGGGACTCGGTGGTCGCGGAGCCCGCCGAGGACACCGAGGATCCGAAGCCGTCGGGCCCCTGGCCCGGGCTGGCGCCTCCGGGCGCGGATCCGGACCCGGACACGGCGACCGAGTTCGCGGAATCCCTGGGCGCGTCCCAGCGCTCCTGGCTGCTCGGCCTGGTCCCTGCGGCACGTGGCGCGGACACGATCACCATGTGCGGCTGGCAGGGACCGATGAACCATACGAATCACACCCAGGAGATCTCGGCCGTCCTTCGTTCCTGGGAGGAGCGGTTCGGTGTCCAGGTCGTGTCCGTCGGCTTCGACACGCTCCATGTGTCCGTGGCGGCGCCCCCGAAGACGCCGGAGCACGCCCGCCAGGTGGCCGCCGAGCACCTCGCCTTCTGCCCCGACAACATCTGGCAGGGCTGTGGTGACCTCGATGCGTACGCCGAGGATCTCATCGACGAGACCTCTTGGTCCTTCTGGTGGGACTGAACGGCGTCGCCGGGGCGAAGTCCGGCCGCTGATCCCTGGCACCTGCTGCTCTCTTGGCGCAGCGAACACCAGCGATCAGGTTCCGGCCAGTTCGTGTCGGCGGACAGTGCCGATCCCTGGCGGTCGCCCTGTGTCTCCGCTCGGCGAGCGCCAGGGATCAGCCGTTCTCGGGGCCTCCGGTCAGGAGACCGTGCAGGCGGATCCGTTGAGGGTGAAGGCCGGCGGCTTGGCGGTGTCGCCGGTGTGGGTGGCCTGGAAGCCGAAGCTCGTCGACGCGCCCGGTGCCAGGGAGCCGTTGTAGGAGACGTTCGTCGCGGTCACCTGGCCGCTCGAACCGGTGAAGGCGGCGTTCCAGCCGGAGGTGATCGTCTGGCCGCCGGGCAGGGTGAAGGCCAGGGACCAGCCGTTGATCGTCGAGCCGCCGGTGTTCTTGATGGTGATGCTCTCGGTCAGGCCGGTGTTCCAGGCGCTCACCGTGTCACTGACCGCGCAGGGACCCGACCCGCCCGGCGGAGTCGGGGTCGGGGTCGGCGTGGGGGTCGGCGTCGAGCCGTCGCCGATCAGACCCATGAACCGCAGGGCCAGCTCCCCCATCCCGGTCTGGTAGACACCGTGGCCGGCGCCCTGAACGCTGATGCCCTCGACCGGCGCGGTGGTGCCCGTTCCTCCGTAACGCGTGCGGGTCCACGACGACTGCGGGTGGTCGGTGTAACTCGGTGTCTGGCTGACGCCGAGCACGTTGGTCCACTCCTTGATCTCCTCGCCGAAGTTGTTGTAGTTCAGCGTGCCGTCGGCCGTGCCGTGCCAGACCTCCATGCGAGGGCGTGCCCCCGTGTAACCCGGATAGGCGGCGCGGACGAGGTCGCCCCACTGCTGCGGCGTCTTGCTGATCTGCCCGTTCGCGCACGCGCTGTTCCACATCGACCCGTCGGTGGTGGCGAAACAGCCGAACGGCACCCCGGCGAACGCCGCGCCGGCCTTGAACACGTCGGGGTAGTCGCCGAGCAGCACGTTCGTCATCATCGCCCCGGAGGAGATGCCGGTGACGTACACGCGGCCCGCGTCGCCGTTCCGGTGCTGCTCCTCCCACTGGACCATCGACACGATGCCCACCGGGTCACTGTTGCCGTTGTGGGTCAACGCGCCCGGCGTCGACACGTCGAAGCACGAACCGCTCCGGGTGGCCGAGGGGTACACCACGATGAAGCCGTAACGGTCCGCCAGTGAGGCGAACTCCGTCCCGGAGTACATCGCCGGTCCTGAACCGGTGCAGTAGTGCACGGCGACGAGGATCGCCGGGTGGGCCGTCACGTTGGCCGGCACGTACTCGTACATGCGCAGGCCGGTCGGGTTGGTGCCGAAGCCGGTCACCTCGGTGAGCGACGCGGCCGACGCCCGGCGCATCGACGTGAGGCCGCCCACCGTGGCCAGCAGTGCCGCGATCAGTGTCGCGAGCAGTGGCGCCAGAGCCTTCTTTCTCAGCTTCATGACCGCGATCGGTCCTCCTCACGATGCGGCGGGCCGGGTGGGACGGCCCTGAACTGAATGGAATCCGCCCGGTGTCCCGGACGGGCCGAACGCTAGGAACCGTCCGCCGTACCGGTCAACGCCACGGGCGGAGAGGCGGCCCCGACCTGGCCGCCCGCGCGAAAGTTTCATGCCTCGCGGGCCGGACCCGGCCTGCCGGACGCGGCGGCCGCGGGAGCTCTCGGCCCCGTACCAGGCCGGATTCCCCGGTTCCGCGACGGCGCCCCGGCGGACCGGTCCGCGACGCCGTCGAGGTCCGTTGACACGTCTGGGGCGGAATCTCAGCATGAGGCGACTTTGATCACCGGCGATTGGATCACTGATGCGCCTCCGTCCCGCCGTCGCCGCGGCGCTGACCGCGTTCGTCGCGGCCGTCTCATCCGCCGGGCCCGCCTCGGCGGGCGCCCGCGCCGCCGACCCACCCGTGAACGTCACCGTGAACGCGCGAGCGGGACTGGCGACCATGCCCGCGACCGGGCTGGGCGTCAATGACGCGGTCTGGGACGCCGAACTCGGCACGACCGCGGTGTCGGACCGGTTGCAGGCGGCCGGCGTGCGGATGATCCGGTATCCGGGCGGTTCGTACGGGGACATCTACCACTGGAAGACCAACACCGCGCCAGGCGGCTACGTCGCCCCGAACACCGACTTCGACACCTTCATGGCCTCCGTACGGCGGGTCGGCGCGCAGCCGATGGTCATCGCCAACTACGGCACCGGGACGCCCGAGGAGGCGGCCGACTGGGTCCGGTACGCCAACGTGACCAAGGGGTACGGCGCGAAGTACTGGACGATCGGCAACGAGAACTACGGGAACGGCCACTACGGATCCGGCTGGGAGGCCGACGACCACGCCGACAAGAGCCCGTCCGCGTACGCCGGCGGCGTCGTCGCGTACGCCGACGCGATGAAGGCGGTCGACCCCACGATCAAGGTCGGTGCCGTGCTCACCATGCCGGCGAACTGGCCGGACGCGGTGGTCGGCGGCGGTGACTCGGCGAACTGGAACCAGACCGTGCTCTCGATCGCCGGATCGAAGATCGACTTCGTGGACGTGCACTGGTACCCGGGCGGCACCACGGCCGGCGAGTCCCTGGCCAAGCCGGGGCAGATCGACGACGCCATGTACCTGCTGCGGCGGCAGATCGCCCGGTACGCCGGGGACGGCGCCGGCCGCATCGGCATCAGCCTCACCGAGACCAATGTGGGCGTGGGCGAGGACACCCAGCCGGCCGCGCTCTTCCTGGCCGACGCGTACAGCGGGCTGCTCGCGAACGGCGTCTTCACGGTCGACTGGTGGAACGTCCACAACGGGATCGGCACGGTCTCCACGGTGGCCGGCCAGACCGACTACGGCGACTTCGGCATGCTCTCCAGCGGGGGCTGCACGTCCGACGGGGCCTCCTGCGAGCCGCCGCTCAACACGCCGTTCGCCCCGTACCACGGCCTGTCCATGATGAACGACTTCGCCCGCCCCGGCGACCAGTTCGTCCGGGCCGGCACCGACCAGGCCCTGGTCACCGCGCACGCCGCGCGCCGCCCGAACGGGGACCTCGCGGTGCTGCTGGTGAACAAGGACCCGGACAACGCGCACCCGGTGAGCATCGACTACGCCGGCTACACCCCCGCCGACGCGGCGCCGACCGTGTACTCGTTCGGGAACGGCGACACCGCCGTCCACTCGGCGCAGACCGGCAGCGCGACGAGCCAGACCCTGCCGCCGTACTCGCTGACCACGCTCGTGCTGCACCCGGCGAGCACGCCCGCGGGAGCGCCCGCGACGCCCGCGCGGCCGACCGCCTCGGCGGTCACCGACCGGTCCGCGACGATCTCCTGGCCGGCGGCCGCCGCGGGCGCCCACCCGGTCGCCAAGTACGAGGTGTACCGGCAGAACGGCGCGATCAGCGAGGAGCTCGGTGAGACCGCCGGCACCTCGCTCACGGTCCGCAACCTCGACCCCGGCACCCGGTACACGGTGAACGTCCTCGCCCGCGACACCGCAGGGAAGGTGTCCTGGGCCTCGCCGCCGCTCACGTTCACCACCGGCAGCCCGGCGAGCAGCGCCTGCACCGTCCGCTTCACCGACCAGAACGACTGGGCCAGTGGCTACGTCGCCGGCGTGGACGTCACGAACAACGGTCCCGACCCGATCGACGGCTGGACCCTGACGTTCACCTGGCCGACCGGCTGGCAGCAGCTGAGCAGCGGCTGGAACGCCACCTGGACCCAGGACGGCCGGGACGTCAAGGCCACCAGCCTCGACTCGAACGGGAGGCTGGCCGCCGGCGCCACCGTGAACATCGGCTTCGTCGGCGCGTACACCGGCCCGAACATCCTCCCGGGGGTATTCCGCCTGAACGGGACGGTCTGCACGGCGACCGAGTGACCGTGGAACCGCTGATCACTGGCGCCCGCTGAGCAAGGAGGCGCAGCAGACGCCGGTGATCATCGTTCCTGCCACCGCCTACCGCGCCGGAGCGATGAGGACCTCCAGGGTGCGGGGGCCGTGGACGCCTTCCACGCGGTTCAACTCGATGTCGCTCGTCGCGGACGGGCCGCTGATCCAGGTCTGCGGGCGGGACGGGTCGAGGCGTTCGAGCGCCTCGGGGACGGTGCGGACGATCTGCTCTCGCCGGACGACGCACAGGTGGTAGTCGGGGATCAGGGTGAGCGCGCGGCGGCCCTGGTCCGCGGCGCCGTCCAGGACGATCGTGCCGGTCTCGGCGATGGCGACCGCGCAGCCGGTGACCACGCCGTCCAGGGCGTCGAGGTCGGCCGCGGACAGGGCCGGGTCGTCCCGGACCGTCTCCGCGTCGCCGAACCACTCGGCGGGGACGCCGGCGGGCGCGACGACCCGGCGGGCGCCGTGCCTCCGCAGCGCGTCCGCGACCGCCGCCGCCACGTCGGCGACCTCGTGCACGACCGCCCTGTAGTCGACGAGGCGGTCGACCAGCAGCTCGACGACGTCCGGGCCGGACCGATCACGGTCGTACGCGCGCGGCACCTCGACGTCCTCCGGCGCCTCCGTACGGGGGACGTCGGCGAGCGCCGCCCGGACGCGGGCCAGGATCCGGTCCCGGGAGCTCATCGATCCCCCTCCTCGCTCGCCCGCCGCGCCCACCACTCCCGGAACGACTCGCGGGGCGGTACGGGCACCTCGCGGGTGTCCGACCACGCCGCCAGCGGTCCGGGCAGGCGGCGCGGGGTCCAGCGGCGCAGCCGGCCGGCCGAACGCTGGGCCACGGCCAGCCACCTCGGGTCGGCCAGGACGCGACGGGCGGCGCCCATCACGAGGCGCTCCACGCGGTGGTGGCCCTTCGTCACCACCTTGGCGCGCAGGTCGAGCAGGACCTCGGGGATGTTGATCGCGACCGGGCAGACCTCGTAGCACGCGCCGCACAGCGTCGAGGCGTACGGCAGCGACTCCTCCAGCGGCCCGGTGAGACCGCGCAGCTGGGGAGTGAGGATCGCGCCGATCGGCCCGGGGTACACCGAGCCGTACGCGTGGCCGCCCGTCCGCTCGTACACGGGACAGACGTTCAGGCAGGCCGAGCAGCGGATGCAGCGCAGCGCCTGGCGGCCGACCCGGTCGGCCAGCACCGACGTACGGCCGTTGTCGACGAGGACCAGGTGGAACTCCTGGCCCTCCGTCGCGCCGGTCCACATCGAGGTGTACGGGTTCATCCGCTCCCCGGTCGACGAGCGGGGCAGCAGCTGCATGAACACCTCGAGGTCCCGCCAGGTCGGCACGATCTTCTCGATGCCGACCACCGAGATCAGCGTCTCGGGCAGCGTCACGCACATCCGGCCGTTCCCCTCGGACTCGAGGACGACGAGGGTGCCGGTCTCGGCGACCGCGAAGTTGGCGCCGGAGATGCCGACCTTCGCGCCGAGGAACCGCTCGCGCAGGTGCAGCCGGGCGGCCTCGGCGAGGGCACGGGGATCGTCCTTCAGGCCCTCGGGGGCGGGGCGGCCCCAGGAGGCCATCCGGTCGCTGAAGATCTTCCGGATCTCCGCGCGGTTGCGGTGGATCGCCGGGACCAGGATGTGCGAGGGCAGGTCGTCGCCGAGCTGCACGATCAGCTCGGCGAGGTCGGTCTCGTACGCGCGGATGCCGGCGGCGGCCAGCGCGGAGTTCAGCTCGAGCTCCTGGGTGGCCATCGACTTGACCTTGACGACCTCGGTCTCGCCGGTCGCCCGGACCAGGTCGACGACGATCCGGTCGGCCTCGTCGGCGTCCTCGGCCCAGTGCACGTGGCCGCCGGCGGCCGTGACCGCGGACTCCAGCCGTTCCAGGTAGACGTCGAGGTGCCGGAGCGTACGGTCCTTGATCGCCGCGCCCGCGGCGCGCAGCTCGGCCCAGTCGGGCAGCTCCCCGACGACGGCCGCGCGCCTGGCGCGGATCGTGTGGGTGGCCTTGCGCAGGTTGTGGCGCAGCTGCGCGTCGCCGACCGCCCGCGCCGCCGCTTCGGGGAAGGCCGGCATCCCCACGAACGTGGCCGTCATGTGTCCTCCTTCGTCGGAGGAGTGACCAGAGACGCCGTGTTGATGATCCGCTCGCTCATGCCGGATCTCCTTCGGTCGAGGCGAGGATCTGGGCGAGGTGGAGGACGCGGACGCCCGTGCGCTGGCGGGTCAGCGAGCCGCCGATGTGCATGAGGCAGGAGTTGTCGGCGGCGCAGAGCACCTCGGCGCCGGTGTCCAGGACGTTGCGGACCTTGTCGGCGCACATGGCGGCGGACACGGCGGGGTTCTTGAGTGCGAAGGTGCCGCCGAACCCGCAGCACTCCTCGGCGCCGCCCAGCGGTACGAGGGTGAGCCCGCGCACGTGGGACAGCAGGTCGAAAGGCCGTGAGCCCACCTTGAGCGACCGGAGCGAGTGGCAGGTCGGGTGGTAGGTCACCGTGTGCGGGAAGTACGCGCCGACGTCGGTGACCTTGAGCACGTCGACCAGGAACTCCGACAGCTCGTACACGCCCTCGGGCGGCGTGACGCCGAGCGAGGGGTACCACTCGCGGACCATCGCGGCGCACGATCCGGACGGCACCACGACCGCGTCGTAGCCGTCGAACGTCGCGGTGAAGCGGCGGGCCAGCGGCCGGGCGTCGTCGCGGTAGCCGGTGTTGAAGTGCATCTGCCCGCAACAGGTCTGCTCGATCGGGAAGTCGACCGTGCAGCCGAGCCGTTCCAGCAGCCGGACGGTCGCCTTCCCGGTGCCGGGGAAGAGCGTGTCGTTAACGCAGGTGACGAACAGTGCGACCCGCATGACACTCAACTTAGTCCGTACACGCGGCGGGCCGTTGCGCCGAACACGGCGTCCCGGTCGCCGGCCGGCACCGCCTCCCGGGCGAGGTCGAGGACCTGCTCGTACGACGCGGCGAGCGTGCAGACCGGCCAGTCGGAGCCGTACATGACGCGGTCGGCGCCGAAGGAGTCCAGTACGTGGCGGGCGTACGGCAGGATGTCGGCGGGCTTCCAGCCGGGAGCCGCCTCGGTGACGAGGCCGGACAGCTTGACCGCCACGTTGGGCAGCGCGGAAAGGGACGTGATCCAGCCCGCCCACGGTTCCCAGGCGCCGCCGGCGATGTCGGGCTTGCCGGCGTGGTCGAGGACGAACGACACCTCCGGCAGCCGGCGCATGATCTCCAGGGCGGCCATGGCCTGCGGTGGCCGGACCAGCACGTCGTACACCAGCCCGGCGGCCCCGACCGCCTCGACACCGCGTACGACGTCGGGCCGCAGCAGCCACTCGGGGTCCGGCTCGTCCTGGACCTGGTGGCGGACGCCGACGAGCAGCCCGCCGGACGGGCTCCGCCGCACCTCGGCGATCCGGTCCGCCACGTCCGGCGCGGCGAGGTCCACCCAGCCGACGACGCCCGCGACCGGGCCCGGCTCGTCCCCGTGGTCGAGCTCGACCGGGTCGGCCGCCGCCGCGAGCAGGTCGTACGTCTCGCCGACGTCGTGCAGCGCCTGCACGACGATCGAGTCCCGCACGCCGTACGCCCTGGCCGGCCCGGTGTAGCGGGCCGCGTCGAACCGGCCGCGGAGGGGGTCGGCCCACGGGCCGTCCATCCAGGGGTAGTCGCGGACGCCGGTGTCCCACAGGTGGTGGTGCGCGTCGACCAGCGCCGGCTCGGTCAAAGTGCCTCCCAGAGCGCCTCGGGGATCTCCCGCTCGAACAGGTCGCCGTTGTCGTCGACCTCGGCCGCGCTGCGGCAGCCGACGAGGACGCTCGCCACCGCCGGGTGCCGGAGCGGGAACCGCAGCGCCGCCGCGCGCAGCGGCACGCCGTGTTCGGCGCAGATCCGCTCCAGCCGGGCGGCGCGCTCCCGCAGCTCGGGCGGGGCCGGCGCGTAGTCGTAGGTGGTGCCGCCGGCCAGCAGCCCGGAGTTGTAGACGCCGCCGGCGACGACCGAGGTGCCGCGCCGGGCGCAGGCGGGCAGCAGGTCCTCCTCGGCCGACCGGTCGAGGAGGGTGTACCGGCCGGCGCACAGCACGACGTCCAGGTCGAGGCGTTCGACGAACCGGGTGAGCATGGGGGTCTGGTTCATCCCGGCGCCGATCGCGCCGACCACTCCCTCGTCTCGGAGCGCGGCCAGCGCCGGGTACGCCGTCGTGTACACCTCCTCCTCGTGGTCGTCCGGGTCGTGCAGGTAGACGACGTCCACCCGGTCGACGCCGAGGCGTTTCAGCGACTCCTCCAGGGACCGGCGGACGCCGTCGGCGCTCCAGTCCCAGACCCGCTTGTACGGCGGCGGGTCGGCGAACCCCTCCGACTCGGACGGCTCCCCTGGTCCGAGGGGGACGAGGAGCCGCCCGACCTTGGTCGACAGGACGTACTCACCGGTCAGGGCGGCGCCCATGCGGCGTTCGCCACGCCCGGCGCCGTAGTGCGGCGCGGTGTCGAAGTACCCGATGCCGCGCTCCTGCGCGCGGCGTACGGCCGCGGTGGCGTCGGCGGCGGACACCGGGGCGTAGAGCCCGCCGATCGCCGCGCCGCCGAACGACAGCGTCGTCACCTCGACGGGCGACCTTCCGAGTCTGCGGCGTTCCACGGCTACTCCTGTGCCTGACCCGACGTGATCCGGCTGATGATCAGCGCGATGAGGATGATCGCACCGTTGAGCGCGTCGAGCCACTGCCCCGGAACGCCGGCCAGCGTGAGCACGTTCTGGATCAGGTACAGCAGCAGGATGCCGGTGAAGGCGCCGAAGATCGTGCCCTTGCCTCCGTTGAGCGAGACGCCCCCGATGACCGCCGCCGCGAACACCGTGAAGATCGCGCCGTTGCCCTGGCTGGCCGCCACGGAGGCGAGCCGGCCGGTGAGCAGCAGGCCGCCGAGAGCCGCGAGGAGGCTCGCCAGCACGAGCGTGCCCCACAGCACCCGGTCGACGCGGATGCCCGCGGCGCGGGCCGCGTCGGCGTTGCCGCCGATGGCGTACAGCGACCGGCCGAAGCGGGTGTAGCCGGTCACCGCGATGGCCAGGGCGTACAGGATCAGGCAGATCCAGATCGACGCGGGCAGGCCGAGCCAGACGGCGTTGCCCAGGTAGACCATGGACGACGGCAGGTTGAAGAACGTCTTGCCGCCGCTGATGCCCTTCAGCAGGCCGCGCAGCACGATCAGCATGCCCAGCGTGACGATGAAGCCGTTCAGGCGGAACCGCACGATCAGCAGGCCGTTGATCCAGCCGATGACGGCGCCGGCGGCGAGCGTGACCGGGATCGACCAGGCGCCCGGCAGCCAGCCGGTGCCGTGCGTGATGCCGGGCGCGAGCACGAGCCAGGCCGCGACCCCCGGGGCGAGGCCGAACGTCGACTCCAGTGACAGGTCCATCCGCCCGCAGATGAGGACGAGCGCCTCGGCCAGCACGAGCAGCGAGATCTCCGACTGCTGCTGCAGCACGTTGACCAGGTTGTCCCAGTGCAGGAACACCGGGTTGACCAGGTAACCGACGATGACGATCACGACGATCGCCGGTACCAGCGTGAGGTCGCGCAGGCGTGCCAGCCGTGGCGCGGTGGTCCGGCCGCGGGCCGGCGCGGCCATGGCCGTGTGTGTCTCAGTCACGGATGCCCTCCATCGCGGCGATCAGTTCGTGGTCGTCCCAGCCACTCGGCAGCTCGGCGACGACGGCGCCCTTGAACAGGACGATCACCCGGTCGCAGGGGCGGAGGTCGTCGAGGTCGTCGGAGATGACCAGCACGCCCGTGCCGTCGGCGGCCGCCGCGACGGCCGTGCCGAGCAGCGTCTCCTTGGCCTTGACGTCGACCCCCGCGGTGGGCTGCAGGAGCACCAGCACGCCGGGGTCGCCCGCGAGCGCGCGGGCCATGACGACCTTCTGCTGGTTGCCGCCGGACAGCGCGGACACCGGCTGCTCCGGCCCGGCCGCCTTGATGTCCAGGTCGGCGATGGCCTTGGCGCCGAGTTCGTCGCGCCGCCGCGGCCCGACGATCCCGAACCGGCCCAGCCGCTCGGGGACGGTCAGCGTGGCGTTCTCGGCGATGGACAGGCCGGGGACCAGGCCCTCCTTGTGCCGGTCCTGCGGAACGAAGCCGAGGCCGGCCCGCAGCGCGGCCGGTACGCTGCCGGGGCGGGGCGTCGTACCGCCGATCGCGACCGTTCCGCGGGCCGCCCGGCGCAGGCCGACGATCGACTCGCCGACGGCCATCTTGCCGGAGCCGCCGGCCCCGGCCAGCCCGACGATCTCGCCGGGCGCCACGGTCAGCGACACGTCCTCGAAGACGCCCGGCGTGCCGAGACCGGTGACGGTCAGCGCGGGCGCGGCGTCGCGCGCCGGCGCGGGCCGGCCGGCGCCGAGGTCGATGAGCCCGGTGGCCTCGCCGGTCATCGCGGTGACCAGCGCCTCCTTGCCCAGCTCCGCCACCGGGGAGGTCACGATGTGCCGGGCGTCGCGCATCACGCTGACGGTGTCGCAGACCTCGTACACCTCGTCGAGGTGGTGGCTGATGAACAGGAACGTCACCCCGGACTCCCGCAGGGAGCGCATCCGGGCGAACAGCCGCTCGATCGCCTGGCCGTCGAGCTGGGCGGTCGGCTCGTCGAGGATGATGAACCGCGACCCGTGCGACAGCGCCCGCGCGATCTCCACGAGCTGCCGCTGCTCGACGGTGAGGCGTTCGGCCGGCGCCCGCACGTCGACGTCGACCTCCCAGGTGTCCAGCAGCTCGCGGGCGCGGCGGCGCAGCGAGCCCCAGGAGATCAGGCCACGGCCCTGCCTGTTCAAGCCCTGCCTGTTCAAGAAGAGGTTCTCGGCCACGGACAGGGACGGGATGATCGTGAGCTTCTGGTAGACGCAGGCGACCCGCCGCCGCCACGCCTCGCGGTCCGCGAGGGATGGGGCCGGTTCGCCGCCGAACTCGACCGTTCCGGAGTCCGGGGGGACGAGACCGGTGAGCACCGACACGAGCGTGGACTTCCCGGCGCCGTTGCGGCCGACGAGGGCGTGGATCTCACCGTCGCCCACGGCGAGGGACACGTCGTCGAGCGCGACGGTCACACCGAACCGCTTGCTGATCCTGTGGGCCGCCGCGACCGGCCGGACGCCGGCCGCGGCGCTGGCGGAGAGGCTCATTTGACCTGGTTGCCCCATAGCTGCGGGTCCGACGCCTTGAGCGAGCCCGCGTAGGTGCCGTCCTTGGTGACCAGCGGCGCGGGGAGCTGGTCCTCGAGCAGGCCGGGCCGCGGCGCGATGATCGTCGAGTCGTGGTCGGTCCTACCCGGGGCGAACTTCTTGCCGTCGATGGCGGCCTTGACGTAGTACAGCGCGTACTTGGCGTACAGGTCGGCCGGCTGGGAGACGGTGGCGTCGATCTGCCCCGCCGCGATCGCCTTCAGCTCCTCGGGGATGCCGTCGTTGGACACGATCGTGACGTGCTTCGGGCTCCCCGGCGGGACGAGCATGCCCTTCTGCTTCAGGACGTTCAGGGTCGGGGCGAGGAAGACGCCGCCGGCCTGCATGTAGATCCCGTTCAGGTCCGGGTTCGCGGCGATCGTGGTCTGCAGCTTGTTGGCCGCGACGTCGCCCTTCCACTCGGTGGGCAGGCCGATGACCTTGATCCCCGGGTAGTTCTGGGACATGCACTGGTTGAACGCCTCGGTGCGGTCCCGGCCGTTGATGGAGGCCAGGTCGCCCTCCAGCATGGCGAGCTTGCCCTTGCCCTTGAGCGTGTCGCCGAGGAACTTGCAGGCCTTCTCGCCGTACGCGCGGTTGTCGGCGCGGACCACCATGTAGACGTCGCCCTTGTCGGGGCGCGTGTCGACGGTGACCACCGGGATCTTCTTCTGCTTCAGCTGGTCCAGCGTCGGCGCCACCGCCGCGGTGTCCTGCGGGGCGAGCGCGACGCCCTTCACGCCCTGCCCGATGAGGGCCTGCACGTTCGCGGTCAGCTTGGCGATGTCGTTCTCGGAGTTGGTGGTCTTGAGGTCCAGGCCGTCCTGCCTGCCGAACTGCGGGACGTACTTGATGTAGGAATTCCAGAAGTCGGAGTCCGACCGGGGGTAGTCGACTCCGACGACGCTGCCGCCGGACGAGCCGCCGCTGCCGCTCTTGCACCCGGTGACCAGCGCCGCGGCCGCCGCGACCGCGGCACCCGCCGCGAGCACCTCTCGCTTCATCGCGTCCTCATTTCTCTGGGCGAAGTCGCAGGCCGGCCATGCCCCCGTCGACCGCCAGCGCCGTTCCTGTCGTCGCCGACGCCAGCGGGCTCGCCAGGTAGGCGATCGCCGCGGCGACCTCCTCCGGGCTGACCAGCCGGCCGTTCGGCTGGCGGGCCACCAGGGCGACCCGCTCCGCCTCCGGATCGTCGGTCGCGGCGAGCAGCCGGCCGACCCAGGGGGTGTCGGCGGTGCCCGGGTTGACGCAGGTCACCCGGATACCGTCGCGCAGGTGATCCGCCGCCATCGCCAGGGTGAGCGACTGAACGGCGCCTTTGGTCGCCGAGTACAGCGCGCGCCGCGGCAGCCCGGCGGTGGCCGCGATCGAGCAGGTGTTGACGATCGCCGCGTGCTCGGATCGGCGCAGGTGCGGCAGGGCGGCGCGGGTCACCCGCACCATGCCGAACACGTTGACGTCGAAGACGTCGCGCCACTCGTCGTCGCCGTTGTCCTCGACCGTGCCCTGCGCGCCGACCCCGGCGTTGTTGACCAGCACGTCCAGGCCGCCGAGGTGGTCGACCGCGGCCGCGACCGCCGCGCGGACCGACGCGTCGTCCCGTACGTCGGCCCGTACCCCGTGCAGCGGGGCGGGCGGGTCGGTCAGGTCGAGGCAGCTCACGGTCGCGCCGCGCTCGGTGAGCAGGCGGGCGGCGGCCAGCCCGATGCCGGAGGCCCCTCCGGTCACGATCGCCCTGATGCCGTCGAACTCCACGTCAAAACCTCCAGGCGGCGCCGTCGGGGTAGGCGTATTCGCGCAGGCTCTCGGGTCTGATCCGCGCCGACATGCCCGGAGCCGTCGGCGCGAGGTAGTGGCCGTCGCGGATGCGCACCGGGTCGGTGAAGTGCTCGTGCAGGTGGTCGACGTACTCGATGACGCGGTTCTCCGTGCTGCCGCTGACGGCGAGGTAGTCGAACATCGACAGGTGCTGCACGACCTCGCACAGCCCGACGCCGCCGGCGTGCGGGCACACCGGGACGCCGTACTTCGCCGCGAGCAGGAGGATCGCGACGTTCTCCGGAACCCCCGCGACGCGGCAGGCGTCGATCTGCAGCACGTCGATCGCGTCGGCCTGCAGCAGCTGCTTGAAGATGACGCGGTTCGCCACGTGCTCGCCGGTCGCCACCCGCACGGGCCGGACCGCCCGGCGCACGGCCGCGTGGCCCAGGATGTCGTCGGGGCTGGTCGGCTCCTCGATCCACCACGGGTCGTACGGTTCGAGGGCGTGGACCCACTCGATCGCCTGGTCGACGTCCCACCGCTGGTTGGCGTCGATCGCGATGCGGATGTCGGGCCCGACCGTCTGGCGGGCCAGCTCCATCCGCCGTACGTCGTCGGCCAGGTCGCCGCCGACCTTCAGCTTGATCTGGGTGAAGCCCTCCGCGACGGCCTCCCGGGCGAGGGCGGCGAGCCTGTCGTCGGTGTACCCGAGCCAGCCGGGCGTGGTCGTGTACGCGGGGTAGCCGGTGGCCAGCAGGGCGGCCTCCCGCTCCTCGCGTCCCGCCCGGGCCGCCGTCAGCAGGCCGACGGCCTCCTCCGGGCGGAGGGCGTCGGTGAGGTACCTCCAGTCGGCCAGGTCGACGACCTGCTCGGGCGGCAGGTCCGCCAGCAGCCGCCAGACCGGCTTGCCGGCGACGCGGCCGGCCAGGTCGAACGCGGCGTTGATGATCGCGGCGGCGGCCATGTGGACCGCGCCCTTCTCCGGGCCGAGCCAGCGCAGCTGCGAGTCGTGGATCAGCCGCCGCGAGAAGCCGCCCAGGTCGGACAGGTCGATGTCGAGGCCGACGACCAGCGGCGCGTACGCCTGGACGGCGGCGACGCAGACCTCCGTACCGCGGCCGATCGTGAAGGTGAACCCGTGGCCCTCGGCGCCCTCGTCCGTGCGCAGCACGACGTACGCCGCGGAGTAGTCCGGATCCGGGTTCATCGCGTCCGAACCGTCGAGGTGCCGCGAGGTCGGGAACCGGATGTCGTGGGCTTCGAGTGCGATGACCTTCATGTGAGCCTCTGCCGTTGCCGCCCGAGGCCGTCGATCTCGAGCTCCACGATGTCCCCCTGGCGCAGGAAGGAGATACCCGGGCTGCCCAGCGCGACGCCGGCCGGAGTCCCGGTGTTGATGACGTCGCCGGGGTCCAGGACCATGAACTGGCTGAGGTACCAGATCAGGTGGTCCACCGGGAAGATCATGTTCTTGGTGTCGCCGTCCTGCCGGAGCTCGCCGTTGACCCAGAGCCGCAGCCCGAGGTTCTGCGGGTCGTCGATCTCGTCGGCGGTCACCAGGTGCGGCCCCAGCGGGTTGAACGTCTCGCAGGACTTGCCCTTGTCCCACTGCCCGCCACGCTCGAGCTGGAACTCCCGCTCCGAGACGTCGTTGCTGATCGCGTACCCGGCGACGAGCGGGCGCGCGTCCGCCGGCGAGTCCAGGTAGCGGGCACGGCCGCCCAGCACGACGGCCAGTTCCACCTCGTAGTCGGTCTTCTCGCTGCCCCGTGGGATGAGCACGTCGTCGTCCGGGCCGACGACCGTGTTCGACGCCTTCATGAAGATGATCGGCTCGGCCGGGACGTCCGCGCCCGTCTCCTCCGCGTGGTCGCGGTAGTTCAGGCCGACGCACACGACCTTGCCGGGCCGGGCCACCGGCGCGCCGATCCGCTTGGTGTTCTGGATGGGCGGCAGCTCGCCCGCCGCGTACGCCGCCTTGGCCCGCTCCAGATCCGTGGCGAGGAAGTCGCCGTCGATCTCGCGGGTCAGGCCGGACAGATCGAGGAGCGAGCCGTCCTCGGCCAGGACCGCGGGGCGTTCGGCGCCTTCCGGACCGACACGCAGCAGCTTCACGTAGTCGTACCCCCTGCTCGTTCGGGTGGTCCGACCTCTCACCCATTCATCGGACCTCTTACCCGGACATGAGATCACTAGAGGGCACTGTCCTGGCAATACCCCGCTACATAGTTGTTACTTTCGACGAATTGGTACGACCTCTACCGTCCGGCAGGATGTGACCCGCAGGCTGAGGAGGGAGCGCGCGTGACGGACGACGCCGGTGCCAGGACCACCGTCACCCAGCGGGCGATCGATGAGATCAAGACCCGCATCGCCATGGGTGAGTTCGCGCCCGGCCAGCGCCTGCCGACCGAACGCGACCTCGCCGCCGACCTGGGTCTGTCCCGCAGCTCGATGCGCGAGGCCATCCGCGCCCTGACCGTCATGGGCGTCCTGGAGGCGCGCCACGGGGCCGGCATCTACGTGACCCGGCTCGAACCGGGCGACCTGCTGGAGACGTTCGGCGTGGTCGCGGAGATCTCCCGCGGCGACACGCTGCTGCACCTCGTCCAGGTGCGCAAGATCCTCGAGCCCGCGGCCGCGGCGGCCGCGGCGGCCCGCATCGACGAGGCGGGTCTCGCCCGCCTGCGCGCCGAGATGACCGCGATGGAGCGCGGCACGACCGCCGAGGAGATCGTCGGGCACGACCTGGAGTTCCACCGCGTCATCACCGAGGCGGCGGGGAATCCGGTGCTCGGCGCGATCCTGGACGGGCTCAACAGCCGCACCTTCCGCGCCCGCGTCTGGCGCGGCTACCGCGAGGAGGGCGTCTTCCCGCGCACCTACCACGAGCACGACGCGATCTACCGGGCGCTGGTCGAGCGCGACCCCGACGGCGCCCGCGTCGCCGCGGCCGTGCACATCGGCGCCGTCGAGGAATGGGCCCGCCGGCAGAGAGGCGATGAGGGGTGACGATGCGCGTCGCGCTGCACACCCGGCTCAAGCCCGGCCGTGAGGAGGAGTACGAGCGGGCACACCGGGAGGTCCCGCCGGACCTCGTCCAGGCGATCAAGGACGCCGGCGCGCACGAATGGACGATCTGGCGCAGCGGCCTCGACCTGTTCCACGTCATCGACTGCGACGACTACGCCGCCCTGCTGGCCGCGCTGGAGGACCTGCCGGTCAACGTCGCCTGGCAGGCGCGCATGGCCGGCTACCTCGACGTAGTGCACGACTACTCCGGCGAGGGCGCCGCCAAGGGCCTCCCCGTCGTCTGGCACCTGGAGTGAAGGACCGGCGGGGTCGCCTGGACGCCGCCGCCTCGGCCCTCGTCGCCGGCCGGCCCTACGTGAGCGCCGGCGGGACAGCGAAAGAGCGCGGGCGGGCCACCAAGGGCCCATCCGCGCTCGATTCGTGATCCCGGCCGCGTCCGGCCGGGACAGGTTCTGTCGGCTGGCCGGCCGACAGTCACTTGCGTGTGACGAGCTTCCGAAGCCGGCGCAGGAGGTTCCGGACCCCCCCGGCCGGCCGGTCCGCGTCCTCGGTTCGGGCCCGCACGAGGGCCCGAACCTCTTTGGCGAAGTCGACCGCGGCCTGGCTCACCGACGTCGACCGGTAGGACTTCCTATAGCGCTCGGTCGACAGGTCGCACCAGTCCAGGTGCTCCTCGGGCGCCGAGTCGATGCTGGAGATGGCCTCGTCTTTCCAGCCTGGCAGCACGAAGGCACCCACGACGGCCCTGTCCACGGGGTGCTCCGACAAGTTCCGCAGCCCGATCGCGAACGCGCCAACGGCGTAGCCGACGTCCGGCAGGGTGTACCTGCCGGCGAACACCTTCATGGACGGGGAGCAGGTCACCTGGTTGTAGGACTCCGACTCCGGGTGGGTCAGCTCGTCGATCAGCTTCTTCAGCTCCCACCTCGCGCCCGGGTCACTCCCGTTCGCCGCGAACACGATGATGACCGGCCCATGCGACGTGATGGCCATTTCATTCCCTCTTCTCTGTCGGTCGAGCGTCGGCGCCTGTTGGCCGCCGGACACAGAAGACGGTCCATCAGCAGGGTGGTATGGCAACGCGGGCGAACCCGAGGCTCTCGGGTGGGGGTGGCCGCTTCGCCCGCTCGCGGACCTGCTGCGCCGCGTCCTGCGCGCCGACCCGTGGGGCCCCAGCGACCCGCCGTCGCGGCGCGGCGGCCCGGCTCACCGTCCCCGACCAGGTCGCCTGCGCCGGCGCGCTGGCCCCCGCCCCTGAGGACGAGCGGCCCCTCGCCGCCTGAGGCGGGCTACGACTCGCTGGGCATCATCACCCAGAGGATCAGGTAGATCACGAACTGCGGTCCGGGCAGCAGGCAGGACAGGATAGCCAGCAGCCGGACCGTCCAGGCCGACATGCCGTACCGGCGGCCGAGCCCGGCGCAGACGCCGGCGATGACACGCCCCTTGCGTGGACGGGACAGACCGTTCATTTCGGCACTCCTTCGCGTTCGTCTACCAACGACGCTAGGCCGCCCGCCCCGCCCTCACATCGCTCCCGGGGCCGATCCGGGCTCGTCCCGTAGACCTACGGGTGACCCCTTAGGGGACGTCGACCGACTCGCCCGGCCGGAGGCGGCGGAACTCCCGCTTCTGCCGCTCGCCCTCCCCGGCGAGCTGGCCGTCCAGTAGACCCAGTCCGGCGTCGTTGAGCAGGCCGTCGTGGACCGCGAACGCACGGCGGGGCGACACAGCCCGCAGATACTCGATCATCTCCGGGGCCTTCATCCACGGCGCCTGGCCCGGCACGAGGAGCGTCGGCACGTCGAGGACGGTGAACGCGTCACCCGGGTGGAAGACCTCCCCGTCGATGAGGAATCCGATGTTCTCCACGGGCGGGACGTCGGGATGCACCACCTCGTGCCGCTGCCCGGCCACGGCGACCTCGAAGCCCGCGATCGTCAGCGCGTCGCCCTCGCCGACCGTACGGACCCGGTCCCCCAGGTCGCTCAGGTCGTCGGCGACGGCCCGGCAGGTGTAGACGGTGAGCCGCGGGTCGTCCGCGACGGCCTGGCGCAGCCGGTCGGCCGCGTAGTGGTCGAAGTGCTCGTGGGTGATGAGGACGGCCTCCGCGCCCGCGATCGCGTCGCCCTGCGGTGTCAGGCCGCCCGGGTCGATGACGATGGTCCGGTCGTCCTTCTGGAGGCGGACACAGGAGTGCCCGAGCTTCGTCAACCTCATCCTCCGATCGTGCCACGCGCCCGCCGGCCGCCTCCGCGAGCCGTGCACCGTTGACGGACCAAGCGACAGCTTGGTAAGTACTGATCAAGGTCGGGGACACCATCGGCGGGGGTGCAGAAGGAGGCCGGACCATGCCCGTTCCCGACCAGCGGAATCCCGAGGTGACCCGTGCGGTGCTGACCCGCTGGCTGGCCGGGCGGCTCGCCGACGGCGACGTCACGCTGTCCGAACTGGAGATCCCCGGGACCACCGGGTTCTCCGCCGAGACGCTCCTGTTCGACGCCGAGCACGGCGGCCGTACCGAACGGTTAGTCGCCAAGGTGGCGCCGGTCCACTACCAGGTGTTCCCGGACCCGCTGCCGTACGCCGACCAGTACCGGCTGCTCCGCCTCCTCGACGAACGGACCACGATCCCGGTCCCGCCGGTCCGCTGGTTCGAGCCGGACCCGGCGCTGCTGGGCGCGCCGTTCTACGTCATCGACCGAGTGGACGGCCGGGCCCCCGACGACAATCCGCCGTACCACCCGGCGGGTTGGGTCGCCGAGACCGCGCCCGAGCGCCGACACCGGATGTGGACGGCGGGCCTGGAGATCCTCGCCGAGGTTCACCGGCTGGACCCGGCGCCCTTCGCCTTCCTCGACCGGCCCAGGTACGGGCGGGTGGGACTGGACCAGCGTCTCGGCTACTACACCCACTACATGAGCTGGGCCTACCACCGCCCGCAGCCGACCTGCGCGGCGGCGCTGCGATGGCTACGCGAGCACCGGCCGCCCGAGCCAGACCCGCCGGTGCTGCTGTGGGGCGACTCGCGCGTCGGGAACATCCTCTACGGCGACGACGGCGAGCCGCGCGCCGCGCTGGACTGGGAGATCGCCACGCTCGGCGCGCCCGAGGAGGACCTCGCCTGGTACATGTACCTGGACCGCCACCACTCGGAGGGCATCGGCGTGCCCCGCCTGCCCGGCTTCCCGTCCTACGCCGACACCGTCGCGTACTACGAGGAACTGACCGGCCGGCCGACGCGGCACCTGGCGTACTACGAGGTCCTGTCCGCCTTCAAGTTCGCGGTGATCATGGCGCGGATCGGGCAGGCCTTCATCGACTTCGACCTGGTGCCGCCCGACAGCGACTTCCCCGTGGACAACACCGCCTCGCGGCTCCTGGCCGCGCTGCTCGACCTGCCCGCGCCCGGTCCCGTGACCGGCCCGCCGCCCGGAGGCCCGCGATGACGCTCTCCCCGCTCGACGACTACCCGGTCCACCAGGTCCCCGACGTCATGCGGCACGTCGGCACCTCCGACCGGAACTTCTACGACCGGTACTACTTCAACTGCCACTCCCGCTCGGACGAGCTGATGCTGATCGTCGGGCTCGGCCAGTACCCGAACCTGGGTGTCACCGACGCGTTCGCCCTGGTCCGGTACGGCCCGCTGCACCGCGTCGTCCGCGCCTCCCGCGAACTGGGCGCCGACCGGATGGACACGACGGTCGGCCCGTTCCGCGTCGAGGTTCTGGAGGGCCTGAGGCGCCTGCGCGTCGTCCTCGACCCGAACGACCACGGGCTGGCGTTCGACCTGACCTGGGAGGGCGCGATCCCGGCGCAACTGGAGCCCCCGCACTTCGTCCGCGCCCAGGAACGGGTCGTCTTCGACTCCCGGCGGCTCGCGCAGACCGGCCGGTGGACCGGCTCGATCACCGTGGACGACACGACGCTGCCGGTGACCCCGGACCGCTGGTGGGGCAGCCGCGACCGGTCCTGGGGCATCCGCCCGGTCGGCGAGGCGGAGCCGCCGGGCATCCAGGCGAAGAACCCGGCGAGCTTCTACTGGCTGTACGCGCCGATGCAGTTCGAGGACCACGCGATCCTGTGCATCCTCCAGGAGGACGCCCAGGGCCGGCGGATCCTGGAGGAGGCCGTACGCGTGTGGCCGGACGACCGCGCGCCGGAGTACCTCGGCCGCCCCGACTACCGGCCGGCGTACGCCCCGGGGACCCGCGACGTCACCGAGGCGGTGATCTCCTTCTCGCCGCCGGCGGGTAAGCCGTTCGACGTGCGCGTCACCCCGCTCCTGCCCGTCCACATGATGGTCGGCAGCGGCTACGGCCTCGAACCCGACTGGCGACACGGGATGTACCAGGGCCCGGAGCCGAAGGTCCAGGGCGTCACGTACGACCTGCGGCGTACGGAGGACGCGGCAAGGATGTGGGGCATGGTCGACGCCGTAGCCCGCTTCGACTACGACGGCGGAGTCGGCCACGGCCTCTTCGAATACTGGGCCCTCGGCCCCCACCCCACCTTCCCCGACGACGTCTGACCGGCTCTTCGGCGAGATGGTGCGACAGACCGCTTCGCGGGCCGGCCCGGCGTGATGGCGCGTTGGAGGAAGATGATCCGCATGCCGCACACGACCCGCCCACCGATCGTGGACATCGCCGAAGCCATTCCCGAGCTGGCCGCTCATGCTCGCACCGCCATCCGGCTGCACCCTCGGCAAGGCGACCCGGGACCGGACGACAGCAGCATCGGCGGGCCGCTGCGGTGGCCCGCCGACGAGCCCTGGCCGTTCTGCGACGATCCGCACGGACCGGAGCCGTCCGCCGACGCGCCGGTCGCGATGGTGCCGATCGCACAGATCTACGCGGCCGACGTCCCCGCGTACCCGTTCCCGCAGGGGAGCGACCTGCTGCAGATCCTCTGGTGCCCCGACCACGACGGGGACTGGCCGGACGAGACGATCAGGGTGCGGTGGCGCCGCGCGGCCGACGTGACCGCCGTCCTCGCCGACCCGCCGGCGCCGCACATGGTCGAGGCGGAGTGGCTCGTGGCGGCTCCGTGCGTGCTCGACCCCGAACCGATCACCGAGTACCCGTACGCGGAGGAGCTTCCCCGGCAGATCCAGGATGCGATCAAGGAGTGGGAGACCGGTTACCCCGCGTACCAGTACGGCCTGTCGATCGCGTCCGGTTGCAAGCTGGGCGGCGGCATGGCCTGGAACGTCACCGACATGGGGGAATCGCCGGAATGTGCGCAGTGCGGCGCTCCCTCCCACCTGATCCTCCAACTGGACAGCTCCGAATGGGGCGGTGAATCCGACCGTGACGGCGGGCCGCCCCGCTGGCGGCCGATCGAGGACACCGACCTCCACGACGACGCCCGTTTGGCCGCGATACAGCCGACCGGGCTGCAGATCGGCCGCTACAGCCACGGCGGCTTCTTCGTCTGCACCGCCGATCACCGACATCCGGCGACGTTCCACAGCCAATGACCGTCACCGAGAGGGGCACGGCCGCACCCACGCCAAGGAGCGCACTGGCGGTGATCACTCTGACCATGATCCCTGGCATGTGCTGCCGCTAGGAGGCAGCACATGCCAGGGATCATGACATCCCGGCAGCGACCCGACGGCGAGCGCGGGATGCCGTCACGGCGTCAGCGGGCGCCGAGGTGGTTGGGAACGAAAAAGCCCCGGGCTCGCGGATGCTCGCCCGGGGCCGGTTCGTTCAGGTGGTCAGGTCTGTTCCGCTAGACGGAAGGTGACGTCGCCGTTCTCGTCGACACTCGCGTCCAGCGTCATCTCGTCCAGGATCGTCGCCGCGTCCGGTTCCAGGTAGACACGCGCGCCCTGCTCCTCGACGATCTCATCGCCGGCCTGCGGCCCTTCGGCCACCGCGAGGGAAAGCGTGCCCGTCTCTTCGGTCTGGCCCTGAGTAGCGATCCGCAGGCCGGTCTGTGGCGAAAGCTCGGGCTGGCTGGTGACGGTACGGATCACCTGGACCGCCGAATCGGTCAGCGTCAGCACTGTCGACAGCTCCTTCGGTTCGATTGCAGGTCACACGGCGCACGGCCCCGTGCATGCGCCCAGCCATGCCCGACGCCTCCTGTCGGCAAACATCCGGGATCTAGCGACTTGACGGAAATCAGGGGGCGAGAGCGGGCACGGCGTCCGGGATCGAGAGCTCGCCGTTCGGCAGGACGGCGAGGACCGGAGTGTCCAGGCCCGCCTCGACGTACTCGCGGATCCGCTCGCGGCACGCGTCCGGCGAGCCGTGCACGATGAGGTCGTCGACCACGTCGTCCGGGATCGCGTCCAGGGCGGCCCGGCGGTCGCCGGCGGCCCACGCCTCGTTCATCGCGGCGAGCTGCTCGCCGCGGCCCAGCCACTGGTGGAAGGCCGCGTAGGCGGGCACGGTCAGATACGCCGCGATCAGCCGGCGGCCGAGCGTCCGTGCCTCCTCCGCGTTCGACGTCGGGCAGACGAAGATCCGCGCGATCAGCTCCTTCTCCGTGCCGAACGCGCTCCGCACCGTCCGGACGTCCTGCGGCGCCAGCCAGTTGGTGATCGCGCCGTCGGCCTCGCGCGCGGCGAGACGGAGCATGCCGGGTCGCAGGGCGGCCAGGACGATGGGCGGCGGTGTCTTCGGGGGGTTGTCCAGCCGGAAGCCGGACACGCCGAGCGCCTCGTCCGTCACCTTCTCGCCCACGAGTGCCCGGCGCAGGAACCGCAGCGTGTCCCGGACGCGCTGGTACGGCTCGGTGAAGGGGATGCCGTTCCACCGCTCGACGATGACGGGCGAGGAGGTGCCGAGGCCGAGCACGAACCGGCCGGGGGCCAGGTCGGCGAGTGTGGCGGCCTGCTGGGCGAGCAGGCCGGGACCGCGCGTGTAGACCGGCACGATCGCCGGTCCGAGCCGCAGGTCGGGGGCCCACTGCGAGGCGAGCGCCAGCGGCGTGAACGCGTCGACCCCGTTGGTCTCCGCCGACCACGCGTCGGTGTAGCCGAGGCCGGCCAGGCTCTCGACGGTCTTGCGGTGCTCGGCCAGGGGCACGCCCATGAGCGGGATCGTCATTCCCCATCGAGACATACGGCGCCTCCTCAGGCGATGGACGGACGGACGGTCGAGCCGCCGTCGACGACGAGGGTCTGCCCGGTCAGCCAGCTCGCCGTGTCCCCGGCCAGGAAGACCACCGCCTTGGCGATGTCCTCGGGCTCGCCGAGGCGGCCGAGCGGCATGTACTTGGCGATCTGCTCCTCGTTGTTCTCCCACAGCGCCCGGGCGAGCTGTGTCTTGACGAGTCCGGGGGCGACGGCGTTGACGCGCACCGAGGGGGCGAGCTCGACCGCGAACTGCTTGGTGAGGTGGATGACGGCGGCCTTCGTGGCGTTGTAGTAGCCGATGCCGTGCTCGGTCACCATGCCGCCGACGGAGGAGATGTTGACGATCGCCCCGCCGCGCGCCCGCATGGACAGCTTCCAGGCGAGCTGCGTCCACAGCACGACGGCGAACTGGTTGACCTGCACGGTCTTGTCGGCCCGCGCGGCGTCGATGTCGACCATCGGGCCGAAGTACGGGCTGGTGCCCGCGTTGTTCACGAGGACGTCCACGCCCCCGAACTCGGCCACGGCGGCCTCCACGCAGGCCCGCGCGGCGTCCTCGTCGCCGACGTGGGCGGCCTTCGGCAGCACGCCGACTCCGGGGTGCGCGGCCCGGATGTCCTTCGCGACCTCCTCGAGCGCGTCCTGCTTGCGCGAGGACAGGACGACGTTGCAGCCCTCCGCGGCCAGCGCCTCCGCCGTGGCGCGCCCGATGCCGCGCGACGCGCCGGTGATCAGGGCGGTCTTGCCCGCCAGGCCGGTCTCGAGTCCCATGGTGCCGCCTTCCGTACTGACGCCCGGATCTTTCTGACAACCGAATCGGGTTCAGCCTAGTCTCGGATGTTACGTTCCTGCCATGCAGATCACCGGTAAGAACATCGTGATCACCGGAGCCGGGAGCGGGATCGGGGCCGCGCTGGCCCGCCGGTTCGCCGCCGAGGGCGCGGCCGCGCTCTGCCTGGCCGACCTCGACGGGGACGCGGTGGAGCGGGTCGCCGCCGGGCTGGAGTGCCGTACGGTCGCGCTCCGCGTCGACGTCGGCGACGAGGAGCAGGTCAAGGCGATGATCGGCAGGGCCGGTGAGTTCGGGCCGATCGACCTGGTGTGCTCCAACGCGGGCATCGGCACCGGCGCGGGGCTGGAGGCCGCCCCGGAGCAGTGGGCGGCCGCGTGGGCGGTCAACGTCCAGGCCCACGTGTACGCCGCGCGCGCCGCGCTGCCCGGCATGCTCGAGCGCGGCGAGGGCTATTTCCTGAACACCTGCTCGGCCGCCGGCCTGCTCACCCAGCCCGGTGACGCGCCGTACGCGGTGACGAAGCACGCGGCGGTGGCGTTCGCCGAGTGGCTCGCGCTCACGTACGGCGACCAGGGCGTCAAGGTGAGCGCGCTCTGCCCGCAGGGTGTGCGCACGCCGCTGCTGGCCGAGGCCCTGGAAGGCGTGGCGGGGCAGGTCGTGGCCGCGGCGGGCGCCGTCCTCGAACCCGATGACGTCGCCGAGGCCGTCGTCGCGGGTCTCGCGGCCGAGGCCTTCCTGATCCTGCCCCACCCGGAGGTGGCCGAGTTCGAGCGCCGCAAGGCGGCCGACCGCGACCGCTGGCTCGCCGGGCTGCGCCGGATGGTCTCCTCCGTCCGGGACTGACCGCACCGCGATTCGGTGCCCCCGCGCTCCGGTGCCCGGCGAAGCGGCGCTCCGCGATCCGGCGTTCCGCGCTCCGGTGCGGACGGTCAGGGCGCCGCGCGGGACATGACGAAGCGGCGGAAGCCCTCGACGACGGGTGGGCGCGTCCGGCCGTCCACCCAGGCGAGCCCGATCGTCCGCCGAGCCCCCGTGAGGACGACCTCGGCCACGCCGGAGACCGGCTCGCCGGGCGGGACGATGGCGACGCCGAGCCCGGCGGCGACCAGGCCGCGGAGCGTGGCGGCCTCCTCGCCCTCGAAGGCGATGTCGGGCCGGAGGCCCTCCTCCCGGAACAGCTCGTCGGTGATGGAGCGCAGCCCGTACCCGAGGCGCATCAGGATGAACGGCTCACCGGCGGCGTCGGACGGGCGTACCCGGCTGCGCCCGGCGAGCCGGTGCCCGGCCGGGACGGCGAGGCGCAGGCGTTCGGTCGTGAGCGGGTGCCAGGCCAGATCCGCCGGGCGCGGGCTGGTGATCGCCAGGTCGGCCCGGCCCTCGGTGACGGCCGCCACGAGGTGCTCGCTGCTGCCCTGGCTCAGCCGGAACGTCACGCGCGGGTGCTCTCGCCGGTAGTCGCGGAGCAGTTCGGGGACCAGCGCGGTGCCCTGGGTGTGCAGGAACGCCAGGCCGACCTCGCCGCTGTCCGGGTCGGCCGCCTGGGCCAGGGCGTGGCGGGCCGCCCGTTCCTCGGCGATCAGGCGTTCCGCGTGCCGACGGAAGATCACGCCGTACGCGCTCAGCCGGAGCGTCCGGCCCTCGCGGTCGAACAGCCGGGTGCCGAGCTCGCGTTCGAGGCGGGCGATCGCGCGGGACAGGCCCGGCTGGGAGATCCGCAGCTCCGCCGCGGTCTGGGTGACGTGTCCGTCCTCGGCGAGTGCCAGGAACCAGCGCACCGTCTGCAGGTCCATGACTGTCCAGCATACTTTTCCGGCGAATCTTTCATTGGACGCATCAGTCCACTACGGCGCAGCCTGTAATGGTGCTCCTCACCTCTCCCCCCGACCTGGACCTGCGTCATCGGCGCGGCTCGCGCGGACTGCGCCGGGTGAACCTCGCGCTGTTCGCGGCGGGCCTGACCACCTTCATGTCGCTGTACTCGACCCAGGCGCTGCTGCCGGTGCTCTCGCGCGTGTTCGGCGTCTCCCCGACGGCGTCCAGCCTGCTGGTCTCGCTGTCGACCGGCGCGCTGGCACTCGCGGTGATCCCGGTGAGCTCCCTGTCGGAACGGCTCGGCCGGACCCGGATCATGCTGATCTCGTCCGTCGCGGCGGCGGCCCTCGGCCTGCTGCTGCCGCTCAGCCCGTCGTTCCCCGTGCTCGGCGTGATCCGCGCCGCGCAGGGGGTGGCGCTCGCCGGGGTGCCGGCCGTCGCGATGGCCTACCTCGCCGACGAGGTCCATCCCGAGGCGCTGGGCGGGGCGATGGGCCGGTACATCGCCGGAAACACGGTCGGCGGCCTGCTCGGGCGGCTCATCCCCGGCTTCGTCACCGACCTGGCGGGCTGGCGGTGGGCGCTCGGCGTCACCGCGGTCGGCGCGCTGCTCCTCACCCTCGCCTTCTGGGCGCTGCTCCCCCGCTCCCGCTGCTTCCAGCCGTCCCGGAGCGGGCACGGGGCGGTGCTCCGCCACCTGCGCGATCCCGGCATGCGACGGCTGTTCCTGATCGGGTTTGTGCTGATGGCCGGGTTCGTCACCGTCTACAACTACCTGGGCTACCGCCTCCTGGCCGCGCCGTTCGGGCTGCCGGAGTGGCTGACGGGCCTCGTCTTCCTGATGTACCTCGCGGGCACCTTCAGCTCCCCGGCGGCGGGGTCGCTGGCCGACCGGGTCGGGCGCCGCCCGGTCGTGTACGGCGCGTTCGCCCTCGCGGCCGTCGGGCTGCTGGCGACGCTGCCGAACACGCTGCCCGTCATGGGCGTGGGGCTGTTCGTCTTCACGGCGGGCTTCTTCGCCGCGCACTCGGTCGCCAGCGGCTGGGTGGGACGGCGCGCCGCCGGCGGCAAGGCGCAGGCCTCGGCGCTCTACCTCTTCGCGTACTACGCGGGCAGCAGCATCGGCGGGTCGGCCGGCGGCCTGGCGTACGAGCACGGCCGCTGGCCGGCCACGGTCGGCTACGCCCTGGCCCTCCTCGCGGTCGCCGCGCTGGCCGCTCGCCGCCTGACCGAACCCGCCGCGCACAGAGACGGCCCGCGCTCCGGCCCGTCCGCGCGCCGCCGGACCGAACCCGTCGCGGAAGCCCGCCCGCGCTGACCCCCGGCCCTTCCGCTCGAATAGAACACGTTATAGATTTGAGCGGTCGCTTGGTCAACAAGGAGGTCGCCGGTGGCGCAGCCTTCACCCGGGGACGAACCCGTGGCCGTCGAAGGGCCGGTGAGCGTGGTCGACGGCTGGTTCACCGGCGACCCACCGCGCCTGACCGGCACCCGCTGCACCGCCTGCGGCACCGTCTACTTCCCGCCCCAGACGCTGACCTGCCGCAACCCCGCCTGCCACGGCGGCGGCCTCGTCGCCACGCCGCTGTCGAGCCGGGGCCGGATCTGGTCCTACGCCGACGCGCGCTACCGCCCACCGCCGCCGTACGTCTCGGGTGAGGAGTTCGAGCCGTACGCGGTCGCCGCCGTCGAGCTGGCGGCCGAGCGGATCATCGTCCTCGGTCAGGTGGTGCGGGGCGTCGGCATCGCGGACCTGTCCGTCGGGATGGCGGCCGAACTCGTCGTCGAGGAGCTCGACCCCGGCCACCTCGTCTGGAAGTGGCGCCCGCTCTTCGAGGAGGGCCCATGAGTAAAGACGTGGCGGTGCTCGGCGTGGGCATGCACCCGTGGGGAAAGTGGGGACGGAACTTCGTCGAGTACGGTCTCGCGGCGGCGCGGGACGCGCTGGACGACGCCGGGCTCGCCTGGACCGACGTCCAGTACGTCGCGGGCGCCGACACGATCCGGAACGGCTACCCGGGGTTCGTCGCGGGCGCGACGTTCGCCCAGGCGCTGGGCTGGTCGGGGGCGCGCGTCTCGAGCTGCTACGCGGCGTGCGCGTCCGGCGCGCAGGCGATGAGCATGGCCCGGGCGCAGATCCTCGCGGGCCTGGTGGACGTCGCCCTCGTCGTCGGCGCGGACGCGACGCCGAAGGGCTTCTTCGCGCCCGTCGGCGGGGACCGGCCCGACGACCCGGACTGGCTGCGGTTCCGGCTGCTGGGCGCGACCAACCCGGTCTACTTCGCGCTGTACGCGCGGCGCCGCATGGCCCTGTACGGCGCGACGCGCGACGACTTCGCCGCCGTGAAGGTGAAGAACGCCCGGCACGGCCGGCACAACCCGTACGCGCGGTACCGCAAGGAGGTCACCGCGTCGGACGTGGCCGGGTCGCCGGTGGTCGCCGATCCGCTGCGGCTGCTGGACATCTGCGCGACCAGTGACGGCGGCGCGGCCGTCGTGCTGTCCAGCGTCGAGTACGCGCGCAGGCACGGGCGGGGCGCTCCCGTGCGCATCGGCGCCATCGCCACGGTCACCCCGACCTTCCCGAACACCGCCCTCGAACTGCCGAACTTCGCGACCGACTCGAGCGTCGCGGTCGCTCCGCCTGAGCGCCCGTTCCGGTCGGCGAACGCGGCGGCGGCGTACGAGGAGGCCGGGCTGGGCCCGGAGGACCTGTCGCTGGCCGAGGTGTACGACCTGTCCACGGCGCTGGAGCTGGACTGGTACGAGGACATCGGCCTGTGCAAGCCGGGCGAGGCGGAGGGCCTGCTGCGCGACGGGGCGACCGCGCTCGGCGGCCGCGTCCCGGTCAACCCGAGCGGCGGGCTGGCCAGCTTCGGTGAGGCGATTCCCGCCCAGGCCATCGCCCAGGTGTGCGAGTTGACCTGGCAGCTCCGCGGGCAGGCGGGAGCGCGCCAGGTGGAGGGGGCGCGTGCCGGGATCGCGGTGAACCAGGGGCTGTTCGGGCACGGATCGGCGATCGTCGCCCGGACGTGAGTTACGTCACTCGGCGTGGCCAGTAAGGCATTGCTGACCTGCGTGGACATCGCTTCGTGCGCAGGTCGACGACGGATTTGAGCACAGCGGGTTCTTGTCGACCACGCTACGCGTCAGTATTTTTCACTGACGCGCCAGGGTTACGTCCGTGTCGCACGCGTACCGTGTGGACGCCGGAAGCCCACCCTGACCGCGCGCCCAGTCCGCCGAGATTCGACGCGAGGTGCCGCGCTGATGCGTCCATTCCGGGAGCGCAATCCGCTGCCGATCGGCATCGCCGGCCTGGCGACCGTCGGCCTGGCGACACTGCTCGCGTTCAATCTGCAGCACTTCACCGGTGGCACGACGTACTCCGCGGCGTTCAGCGAGGCGGGCGGCCTGAAGCCCGGCGAAGAGGTGCGGATCGCCGGCGTGAAGGTCGGCAAGGTGGACAGCGTCGACCTCGACGGCGACCACGTGAAGGTCAAGTTCACCAGCAGCGCGCACTTCGGAACGCAGACCCGCGCCCAGATCAAGATCAAGACACTGCTCGGCTCCCACTTCCTCGCCCTCGACCCGAAGGGGCCCGGGCGGCAGTCCACGGGCCGGGAGATCCCGATCTCCCGCACCACCGCGCCGTACGAGGTCGTGCCCGCCCTCCAGGACGCCAGCGCCCAGCTCGGTCAGATCGACACGAAGCAGCTGGCCAAGGCGATGAACACCCTGAGCCAGACGATGGAGGGGTCCCCGGAGAACGTCCGGCGCACCCTGGCGGGCCTGCAGAAGATCTCCCGCGCGGTGTCCTCCCGGGACGACGAGCTGAACCAGCTGCTGAAGCACTCCAGCAACGTCACGTCGCTGCTCGCCGCCCGCAGCGGCGACCTCGCCGTGCTCGTCCAGAACGGCGGCCTGCTGCTCCAGGAGATCAACGACCGGCGCACGGTGATCAACCAGCTGCTGACCGGCACCGTCTCCCTGTCCCAGCAGATCACCGCGACGATCAACGAGAACCAGGCCACCCTCAACCCGGCCCTGCAGAACCTGCAGAAGGTCACGCAGATCCTGCTGCGCAACCAGGGCAACCTGGAGAAGTCCTTCGAGCTGATGGGCCCGTTCGGGACCGAGCTGTCCGACGTGACCGGCAGCGGCCGGTGGTTCGACGTCTACATCCAGAACCTCATCCCGCTCCCCCTCTCGATCGCCCCGCCCAGCACCCAGAACGACACCACGGCGCAGCAGACCCCGACGCAGGGAACGGCGACCCCGACGCCGGGGACCAGCAAGAAGTCCACCGGCGGCACCGGCACGACCGGCCGCAAGTCCAAGAACACCAGGACCGGCAGCCCGTCCCCGTCCACGGGCAGCGGCAGCCCCTCCCCGTCCAAGACCGGAAATCCCTTCCCGTTCCTTCCGTGAACCCCGGTGCGCGCGAGCGGCCGATCCGGGGCCACGATCGAGGTATGGACGTACGCGAGCTGACGACCTCGAAGGAGCTCTTCGCCGCATCCGCGCTGCTCGCCGAGGTCTGGCGGCCGACCGACCCGATGCCGTACGAGATGCTCCAGGTGACGCGTCACATCGGCGGTTACGTCGCCGGGGCGTTCGACGGGAACACGATGGTCGGGGCGTGCGCGGCCTTCCCGACGGCCGACGGCGGCCTGCACTCCCACATCACCGGCGTCGCCGTGCCGGGCCGGGGCGTCGGGCACGCGATCAAGGTGCACCAGCGCGCGTGGGCGCTGGCCCGGGGCATCACGACGATCGGCTGGACCTTCGACCCGCTGACCCGGCGCAACGCGTACTTCAACCTGGTCAAGCTGGCGGCGCGCGCGACCGAGTACCTCGAGGACTTCTACGGCGACATGCCCGACGAGCTGAACATGGGCGACCCCAGCGACCGTCTCCTCCTGACCTGGCCGCTCGAGAGTCCGGACGTGGCCGCGGCCCTCGCGGGCGCGGCGGCGACGCGGCCGGAGCCCGGGGCGGACACGCCGGTCGTGCTGCGCGCGGACGCGGCGGACCGTCCCGAGACACGCGACGCGGCGGGCGCCGCGACCCTCGCGGTCGGAACGCCGGCCGACGTCACCGCCCTGCGGGCCGGCGATCCGGACGCGGCCTGGGAGTGGCGGCGGGCCCAGCGGGCGGCGCTCGGCGGCGCGCTGGCGGAGGGGTACCGTGTGACCGGTTTCACCCGCGCCGGTTATTACCTCCTGGAGCGCCCGAGATGAAGCTCGCCGGAGTGGAGCTGCGGCGGATCCGGATGCCCCTCGTGACGCCGTTCCGCACGTCCTTCGGAACGGACATCGACCGGGAGGTCCTGCTCGTCCGGGTGTTCGGCGACGAGGTCGAGGGCTGGGGTGAGTGCGTCGCCGCCGCGGACCCGCTGTACTCCGCCGAGTACGTGAACGGCGACGAGCAGGTCATCCGCGACTTCCTGCTGCCCCGGCTGCCCGCGGACGTCACCGCCCGCGGCCTCGGCGCGGCGTTCGAACCGGTCCGGGGCCACCCGATGGCGAAGGCCGCCGTCGAGATGGCGGTGCTGGACGCCGAGCTGCGCCTGTCGGGGATGTCGTACGCGGCGTACCTGGGGGCGACGCGGACACGGGTGCCGGCCGGGGTCTCCGTCGGGATCATGGACTCGATCCCCGAGCTGCTCGACGCCGTGGCCGCCTACCTCGAACAGGGATACGCGCGGATCAAGCTGAAGATCGAGCCGGAGTGGGACCTGGAGCCGGTGCGCGCGGTGCGCGAGCGGTTCGGCGACATCCTCCTGCAGGTGGACGCCAACGCCGCGTACCGCCGGGCGGACCTGCGGCACCTCGCGGCGCTGGACCCCTTCGAGCTGCTGCTGATCGAGCAGCCGCTGCCCGAGGACGACCTGCTCGGGCACGCGCGGCTCGCCCGGGCGCTGACCACCCCGATCTGCCTCGACGAGTCCATCGTCTCGGCGCGGGCCGCCGCCGACGCCATCACCCTGGGCGCGTGTTCGATCGTCAACGTGAAGGCGGGCCGCGTCGGCGGCTACCTGGAGGCCCGGCGGATCCACGACCTGTGCGCGGCCCACGGCGTTCCGGTCTGGTGCGGCGGGATGCTGGAGACCGGGCTGGGCCGGGCCGCCAACCTGGCGTTCGCGGCCCTGCCCGGCTGCACGCTGCCGGGTGACGTCTCGGCGTCCGACCGGTACTACACGCGCGACATCACCGAGCCGTTCCGGCTGGCGGACGGGCTGATGAGCGTGCCGTCCGGGCCGGGGCTCGGCGTGGCCCCTCTGCGGGACGTCCTGCACGAGTTCACCGAGCGGACCGACGTCGTACGGCTCCCCTAGTCCAGTACGGGCAGGTCGTAACAGCGCCGCACGCTGGACTCGACGCGGGAGATGTCCGTGCCGTAGATGTGCAGGGAGATCGCGATGCCGTCGCCGGAGTTCCGCACGCGGTGGATGTCGCCGGGCGGCGCGAAGCCGCTGACCTCGCCGACGTGGTTGTCGTTGTCCCCCACGCGGACCAGGTGGTCGTCCCGCTGCACGTAGAGCTCCTCGTGCTCCACGCCCTGCAGCACGCCGAAGACGCACCAGGTGACGTGGTCGTGGATCGGCGTCACCTGCCCGGGCCGCCACACGAGCCCGACCAGGGAGAAGGTGCCGCCGGGCTCGACGTACAGCGTGTGGCTGACGTACCGGTCGGGGTCGCCCAGCCGCTCCTCGGCGGTCAGCATGTCCGGCGTGGGCATGTGGTGCCGCAGCGCGTCCGCGACCAGCCGCGCCGTCTCCCGCCAGTCGGCGTGGCGGCCCACGGCGGCGCGCACCCCCGCCACCAGATCCTCCAGGCCAGGGCGCACGGTCTCCAGAACGACGGTCATATCGGCCACCTCCTCCTGTCCAGGCTGCCGGAGGACGCACTCATCGGTCCAATGCCAATGCCCGGCCGCTCCCATAGACAGGGTCGATATATTGGCCGCATGCTGGACGTTTCCCGGCTCCGGGTGCTGGTCGCGGTGGCCCGTACGGGCTCGGTCACGGCCGCCGCGAAGGAGCTGCACTACTCCCAACCCTCGGTCAGCCACCACCTCGCGCGTCTGGAGGCCGAGACCGGCGCCAAGCTCGTGCAGCGCGTCGGCCGCGGCATCCGCCTCACCGACGCGGGCCGGACGCTCGCCGAGCGGGGCGCGGAGATCCTCGGCAGGCTCGACGCGGCCGAGGCCGAACTGTCCGCCCACGTCGGGCTCGACCAGGGCCGGGTACGCCTGGCCGCGTTCCCCTCGGCGCTCGGCACGTTCGTCCCCCGGGCCGCGTCGCTGCTGGCCGAGCGCCATCCCGGCCTCCGGGTGAGCCTCACCGAGGCCGAGCCGCCCGAGGCCGTCCGCATGCTCCGCGCCGGCTACGTCGACGTGGCGGTGATCTTCCGGTACGACCCCGGCGCCGAGGAGGACGACGTCCGCACGTGGCGGCTGCTGGACGAGCCGAGCCACCTGGTGACGGCCGAGGCGGCCGAGCCGGACCTGGCGGCGTACGCCGACGCCGAGTGGATCGCCGGCTGCGACCGCTGCCGCCTGCACCTGCTCGAGATGTGCGAACGGGCGGGGTTCAGTCCTCGCATCTCGTTCACCACCGACGACTTCGTGGCCGTCCAGGCGCTCGTCGCGGCCGGTCTCGGGGTGACGGCGCTGCCGGCGCTGACGCTGCGGGCGGCCCGCAACCCGGACGTGTGCACCGTCGCGCTGCCCGGCTCGACCCGGTACGTCCTCGCCGCCACGTACGGCGAGCCACCCGAGCCCCCGGCCACCGCCGCCCTCCTCGACGCACTCCGCGAGACCACCGCGCCCGCCGGTACGGCCGGCGCGGACCTGCTCAGTCCAGCCCCTTCACCCGCTCGATGACGCCGGGCGAGATCTCGGTGTTGTTGCGGGTGAGGTAGCGGATCAGGACCCGCAGCTCCTCGTCGGTGTAGTCGGCCATCGCCTTCTCGTACATCTCGGCCACGGGCAGGAACCGCCGGCCGAGCTCGGTGATCGGACCGTCCTGCAGCGCCTCGACGATGACCCGCCGCCGGTCCTGGTCGTCCCGGCGGCGCCGCACCATCCCGGCCCGCTCCAGCCGGTCGATCACGGCGGTGATGGCCCCGCCGGTGGTGAGGAACATGGCGTCCGCGAGCTGTCCCGGCGTCATCGGACCGCGCAGTTGCAGCAGGTTGATGCACTGCATGTCGGTGACGTTGATGCCCGACCGGCTGGCGATGGCGTTGTGCAGCAGCACCGTCCACACGGTGCTCACCCGGGCCTGATGGCTCAGCTCCGCTATGAGCTCCGCACGCTCGGACGACGCCATCGAACCTCACTTCCGGCCGGCTCAGGACGCTCTCATTTAGAGCTTTCCTCGCTCATTCTATCCGTGGCCAGGGAAGTTCCGAGTGTCGACGCGACCGATCTCATGGTCTGGCGGCGCGCTCGGCGATCTGTTTGGCCCAGCGGTAGTCGGCCTTGCCGGCCGGGGAGCGCTGCATCTCCGGGACGAAGGCGTACGTCCGGGGGACCTTGTAGCCGGACAGGACGCCGCGGCAGTGGGCGTCGAGGTCGGCCACGGCCGGCGGCTCGCCGTACGGCTGGACGACGGCGGCGACGCGGCTGCCGAACCGCTCGTCGGGGATGCCGGTGACCAGCGCGTCGAAGACCGCGGGGTGGCGTTTGAGGACCGCCTCGATCTCCTCGGGGTAGACCTTCTCCCCGCCGGTGTTGATGCACTGCGAGCCCCGGCCGAAGATCGCGATCGTGCCGTCCGCCTCGACCGTCGCGATGTCCCCGGTGAGCAGCCAGCGCACCCCGTCGACCTCGACGAACGTCTTCGCCGTCTTCGCGGGGTCGTTGTAGTAGCCGAAGGCGATGTGGCCGCTCTTGGCGACCTGCCCGATCACGCCAGAGCCCGGCTCGACCTCCTTCAGCGCGTCGTCCAGCACCCGCAGCCGCGGGTTGTTCGGCCGGTAGCGCATGCCCGACTCCGGGGAGGACCCCTCGACGCCGGACGCGGTGTAGCCCGACTCCGAGGATCCGAAGTTGTCGAGGATCATCACGTTCGGCAGGAGCTCCTGCAGCCGGTCCCGTACGGCGCCCGACAGGATCGCCCCGGTGGAGCTGAGCACGCCGAAGGAGCTCAGGTCATGCGATCCGGCCGCGATGGCGTCGGCGAGCGGCCGGGCCATCGCGTCGCCGGTGATGTTGATCGTGAAGACCTTCTCGGCCTCAATCGCCTGCAGCACTTCCACGGCGTCGAAGCGGCGCGTGTAGACGATCGTCGCGCCCATCCACCAGCCGATGAACGTGGCCATCTGCGCGGCGCCGTGCATGAGCGGCGCGGCCGCCATCATCACGAGCGGCCCGGAGCCCTTGGCGGCCTCGATCACCTCATCGGGAGTCTTCCGCGGCTCGCCGTACGGGTTGCCGCCGCCGAACGCCATGAACAGGTCCTCGCACCGCCACATCACGCCCTTGGGCATGCCGGTCGTGCCGCCCGTGTAGATGATGTAGACGTCCTGGCCGGACCGCTCCGGGAGGTCCCGCGCGGCCGGCGACTCCGCCAGGGCGTCGCGGTAGGACACGGCGTGCGGGGACTCCCCGCCGACGACGATCCGGTGCCGCAGCGACGGCACCCGGGACGCCACCGCCTCGACCCGGTCCTCGAACTCCGCGTCGTACACCAGCGCCACCAGGTCGGCGTCGGAGTAGAGGTACTCCAGCTCCGCCTCGACGTACCGGTAGTTGACGTTGACCGGCACGGCGCGGACCTTGAGCGCGGCGAGCAGCGCCGCCACGTACTCCACGCCGTTGTACAGCTGGATCCCGACGTGCCCGCCGGGCTCGACGCCCGCCGCGCGCAGGTGACGCGCCAGCCGGTCCGCCTCGTCGTCCAGCTCGGCGTACGTCCGGCGCTCCGTGCCACCGGCCGCGTCGAAGACGACGACGGCGGTGCGCTCGCCGATCGCGTCCGCGAGTCCTTCGAACAGGTCGGCGTGGTTGAACTCCATCGCGGGCCTCCGTAGGGCCGGTCCGGGTGTCAGGGTCGGTCGGAGCCGACGACCCACATCGCGTAGAACTGCGCGCCGCCGCCGTACGCGTGTCCGAGGGCCTTGCGCGCGCCCTCGACCTGGTGCTCGCCGGCCAGCCCGCGTACCTGCAAGGCCGCCTCGGCGAAGCGGATGAGACCGGACGCGCCGATCGGGTTGGACGACAGCACGCCGCCCGAGGCGTTCCAGGGGATGTCGCCGTCGAGGGCGGTCGCGCCGCTCTCGGTGAGCTTCCAGCCCTCGCCGTCGCCACAGAAGCCGAGGTTCTCCAGCCACATCGGCTCGTACCAGGAGAACGGGACGTACACCTCGGCGCAGTCCAGTTCGCGGCGCGGGTCCGTGATGCCCGCCTGCCGGTACACGTCGGCGGCGCAGTCCTTGCCCGCCTGCGGGCTCACGGTGTCCCGGCCCGCGAAGAAGATCGGTTCTGAGCGCATGGCGGTGCCGTGCACCCAGGCGGGCGGGTTCGGGGCCCGCCGGGCGGCGTCCTCGGAGGCGAGCACCATCGCGGCCGCGCCGTCGCTGGACGGGCAGGTCTCGAGGTAGCGGATCGGCTCCCACAGCATCGGCGTCGACTCGACCATCTCGCGGGAGATGCCGGGGATGCGCAGGTGGGCGTAGGGGTTCTTCAGGGCGTTCTGCCGGTCCTTGACCGCGACGAGCGTGCCGATGTGGTCGGGCGCGCCGGTCCGCCGCATGTACGCGCGGATGTGCGGGGCGAAGTAGCCGCCCGCCCCCACGACGATCGTCGGCGACAGCGGCGGGTGCGTGGACAGCGCCCAGGTCGCGTTCGACTCGGACTGCTTCTCCCAGGCGACGACGAGCACGCGGTCGTGCACGCCGGCCTGCACGAGGCTCGCCGCGACGAGGGCGGTGGACCCGCCGACCGACCCGGCGGTGTGCACGCGGATCATCGGCTTGCCGCGCGCGCCGAGCGCGTCCGCGAGGTACGCCTCCGGCATCATGACGCCCTCGAACAGGTCGGGCGCCTTGCCGATGACGACCGCGTCGATGTCCTTCCACGTCAGCCCGGCGTCCTCGAGGGCGCGCAGCGCCGCCTCTCGTACGAGCCCGGCGATGGACACGTCGGTGCGCTTGGTGCGGTACTTGGTCTGGCCGACCCCGATCACCGCGCAGGCGTTTCCCATCCTCATGCCTCCAGGACGCAGACGAGGTTGTGCTGCAGGCACGGCCCGGACGCCGCGTGCCCGAGCGTGCGGCGGGCATCGCCGCGGTGGATCCACGACGCGGCCTCGCCGACGCGGATGAGGCCGGTGGCCATGACGGGGTTCGCGGCCAGCGGTCCGCCGGACGGGTTGACGCGCACGTCGTCGGCCAGGCCGATCGCCTCCCGGAGGATCGGCTCCTCGTGGCTGAACTGCGCGTGCAGCTCGGCCACCTCGACGTCGCGCGCGCCCGCCTTCGCGGCGGCCAGCGCGGCCGACTCCGAGCGGCTCAGGTCGCGGACGCCGAGGGAGTGCGCCTCGATCCGGTGGTCGATGCCGCGGATCCAGGCCGGGCGCTCGATCAGCTCCCGGGCGCGGTCGCCGGCGGCCAGCACGACCGCCGCCGCACCGTCGGTGATCGGCGCGCAGTCGTGCGGCCGCAGCGGCGCGACCTCGTAGCCCTCGTCCGCCGGGTCGGGCAGGTCGAGGGCGTACGGGTTGGCGCGCCCGGCCTCGCGGGACCGGGCGGCCACGGCGCGCAGGTCGTCCTCCTTGTGCCCGGCGTCCAGGAACGCGCGGGCCTGCAGTGCGGCGAGCGACACCTGGTCGGGGCCGAGCGGCGCCAGGTAGTACGGGTCGAGCTGCAACGTCATGATCTCCCGCAGCGATCCCTGGGAGGACTTGCCGAAGCCGTACACCAGCGCGGTGTCGACGTCGCCGTGCTGCAGGCGGACCCACGCCTCGTACAGCGCCCACGCGCCGTCCATCTCGACGTGGCTCTCCGAGATCGGCGGCCAGGCCCCGACCGTGTCCAGCGCGGACACGAACGAGAACGGCGCCCCGGCGAGGTAGTCCAGCGAGCCGGAGCACGTGAACCCGAAGCGGTTCAGCCCGGTGGCCTGCTTGATCTCGGTGATGACGGGTGCGAGCAGCTCGACCTCGGTCAGCCCGGCGTCCTCGCCCGTGTGCTTCGTCTGCGCGAACGCGACGACCGCGACGCCCCTCGTCACAGGTACTCCTTGATGTCGTCGAAGGGGACGTCGGGCTCGCCGGTGGGTTCGAACCACTTGATGTTCTCCATGGTCCGGCCCCACTCCTCGCGCGGCTTCCAGGCCGCCTTGACCCGCATGCCCATCCGCACCCGGTCGGCCGGGATGCCGGCGACCAGCGCGAGCAGGGAGATGTCGGAGCCGTCGAGCAGGATGTACGCCGAGACGAACGGCACCTGCGGGGCGCGCGGGTCCGGGATGTTGTTCACCGCGAACGTCGTGACCGTGCCGGTGCCGGCCACCTCCACCTCTTCGGTCGTGGGCACGCCGTCGACCGGGCACAGCCCGCGCATCGGCACGTAGACCTTGCCGCAGACGTCGCAGCGGTGGCCGAGGAGGCGGCCCTCCGACACCCCGTCGAGGAACCTGGTCAGCGCCCGGCCCGCGTTCAGGCGGTACTCCGCCCGGCTCGGCGCCGTGATCATCGTGACGTCGGGCCGGAAGCACTCGATGTCCCGGATCGACCCGGTCCGCTCCGCCCGGAACCTCGGCCGTACGCGCATGCCGGTGCGCAGGGACTTCGGCGGGTCGGCGCCCGGTTCGAACGTCCCCATGTCGAGGGCGTGCAGGAGGGCGGTGTCGGCGCCGTCGGGCCGGATCAGCGCCCAGGCGAACGGCCGGTCCAGGGGGTGGACCGCGCGCGGCCGCGACACCCACGACCAGGACGTCACCGTGCCGCCGGGCCCGACCTCGACGTACTCGTCCGTGACCGCCTCGCCGTCCGCGTCGTACTCGGCCGGCGGGAACAGCACCCCGCCGGAGGCCGTACGGACCCCGACGAGGCGGCCGTCGCGCAGTTCGGTGAGGAACCGGCCGATCACCGGGCCGACCGACCGGGTGTAGCCGCCGGGGAACTCCAGGGCGTGGTCGGCGACCAGCGGTTCCGGGGGCTCAGATGGCATTCTGGCGGTCCTTCCAGTACGGGTCCCGCAGCTTGCGTTTGAGGAGTTTTCCGTTGGGCTCGCGCGGCATCCGTTCGATGAAGTCGAACGACCGCGGCCACTTCATCCGGGCCAGCCGGCCGTCCAGGGAGGCGAGGATCTCTTCGGCCAGTTCCGGCCCCGGCGCGACGCCCTCGGCGGGCTCGATCACGGCCTTGATCTGCTCGCCCCACTCGTCGTCCGGGATGCCGAAGACGGCGACGTCGGCGACCTTGGGATGGATGACGATCTCGTTCTCGATCTCGGCCGGGTAGATGTTCGCCCCGCCGGAGATGATCATGTCGGCCTTGCGGTCGGACAGGAACAGGTGGCCGTCCTCGGTGAGGTAGCCGATGTCGCCGACGGTGAAGAAGTCCTTGAGCCGGTTCGCCTGCGTCTTCGCGGGATCGCCCTTGTACTCGAACGAGGCGCTCATCATCTTCATGTAGATGGTTCCGGGCGTGCCGGGCGGGACCTCGTTGCCGTCGTCGTCGACGATCAGCAGCTCACTGATCGGCCAGGCCTTGCCGACGGTCCCGGGGTGCTCCCGCCAGTCCTGCGGGCTCGCGATCGTGCCGCCGCCCTCGGTCGCCGCGTAGTACTCCCAGATGCAGTCGCCCCACCAGTCGAGCATCGCCTGCTTGAGCGGCACCGGGCAGGGCGCGGCGGCGTGGATCGCCCATCGCATCGACGAGACGTCGTACCGCTTGCGCACCTCCTCCGGCAGCGACAGCAGGCGCTTGAAGTGGGTCGGCACCATGTGCGTGTTCGTGATCCGGTACCGCTCGATGAGGCGCAGCGCATCCTCGGCGTCCCACCGGTCCATGTAGACGAGCGTGTGCCCCATGTGCAGCGCCGACCCGCCGAACTGGGTGACGGCCGTGTGGTAGTTCGGCGAGGTGACCAGGTGCGCGTTCGGCGGGCCCGGTGTGAAGCCGAAGAACGTCAGCAGGAAGGTCATCAGCTCCGCGCTGTCGTCCGGGTCGATCCCGGCCAGCGCGCGCCGGACCCCCTTGGGCCGCCCCGTGGTCCCCGACGTGTAGTGCATCGTCGCGCCGTTCGTGCGGTCCTCCGGGAGCGTGTCCGGCTGTCCGGCGACCAGCTCGCCGAAGTCCCGGAAGCCCGGCACGTCGCCGAACGCGAAGCGCCGCCGCGGGTCGAGCCCCGCCTCCTCCGCCCCCCGGGCGCCCTCGGCCGCGTACCGCTCGTGCACGAAGAAGGCCTTGGCCTCGCTGTCCGCGACGATGTAGCCGATCTCCGGACCGGTCAGGTGCCAGTTGATCGGCGTGTAGTACCAGCCGGCCTGCAGGGCGGCGAGGTAGAGGATGAGGCCCTCGACGCCGTTGGGCACCAGCCCGCAGACGCCGTCGCCCGGTTTCAACCCGAGGTCGCGCAGCCCGTGGACCACCTGGTCACACCGGGCGAGCAGGTCCGCAGCGCGGTACTCCGTCCCGTCCGGATCCACGGCCGCGACCCAGTCCGGGTCCTTCGCCGCTAGCCGCCAAAAGCCCAACGAGCCCATGGACTACTCCCTGTACGTCTCGGCACCGGTCGTACGGAGGTTCCGCTCGCAGTAGATCACGTTCTCGTTTTGTGCGGCAAGCCCTGTTGAGATGCGACGAGCGTCACTAGAATCCGTTCTTGTTTCAGCGTCGCGTGACCTCATGCGCGGCCGCGAGCAGGGAGGACGGCAATGGCGGAACGACTGCCCATCAGCACCCCGCACTGCACGGTCGAGCGCGACGGCCACGTCGTCATCGTGACCATGAACCGACCGGAGGCCCGCAACGCCCTCAGCACCGACATGCTCATCGGCATGGCCGACGCGTGGGCCTACATCTCCGATACCCCGGATGTCCGGGTCGGCATCCTCACGGGGGCCGCCGGGCAGTTCTGCGCCGGCGCCGACCTGAAGGCCATGGGCCGGCCGTCGGAGGACGAGCGGGTACGGCGGCGTGCGTCCGAGATCGAGAACTTCCACTGGAAGGGCCTCCTGCGCGACTGCCGGCCGAAGAAGCCGCTGATCAGCGCGATCGAGGGGTACGCCGTGGCCGGCGGCACCGAGCTGCTGGTCGGCACCGACATCCGCGTCGTCGCGGAGGGGGCCACGCTCGGGCTGTACGAGGCGAAGCGCGGGCTGTTCCCCATGGGCGGCTGCGCGATCCGGCTCCCCCGCCAGATCCCGTACGCCCTCGCGATGGACATCCTGCTCACCGGACGGTCCGTCACCCCGGGCGAGGCGCTGCGGATGGGCCTGATCAACCGGATCGTCCCGGACGGCCAGGCGCTCAAGACCGCCCGCGAGATCGCCGACGACATCGCCTCCTGCGGTCCGCTGGCCGTCCAGGCGATCCTGGAGACCTACCGCCGGACCGAGGGGCTGCCCGAGGCCGACGCGTTGCGGATCTCCGACGAGCTCGGCTGGCCGGTCATCGGCTCGGCCGACGCCAAGGAGGGCGCCCGCGCGTTCAAGGAGAAGCGCCCGGCCGTCTTCACGGGCGAGTGACGCGCTCTCCGGCCCGCCGGCCGGGAACGACCGGGTAGCCGACGCCGCGTCCGGCGATCAGGACGGAACCGTACAAGGCGTCCTCCCGTCCCATCCTGCGACTGATTTGACGTGATCACCACGGATGGGGTGGCGATGGGCGGGTTCAACCGCGGCCTGGGAACGGTCGTCACGGCGGTGGCCGTGGCCGTCGTGGCGGCCGGCTGCAATGACGAGACCGGCGGGGACGCGGCGACGTCGCCCACGGCGAAGCCGTCCGCCCAGGGGGTGGTGGCGGTCGACGGCGCCCCGCTGCGCACGCACTACATGTCCTGGCCCGGCAAGTCGTTCAAGGTCGACCTCCTGGGACTCGACCAGGTGGCGCCGGCCCGCGTCGTCGCCCGGTTCCGCGTCACCGCGGGGCCGGGATCGGCGGTCGCGCCGACCGCGTGGGCCGCTCCGGCGCACTCCGGGGACCACGCGCCGAGCGCCGCTCTTCTCCTGGACCCCGGCCACGCCACCGAGTACCCGGTGCTCCGCACGCGGGCCGGCGCCTGCCTGTGCACGGAGCTGAACGACGTCAAGGCCGGGCAGCAGGTCGATCTGGACGCCGTCTTCCCGGCGCCGGCGGGTGGCGCGGGGAAGATGATCGTGGTGTTCCCGAACACGCCGCCCTTCCTGGACGTCCCCATCACGGCGCACGCCCCGTACGTCCTGCACCAGCGGCAGGGCGGCACGCCGCTGAACCCGGTGACGACGCCCACGGCCACGCCGGAGAGCTACCCGCTCGTCACCACGGTCCGGCACGGCGACGAGACCGACGCGACGGGCGGCGGCAAGACCAGCGTCCGGCTCTCCTCCGACGTGCTCTTCGCGACGAACAGCGCGAAGCTGACCGGGAAGGCGCAGGCCCTGCTCAAGCAGGTGAGCACGAAGATCGAGAAGTCACCGGGCAACACCGTCGCGGTCGACGGGTACGCCGACAACACCGGCACCGACGCGGTGAACCTCCCGCTCTCCAAGAAGCGCGCCGAGAACGTCCGGGCGGCACTGCGCACACTGGTGAAACGGCAGGGGATCCAGTACTCGGCCGCCGGACACGGGTCGGCCGATCCGATCGCGGACAACGGCAAGCCCGCGGGGCGCGCCCTGAACCGGCGGGTCGTCATCACGTTCGCCGCCCTGGCGCAGGCGTCGCAGGACAAGCGGCCGCTGCCCGGCGCGAGCGCGGACCCGGCCGGGCAGCCCGACGCTCCGGCGGTCGCCTCGGTGCACGCCGGCAAGGGACCCATCCCGTTGCTGCCGTGGCCGAAGTCGATGACCTTCGGCGTCACCGGCCTCATCCGCGAGCCGGACGGTTTCGCGGTGCTCACGTGGACGCTGCACAACGTCAACAAGCACCCGATACCGGCCGGGTTCGCCACCGACCTGGCGGACGTCTTCCGCAACGCCGGGCCGGGTCGCATCGTCGTGGGCGTCGGCCAGGACGAGTACAGGAACGTCACGGACACCAGGCAGCAGGCGGTCTTCCCGGGATACTCGCTCCGCCAGGGCGATTACGTCGTACACGCCCAGGGCAGCCTCGCCGGCTGGAACATGTTCCGGCTCCCCGCGGGCGTGCGGACCGTCACCGTTCGGGTCCCCGGCTTCCCCGCCGTGCCGAACGTCCCGGTCCAGGCCTCGAAGTCCTGACGGCGACTCGCCCTGAACGCTGTTGACGCTTCGCAGCGAACAAGGCACACTGAGCGATAAGGCCGCCGCTTTGCGAAGCGGTAGGAAGTGGGCCCGGGAAGTTCCCGCCGGACGACGGGGTCCCGGGCTTGCGTCTTTCTATGCCTTAATCATGCAGATGGTGACGAGCGGCATGAGCGGGGCAAGGTGACAGGGGTCGCCGCACCGCGCCGCCACGATTGAGCCGGCGACGATATCCGGCAGCCAGAGAAGAGGCTCACCCGAGCCGAAGGCATGGTCGACCCGGAAGCCCGAGGGGACTTCTTTGCGGGCACGCATCGCTCTAGCGAGCGCCATATCGTGGCGATTCTGTTTAGCCTCCCTGGCTTCCATCATTACCTCGTACACCCCCATCGCGGGCAACTCGAACAGCAGCCGCTCCATGCACTTACGCCGCCGAAGCACCACGTCACAGGAGCCGACGGGAAGCACGGACGCGGCGAGGATGTAGACGTCGGGGTCGAGTTTGCGGTTGGACTCGGACTCGTCGACGAAAGCGCACCAGGACAAGGCGCCCTCCTCCGCGTGAGGCGTCCCTCTCCTTCCGCAGGTCGAAGGCGAACGGACTTTCGATTCCGCTGCTCAACATGCCAGGTCGCGTCGGCCATCGCAGGCGATTACAGAAAGTGACCGTTTAGTGGCTTTTCTTTGAGGGACAAACCCGTCAAAACACGGCCTCTGAGGAGGAACAGATGGCCACGCAGATATGGCGGCGTCGGCGCGGACGGGTCGAGGAGACCACGACTTCGCGTCCGGCGGTGAGCGATGCCCGGACCCGGCGCTGGAACACCACGCGCGTCCGGCGGTTCCAGCGGCACGACGGGCTCAGCGCGTTCGTGTGGCTGGTCGCCTGGACCGTCACTCTCGTTCTGCTGTTCGGCATCGCCCTGACCTGGAGCGGCGCCAATCCGGGCAACGGCGTGGTGCACGCCGTGCTGCGCGCCGGCACCTGGCTGGCGACCCCGTTCGACGACGTCTTCCGCAACGCCGACGCGCGCAAGCAGCTCACGGAGAACTGGTTGTTCGCCGCGGGCGTCTACCTCGTCGCCGGCCGCGTCCTCGCCTGGCTCCTGCGCTGGTGACGGCCGACCGCCGGGGTCCGGGCGCGTGCCCGGACCCCGGCGCGACGACGCCGGCGTGGCGCTAGCGGGCGCGGCAGAGCTCCTGCTCGGCGATGGAGAGCGTCTGGTGGCGCAGCGAGGGCTGCAGAGAGTTGGTGTTGATGAGCAGCGCGACCCGGCGATGGCCGAGTTGCATCACGCTGGAGGTGTACCCGTCGATGTCTCCCAGAGAGCCGTAGGCCGTTCCACACGGGGTCGAGGCGATCGTCAGGCCGAGGCCGTAGCCGATGCCGGGCATCCCGGCAGCGGCGAAGAACGCATCGGCGCCTGCGGTGGGCCGCTTCATCTCTATGAGCAGGTGCTGCGAGAAGAGTCGCCCGCCGAGCAGCGCTCCAAGGAACCGGTCGACGTCGTCGCCGGTCGACACCATCGCCGCCGCCGCCCCGGCCGCGCCGGCGCTCGTCCGGGTGGTCGCGTCGAGTGCGGGACCGGAACGAGGCGGCAGAGGAGCGGCGAAAACGTAGCCGCGTGCCTGCCGGGGTGCGACCGTGGTCGCGGTGGGGAAGGTCGTACTGCTCAGGTGGAGGGGCTGGATCAGACGTGTCCGCACTTCGTCCTGGATCGCGTGACCGGTGACCTGATGAACGATCTCGCCGAGGACGATGTAGTTGGTGCTCGAGTAGTAGAAGCCGGTCCCAGGCGGGAAGTACGGCGAATGCTCCACGCCCAAGGCGATGAGCTGCGCGGGAGTGTAGGTGGCACCGGGGTGGAAGCGAGGATCATTCGAATAGTCGAAGAGTCCGCTGGTGTGGTCGAGCAGTTCCCGCACGGTGATCTGGTCGGCGTGCGGGACCGGTTCGGGCAGGAGCCCCGCGATCGGCTGGTCCAGCGAGAGCCGATGCTCCGTGACCAGCTGCAACGCCACCGTGGCCACGAAGGTCTTGGTCACGGAAGCGATCCTGAACCGGTCGTTGGGTCGCATCGCCCGGTCCCCGGGGATGTCCGCGAGGCCGACGGACATCCGCCGTACCGGCCGTCCGTCGTGGTTCGTGACCGCGACCACGCCGGGCACTCCGTCGGCATTGACGAGATTCTGGATCTCTGCCCGCAACCAGGAATCGCGGGACGGCCCACCCATCGCGCGCGCCGGCGATGAGGTGGCGACTCCGATCAGCGCGGCGATGGTCAGAGCGGCACAACGCTTCAACCACATGAGCGTTCTCCTTCATGATCGAACATGACCGCCAGCATCGCGACCGCACAGCCGGCCGTCTTGGAGGAATGTTCCGCTCTCGTGGTCAGCACCGCGGGTATCGGCACCAGTCGTCGGCTGAGGGGCTCGGTCACTTGTGCGCTCCTGAGATGCCCGACGTCGTCGCGAAGGAGATCTCGGCCTTCCTCGAGGCCGTCTCTTGACCGAACCCGAATTCGGCGGAACTTGACCAATCCGCGTCAGGTTCGGCGGAAATCTCTGGCTTGCAGGGACATGGCGCTGTTAGCTTCCCGGCCATGACCGTTACCGATGACTTCATCGACGCGCTGCCCAAGGTGGAACTTCACGTTCATCTGGTCGGTTCGGCGTCCGTGCCCACCGTGCTGGAGCTGGCCCGGCGGCACACCGGCCACGACGTGCCGACGAACGAGGCGGCCCTGCGGGAGTTCTTCGAGTTCCGCGACTTCCCGCACTTCGCCGAGGTCTACTTCGCGGTCAACGGCCTGATCCGGGAGCCCGAGGACGTCGCAACGCTGGTCACCGGCGTGGCCCGGGACCTGGCCGCACAGAACGTCCGCTACGTCGAGCTGACCGTGACGCCGTACTCCCACGTGTCGGTCGGCATGACGATGCCCGCCGTGACCGAGGCGCTGGACCTCGCCGCCCGGGAGGTCGCGGACCGGATCGAGGTCGCCTACGTCTTCGACATCCCCGGCGAGTTCGGGGAGGACGCGGACCGCAAGACCCTCGACCACGCGCTGAACCACCCGCCGGAGAAGCTCGTCGGCTTCGGCATCGGCGGCGTCGAGCAGGACCGGCTCTCGCACCAGCAGTCGATCCGGGACGCGTTCCGCGCGGCGGTCGCCGCGGGGCTGCACAGCGTGCCGCACGCCGGGGAGATGAGCGGCCCGGAGACGATCTGGGAGGCCATCCGGGAGCTGAAGGCCGAGCGGATCGGGCACGGGCTCAACTGCCTCGACGACCCGGAGCTGGTGGCGTACCTGCGGGAGACGCAACTGCCGCTGGAGGTGTGCCCGACCTCGAACGTCTGCACCAAGCAGGTGCCGGACATCGCCGCGCACCCGCTCCCCCGGATGCTGGCCGAGGGCCTGTACGTGACGCTGAACAGCGACGACCCGCCGATGTTCAACACGACGCTGACCAACGAGTACCGCGTGGCGGCACGGGACCTGGGCCTCGGCCGCGCGGAGCTCGCCGACCTGGCCCGCAACGGCGTCCGCGCCTCGTTCCTGGCCGAGGACCGCAAGCGCGCGATCCTCGCCGAGATCGACGCCGTCCAGCCGGCCTGAGCTCAGGAGTCGGTGAGGGTGTTCAGGCGCTCCATCGTCTCGACGTACTCCTCGACGAGGTCGTAGATGACCTGGGCGGCGGTCTTGACCTGGTTCATCGAGCCGACGATCTGGCCGACCGGGAAGGTCGTCAGCTCGCCCGCGCCGGCGCGGTTGATCCGCCGGAGCGCGTCGGAGATGAGCATGAACTGCATCGGCATCGGGAGGGTGCCGGGCGACTCCGGGGACTCCCAGGCGTCGGTCCAGGCGGTCTTGAGCATCCGCGCGGGCTTGCCGGTCCAGGAGCGGGAGCGGACGGTGTCGCGGGACGTCGCGGCGAGGAGCCTGTCGCGGGACGCCTCGGGGGTGTCGGCCTCCTCGACGGTGAGCCAGACGGAGCCGGTCCAGACGCCCTCGGCGCCGAGCGCGAGGCCGGCGGCGAGCTGGCGGCCGCGGCCGATGCCGCCCGCGGCCAGCACGATGGTGTCGGGGCCGACGGCGTCGGCGACCTCGGGGATGAGCACCATCGTCGCCACGTCGCCGGTGTGACCGCCGGCCTCGGTGCCCTGGGCGACGATGATGTCGACGCCGACCTCGACCTGCTTGCGGGCGTGGCGGGCGTTGCTGGCCAGGCCGGCGACCTTCACGCCGTGCTGGTGGGCCTGCTCGACGACGTCCGCCGGGGGCGGGCCGAGCGCGTTGGCCAGGAGGGCGATCGGGTGCTTCAGCGCCACCTCGACCTGGGGGCGGGCGGTGGCGTCGGTCCAGCCGAGGAGGTAGTGGCCGGCGCCCTCCTCGGTGAGCGGGTCGACGCCGTGGCGTTCGAGCAGGTCGTTGACGAACCGCCGGTGGCGTTCGGGGATCATGCCCTGGAGCTTGGCGAGCAGCTCCCCGGCGTCACCGAGGTCCGCGCCCTCGTACTGGGCGGGCATGACGACGTCGACGCCGTACGGCTTTCCGCCGGCGTGCTCGTCGATCCACGCCAGCTCGGTCTCCAGTTGCTCGGGGGTGAAGTAGAGCGCGCCGAGGACGCCCATCCCGCCGGCGCGGCTGACCGCGGCGACGACGTCGCGGCAGTGGCTGAAAGCGAAGATCGGATACTCGATGCCGAAGAGTTCTGTTACCCGTGTCCGCACAGTCCCGACCTTAGGGGCCGATTCAGCTAACTGCAACAGGTTCTAGTTAGGTTTCCCCGGAAGCCCAAGCCGCTTCTCGATCGCGCACGCTGTAACACGTAGCAGCAGACTTAAGGCTGATATCCCGACCAGAGGTGTTGACGAGGGTATGGGCGGTTGTTAGCTTGCCCCCGGTCGGGGCTCTCACGCTGGGAGCGGTGCCCGGAGGCCAGCACAGATGACCGATCCGTTCGGATCAGCCAATGGAACGGCCGCCCGGCCGGCGGCAACGCGGCCACCGGTCAGGGGACCGTCTCCGCCTGCCCTGGTGCACCGCGAGCCCCTCCTCGCCCGTGCCCGCGCCCACCTCGCCGTGGGCGGCAGCGTCGTGCTGACCGGCCCGACCGGCATCGGCAAGTCCACCCTGCTGGCGACCCTGGCCGCCGAGTTCACCGACCACCAGGTGCTGCGCTGCTCGCTGTCGGCCACCGAACGGCACCTGCCGTTCCTCGGCCTCATCGACCTGCTCGCCGAGACCGGCGACGACCTCCTCCAAACGCTCCCGAAGCACCAGCGGGCCGTCCTGGAGGCGGCGCTGCTGCGGCGCGACGACCCGGTCGGCGAGCGCGACGTCCTCGGCCTGCGCGTCGCCGTGCTGGCGGCGTTCCGTACCCTCTGCGCCGCCGGGCCGGTACTCCTCGTCGTCGACGACGCGCAGTGGCTGGACGCGCCGAGCGCGGAGCTGCTGGCGTTCATCGCCCGGCGCGCCGGCGGGCTGCCCCTGCGCGCCCTGGCCGGCCTGCGTGCGGGCCCGGGCGAGCCGCAGGACCCGCCGGAACTCTGCCCGTCGCCCGTGCTGACGCTGCCGGTGCCCGCGATGACCGCCGCGGAGATCGGCGGGCTGCTCGGCGACCTGCGGCTGCCGCGCGCGGTCCTGGCCAAGGTGCACCGGGCCAGTGACGGCAACCCGTTCTTCGCCCTGGAGCTGGGCCGGGCGCTCGCCGACCACCGCGGACCGCTCGATCCGGCGGCGCCGCTGCCGGTGCCCGACGGGCTGCGCACGCTGATGATGGACCGCCTGCTGGCGCTGTCCTCCGGCGCGCGGCGGACGCTGCTCCTCGCTTGCGCGGCGGCCCGGCCGACGCTCGCCCTGCTGCGCGCCGCGGGCCGGCCGGAGGCCGCCGCGGACATCGCCGAGGCGCGGCACGCCGGGATCGTCGCGCCCGGGGACGTCATCCGGTTCACGCATCCGCTGCTGTCGGCGGTGCTGTACGCGGAGTCGGCCGAGCGGGACCGTCTCACCGCCCACGCGGCCCTCGCCGACGTGGTCACCGACCCGGTGGAGCGGGCCCATCACCTCGCGGTCGTCGCCCCGGGCCGGGACGCCCAGGTCGCCGAGACCCTCGACGAGGCCGCCACCGCCGCGCGCCGGCGCGGGGCCCGCGCCGCCGCCGCGCGGCTGGGGCTCCTGGCCGCCGAGCGCACCACCAAGCCGGAGGCGGAGCCGGAGCTGCGGCTCACCGCCGCCGAGGACGCGCTCGCCGCGGGCGAGTTCGCGATGGCGCGCGGCATCGCCGAGGACGTCCTGGCTGCGGCCGTACTGCCCGCCGAGCGGGTGCGGGCGTGGATCGTGCTGCTGGACTCCTGCGGGCAGGCCCTCGCCGAGCTCGACGAGGTGTTCCCGCGCGCGCTCGCCGACGCGCGAGACGATCCGGCGCTGCTCGCCCCGCTGCACTATCGCCTCGCCTGGCGGGCCTGGCTCGTCAAGGGCTCCGCGCCGAAGGCCCGCACGGAGGCGGCGACGGCGGCGCGGCTGGCGGCGGAGGCGGGCGACCGCAGCACCGAGCTGCTGGCCCTGACCAAACAGGCCCTGGCGGAGTTCCACATCGGGTCGCCGGAGGCGGAACGCACGATGGCGCGGGCGCTGGCCGGGCCCCATGACCCGGCGATCCGGCTCGGCCACAACGGCCCCGTGTACCTGCGCTACCGGCATCACCTCCTGCACGACCGGCTGGAGGAGGCGCGCGGCGAGCTGCGGTCGCTGACCTATGCGGTGCGCCAGCGCGGAGCGGTGGAGAGCCTGTTCATGTGCCTGTACGGCTCCGCGCAGGTCGAGATGGCGCGCGGCCGCTGCGACCGCGCCCTCGACCTGGCCTACCAGTGCCTGCGGCTGGCCCAGGACAGCGAGCTGAGCCAGGGACCGGCCTGGTGCGCGGTCGCGTTCGCCGAGGCGGCGGGCGGCTCGCTGGACCGTGGCCTGGCCGCCGCCGAACGCGGCGTCGGGCACAGCGAGGACGACGGGGACCTGCTGTTCCTGCCGACGACGCTGCACGCGCTGGGGCACATCCGGCTGCTGCGCGGCGACCCGGCCGGCGCCGCCGACGCCCTGCGCCGGGTGCGCGTCCTGGAGGCCGCGCAGGGCCTGGCCGAGCCCGGACTGCGGCGCTGGCACGCCGACCTCGCCGAGGCGCTCGCGGCGATCGGGGCGGTCGCGGAGGCGGACGAGCTGATCGAGGAGACGAGGCGGCAGGCCGCCCGGCTCGGCCGGCCGAGCGTGCTGGCCGCCCTGGACCGGGCCGCCGCTCTCGTCCTGGCCGCGCGCGGCGACCCGGCCGGGGCCGTACCCGTGCTGACACGGGCCGTCCGGGCGCAGGCGACACTCCCCTACCCGGTCGACGAGGGCCGGGCGCGGCTCGAGCTCGGCCGCCTGCACCTGCGCGCGGGAGACGTGCAGGCGGCACGGGAGGCCCTGCACGGGGCGCGCCGGGTGCTCCTGCACGCCAAGGCCGCGCCGTGGATCGCGGCGGTGACCGCCGAGCTCGACCGGCTCGACCTCGGCGTTCCGGCGACGGCCGGCGACGGCGATCCGCTGCGGGCGCTGTCCGGCATGGAACGCCGGGTGGCCGCGCTCGTCGCCGAGGGCGCGACGAACCGGGAGATCGCTGCCCGGCTGTTCGTGAGCATCAAGACGGTCGAGGCGGCGCTGACCAGGTCGTACCGCAAACTCGGGGTGCGTTCCCGGGTCGGCCTCACCCGGGCCGTCACGAGCCCGCGCGCGGAAGACCGCTCGGCGTAGGGATTTCCCTACGGCTCCTTGAAGAGTCTTTTCAGCTTCCCCCCGGAACCGGACACTCTGCGCAAGGTCCTCCAAACCGGTGGGCCGAGACCCTGCCCCTTCCGCCTGCCCGCCATGCGCGGGCCAACCCCTTGGCGAAAGGAACCCTCCGCTCATGTCCAAACGACGCATCGCGACGGTGTCGGCCACGGCCGTCCTCGCCGTCGCAGGCGGACTGCTGACGGCTCCGGCCGTCACCGCCGCCCCGTCCCAGGTCCCCGCCAAAGCCCCCGCCAAACCGCAGCCGGCGGGGCGTTCGGCGTTCACGCCGAGCGACTTCACGGTGAACCCCTCCCCCACCACCCGCAAGCAGGTCGTCGCCGACGCCCGCAAGGCCCTCGCGGCGCACAAGAGCGCCGGGCACGTGAAGTCGGGTGACGCCTTCACGCCGCGCACGGTCGTGGTCGCCAAGAACGGCGCGGCCGACGTGCGGTTCGACCGGACGTTCCACGGTCTGCCGGTCTACGGCGGCGACCTGATCGTGCACCTCAAGCCCGGCGGTGCGTACCGCGCGCTGAACACGGCCACCCCCGCCGCGGCCGTGTCCACGACGCCGCACGTCGCCGCCGCCGACGCGGCCCGCGCCTCGCGCGGGCAGCTGGCCGGCACGGTGTCCTCGGTCGGCAAGCCGCACCTGGCCGTGTGGGCCACCGGCCGATCCTCCCAGCTCGTCTGGGAGACCGTCGTACGCGGCGTGCGCGCCGACCGTACGCCGAGCGTCCTACACGTCCTGGTGGACGCGACCAAGGGCAAGGTCGTGACCAAGCGGGACGAGATCGACACCCTCCTGTCGCCGGCCCAGCAGGCCGCCGCCGAAGCGCGCGCCAAGGCGGCGCCGGGTGGTGTCGGTCCGCTGACCGCGGGCACTGGGAACTCGATCTACAGCGGCACGGTGTCGATCGACCTGACGCAGTCGGGCAGCACGTGGTCGATGAAGGACCCGTCGCACGGCAACGGGTACACCACGAACCTGAACCACGCGACGAGCGGCACCGGGACGACGTTCAGCAACTCGACCGGGACGTTCGGCAACGGCACCAACAGCGACGCGGCGTCGGCCGGCGTCGACGCGCACTACGGCGCGGCCGAGACGTTCGACTACTACAAGAACGTCCAGGGCCGTAACGGCATCTTCGGCAACGGCGCGGGCGTGCCGTCCCGTACGCACTACGGCAACGCCTACGTCAACGCCTTCTGGGACGGCTCCCAGATGACGTACGGCGACGGCTCCGGGAACGCCCGCCCCCTCGTCGAGATCGACGTCGCCGGCCACGAGATGAGCCACGGCGTCAGCGGCGCGCTCACCGGCTGGGACGAGACCGGCGAGACCGGCGGCATGAACGAGGGCACCAGCGACATCTTCGGCACCATGGTGGAGTTCTACGCGAACAACGCCAAGGACACGCCCGACTACACGATGGGCGAGCTGATCAACATCAACGGCGACAACAAGCCGTTGCGGTACATGTACAACCCCTCGCTCGACGGCAACTCCCCGAACTGCTACTCGAGCAGCAACGGTTCGCTGGACCCGCACTACTCGCTCGGCCCACTGACCCACTGGTTCTTCCTGCTGGCCGTCGGCAGCGGTGACCACGGGTACGGCAACAGCCCGACCTGCAACAGCTCCACCGTCACCGGCATCGGCAACGACAAGGCCGGCAAGATCTGGTACAAGGCGCTCGCGTCGTACGCCAACAGCAGCGAGAACTACGCTCAAGCGCGCACCGACTCGCTGAAGGCCGCCGCCGACCTGTACGGCACGCACTGCACCGAGTACAACACCGTGAACGCCGCCTGGGCGGCGGTCAGCGTCACCGGTTCCGACCCGGTCCCCGGCACCTGCCCCGGCCAGCCCGGCGCGCCGTCGGTGACCAACCCCGGCAACCAGACCAGCACGGTCGGCACCGCGGCCAGCCTGCAGATCCAGGCCAGCGACCCGAACGGGCAGACGCTGACCTACAGCGCGACGGGCCTGCCCGCCGGGCTGTCGATCAACGCCTCGACCGGCCTGATCTCCGGCACGCCCACGACGGCCGGAACCTCCTCGGTCACCGTGACCGCGAAGAACACCTCCAACCTGACCGGCAGCACGACGTTCACCTGGACGGTGAACCCGGTCGGCGGCGGGTGCTCCTCGCCGGGCAACAAGGTGAGCA